>JBCCPK010000001.1 GCA_039024915.1 Pseudomonadota bacterium
ATTGCCCGCGCCGCCGGACAGATCATCGATACCCCCGCCGCCGCTAAGATTGTCATTACCATCGCCGCCGATCAGCGTGTCATCCCCGCCACCGCCATCAAGGACATCGTTGGAGGTACCGCCGTTCAGCAGGTCATTGCCGAGCCCACCATTGAGGGCGTCGAAGTCCGCACCCCCGAACAGCCGGTCATCGCCATCATCACCGTTCAGCGTGTCGTTGCCCGCGCTGCCCAGCAGCAGATCATTGTCGTCACCACCATTGAGCGTATCAGGGCCGCCGCCGCCATTGAGCGTATCTTCGCCATCACCGCCGTTCAGCGTATCCGTTCCCGCGCCGCCTTCGAGCGTGTCGTTGCCGTCCCCACCGTTCAGCTCATCGGTCCCGTTCTGACCGCGCAGCGTGTCGTTGCCGCCCTCACCGTTGATGGTGTCATTGCCGACATTGCCATTCAGCGTGTCGTTGCCAGAACCACCGTTCAGCGTGTCGGCGCCATCGCCGCCGTTTAGCGTATCCGTTCCGAGGCCGCCATTGAGGATGTCGTTATCAGCTTCACCGTTGAGCGTGTCGTTGCCGTCGTCTCCGCTCAACGTATCGTTTCCAGCATCACCATTGACGACATCGTTACCGGCTAGCGCCGAAATGGTATCGTTCCCTGGTGTGCCGTCTAAGGTGTCATCACCTGTGGTCGGGCCGACCGGCAGTTCGGAGCGCGTGTCGTACTCCGTGAACAAAATTGAGGAGTTCACGACGGTGTTTGTTTGCGAGTCGTTCGGGTTGTCGATGAGGTTCCAATAGACTTCACGAGGCCCGTCATCGACAAAGTCATTGAAGCCGATCAGCTTGATCCAGCCTTCCTGCTCCGTCACGCGGATCTCGATAATGGAAAAATCGAACCCAGGTGACACATCGTAGTTGTAGGTGAAGAGGTTCTGCACCCCCTGGAACTCGGGATTGAATAGGAAGGCCGGAAGGTCGAACTGGCTCAATTCGGAGTTTTGACCCGTTACGCGATCGTTCAGGGTCCCGTTCTGGTTCGGCGTCGAGTACAAATACAATGAAACAAAACTACCCGGAGCCGGGGCTTGGTCCAGCGAGAAGCGAAAGAAAACCGCCGTCGCTTCATCCTCGATGGTGAAGGGCGGGTCGATCGAGAACGTAACGTTGGTCATGTGAGGTCACTGTCCGGTGTATGCGCTTAATCGTTCGTCCGTTTGCACAGCTCCGATCACGCCTGAAATGAATGGCTCTTGTCGGGTGGGCAAGGTCAATTGCAAAGCCTGTTTCGCTGATCGCAAAAGCCTGAGTGAGCGTTATTATTGCGTACGATTTGTGTCAATAAGATGATTATCCCGTCAAAGTGATTATCAAGAAAATTGCTGAATAATATGGTTGTTTAGAAGGATTCTACGGTTTCTGCCCGATTTCTCTTATTGTAATTGCGTACGTAAATTGAGCACCAAGACATCCGGTCGGAAGCTGGTAACATCACCTAAGGGCCGCCCATCTGGAAAGCTCTTCGACGGGCTTGGCGCTCTTGCAAAACGCGCGCTGAATTGGCCCGAAAGCATCGAGCGGCCAAGAAGACTGTCAGCGGTTTAAAGAGCTTGGCGGAAAGAGGCGTGGTGCAGGCCCAACTGCCCCTCTTGATTACAGTGAAGTCAGAAAAGAAGCCGAGGCTCAATCATCCGGTGGCAACACAGCGAAGCGGTCACGCTAAACGACTAATTGATGCGCCGGCCGCTCCGGCGTTGGATCAATTGTGGCGCGTTTGCGCACCGTTTGCAGATCGTGTTGGGCGACCCAACCACCACTTGGTCGCCCTACTTGAGAGCGGCAATACCCGGTAACATCGTGGAGTGTTTCGGGCCGCTTGCAGGTTATGACCGTGCTGCCACTTTAGTTGCTTGAGCCAAACCCAGGGACATAACGGTAAGACGACCAGGTCAGGATTGTTTCGTCGGCCTGGGCCGCCCCTCCAAGACGCCATAGGCAAGGAAGTGCACATATCCTGAAGAGAACTTTCCGGAGTAAACCGCCTCTCGGACATCCGCATTGCTTACCAAATAGGCTTCTTCATCAAAGGTTGGGTGAACGCCGAGCGTAACCTTGCGATGATGCTTCTGTAGAACCCTCGATAAAGACGCCATTTGCGTTTCGCTGGCGTTCGATTTGCTCGGATGCAGTTTGGGTCGGTTCCAAGCAGCCCTGAAACCCGAAAGATGGTTCAACAACCACAAGCGATCAATTTCGCGTGTCGCGTCTTCGTTCGGCGCAGGAGCAACCGGGGCCGCAGAAACAGGGGCGACGGGGACCGGCTGTGGTTTATTCAGCCCTTCTGCAAGGTTGCGAACGCTCGCTCGAAGGTCATGCCCGAAGTACGCCATAATCGCGCCAGCCGCGATTGCGTTCGATTCAGCATGTCGGCGCATGAATTTGTTTCGCGCCACCGAGGAAAACTCCTCGTGTTTCGTTTGTCCACCTATGACAGAATTGGAATAGACGGTGTCCTTCGAACTGTCTCCGCGATCACGATGGTGATAATAGGCCAGCGGGTCGGGGATGACTTTGATGTCAGCCTTGAGAAGAAATTCGAGATTGAAAACCCAATCGCCCAAGACCGGGAACTCTTCATCATACCCGCCGATTTCGTCATAAACCGAGCGTCTGTAGAGGAAGGCGATCGGCGGGAATGTGTTCTCCGCCAACATCTCCGACAGATGAATGTTGCGCAGCCAGCCCTTGTAGGGTGATCTCTCATGCTCAACGACAGTGTCGCCGACGATTTCCTCGGACACGTAAATGGATCCGGTAACGACGCCACCATAACGGGCACCGGCCTCGCTATCCAAAAATTCGACCGCGCGTTTCAGGAAATCAGGATGAAGACTGTCGTCGTCATCGTGAATGAGCACATATTTGCTGTTCACAGCTCGGATGCCGACGTTGGATGCGGCTTCCATCCCCAGACTTTTGACGTTTGACACAAACGTTATGCGCCTCAAGTCGACGCAACCACTCAGCACGGTTGTTTTTGCTGCCTCCTCGTCACCACCATCGTTCACCACCACCCAGCTATAATCGGAGAAGGTCTGCCCAGCGACACTTGTGGCAGCGCGCTTCAATAGAAGCGGACGGTTCTTGGTGCGGGTGATAATGGCGACCGAAGGTGGGAGTTCGCTCTCATCGGGTCGCTCAGCCCTATCACTTTCGCCACCTTCAGCGATGGGGTCGAAATAGGTGGAAAGATCGGAGGCGCTGGTGATCCGATCCTGGCGCTCGGTTCTAATCAGGCCGGAAAACTCTAGCGCCGTTTGCCCCTGTGACCACAAAGCGTGCGCGACGCGCAGGTCTGCGTTTGCATGGGCTGGGTTGGATGGGTCCGGGTCCGTGATCAAGACCGGAACAAGAAGAGACTTTCCAAAATCCGCCGACCGATCCTTGCAAGCAAGCGCGAACGCTTCCTCTCGGGATGGTCGCAGCAGAATGCGAGCAAGCTCAGGTAACGCCTTCTGGTAATTCGCGACGATCTCTGCAGGGCCGAGGCCGGCGTTGTCCTTTATGTAGTCCAGAACACGGGCATAAACTCTGTCAGCTTCAGGATCGAGCGGGTCGGCCAGGTTCTGCTCGATTTGCTGGCGAACGATGGCATCTTCTGATCCGCCCGGAATATCCTCAATTGAGGGCCCGTTCGGCTCGAGCATGGTCTCAAACAGATGTCTGTGGGCAACGATAGATGTCTCGGGCCGAAGCAGATCAACGCTTTCGGCCTGAAACAGAATGCCGATTACCTTGTCGGCGATCGCTGGATCAAAACCAGGGGTTAGGATCCGCCCCACATAGAGGCCGGCCCACTCCGTGTCCGGGTAGGCATGCGTCAGGAGCGACTGCATTGTTCCGCGCCAGCCGCTATCGACCAGCACGATGCGGTCGCTATTGTCGGTCCAAGTTTGCAGATGGGCGTCGAACTGCTTGCTGCAATCTTCGAGGTAGCTCCGCGTCGGTTCGACCAGACGATGCTCGCTCTTGAGCCAACCGGGGAAGTTCTGGCCATGCGCATCCAAATCGCGGTCAGTCAGGGCTTCAAGGTTTACGGAAAGTCGCTCATCCGCGTTCCTCATCAGCCCTGCGACCACATCTCGAAGGGGCTGATGGAAGTATTCGTGCGCGATGATCTGCGAGGCCCGTTCGGGCTGTCGGGTGTAGGTGCCCTTGCACAAGGAGATCCGCGACGCCCAAAAGAGATGATGGGATGGAGGAACCTCCCGATCTAACCCCTTGAGATAAAGCTCATAGAGCCGGTTGATGCGCACACCGGCGCGCGCGCAATAAAGAAAAGACGTTCGCTGGTCGCCGAAATAGCTGAAATACTGGTCAAGCCCAAGCAACCATTGGTGGACGACTGGGCCGACAATGTTTCGACCGATGACATCGGTCAGAGCTTGAGACATAGGTATTTTGTTTTCAGGACGACCACGCGGCGTTCTCGCAGCTCACTGTGGACAGGCAACGGATGGGGTGAAACCAAACTCGGATACGACACGGCTCAAACTTTTCATATGATCATCTTTCCGGGCCGCGATCGCCGCATGTGATATTGGTAGGTGCATCGCGGTCCAACCTGATCGTCGAGGCTGCACGAAGTCGCCGCGCAGGCTATCGCCAAAGTGGACAAAGTCATCGCTCATGAGCGACAAGCTATCTTCGGCAAAGCTAAATATTTGGCCAGAGGCTTTCGATAGTTTTTCATCGGCGCTCGATATCAAAAAATCGTAGTCCTGCCGCTCGAGACCGGCCCGCTCAAGTAGCTGCGCAACTTGGCTCGCATGCATATACATGTCCGTCAGCAAAAGCACCCTGCCGCCGTTCTCGCGATGCCGCTCAATCACATCTATCCAAAATGGGTTTAGGGTGACGGTCTCACTTTCGTAAGTGAGTTCGATCTCAACAAATGCATCTGCGTAGGCATGAGAACCGCTCAGCACCCCGCTAGCGGTCTGATGAATCTCCGTCAATGAGCCTTCGCGGCAACCGTTCACAAGCCTCGACGCCCGGTAGGTTGCTTTCGTGCCCAATTCACGGGCAACGAACCCATCGATGTCGTTAACCTCACGACCGGTAACTGTTGCTGTATGTTTTGCAATTCGCCTCCCAATTTCAATAAATCGGCTTAGTTCCGATGAATTATCTCTCAATAATAAAGTATCAAAGACGTCTAAGGATAAAATCTGTCGATGCGCGACAAGTTGATCAACATGCTCGCCGATCTCGTCGGCGAATTGTGGATCGCGATACATTGCCAGGCGATCAGCGGACCCTTCGGTCAACCGATTTTCGAATCTTCCAAATTTTGCGACAGAGGAAAATTTCATGAATATACGTGGACGCGACTTCTTAACTTACTCAAGCGGAAATAGTCGTTAATCAGGCAATACGCGATACTGAAAACACGTGATAAGCTAACCATTTCATTGTGCTCATTCACGCAGCGATTAAACTCTTTGAGGTTATGACCTGATAGCTAAACGAATGTATGACAACCTTTTCGTCCCGAATGGGCGGAACGACGGCACAAGTCAAGATATTCAGCGTAGATCGGTTAAGCCAGCTTGATTGCATCGGAACGCCGTGATTACAAACCACCCTTCGTTTTGCCAGATCACTTAGATCAGCAGAGAGAATTGTCATCGTGCCGGCTACACAACAAGGTACGGTGAGCCGAGCGGGATGGGCCAAAGTCCACCAAACCTTCGGGACGCTATGTGGCAAAGGAATGACCAAGCGATGCGTAAAGCAGTAAATGAAGGAACTGGAATGGCCGAAGAACCGAGCGCATATGTCAAATCGCTGGCTGCTGCGCGTCAATCACATCAGGCGGCGGAACAGTCCATCATGGACACTGTTAAGTACTGCCATTTGCTCCCAGATACGGCACTCCCACCAATCTCTTATATCAACAAAATCGGCAGCGATGGTTACGCTCATTTCAAGGGGGCCATGACCAACATGTTCCGTGAGTTGGCCACCCGGTTCGACTTGGAGCATTCGTCCAACATCGTCGATATTGGCTGCGGTTCAGGCCGCCTTGCCTATCCGTTTGCGCACTTCCTCAAAGACGGGCGCTATTTCGGATGCGATGTTTGGGAAGACGGCATTCGGTGGTGCACGGACAACATCGCAGCTGGCCACGACAATGTTACCTTCCACACCATACCGTCCAAAAATAACTATTACTTCGACGACCGTGATGACGCGGTGCAGAACGAATACACCCTACCCTTCCTTCCGGACGCGGATATCGATTTGGCGTTTGCCATATCTGTCTTCACGCACCTTGTTAGGGAAGACAGCCTCGCCTACATGCATGAACTGAAGCGGATGCTGAAGCCGGACGGATGCGCGTTCATCACCGCCTTCATCATCGATCACCATTTCTTCAAATATGTCAAAGATACCGGTGCGCACCGCGCCGTAAAGGAAGCCGAGCCCGGGTGCTTCTATGCCTACAGTGGGCAAGACTTTTTTGGCGGGTACTCGTACAAGGTTTGGCGAGAAATGATCGAGCAAGCGGGGCTTCAGATCGTTTCTTACGAGGTTGGCAAATGGGCGGCCAAACCAGGCGCGCGAAACTATCAGGACACCTTCGTCCTCGTGCACGAGCCGAGCTAGCATAGCTATGCACGCATATCCCGACTTCCTCATCGTCGGCATGATGAAAGCCGCGACGACAACTATCTACGAGCATTTGTCAAAACACCCCCGGGTGACGCCGGCGAAGTTTAAGGAGCTCCATTATTTCAGTCGGGATTTTGTGGCCCTGCCGCCCGAGGGCTCATGGTCGTACGAGTACCACGAACTGCTCAATTATGACCCAAATGACGCCTCGGCGCTGACCGGCGAAGCGTCGCCGTCATACATAGCTGTGCCTGAGCGTATCTTCGCTTTCAATCCGAACTGCAAAATCATCATCATATTTCGAGAACCAGTTTCTCGCTGTATCTCTCAATTTCGGCAATACAAAGACCATAAACTAAAACACGGTAGCATTTCCGACGAGATCCTGAACACTGCCGACCTTTCTACGATCAATTTTATACATGACAGTGATTACAGCGCGAGATTCAAAAGGTTTCTGGAGACTTTTCCAACTGATAATATACTTACCTTATCTTTTGAAGCATTCGTGTCCGATCAGCAGCCGGCAATGGACCGTGTGTTCCAGTTCCTTGGTCTGGAGCCAGTAATCATCGACAGTGATGTTGTGACATCGAAAACAAAGCCTGCGGACGATGAACATTTGGTGCGCAAGCGACTTTCCGAGCATTTTGCTGATAAGCGAGGCGCCGTGAGCTCACTGATCGAACGCTACAAGCCTCACCTGTACCCAAATGAAATTGAGGCTTTCCACGAATATTGATAGAATCTTTATCGGGATTTTTCTTCTCCAAATCATCCTATCAGTATCCTTAGCTCCGTTAGGATTTATACTGTGATATTTGTTGTGAAATATTTCTTTATCCTATTGATCTGATAGCCAGAAAGTCATTTTTACTTTCCAGGTAATGACGCCCCATAGTGCCGCTAGGATACCTAGCGGTTTGCAGTTTGGGTTCGGCAGAGACCCGCTTTCCAAAGGAGAGCGCCGCCCCAAAAGGTCGACCGCGCGTTGGGCATGGTGGCCCCTGAACGAAGACCGAGCCGAGTTAGCCAATTAACATGACGCGATCAGACTGGTAGATCGTTCGAACAATGATCTGCGTTAGGAGACACACCCCGGCATGAAGAACCCGAAAAGCTCTTTATTCTCCGAGCGTTGGCTCGCAAATCAGGCTTTTTATGGCCGCGATTTGCTGATGCACGAACCTGAAAACTTGATGGCGAAGCTCCACAAACAGGAGCGGCAATTCCTCTCGAGTTTCTTTTGGCATTATTTGCGCACTGATCGGGAAGAGCCAATAGAAAGCGATCTGGACGAGATGTTGGCTTTCTTCTCATTTGCGTTCTTGCAACGACGGCGCTCCCATGCCCAAATACTGCAAGATCTTTGGATACTCTACAAGACGTCGGAAAAACATGGCGGATACTTTGTAGAGTTTGGTGCTTGCGATGGACACGCTCTAAGTAACACCCTCCTGCTTGAGAAGGGCTATGGGTGGACTGGCTTGCTTGCTGAACCGAACCCCACCTGGCACGCGGCCCTGGACGCAAACCGAACGGCGGCCATCTCGAAGAAGTGTGTTCACCATGTCACCGGAGAGCGAATTGAGTTCTCATGCTCCACAATCCCCGAGCTTTCGCGCATTGCGGACCTGGTGCCGAATGACATCCATGAGCGGAATGGCAATCGACAAGAAGCCGAGCGTGTAGAGGTTGAGACCGTCACTCTGCACGACCTTTTGCTCGAAGTTGATGCGCCAAATCGGATCGATTACCTGTCGGTGGACACTGAGGGCAGCGAGCTGGAGATACTGTCCGCCTTTGATTTCAGTTCCTTCCGCTTTGATTTTATGACGATAGAGCACTCCGGTGAGGAGAAGCGGCGACAGGAACTCTATGACCTGCTGACCGGTCACGGGTACCAGCGCTGGCTACCAGAAGTGTCGCTATGGGATGACTGGTATATCCATGAAGATGCCTTGAAGGCTTAAGGTGATCGAGTTGCTGAGACCGCATGCAAGCTACGGCTGATTAGCATTGATCAGCGATACACGTCGCTATGACAAGCGAATGGTGCCCATCTTGGCTGGACGCCGCCTCAAACCAAAAGATCATCGATCAGCTGGACTTGGGTGATGTTTTCGATCGTGAAGGTGTTGGGCCCGAAAGTGAATACCACATCGCCTTCGACATCAGCCGCGAAGGACAAGGCACCGGTCACCGTGGCGAGATTGAACGCAGTGAAATCCAGCTGATCGATATTGTCCTGAAAGTCCGTGACCGTGTCGTTGCCAAAGGCATGCGCGAACACGAATGTATCTGCGCCAGGTCCGCCAATCAGTATGTCATTGCCCGCACCGCCGTTCAGCAGGTCATTGTTTTCTCGGCCTTCCAGCCTGTCGTCACCTGAGCCGCCGAACAGAAAATCATTGCTTGCGCCCGCCTGCAGGACATCATCGCCCCCTTCGCCAAGCAGCGTATCAACCCCAAACCCGCCGAACAGAAAATCGTCTTCCGCTCCGCCCTCCAGGCGATCATTGCCTGCGCCTGAGGAGATAAAATCGGTGCCCGACTGCCCGCGGGATATATCATCGCCCGCACCGCCGAACATACGGTCATTGCCGCCACCACCATTCAACGTGTCATTGTCGGCACCGCCCGCCATGACATCGTTACCACCATTACCCGAAAGAAGGTCGACACCCCCACCACCGCTGAGATTGTCGTTGCCATCACCGCCGATGAGCGTGTCGTTGCCCCCGCCGCCATCGAGCACATCGTTGGAACGGCCACCGTCAAGCAGATCATTGCCCGACCCACCGGTGAGCGTGTCGAAGTCTTCGTTTCCGTAGATGCGATCATTGCCGGTTCCGCCGCTGAGAACATCATTTCCTTCGCCGCCGATGAGCATGTCGTTGCCGCCCCGGCCGTCCAGCTGATCGTTGCGCTCGCCGGCATTGATGACATTGTTCCCGCTGTCGCCAGACAGATCATCTTCGCCGCTGCTGCCATTGATATTCTCAATCGAGACATAGGTATCGCCAGCCGCCTCACCCGTGTTCCGGTTTAGGTTCTGCAAATCCACCGTCAAGCCGATCAAGCCGCCGTAGGCGACGGTATCTTGCCCATCGCCGCCGTCGAGCCGGTCGCCACCCGCGCCACCGGTCAGGATGTCGTCGCCAGCTCCGCCCTCTAGCGTATCGGCACCAGCGTTGCCGACGATGAGATCGGTCCAAAGCGTGCCGATAATGGTGTTGTCGCCCTCATCGCCTGTAATGAAAAAGCGCCCGAATTCGGTCGTCCCGGGCGATACGGGCTGAAGCGCGCTGCCATCGAAACTGGAACCGTTGCCCACCCGAATGGTGATGACTTCCGGCCGATCAACGTCATCGTTAAATGCGACTGTCGCGTCTGGCGCAATCTTCCCGATTCCGAACTGGTTGGCTGCAAGCGTCAGGCCGAAAAAGGCCGTCGAGGGCGTATCATCAAAGCCGAACAGTTCGATGGAACGGATGTCGACGTTTTCGAGGCTCGGCGCAGCGCGGCTGACAACGATCAACTGATCGCCGGTGCTATTGCCCCCATCGATGATCTCAACCAGAGGGTTGGTGTTTTGGTCGACGATAAAGACATCGTTGCTCGTGTGCCCGTAGCTTTCCACCGTGAAGGCGGTCAGCTGCATCTGATCGGTGCCCGGGGTACCAACCTGAACGCCGGAGCTGCCCGCCGACGGTAGATTGGGCCCGTCCCGCCCATCCCAAATCGCCATGCGGATGTCGGCGTCGCCGCTTTCGACGCGGGTCCATGAGATGGCAACCCGGCCGTCTTCGAGCAGAGCCAGGCTTGGGTCGCGGACGTCAAGAAAAGACAGATTGGCGAGGTCTTCGATGACGAAGGCATCGCCGTCCTTGACATAGTCCGTGCCGTCAAAACGGTAGGCTTGCCCCCGCAAGGATACCGTCGGCTCGTCGACCCAGACGAACAACCACCCGCCATCGCCAAGATCGACCGCGGCGGGCATGATCTGATTACCGGAAAACAGATCGGCCGGCACCAGCCGACCGGTCAGCGCGTTGCCATCCTTGTCGTAAACCCGTGCGCGCACGCCAGTGTTCGTCCCGCCAGCGCCGGAGGTATAGGTGATAATGAACTTGTCATCGTCCAGCGGCGCGATCCCGACATCAGCGATCTCATCGCTTGATGCGGCAACAGTGTCATCCTGAACGATGCGCGTGTATCCGGTCGAGGAGTTCTGATCGACGACCCAGATCGAGAAAGCTACGTCATCGGCGCCAGGGTCCTTGTCGCCGACGGCGAATACAAACCGATCATCACCCAAGGCGATAACGTCGGTGCCGGCGAGCCCATTGCCATTGCTGGTGCCATTGTCCCAAATCGTGACGCGGGAGAAATTGCCGGTAAACGGGTTCTGAAAGCGCGCAATGAGATCGCCATTGCCGCTGCCAAACACGGTCTCGAACGCATTGACCCGGAACAGGTCGCCATTGATGACGATCCCCGCCGTATTGGGGTTGGTCAACCCGGGGTCAACAATGCCATCGGGCCCCCCGGAGGCGTTCGTAGTTGCCTGCTGGCGGAAAAGACCTGATAGACCGAAGCTGTTGGACGAGAAAACGCCGTCTGGTTGTGAGACGCTGTCGGAGGTGCCTTCCTGGATCCCGATACCAATCAGCTGGCCATCAGATGTCACCCAATAGTCTTCATCGAACTCGATACTGCTGACGCGTTCCGAAAACCCGACATCGCCGTCCAGCGGCGAAAAGACACGCGTGATCGCCTGTGGCTCATTCGAATTGGGCGCGCTTGGCCCAAAAGCGTTGTTGTTCCAAGTAACCCCAATCACGCCATTTGGCAGAGCTATGATCTGCGAATCGGTCTGATCATTACCGCCGCTCTCCGCGCTATCGGTCAGGTTGACCTGAAAGCTCGGTAGCCATTCGAAGAATTTATGCGCCACGCCAAACTCCCTGTTTTTGCCTGGCACCGCGCAGCGCCATGGGCGTGCGACCGTGCACGAGCACCCAAGCTTCCGCAAGGGCAATCACGGGAGCGTCAGATAGTTCAAAGCGCCATCTCAGGGGTGACGCGCCAAGCCTCAGATCAGGATGTCATCGGTAAGCTGCGCCTGGGTTGTGTTCTCAATCGTGAACGTGTTGGGCCCGAAGGTGAAGACGACGTCGCCGCCGACATCGGCTGCGAACGACAACGCGCCCCCGACGCTGGCGAAGTTGAACGCGGTCAGATCAAGTTGATCAATATCGTCCTGAAAGTCGGTGACCGTGTCGTTGCCGAAAGCGGGCGCGAACACGAAGGTGTCGATGCCCGTTCCCCCTGTCAGGGTGTCGGTGCCCGAGCCGCCATTGAGCGTATCGGTGCCTTCGCGGCCATCAAGCAGATCATTGCCAGCGCCGCCGAACAGAAAGTCGTTGTTTGCGCCAGCCTGCAGCAGATCATTGCCGCCCTGGCCCTGCAAGGTATCCGCGCCCGAGCCACCGAAGAGAAAATCGTTCCCCCCGCCGCCATTGAGCGTGTCATTGCCGGACCCGCCCGCGAGACTGTCAACGCCCGCATTGCCGGAAAGGATGTCGTTGCCGCCGCCGCCATCGAGGCTGTCGTTGCCGTCGTTGCCGACCAGTGCGTCGTTGCCGTCGCCGCCGTTCAGAGTATCGTTGCCCGCGCCTCCGTCGAGAAAGTCCCCATCGCCCTGACCATTGAGCAGATCGTTGTCGGCACCGCCAAACAGCGAGTCTGCGCCGCTGCCGCCATTGAGGGTGTCTTCGCCGGAATTGCCAACGAGGGTATCGTTGCCCACGCCGCCATTAACGATGTCAGCGCCGCCGCCGCCCATCACGGTGTCATCGCCGACATTCCCGTTCAGTCGGTCATCGCCCCCATCGCCATTGATGACGTCGTTTCCGTCGAGGCCGGAAATCCGGTCCTTGCTCGCGCCGCCTGACAACACATTGACACTGTCATCACCGATGATGGTGTCGGGCGCCGAAGACCCGATGACGTTCTGAATGTTGATCAGCTGATCCATACCTTGGCCGAAGGCGTGGATCAGACTAGTGGAGGTCGACCCGGTGAACGGGATACCCTCAAGGAAAACCGAGACGGATCGGGCAATGGAATCGAATGCGGCCGTGTTGTTGCCAACACCACCATCGATGAAGTCATTCCCCATTCCCCCGTCGAGAATATCATCGCCGCCGCTGACGCTGCCGAGGCCGCTCAGGCCGCTTACATTTTGGAAGTCGCCGTACAATCGATCGTCGCCGGCGCCGGTGCGAATAGTGTCATTGCCGAAGACGACCGTCGAGCTGTTCGAAAACGACAGATCGAAAGCATCGCCGTAGGCGGTGAAATGGTACGTTCCACCCGACAATGCAGTGATTGTGTCATCACCGAATGCAACCGTGCTGCCTCCGGCCACATCCGATAGCTCGTTCACGTCGCCGTAGATCGATGTCGAAGCGCTCAGAGAGCCGCGGACATCGTAGATGATCGTATCGTCTCCGAATTCTGCAAACGCAGCGGTAAATTCGTTAACATCGCCAAAAATGATAGGACTAGTAGATGAGTATTGACGATCAAAAACTAAGGAGATGATGTCATCTCCGCCAAAAAAGGAAATACTGTCGCCCAAATGTGAGTCTATATCACCAAAAATGATATCAGAAAAATTATTGATTATTGTGATACGGTCGTTACCACCTCGAAATTCTTCAAAATTTGACCCTCCAATAGATACGAAGTCCCCGTAAATTACATTTGCCTTTCCTTCTGTTTGGAAGTGATTGTTCGTTGGGGTTCGCATGAACGTCGATTCGATGATAATCGTATCGTTTCCACCATCAGCACTTCTGCCAGAGACAGTGTTGAAATCGCCGACAACTCCGACAGTGCTCGCGTTGCGAAGTGTAATGGAATCATCGCCACCCTCGGCTTTGGTGGTCACCGTCGTAGTGGTTATTGCCTGCCCGTCACCAGTTATCACCCCTACTTCTGTAAAGTTTCGTCCGGGAATGAGGACTTCGACCAGAAGTGTATCGTCACCACCGGTGATGGCGCCCTCCACGTCCTCAACGTCCAGATAGACTGCGCCGCCACCGTTTGCGTTCCTGATCGTGACGGCGTCATCGCCACCGTTCACAACGCCGTCCACACCGATGTCACCGGCGTCGCCGAAGATGGTACTAAAGGTGAAACTGCTATCTGAACTTTGCTGGATCGGGTCGGTAATCGAGACGGTATCATCACCGCCATTCAGCGTGCCGGAGAGCGTTGCGCTAGACGCCGTGTCAAAAGCATCGCCGTAAATGGTACCGGTGATGTTTGTGAAAACATCGTCGCCACCGTTCAAGACACCGCCTAGATTAATGATGGCGGCGTCACCGACGTAAATGCCACTGGTGAAAGTGAAGTCCGCGCCGAAGAACTGATCCGCCGCGGCATTGTATGTGGTCGCGATGGGAACCCGCGTTATGTCGCCGAAAATCTCAAGGGTGCTTCCGTTTGTCGGCGCATAGAAAATCGTCTCGCCGTCGAGAACCTTGTTCCAGAATTTTTCGTAGTGCGCTTGCGAGGAACCCGTATCGATGAAGTCGGTGAGCGGATCGTTGAGCCCGCTGATCCCAAAAATTGCGCTGAAGCTGGAATCGAACAGCGTGATCGCGTTGACGGTTCCAGCCAATGTTGTCGCATCAAAGTCACCCAGATAGCCGAACGCCGTGATCTGGTTTCCGCCACCTCCTGAAGCTGTGTCCCACGTGTAGGAAAAATCGGTTCCCGTTCCCGGGTTGAATTCAACGGAGGATGTTTGAAAGGCGCTGAAGGTGCTGTTGAGCGCCGTTGCGTCGATCTGGACCATAGGGATTCTCCAAGGAAGTGGGCGCGGCATTATTTGCCGTAACGGAAATCATAAGTTGCACCGTTGCGCTTAATTTCGAGATTTGGCTAGTTGCAAACCGTCGCATTGAAATTTCTGCTTTTTGGGAAAAGGGACGCCTGCAGTGGTTCAACGAGCCCATAAGAGCGAAGCGGCTATACGCGCTCAGCCTTTTGGTGCTTGCTGAACAATCCGGTAGGCCTCGCAATTGGTCAGATCGCGCCAGAATGCCATGTTTGAATAGCGTTCGAAAAGGTCAGGCGGCAGGATCGTTTTGCGGGGACGCGGCGAAACCTTTGGATGGACTTTGTGCAGTCCGCTGACACCCAGTTGCGTGTCAAAGGCAGGCGCATCGTAATCGACGGCCTCAAAGTCATGCTGGTAGGGCTCTTCATCAAGAAAGGAGTAGAGCAACCCAATCGCATCCGCCGGTTGGTTGACGAAAATATCGTAGTCAATGATCACCAGGCGGTTGGCGTACTCGCCCCAGCATGCCTCGCGCAGGGCGTGGTAGGGAAACCCGACCAGGCGATTGGCGTGAGCCAAGGCCTCAAGGCGCGTGTAGACCGTCGCTCGTTCGCCAGGGTTGTTGTAAAGGCGCGTGTTCTCGAACGCGTTCTGGCGATACTGCCGCTCCATGGAGTCCATGATCCACGCGACATCGCGAACGCAACAGATGAATTTTGCATCAGGGAACAACTGCAGGACCGCTGACATCTTCGCCGTCCAAGCCCGGTTGGTATCGAAGATGACGTCCTCTTGCTGCTCACCATAGTAGCTTGTGAAAAGGCCCTTCAGGATTTCCGCACGCTGGGTATCGCTTACCATACTGGAGAGCTCCGAGCCGGCGGAGACCTGGCTTATGATGCCGTCGAACAGCGAAGCCATCGGGCTCGACATTCCGGCAGCAAAGCGCGGATTTTGCCGTAAAAGCGCGGCGAGCAGGGTCGAACCGGAACGCGGCAACCCGCTGATGAAATGGAAGGTCTTGGGCATTTGTCCTCGGAATGTGTGTTTCCCCGATAACGACAAGCGGAGTGAAGCTGTCAATGCCGCCGTCTGCCGCGAGTGGGCCAATCAGCGCGTGCATGCAGGCTTTTCAGATAAGTATATCGTTTGCCAGCTGCGCTTCGGTCGTGTTCTCGATGGTGAAGGTGTTCGGACCGAAGGTGAAGACGACATCGCCACCGACTTCGTTTGCGAACGATAGAGCGCCATTGATCGAGGCGAGGTTGAAGGCCGTCAGGTCCAGCTCGTCAATATTGTCCTGGAAGTCGGTGACCGTATCGTTGCCGAAGCCAGGGGCGAATATGAAGGTATCCGCCCCCGTTCCTCCTATCAGGGTATCGTCACCCGCACCGCCATTCAGGACATCTATACTCTCTCGACCGTCCAGCGTGTCGTTGCCGGACCCGCCAAACAGGAAATCGCTGCCGCTGCCCGCCTGAAGGAAGTCGTTTCCAGCTTCCCCGATCAAGGTGTCCTGACCGGAGCCACCGAACAGGCTGTCGTTGTCGTTGCCGCCTTCGAGCCTGTCGTCGCCCGCCCCCGAAGATATGAAGTCATTTCCAGCTTGCCCGCGCGATAGGTCATTGCCGGACCCGCCAAACAGACGGTCTACGCCACCCCCGCCATTCAAGGTGTCGTTATCGGCACCACCTGCGAGGACATCATCGCCTTCGTTGCCAGACAGAACATCAATCCCACCTCCACCTTCGAGGTCGTCGTTGCCATCGCCGCCAATGAGCGTGTCGTTGCCTGAGCCGCCAAACAGGCTATCGTTTTGCGCGCCGCCGTTCAGGAAGTCGCTGCCAGTGCTGCCGTTGAGGGTATCGTTGCCTGAGCCGCCAAAAAGCTGATCATTACCCGTGCCGCCATTGAGGTTGTCGTTGCCCGCCTCTCCGAGGAGCTCATCGTCGCCCTCGTCACCGGTAAGGATATCGTTTGAGGCCCCGCCATTCAGCACGTCGTTGCCACCCTGGCCGCGAAGCGTATCGAAATCGGAGCCACCAAAGAGCCGGTCATTTCCGCCGCCACCGTTCAGCGTATCGTTACCAGCACCACCGCTGAGAAGATCGTCACCGAGTTCACCTGAGAGCGTATCTCGGCCGGCGCCGCCATCAAGGTTGTCATTACCGTCGCCGCCGACCAGACCATCATTGCCCGCGTCACCTCTCAGAATGTCATTCGATGACCCCCCGTTGAGGAAATCGTCACCACCCTGACCGTCGAGAGTATCGAAGTCAGCACCACCAAACAGCTGGTCATTTCCATCACCGCCATTGATCGTATCGTTGCCAGCATTGCCGTTAAGGACGTCGTTTCCACCGTCCCCAGACAAGGTGTCGTTGCCAGTTCCTCCGTTCAGCGTATCGTTGCCATTGTCGCCGTTGAGCGTATCGGTGCCTGCACCCCCTTCTAGAAGATCGCTGCCCGTTCCGCCGTTGAGTTCGTCGGACCCGTTTTGACCGCGCAGCGTATCGTCGCCATTGCCGCCATTGACGATGTCGTTGCCGACGTTTCCGTTCAGGGTGTCGTTACCCCCCAGTCCGTTGATGGTATCTGCGCCATCCAACGCGCTTATGGCGTCGGCCTGCGCAGTCCCGGTCAGCAGGTCATTGCCGTTCGTCGGGGTCGTCGATGGACCCGTAACGCCGCCGGTTCCCGTACCCAACGCAAAGGACATCGATCCGGTTGTGTTAAAACCACCGAGGCCGCCTTGGAGAAGGGCCAACCTGTCAGGGAGAAAGCCAATCGGCGTGTCATCTGCGGTTCCAAAAACGTCGTCCGGGCCAGAGCCAATTTGCGCCTGCAGGGGCAAGCCACGCTGATCCTGGGTCGCAATGGGGCTTCCGCCAAGCTGATTTGAGGTGGTCAAATTCCCGAGCAGTTGACCTGCTGCTGCGGCAGCGCTCTGCGCAATCACTTCGGCAACAATCTGAATCTGTGTGACGTTGGACGCCCGAGATAGTGATTGGATAGAGTCAACGTCCGTTCCGGCAGGCGCGGCAAACGCATCGAGCGGAACGATGGCATCATCACCCAGGTCGAAATTGCCGATATCAATGGTTTCAGACAGCCAGCGGACAGGATCTTGGGCGTTGGTTGGGACACCGGCCTGATTGCGTGTCCCACCGATAACGATGCTCGACACGTTCGGGTTGTTGGTCTGATCGGGGTGATCGCGGCTGTTGAGGATTGTGACCGCAAACTCCCCAGGCGTGCCGGAAACCGCGAAGTTCCCGTTCTCGGAGACCGCAGCAATGTTGTCACGAATTAGCTGGGTGAATCGCGCGATAATCGCGTTGATGAGAGCGTTTTCCTGATTTGCCGAGATACCGAAACCCGGCAGGAAATCCGACAGCGGAGAGAAATTCTGCGGCCCAGCATTGGGTAACCCGGACAGGAGACTCCCCGGTGCCCCATTGAAGTCGAGGAAGAAAACCTGCGTTGTACCGACAGGCTGGTCGATGATTGCCCGCTCGGCTACCGTCAAATCGAGGGTATAGTTGTTATCCTGCGGGGACATGATCCCCACCGTGTACGTCCCCGACTGTGTCGCGATGAAACCGCTTGCCACGGTGCTGTTGGCATCGCCGGGCAAGGGCGAAACGGGGGAATACACGTTTGAAAGATTACCAACGGGCTCACCGAATTCGTCAGTCGCAGCCTGACCAAACAGCAGCTGTCCGTTGGGGTCGAAGACTTGAATGATCGCGCCAGGTAGATTGGTCTGAAAGCCTATAACCTGACCGGCACTGGCATCGACGGTATAGAAATCATAGTCGGGCGAAAGCACTTCAATCAGCGTCTGGATCGGTCCAGCCTGACTGAAAATTGGATTTAAGTCGGTCAGGAAGTTCGTCGATGGATCAAAGATGTTGTTCGTGGTGGTCGTCTGGGCCCCGGCTACCGCGAAGAAAAAGTTCTGATTGAAATTTGTGTTGCCGACCTCGATGAGGGCTGGATTGGCGGGAAACTGCGGAGATACGTTGCCGCCAACGGCGAGGCCCTGACCGAATGAATCGTGAATCGCAACACGCAGGGCAGTTTCCTGGCTGAAAGCCGTGAGGCGCACCTGTTGCCCGAAGTAGAGTTCGGAAATTTCGAACAGCTGGATATCGCCAACCCCGAAGCTAAACGGCGCCAGCACGTTATTGGCGAAGACAGCGTCCGATGTGCCCGGCAGTATGGTTGTGTTGGTGGCGTTGTTGGCCGAGTTGCTGGCGTCTGATGAACTTATCTGCCGTGGCTGGTTGGGCAGACCAACGGTGACAATCGAGCCGTTGATCCGGACGGTGGCGACATCGGCATTGCCCAATGCGAGCCCAGTGTTCTGCGCTTGCTGGACGTTGTTGTTTGCGCCCGTTGTTTCGTTGATCATCGTTTGCCCAACCCCTGTTTACTGGCATCGAATAAGCTTTTTGACGCTAAGGCAAGGGGTGCAGCACGAGCATTCGTAGTCCAGTCGGCAACTATGCCGGCTAGGTTTCCTTCGGAACGCTGAATTTAAGCGGCAAGCTCAAAGTAGATGAGCGATCTTAAACCGCTCGATACATGAAAAGCCAAATACCGCCGTGGCTATCGCCACTGGCTAGATCAGAATATCATCCACGAGCTGCGCTTGGGTGGTGTTCTCGATGGTGAACGTGTTGGGCCCGAAGGTGAAGACAACATCGCCCGCCACGTCAGCAGCGAAGGACAGCGCGCCATTGACGGTCGCAAAATTGAACGCAGTCAGGTCAAGCTGATCGATGTCGTCCTCGAAGTCCGTGACCGTGTCGTTGCCAAACCCCGCGGCGAACACGAACGTGTCCGTGCCAGTCCCACCAGTCAGGCTATCGGTGCCAGCGCCGCCGTTGAGAAGGTCGGTTCCTTCGCGGCCTTCCATGATGTCATCACCAGCGCCACCGAATAGGAAGTCATTGTTCGAACCAGCCTGCAGGAAGTCATTGCCGCCCTGCCCTTGCAAGGTATCGCTGCCCGAACCACCAAACAGATTGTCGGTTCCGCTGCCACCGTTGAGCGTGTCGTTGTCGGCACCACCGGCAAGCGTATCATTGCCGTTGTTGCCCGACAGGATATCGTTTCCACCGCCACCATTGAGCGTGTCGTTGCCTTCGTCGCCTACCAGAGCGTCGTTGGCGTCGCCGCCGTTCAGTGTGTCGTTGCCGCTGCCGCCATTGAGGAAGTCCGCATCACCTTGCCCGTTCAGCGTGTCGTTGTCTGCGCCACCGAACAGCTGATCGGCGCCGCTGCCACCATTGAGCGTATCAAGGCCCGAATTGCCAAACAGGCTGTCCGCACCCTCCCCGCCATTGACGATGTCATCGCCGCCGCCGCCGCTGACAGTGTCATTGTCACCATCACCGTTAAGCCGGTCATCGCCACCGTCACCATTGATCGTATCGTTGCCATCGCGGCCGGAGATACGGTCTTTGCTGGCACCGCCGGACAGCACATTGTCATTCGCGTCGCCAATGATCGTGTCTTCTGCCGAGGAGCCGATAACGTTTTGGATGTTTATGAAGCGGTCCATCCCCTGGCCGAATGCATGGATCAAGTTGCTGGAGTTGGAGCCCGTGAAAGGAATACCGTCGAGGAATACGGAAACCGATCGGGCGATGGAATTGAACGCTGCGGTGTTAACGCCCACACCACCGTCCAACAGATCATTGCCCATGCCGCCATCGAGAATATCGTCGCCGCCGCTGACCGTGACGAAGCTCAAGCCGGCCACGTTTTGAAAATCGCCATAGAGGGAATCGTTACCAGCGCCTGTGCGAATGACATCATTGCCAAAATGAACCGTGGACGACGCCGCGAACGATAGAGTTGCCGCATCGCCATTGGCGACGACGGAGTAATTCTGATTGGCCAGAACTGTGACGGTATCATCACCGAACGTTATTGTGCTGCCGCCGCTGACATCGGAAACAGAAGTCGAGTCTCCATAAAGCGCTGTCGACGTATTTTCGGAGCCGCGGACATCATAGGTGATGATATCATCGCCAAACTCCAGCACAGCCGCTGAAAAACTCGAACCATCTCCATAAACACTGGATGAAAAGGAGGTGTATTCTCGGTCGAAGACGACGGAGATGACATCATCACCGCCGAAAAATGACACACCTTCGCCAGACTGCGAGCTGACATCGCCGTAGATCGACGATGTAAAGGTATTGATAACCGTAATCCGATCATCGCCGCCCCTAAACTCTTCCGAGCCACCCCCGGTTACGGAAAGAAAGTCCCCGTAGATATCGCCGATGCTGCCTTCGGAGGTAAACGAATTGTTGGTTGGCGTACGAACAAACGTCGACTCGATTAAGATAACATCGTTGCCACCATCCGCATTTCTGCCAGTTACGTCTTCGAAGTCGCCGTAAATGGTGCCCGCGGACACATTCCGAGCGGTAATCGTGTCATCGCCACCTTCAACTTTGGTGGTTACGGAACCCGTAGTGACGTCCGCAGCGTCGCCGTAAACGTTCCCAAAAGACGTTAGGCTGCGTCCCGTAATCAACACTTCTATGAGGAGCGTGTCATCACCGCCCATGATGACACCTTCAACATCTTCTACGTCCAGATAGACGGTGCTACCTGATGAGGTGTTGCGGATCGTGATCAGATCATCACCACCATTCACGACACCGCCGATTGCGACCCTTCCTGTCTCGCCGTAGATCGTGCTCCAAGCAAAGTTCGTGTTCGTACTTTCGTCGTTGGGGTCGGTTATCTCGACCGTGTCGTTGCCACCATTCAATGTGCCGACCAGTTCACTGGTGCTCTGGTCAAAAGCGTCACCGTAGATGACGGTGGTGATGTTGGTGAAAACATCATTGCCGCCATTCAGCACACCACCGAGATTGATGATCGCGGCATCTCCAACATATGTGCCGCCCATTGAACCGGTATCGGTACCAATGAACTGATCGGCAGCGGCGTTGAACGTGGTCGCGATCGGTACGCGCGCAACATCGCCAAATATCTCAAGGGTGCTGCCGTTTGTCGGCGCGAAAATGATGGTCTCGCCTGCGAGCACCTCGTTCCAGAATTTTTCCCAATGCGCTTGTGACGAACCTGAATCGATAAAATCGGTGAGCGGGTCGTTGAGGCCGCTGATGCCCAGGATGGGATCGAACGACGAGTCGAAGATCGTGATGGCGTTGACGGTTCCCGCCAGCGTCGATGCATCGAAGTCGCCCAGATAGCCGAACGCTGTGATCTGATTGCCGCCACCGCTTGAAACGGTGTCCCACGTGTAGGAGAAATCACTACCCGTGCCGGGGTTGAATTGCACTTCGCTCGGAGAAAAAGCATTGAAGCTGCTATTCAATGCGGTTGCGTCGATCTGCGTCATGTCGTTTCTCCTGTGCGTCCGGCGCGCTTATGATTTCCGGTACGGAAACCCGATTACCTCTATATGCCCAGAAAAACGCGCCTTGGCCATCAAGCAGAGGTCTATGCGCGGACTTGGCTTTAGACGTAGGCGCCAAGTGCGTGATGTTTGAAGCAACTCCGTGTGGAGTTGACTTTCTTTTGCGCATGCCAATGTCTGCGGACCGGATGCGCTTGGGCGGCCAGCCAACCGAAAACTCATGGTGAGCGTTGCTTACGACCACCGAAAGCAGGAATGGGTGTGGGCCGCCAAGCGGACAACGCATGCGGGCGCAACAGCCGGGAAACCAATACCCGAAGGCTTTAGCGTAACGGAGAGATCGAGTAGTCCGTCAGATCAAGATATCATCAGCCAGTTGCGCTTCGGTCGTGTTCTGAATGGTAAACGTGTTCGGACCGAAAGTGAAAACCACATCGCCCGCGACTTGGCTCGCAAAAGACAGCGCACCACCTACGCTTGCGAAGTTGAACGCCGTCAGATCGAGCTGATCAATATTGTCTTGGAAGTCGGTGACGGTGTCGTTGCCGAAGCCAGACGCGAAAACAAACGTATCCGCACCACTACCCCCGATCAGCGTATCGGTGCCCGAACCTCCGCTCAACAGATCATCGTCCTCACGCCCGTCGAGCGTGTCGTCGCCTGAACCACCAAACAGACGGTCATCGCTGGCACCTGCCTGAAGAAAATCGTTGCCCGCTTCGCCAAACATTCTGTCGACGCCGAAGCCGCCGAACAGACTGTCATTGCCCGACCCACCTTCGAGAAGGTCGTCGCCCGAGCCAGAGGAGATAAAGTCAGCGCCCTCCCGACCGCGGGATATATCGTTGCCCGCTCCACCAAACAGACGGTCGTTGCCCACGCCGCCATCCAGCGTATCGTCGTCGGCACCGCCGACCATCACATCATTGCCGGAACTTCCAAAAAGCAGATCCATCCCGCCATCGCCGTTCAGGTTGTCATTGCCATCACCGCCATCGAGCTGGTCGTTCCCGCTGCCGCCAGACAGGATGTCGTTTGAGGCACCACCGCTAAGAAAATCGTTCCCCGCGTCACCATTCAGAGTGTCGAAGTCGGCACCGCCAAACAGACGATCGTTCCCGCCGCCTCCATTGAGCGTGTCGTTACCGGCGCTGCCGATCATCAAATCATCGTCGTCGCCGCCATTGAGCGTGTCGGGACCACCGCCACCATTAAGGTTGTCGTTCCCGTCACCGCCGTTGAGGGTATCGGTGCCCGAACCGCCTTCAAGGGTATCGTTGCCGTCGCCGCCATTAAGGACGTCGGTACCGTTCTGGCCGCGAACGATGTCATTGCCAGCACCACCATTGGCTGTGTCATTGCCAATGTTGCCGTTGAGAATGTCGGCGCCACCCTGACCGTTCAGCATATCCGCGCCGTTGCCGCCGCTTAGGACGTTCCCAAATTGGTTGCCGGTGAAGTCATCGTTGCCGTTGCCGCCGATAAGGTTGTTCACGTTATCAATGCGGTCCCCGCCCGTTTGCGAGCTTTCTGAATTCACAAACTGACCGTTGCGCCACTGCGCTTGGCCGAGGCTGGCCCAGACGTTGCTGGTTACGCCGCTGAAGCTAACGGTGTCGACGTAATCAACCGCGTCGTCGAAAAAGCTGTCCCCCCCAAGGATAATATCATCGCCGGGACCGGCGAGAATGACATCGTTCCCCAGGCCTCCGAACATATTGTCGTTTCCGGCGCCGCCATTGATCGTGTCGTTGCCCTTGAAGCCGCCGACAGTATCGTCTCCGCCACCGGCGTTGATCGTATCGTTCAGGCTAGAGCCAACGATCTCGGAGCTCGCGCCGCCCCAGGTCTGCGTGGTGCTAAACGCTTGTTGGTTAACGATGAAATTGGTGAGGCCGCCGCTTGTAGAAGGCGAAAACGTGTCGAGGCCGTACAAATACTGAATGGCCTCGACATCGAAGGGTCCGAGGTCCGACGTGTTGGACGACCCGAACGTGTAGGACATGATCGTGAAGTCGGTGTTGTCGAATGCAGATGAGAGCTGCGGGTTCCCCGAAAAGGGATGTTTCAGCCCGACCGCATGGCCAATTTCATGGGCGATCAAGTAATCGCTCATTGAATTCATGCGGCTCACATTGATGAATACGTCTCCGCCAATTTCAAACTCAAAAGAGTTGGTCGTGAAGATCGACCGGCCCGGCAGATAGGCAAACCCGCCGGAGCCGGAGAAGCTCGATTGGCTGAAGTCAAAGTTGCCGAACTTGATATCACCCTGACCGGGAGCGACCTCAACGAACGTGATCCCGCTTACCTGCTCGAACTTTGCAAGAGCTTGTTCGGTCGATTGCCTCTGAGCCGAATTGAATGGTTGGAAGCTATTGATGAACGCGGCGCTGAACCCCTCGTCGGCAAGATAGCTTTGAGCCTGCGTTTCAAAGGAATAGGTGAGCACGACCGGTTGCTGGCGATCGACGTCCCCGGTCCAACTGAAGTCGTCGAGCAGCGCGGTAAAATCATCCGAGAATGTGGTACTGGAGGCCGATGGCACCCCGGGCAAAAAACCATTACCTTGCGGGTCCGCCAGGTCACAGCAGTCTGGTAGCGTTGCCCCGTGAGCAATGCAATTTCCGCACATTCGATTATGTCCCCTTTAGTACCGGTCTGCGCTTGTGCACCGATCAAGATAATATTTCGCGAAGTCGCCGATGAAAATTCGAACGAATACGTCGTGGGATGAGCCGATCTGGTGATCGCTTAGTTGCAATGGAAGCTGCTTGGTTTCAGAGTTTCGTTGGTTTGTTCGCAGTAAAGCCCTGCGACTGCCGGCACCCCAAAAGCGACATGTTGAAAGCTTCCAAGCCCATCGCCCTTTGCTGTTTCAACGGCAGGCACCTGTCTAATTCAGCAGTCCTGGTATCTGCTGCTCTGCCAAGCTTATCACCGCATCCAACCTCGCGATCCGTCGAGCACCCGGCCTGAACGTCAGAAACACGGGAAATGGTCGGGAGGTGTAAGCGGGCATGCATCTTATGAGTGTTCCGTTGCTGATCGCTTCACTGACCATGAATTCCGGCAAAAATCCGACACCTTCGCCAGCGAGCACAAGGTCGAGCAGGATGGTGAAGTTCTGAACCCCGAATGGACCGGAGACGGCGATGGACTTTTGCTGACCCGGTGCATGCAGGGTCCAGTTTGTCATGGTCCGGTTGCCGCGAAACACGAGGCACGGTACCTGCTCAAGGTCTTCTGGGCGCCGAATGTCCTGTACCTGCGGCAGCTTGGGCGATGCGACAATCCAAGCTCTGAAGGCCCCGAGTTCACGTGCCACAAGGCGATCATCTTTGAAGGTGCCGACACGAAAGGCGATGTCGGTTCCCGGATCCTGCATATCCTCAAATGCGTATGCCGTGCGCAAGACCAATTTGAGGTCCGGGTGTGTCGCGGTGATGGTCGGAAACAGTGTCGCGGCAACCAGTCCTCCAAACTCAGGCGTCGCGGCGATGCTGACCTGCCCCGACACGCCAGCGCTCTCTTCGCGTGCGATGTCATCGAGCAAATCGACTTCCGCCAGGATGGATGCAACGCGCACCTGAAGCCTTTCGCCAAACGGCGTAAGCTTGACGGAGCGCGCGCTGCGTTCCAGCAGACGAACGCCGAAGTGGCTCTCAAGCTGCGCGACGTGGCGGCTGACCCCAGATTTTGCTATGCCCAAACGATCTGCTGCGGCGCTGATCCCGCCTAGCCGCGCAACGGTGCTGAAGCTCCTGAGCGCGGATAATCCAATCGTTCTAATATCTTGAACCATAGGTTTAAATATATCCGACTGTTCTGAATTATTGGCAAGAGCTATCTCGTTTCCATCATCACGCCCCAACGTCCGCAACGGACCTCTTGCGGCCACCGATAGGAGATAAAAGCATGAACATTCTGATCACAGCTGCCAGCAGCGGCTTTGGAACGCTGATTGCCAACGATCTGATCAAGGCCGGCCACCGCGTCGCCGGCACCGTCCGGGACCCAGAAGGCCGCAATGCCAAAGCGGCGGAGGCCTTGCGGTCCATCGGCGTTCACATTGTAGAACTCGATGTAACAGATGATGCGTCCGTTGAGGCTGGCGTGGCGCAGGCAAAGGCCGCTCTGGGCTCCATTGATGTCCTCATCAACAATGCTGGTGTCGGCTCGCACGGTTTGCAGGAGAGCTTCTCCGCCGACGATTTCCAACGTTTGTTCGACATCAATGTGTTCGGGGTGCAGCGGATGACCCGCGCAGTTCTGCCGGACATGCGCAGCAATGGCAGTGGCTTGATTGTAAACATTTCGAGCCTGCTGGGACGGGTCGCACTTCCATTCTTCGGTCCGTACAATGCGACCAAATGGGCGGTGGAAGCTCTTAGCGAAAACTATCGTGCGGAGCTGAGCCAATTCGGCGTCGATGTTGCGATCGTCGAACCCGGCGGGTTCCCCACCGCGTTCATCGGGAACCTCGTTCGACCGTCATCCAACGATCGCGATGCCGGTTATGGCGCCATGGCAGCTGCGCCGAAGACTGCGATGGATGGTTTTGAAGAATTCCTCAAGGCCAACCCGCAGCAGTCGCCGCAACTGGTGGCCGACGCGGTCGTCGCGGTCGTCAACGCTGACCCCGGGACGCGCGCCTTGCGCACAGTTGTGGACACCATTGGCATGGGCGACCTGGTGCAGCCGATGAACGATCAGCTTTCGGAGGCAACGCAAGCGCTCTTCACAAACAACGGCATGGCCGACATGCTCACGTTGAAGGTCGAAAACTCGAAAGCCGCCTAAACGTCGTGCTGTGCTGGTCGGCAGCCCGCCCGGCCAGCACAGCAAAACAACAATAACGCAGGATTGTTTACCCATGACACACCCAGCCTTTACCCCTGATTCTGTTGCCCTGGTCACCGGAGGCGCCTCCGGTATTGGCTTAGCCACCGCAACGCAGTTCGCGGAGATGGGCATGCGGTTGGTTGTTGTTGATCGAGCGGCGGACAAGCTCGACGCCACTGATCAGGCCTTGCGTCAGGCCGGTGCAGCGGATGTTGTGACTGCGTCGACGGACATCTCCGACCGGGAGCAAATCGAAGCGCTCGAAAAGCAAGTTGCTGATATGTTCGGCGGTGTCGATATTCTGATGAACAATGCCGGCATCGGCGAACGCTCATCGATAACCGGCACACTCGACGCGTGGAAAGCAACGCTGGATGTCAATTTGTGGGGACCAATTCACAGCACGCAAGTGTTCATGCCCCGCATGGTTGAGCGCTCTAGACCGGGCGCGATCATCAATACCGGATCGAAGCAGGGCATCACCACCCCACCGGGCAACCCGGCCTACAATGTTTCAAAAGCGGGCCTGAAAGCTTTCACCGAGGCGCTGGCACATGAACTGCGGAACACCGAGGGTGCGCAACTGAGCGCGCATCTGCTCATCCCTGGCTTTGTCCACACCGGCATGACAGGCGCTGTCGATAAACCACCCAGCGCTTGGACGGCCGAGCAAACCGCGCAGTTCTTCCTTGATAGCATGAACAGGGGCGACTTTTACATTCTGTGCCCGGACAATGATGTGCCGCGCGCTCTTGATGAGAAGCGGATCGCTTGGGCCGCTGGTGATATCATTGAGAACCGTCCGGCACTCAGCCGCTGGCATCCTGACTATGCAGACGCCTTCGCCGAACACGTTGCATCAACTTAAGCGTAAGCAACAAGGGACATCGATCGTTCGCCATAAAGTCAAGGTGCAGTTCCTTATACAAACATCGACCAAAGCAGAACCGCACCAAGACCGAGCAGAGGCCCGACGACCGCAACGACGAAGATGTCGAAATAGCTTTTTGCATGGGTAAGACCGGTGATCGCCAAGAGCGTAATCACCGCACCGTTGTGCGGCAGAACGTCGAAACCGCCGGATGCTAGTGCCGCAACGCGGTGCAGAAGTTCGGGCGAGATGTTCGCTGCCTGGGCCATCTGCAAATAGGTTTCACCAAGGGCTTCAAGCGCGATGCTCATGCCGCCGGATGCGGATCCCGTTACCCCCGCCAGCACGTTGACGGCTATGGCTTCTGACAGGAGCGGATTACCAGGTGCGATATTGACGATGCTATCCCGAAGGATTGCGAAAGCGGCAAGTGAGGCGATCACGGAACCGTAACCAACCTCACTTGCCGTGTTGAAGATGGGCAGAAAGGAAGCCTCTACGCCGCCTTTGATTGTGGTGTTGACACTCGCAAGTCGGCGATAGTTCAGCGCAACCGCGAGGAGAATTGCCGCAACAAGGCCGATAATGAGCGACCAGATTCCACGTACTGAGGCGATTGTCGTTTCGCCGTATTCGGGCTCGGCGAGGTAGGCCGTGTCGAGAAGAGGAAGGAAGAAGCGAGAGGCGACAAAATTCACCGAGATGACAACGACAATCGGAAGGACCGCTATCCAGAAAGCGGGTCTGTCTGCCTCATCATCGGCGTTGTCAGCGCCTGTCCGTGTCGAGAACTCATCCTCCTCCCCATAATGCTCCCCTCGGCTCTGCGCCTTACCGATGCGGGTCTGCAGCCACCACATACCGAACCCGGCAATGATAAAGGCCGCCAGCAGCCCCGGGAGGGGTGCGGCGAAGCTATCAGTTCCGAAGTAGGGCGCGGGAATGGCGTTTTGAATCTGCGGCGAGCCGGGCAAGGCCGTCATGGTGAAGGTGAAGGCACCCAGCGCAATCACAGCAGGGATGAAGCGTTTGGGAATATCAGCTTTCACAAACATGCTTGCGGCGATGGGATACACGGCAAAAGCGACCACAAACAGGGAGACACCTCCGTAGGTCAGGATCGCGCAGGCCATCACCACAGCAAGAGCCGAGCGCCGGACCCCGAGGCCGGAGATTATCGAGTCTGCAATGACCGGAGCGGAGCCGGTGTCGCGCATCACCCGACCGAAGATTGCGCCGAGCAGGAACAACGGAAAAAACCGCACAAGGTACTCGCCAAGCGCGGGAAGAAAGACTTGCGTGTAGGTTCCCAGTATCGGTCCACCATCGTTCAAAACGACGGCCAGGATTGCGAGGGCCGGCGCGAGTACGATGACGCTCACCCCTTTGTAAGCGAGGTAAATCAGAAGGGTCAAAGACAGAAGGATGCCGATCATAACGAAGCCTCGATCTAGCGGAACAACGTGTTTTATGGACATTGTCCATGAATAAAAACTGGGTTATAGCTTCGGTAAAGCGTTGAAAATGCGTATTGTGGCGGTGCACCATGATTAAATTATGTGCAGCGCCCGAAATGGAGGCTGTATGGTCAAGAGCATTGATGTCGCGCTCCAAGGTGGAGGCTCGCATGGCGCATTTACCTGGGGCGTGTTGGATCGTTTGCTGGATGAACCGGGCTTTAAAATCACCGGCGTGAGCGGGACCAGCGCTGGTGCAATGAATGCCGTTGCACTTGCTCAAGGCTTGGTTGAAGAAGGACCGGCAAAGGCAAAGACGCTGCTATGCACCTACTGGGAGAAGGTGACGGCATCAGCAGCGTTCAGCCCGCTGCAACGGACGCCATTCGATCGGTTTTTCAGCGGTTGGAACCTTGATCATTCACCGATGTACAAGATGCTCGATACCTGGTCGCAGTTCTTCTCGCCCTATGACGTGATCGACTTTGGCTCTCACCCGCTCAAAGAGATCGTTGAGAGCACATTCTCCTTTGACGCCATCAATAAATCCAAGAAGATCAAAGTTTTTCAGTCTGCAACAAATGTGAAGACCGGCCGGCTGACCATTTTCCGGCAACCCTCGCTATCGGTCGAGACAACGCTCGCTTCCGCCTGTCTGCCCACCCTCTACCGAGCTGTCGAGATCGCCGATCAGGCCTACTGGGATGGCGGATACATGGGTAATCCGCCGATCATACCGCTTATTCGAGAGACCGACACCCGCGATACGGTGATCGTCCAGATCAACCCGTTTCGCCGCGAGGAGATCCCCAAATCAAGCAGCGAAATCAACAACCGGCTGAACGAGATAACCTTTAACTCGAGCCTTGTGAGAGAAATCGAGGGTCTCGGCTTTCTAAAGGCCCTGGTTACGGATCAGGATTTACCCCTCGACGAATTCCGAAACGGCCGGTTGCACCGGATTGCTGCGGATGAGCAGATGCGGGAGTTGAGCGCATCAAGCAAAATGAACGCCTCACCAGACTTTGTGAAATACCTCTTCGATCTTGGACGGCATACCTGCGAGCAGTGGCTAGAAGAGAACGGTGACCGTGTTGGTCGCGAGACGACCTGGTTACCAAAGGCAGAGGACTGATGGCCGCGTCGCGCGTTCTGCTTGCGGTATCCGTCGTCACGATATTGGGTATCGGCGTTTGGGGCGTACTGAGCCCGCAAACGATGGTGTCTTTCGCCTCAGCACTGGTGAGCCGGTACTTTGAGAGCAGAGGCTGGTTTTTGATGCTGTCAGTCTCGGGGATGCTGGCGTTGTGCCTGGTCGTAGCGATCTCTCCCTATGGGAATATCCGACTGGGCGCCGATGATGATCGACCCGAATTCTCCACGCCCGCGTGGATCGCGATGCTGTTTTCTGCGGGTATGGGCGTTGGCCTGCTCTTTTGGGCTGTCGCGGAGCCCATTACCCACTTTAGCTTTGCCAGCACGGTTTTGCCCGAACCCCTCGCTGCCGAACAGGCGCTGCTGTCCACCAACTTCCACTGGGGTATTCACGCTTGGGCTATTTATGGCGCTACGGCGCTCACGATCGCGTATTTCACCTTTCGTCGCGGCACGCCGATGCTGGTAAGCAGTCCCGTTGTATCGCTATTTCCCAAAGAGCGGTGGGCAAGGTGGGTGGGCAACCTCGCCGACTTCATGGCCATTGTCGCCATAGCAATTGGCGTTGGTGGTTCGATTGCGATGGGCGTTTTTCAGGTTGCCGACGGTATTGATGTTCTTCTCAGTTTCGGTGGCACCGCCACATGGCTGATCTGGCTCATCTTCGCGCTTATGGTGGCGTCCTACACGCCAGCACTCTTGGTCGATCTTGGCGATGGGATGTCGAAACTGTCCAACATAGCGATGGGCATCGCGATCCTATTGGTCTGCTTTGTCGTTATTTTCGGTCCGACCCAATATCTGCTCAATTCAATTTTATCGAGCTTCGGCGACTACCTGTTTTCCGCTCTCCCGCGTGGGTTCCAGACACTCAGTTTCTATGGCGATGAGATCGAACGGTGGTTCCAGGACTGGACGCTCACCTACATGGTTTGGTGGATCGCTTGGGGGCCGTTCGTAGGCGTTTTCATTGCACGCATTTCGAAGGGCCGGACCATCCGCGAGTTTGTTATTGGGGTTCTTTTGGCCCCGACGATCTTTTCGGTTGTCTGGTTTGGCGCATTTGGAGGTATTGGACTGTTCGATGCGTTGCAAGGCAACGGTGGGCTCATAGCCGCCGCCAAAGAGAATTTCGGGCGCGTTACCTTCGACCTCCTTGAACGTTTGCCCGCGCCTTTGTTGACCACCATTGCGACGGTCATCGCCGCCTTTCTCTTCATCGTCACAAGTGTTGTGAGTGCGGCCTTTGTCCTTGCCACTTTTTCGGTTGGGGGCGACCCGGACCCAAGCCCGAAAGTACGCCTGATTTGGGGCCTTCTTCTGGGTTTGGTGGGCGCCGCGATGGTGCTTTCGGGCTCGATTGACGCGGTCAAGAAACTTATCGCGCTTGGCGCTCTCCCCTTCGTTTTCGTCAGCGTTCTGTTGTGTGTTTGTCTAGTCCGCGCGTTGCGGGAAGAGACCCCCAAGCCCGCGCAAGAGCGTTCCACGGAGAATGCCCATGCTGGTCGGTAGCCTGATTGATACGGCCGCAAACCTTATCACGTTCGCGTTTATCGGCTGGATGCTCTGGCTCCTGTTTCGCCGTGCTGGGTAGGATACAGGAAACATCAGCCGGAACGGGCCGACCCTTTTGTGGATGCTACCTGCGAGAGCCAGCACGCCACACCATCCATTTGCGGGAAGGCCCCTACGATCAGACCGAGCGGGTCATTCCCCCATCAATCCGAAAATTCTGCCCGGTTATGTAAGCTGCCTCGTCAGACGCCAAATAAGCAATGAGTGCGGCGACCTCTTCCATCTTGCCATATCGACCAAGCGGAACGCGGGCCCTGCGCTCATCCTTCTGCGGCAGACTGTCGATAAACCCTGGCAGCACGTTGTTCATGCGCACATTGTCGGCCGCATAGCGATCCGAGAACATCTTGGCGAAGCTCGAAAGCCCCGCCCGAAACACCCCTGAGGTCACAAACGTCAAATCGGGCTGGACGGCCGCGAAGCTCGAGATGTTGATGATTGTCCCGCCGCCTTGCTCAACCATGATGGGCGTGACGAGCCGTGTCGAGCGGATCACGTTCATCAGGTAGTAGTCCATGGCCGTGTGCCAATCATCGTCGCTGATCTCGAGGATTTCGCCCTTTGGCGCGTGACCGGCTGAGTTGATCACTACATCAATCCGCCCCCAGCGATCCATCACCGCCTCAATGAGCTTTTTCAGATCAGCCGTTTCGAGGTTCGATCCGGTCACACCGACCCCACCGAGTTCCTGGGCGAGGGCTTCTGCATTTCCAGATACGGACAGAAGCCCGATGCCATAGCCTTTTTCGGCAAGGTGCCGCGCTGCCGAAGCCCCCATTCCCCGCCCACCGGCCATTACGACCGCTACCTTTTGCGTCACCGCCCCAACCTCATCGTTGTACTTCGTTGATCAACCATGCCTAAGGCATGCGTGCCTCGCAATGCTGGTGAAGGCAATTGACAGCGCTGTGCAAGCCCTGAAGGTTGCAGGCTGGAAAAAGAGGCTAAGACAATGGATATGGGCATCGCCGGCAGGAAGGCGCTCCTGACCGGTGCCAGCAAAGGTATGGGACGGGCCTGCGCGTTCGCCTTGGCGGCGGAAGGAGCAGACCTGACGCTGGTTGCGCGCACCCCAGCACCCTTGGAACAGACGGCTAACGACATTCGTTCGAGCACAGGGGCGACCGTTTTGACGGTGGCGGCGGACATCACCACCGAAGAGGGCCGGGCAGCCGCGCTTAAAGCCTGTCCGCAACCGGACATTCTCCTGAACAATGCCGGAGGGATGAAACCGGGCGACTTCCGCGAGCACGACCGGGACCAGTGGATCGAAGCGCTGGACCTGATGATGCTGGCACCGATCGAAATGATCCGGGCAACGTTTGATGGCATGGTCGAACGAGGCTTCGGGCGCATCGTCAACATCACGTCGCGCGGCGTGAAAATTCCCCATGCCGAGCTTTCGCTATCCAACGGCGCACGCACCGGTCTGGTTGGTTTTTGCGCCGGGATCGCCCGCCTTGGTGTGGCGCGAAACGTCACCGTGAACAGCATTCTGCCGGGAATCGTCGACAGCGACGGCCAGCGTCAGCACGTTGAAAAACTGGTTGAAACGACCGGGCGTAGCTTCGGCGATATCTGGGGCGCGAGGGCCGAGAAAAGCCCGGCAAAGCGCTTCGGGCGACCGGAGGAGATCGGAGCGTTGTTTGCGTTTCTTGCGTCGGCGCATGCGGGTCTTATGACCGGTCAGTCCATTCTCATGGATGGTGGCGACTATCCGGGGACGCTTTGAAAATCATGCCGTTTCCCAAGTGTGATCTGCTCTCGATGACGAGAATGAACCGGTGACGACGCTGGTCTTGGGAGGTGGTGTGATCGGGCTGGCCACAGCCTACGCGTTGCACAAAGACGGTCGCGACGTTCACGTTGTGGAACGGCTGGATGGTCCCGGACGGGCCACAAGCTTCGGCAACGCTGGCGGGCTTTGCCCAGGATTCGCGGGCCCATGGGCTGCCCCGGGCATGATCACCAAAGCATTCAAATGGATGTTTGCATCGTCTGCGCCGCTCAAGATCCGACCGAAGCTCGATCCGGCGCAATGGGCATGGCTGGTCGCATTTGCGCGCGAGTGCGACAAACGGCGAAGCGCTGAGAACAAAAAGGCGATGCAGGCCATCGCGCATTACAGCCAGGAGCGGCTCGCGGCAATCATCGAGGAGACCGGCGTTGCGTTCGACCACGGCAAGGGCGGCGTGCTGCAAACGTTTCGGTCTGACCAGTCACTTGAGGCTGGCCACCGCTCCGCACGGGTGCTCGAAGAGCTCGGCATCCATCACCGTATCGTCGCGGCGCACGAACTGGCACAAATCGAACCTGCGCTCGCGGGATCGTCAGCAAATTTCGCCGGCGGGCTTCATTTGCCCGACGACCAAACGGGCGATTGCGCAGCCTTTTGCGAGGCCCTTAGCGCTTGGCTCTCCGATCGAGGTGTTCTTTTCTCCTACGGAAAGGATGCCATCGCGATCCGCTGCGATGGCGGTACGTTCAAGGCGCTCCAGACGTCAGATGGCGAGATTGAAGGCGAACAGCTGGTGATCGCCGCTGGGCCCTTTGCCAATCGTCTGCTTGCACCATTGCAGCGGTCGCAACCTCTCTATCCCGTGAAGGGTTATTCTTTGACCTACACCCTTTCAGACGACGTCATCGGTCCGCGCTCATCGGTCATGGACGAAGATTCAAAGCTCATGTTCACGCGACTGGGCAATCGGCTCCGGGTTGGCGGAGTCGCCGAGCTGACCGGCTTCGACACAAAACTGGCCGAGGGTCAGGTCGCTGCTATACGAGGCCATGCCGAGACGCTGTTTCCCACAATCAAGTGCGCTTCGGAGCCCGAGCCTTGGGCGGGACTGCGCCCTATGACACCTGACGGACGGGCACGGACCGGGGCCGTTCGAGGTTTTGAAGGGCTTTGGGTCAATCTCGGTCATGGTTCAAACGGTTGGACCCAGGCTGCCGGCGCTGGGCAATTGCTTGCCGATCTCATGTCAGGACGCCCATCTGCGATTGATGCGGCGCCCTATCGTCCGAATTGATGGGGCCCAGTTGACTTAAGGGGAGCACAGGCGGCATCGTTACGGGAATGTCCGGATCAGTGACCAAAAAGGAAGTACATATGCGCACCCAGTTCATTCGATGGTGTCTTGGCGCCCTGTTGGCGTTCACGCCATTGACGGCTTTGGCCGACGAAATCACGATCGTCATTGGCAGCGAGCCGACAACGTTGGACCCCCACGCAGCGGATGACGGCGGGGAAAAGGCGGTCAATGATAATATCTTCGATACGCTGATGGTGCGTGACAACGAGGGCAACCTCGACCTCGGAATCGCCTCCGAATTTCCCACGCAAGTCGATCCCACGACCTGGGAGTTCAAGATTCAGCCCGGGATTACATTCACCAATGGCGAGCCGCTGAACGCCGAAGCGGTCGCTTTCTCGATCGAGCGCATGATCGATCCGGAACTGAACTCCGAACAGCTTTCTTATTTCTCAACCTTCGCTGGAGCGGAAGCGATTGATGAGTTGACCGTTCACGTCAAAACCTCAGGGCCAGACCCGATACTGCCGGCGCGGATGTACTACTTCATGATTGTGCCGCCCGAGGCGAGCCAATCTGACGACTTCGCGGCTGCACCGATCGGGAGCGGCCCCTTCAAATTTGTCAGCTGGGACCGCGGCAATCAGATCGTTCTTGAGGCCAACCCGGAATATCGGGGCGAAGCGCCCGACGTGACCCAGGTGACCTATCGGTTTATCGAGGAACCAGGCACCCGTTTGTCGACCTTGGTCGCCGGTGAAGTCGATCTTGTGACCAATCTGCTGCCCGAGTTCATGGGGCAGGTTCCGCAAGCCGCATCGATGCGCAGCCTCGAGCACCCGATGGTGCTTTTGAATGCGGACGGCGGCATCACCGCTGACGCACGCGTCCGCCAGGCGCTCAACCTTGCCGTTGATAAAGAGGCACTCGCGTCGGCGCTCTTTGAAGGACAAGCGCAAGTCGAACAGGGACAGCTGCTTGGGCCGACCTATTTCGGCTACAATGAAGGTGTCACCGCCTATCCCTACGATCCCGAGCGCGCGATGGAGCTTCTGGAAGAAGCGGGCGCAGCCGGTGGCGACATCACGCTGGTCAGCACTTCGGGGCGCTGGTTGAAGGACCGTGAACTGACTGAGGTTATCGGTGGGTTCTGGTCCGCCGTTGGGCTCAACGTTGATGTTCAGATCTACGAGTTTGACGAATACCTTCAGCGCCTGTTCCGTTCCGAAGACGGGCAACGGTCGGACGCGATTTTCGTGGTCTCAGGCAATGAGCTTCTGGACGCCGATCGATCCTTCTCCGCCTATCTGGCACCTTCCGGTTTTGGCGCTTCTAACAGCGTCGAAGAGCTGGAGGAACTGATCACGACGGCGCGCACGGAGATTGACCTCGACGCGCGGCAGGCCCTGTATGAGCAAGTGGTCGAGTACGCTCACGAAGAGGCACTTTTGACCTTCCTGCTGAACATCAACAACATCTGGGGCATGAGCGAACGCCTCAGCTGGGAGCCTCGCGTTGATGGAAAAATGTTCGTCAGCACTATGACCGTCGAGTAGGGCGGCACGATCCGGCACGAAGACGATGAGCTGGTTTGTCGTTAACCGGTTATGGCAAGGGGCGATTGTTGTCGTTTCCGTTGTCATCGTCGTCTTCGTGCTCACCCGCCTGATCGGCGATCCGGTCAGGGTGATGTTGCCACTCGAAGCAACCCCCGAACAACGCGCGGTATTCGAACAGCAGTTGGGCTTGGACCGCCCGATCCTTGAGCAGTTCGTCACCTATGTGCGCGATGTCGCAGTTCTGGATTTCGGCGAGTCGCTTTGGCAGCGCCGGCCAGTTCTGGAGATCATCGTCGAGCGCGCACCTGCAACCATTTTGTTGACGTTCTCCGCCATCGCGCTGGCGGTGGCCCTCGCGATACCGCTTGGGGTTGTTGCGGCTCTGCGACCGGAAGGTCTTGTCGACCGTGTTGTCGTTATCGTCAGCCTGTTGGGTCTTTCGATCCCTCAATTCTGGCTTGGGCTCCTTCTGATCGTTCTGTTCTCGCTCACCCTTGGATGGCTTCCGACGTCCGGTTCAGGGGGCGTGGAACATCTCGTTCTCCCCGCACTCACACTCGCCTTGCCCGCCATGACGCGGCTTGTCATGGTCGTTCGCTCGACGATGATCGATGAATTAAACGCCCAGTACGTGAAGGTTCTGCGGGCGAAGGGGTTGCGGCCGTGGCGCGTGGTCGGCGTGCACGCGCTGCGCAATTCAGCGGTGCCCATCCTGACCATCGCCGGCTGGGAACTCATTCGGACCCTGTCGGGTTACACGGTCGTCGTGGAAACCGTCTTTGCCTGGCCAGGACTTGGCCTCACAGCCATTCAGGCGATAGAACGCCAAGACCTCATTCTCCTGCAGGCGATTGTGTTCGTGACGGCCCTATCGGTGGTTGTGCTCAACTTGCTTCTCGATGTCCTTTTCAAGGCGATCGATCCGCGCATCGAAATGAGCGCCAAATGAGCGTTTTGGAAACCGATACCCAGGCACCCGATACCGATATCCAGCCAAGTCGGGGGTATCTTTCTGACATTTTGGGCGACACGCCCGGCCTGATCGGAGTTATCTGCCTCGGGCTTTTACTGTTCATCGCCGTTTTTGCGCCTTTTATCGCGCCGCATGATCCAGCGGCCCAGAACATTATCGCACGCTTGAAGCCGCCCGCCTGGATGGATGGCGGCAGCTGGGCGCACATCCTTGGGACGGACCATCTGGGCCGCGATGTTCTGTCCCGGCTGCTGCATGGTTCGCGCGTTTCGCTTTTTGTCGGCTTCGCAACGGTGCTTGTCGCGGGAACGTTCGGCGTTCTGGTCGGCCTTACAGCCGGCTATGCGGGCGGTCGCACCGATCAGTGGCTGACAGGCTTCATCGACACCAATGTCGCGTTCCCAGGCCTGCTACTCGCGCTGCTCATTCTGGCTGTTATCGGGCCGAGCATGACAACGGTTATCGTCGTTCTCGCCCTCAACGGCTGGATGGTTTACGCCCGCATGGCGCGCAGCGTTGTTCTCAGCCTTCGGCAAACCGCCTTCGTCGAAGCAGCAGAACTGCTCGGATGCCGAACCGGGCGCATCCTCATCCGACATCTGCTTCCCAATCTCGCAGCACCGCTGCTTACGCTTGGGACCCTGGAGTTCGCGCGGATCGTGCTGGCCGAAGCTGCGTTGTCGTTCCTCGGCCTTGGCGTCCAGCCGCCCGCCACCTCTTGGGGGTTGGACGTCGCCCAGGGCAAGGATTACATGTTCCGCGCATGGTGGCTCGTCACTTTCCCTGGGCTTGCAATCGCCTTCACGGTGCTTGCGATCAACTTGATCGCGTCGTGGCTACGGGTCACGACTGATCCGGTTGAGCGCGAGAAGCGATTTGCCCGTCGTTTCGAAAAAACTGAATGACCGAACCGATCCTGACCGTTGAAGGCCTGAACGTTGAGTTTGTGACGCGGCGCGGACTGGCTCACGCTGTGCGGGACGTTTCTTTCGATCTGACGCCCGGCCAGGCCATGGGGCTGGTTGGCGAATCCGGCTGCGGAAAATCTGTTACCTCGCTTGCCATCATGGGGCTCTTGCAGCTTCCGGGTCGGATCGTTGGCGGCGATGTGCGTTGGAAAGGCAAGAGCCTGATAGGGCCGGAGGCCGAAGCCTTCCGCCGCGAGGTTTGCGGCCGTGACATCGCCATGGTCTTCCAGGATCCGATGACCAGCCTTGACCCGCTCTTCTCGGTGGGCAGCCAGATCAGCGAAGTACTGACCCACCATCGCGGCTATTCATCAGGAGCAGCGCGCAAGAGATCCGTTGAGCTTCTCGACCTCGTCCAGATACGAGAGCCCGACAAACGCGTTGATCAGTTCCCGCATGAGTTTTCCGGCGGCATGCGTCAGCGGGTCCTGATCGCGATGGCGCTGGCCAGCGAGCCAGACCTTCTCATCGCCGATGAGCCGACCACCGCGCTCGATGTCACCGTGCAAGCCGGCATCCTCAAGCTCCTCGCCGAACTTCAAGAGCGTCTGTCGCTCGCCTTGCTGCTCATTACCCATGATCTCGGAGTGGTGGCGCAACTCTGTCAGGACCTGGCGGTGATGTACGCCGGTGAAATCGTTGAAGAAGGCCCAGCAGAGCAGTTGCTGCACCAGCCTTCCCACCCCTATACCGCCGGTCTGGTAGCGGCGACGCCAACCCTTCGTGACACGCGCCGGCGGCTCAAGACAATCAAAGGTGAACCGACAGATCTGAAGCTGCCGGAAAGCACCCGTCGCATCCAGCCAAGCCCGGTGAATGGCACGCAGCCCCACACGGCTATGCCGTCGGAAGAGAAGCACGCGGCGCCTTTGCTCGAAGTTCGCGATCTTTCCGTTCACTATCCGATCGGACGTTTGGGCCTGTTTGGCCAGCGCGGTGTCTTAAAGGCCGTAGACCAGGTGAGCTTTGATATCTGGCCTGGTGAAACGCTCGGCCTTGTAGGCGAAAGCGGCTCGGGGAAGACGACGACAGGCCGGGCTGTGTTGCGAGCTGTTGATCCGACATCCGGTTCAATCAAATTCGATGGTCAGGAGATCACAAGCCTCAAACATGGCGAGTTGCGTCGCCTCCGGCGCGACATGCAGATCATTTTCCAGGACCCGTATTCGAGCCTCAATCCGCGCATGACCGTTCAAGACATCGTGGCTGAGCCATTGATCGTCCATGGGATCGAAACCAATCCAGCAAGGCTCCGGGATCGCGTCGCACACCTCCTAGAGTTGGTCGAAATGCCAGCCGACGCCGCGACGCGCCACCCGCATGCATTTTCAGGTGGCCAGCGACAGCGCGTAGGTATAGCGCGTGCCCTGACGCTGGAGCCGCGCTTCATCGTTGCTGATGAGCCGGTTTCGGCGCTCGACGTCTCGATCCGGGCGCAAGTGGTGAACTTGATGCAAGACCTGCAGGAACAGCTTGGCCTGACCTATCTTTTCGTCGCCCATGATCTGGCTGTTGTTCGGCATATCGCCGATCGGGTGGCGATTATGCAAGCTGGCAAGATCATCGAAATGGGACCGGTAGATGAGGTCTACGGCAACCCACGGCAAGACTATACGCGAGCGCTGCTAGACGCTGTTCCAGAGATCGGGAGCCCGAAGAAAGCGGGCGCCGCGTCCGCGCCCGAAGCGACCGCCCTCAGCGGCGAACGCGCCTAGGCGGCATGGAGTTCCTTGGCAATAGTGGTGTCCTATCCCTTGCCTTCGCCACTGGCTTCGTGGCTGTTCTATGCGCCTCGGCCGTCCAGTCGATCGCTGGGATCGGTTTTGGACTTATCGCTGCGCCGGTTCTTTTGCTGATTGATCCAAAATTCGTTCCCGGCACGGTCATATTCCTCGGCCTCCTGGTCAGTTTCATGTCAGCGATGCGTGACCTGCCACACATCAACAAGGCCTTCGTTGCGGCTGGTCTTGCCGGCCGTATTCCTGCGGCGATCCTTGCCGCTTCACTCGTCGCGATCCTCTCACCAACAGCGTTTCAAATCATCTTTTCGGTCTTGATCCTGGGCGCTGTAGCCCTGTCACTGTTTGGCCCTGCGATCCGGCCTTCGGTACCCGGCGTTGCGACTGCAGGTGTCGCTTCCGGATTTATGGGCACGCTGACCAGCGTCGGGGCGCCACCATTTGCAATTGCGATGCAAAACATGCCCGCCCAGCAACTTCGCGCAACGATGAACGCCGTGCTGCTCTTGGGAGCGTGCGCCTCCATCGCTTCGCTTGCCGCGTTCGGAAGCTTTGGTTGGGCTGAGGTCGTCCGCGGCTTCGCACTTATCCCCGCAGTGCTTTTGGGATTTTTCGCCGCCCGTTTTGTGATCGCTGACCCCAGGACTGCGCCACGATTGCGCTATGCGGTTTTATCCCTTTGCGTTGCGGCAAGTCTCGCTCTGCTGGCCCGCGCCCTTCTGAGTTGACGGCATGCTGCCAATACCTCACCTTGACCAGAACCAGCCTCATCTATCCCTTTTGGAGTATCACCATGACGCGATTCCGGACTTCAGCTCTTCGCACTTTGGCGGTCAGTTCACTGGTGGCTTTGCTGACGGCATCTGGCGCGGCAGCGCAGGATATGACGCTCAGACTGCACACGCTCGTGCAAGATCCGCACCCCTACAATGACATGGCCGCCTTCGTGGCTGAACAGGTGAGCGAGAGGACAGGTGGGGCGATTGCCGTTCAGGTCTTCGACGCCGGCCAGCTCGGCCAAGATGACGCGGTGATCGGCGAAATGGGGCTTGGGACGATTGATCTCATGATCAGTTCGACCAATAACGCCGTCAGCGCGGTTCCAGAGTATCAGATCTTCTCGGTGCCCTACCTGTTTACCGGTTTCGACGACCTCATGAACCGTGTCGGCCCGGGAACCGCTGCCGAGACCTATTATCGCGATGTCTACGATGCGAACGGCCTCAACATGCAGATGTTGGCGCTGGGCGGCTCCGGTTCACGCAACATGTCCAACTCAATTGGCCCTGTGGATAGCCTCGCCGATATCCAGGGCATCAAGATGCGCACCCCTCCATCTCCTATGATTTCCCGCACGTGGGAAACGTTGGGCACACTTCCGGTGAGCGTGGCTTGGGGTGAGCTCTATGCCGCGATCCAGACCGGCGTTGCCGATGGCCTCGAAAGTTCGATCCCGGGTTACGCCGGGGCGCAGCTGTTTGAAGTCGCGCCCTATCTGGCGCTGACTGCTCACACCATCCAGGTCAACCATATCTCGATGAGCGATCGGGCGTGGGGCCGCCTCAGCGAAGAACAACAGCAGATCATGCTCGACGTCGCAGCCGAAGCATCCGCCTATGGGGTTGAACGTGCTGAGTTCTACGAAGCGTCTCTTGTTGACCGCCTTCAGGCCGAAAACGACGTTACGGTGACACGTCCTGACACGTCCGAGTTCAAGGCTGCTCTGTCCGATCTGCAATCGGAACTGGCAGAAGAGCTGAACCTCGAAGCCGCGCTTGCCGCGCTGTTTGCCGAGTAGCCCGCGTTCATGCCCCGGTTCGAGCGCTTGAGCCGGGGCAACCGCTCTAAATCGCCCCGCATTCGGTGCGGACACCCTGCATGTTGACCCGCCTGAACGATCTGGTGGAGCGCGCAGCTCTATGGTTGCTGGCGCTGCTCTTCGCGGGGCTGATCGCGGTCGTTGGCTTGCAGGTGCTCGCGCGCAACGTGCTCCAGGTGCCGATGATCTGGACGCTGGATATGGCCCAACTGCTGTTCTCCTGGTGTATTTTTGTCGGCGCCGCGGTCGCGTTCCGCCAGAAGCGGCATTATGAAGTGAACATCTGGCCGGAAACCGGGGCGATCACGCTCATTCCTCGTATCGCGGCGACCGTTGCTTGCGTGATCGTGATCTACGTCTTGGCTCGGCACGGCTTCGAAATGGCACAGATCACGTTGCCGCGCTTCAACCAGTCTTTGCAGATTTCCGAGGTCTGGTTCATCGCACCCATCCCGCTTGGCGGCGCTCTCATGGCCCTGTTCCTCGTTGAACAGATCGCGGAGGGTTTGACCGGAAGCGCGAAAAACGCCGACGACCCGCCCACGGATACCGCACCTTGAACCCTTTGGTGTTGCTTATCGGCGGGTTCTTCGTGCTCGTTGCCTTTCGCGTGAACATCGGGTTCGCGTTGATCCTATCGTCGGTCATCGTCCTGATTGTCGAGGATCTGCCGCTCGCTTCGACGATCAACCAGATGTATTCCAACATCGACAGCTTCACGCTGCTCGCTGTGCCCTTTTTCATGTTTCTGGGCCGTATCTTGAACAAGGGCTCCATTACGGAGCGTCTGCTTGCCCTGTCGAACGCCTCGGTTGGTCACATAAGGGGCGGGCTCGGCCATGTGAACGTTTTCATCTCCATGGTGTTCGCGTCCCTCTCAGGGTCGGCTGCCGCGGACACGGCGTCCGTTGGTTCGATCCTCATACCGGCGATGAAGAAGGCTGGGTATTCACCCGCCTTTGCTGCGGCCCTGACCGCTGCCTCGTCCACGCTTGGGGTGATAATTCCGCCATCGATCATCCTGATCGTGTATGGCGCCTTCGGAAATGTATCGATTGGGGCGCTATTTCTCGGCGGCGTTGTGCCGGGGCTCACAATCGGTCTTTCCATGATGGCATACACCTACTTCATGGCGGTCCGGCAGGGGTTTCCGTCCAGCCCATTCCCCGGCCTCCGAGCGGTCGGCAAGGCATTTTTCCGCGGTGCCGCGCCAATGCTCATTCCAGTCTTTGTTTTGGGCGGCGTTATCGGTGGGGTCTTCACACCGACCGAAGCTGCAATCAGTGCCGTCGCTTGGGCGTTAATCCTGACCTTCATCATCTATCGCGATGTTCCATGGCGTGAGCTGCCAAAGCTCCTGATGCTCGCGACGGTCGACTTTGCCGTTCCCCTGTTTACTGTGGCTGGCGCGGGTATCTTCGGTTGGCTGATTGCTTTTCTTGGCGCCGCCGAGATCGTGGTCAACTTCATCACGTCGATAAGCGAAGACCCCAAGATCATTATCCTCCTGCTGATCGGCTTCCTGCTCTTGGTCGGGACTGTCCTCAACCCCATTTCGGCGGTGCTGATTTTCCTGCCGATCATTCAGGGGCTGGGTGACACCGCTGGCATGAACCCGGTCCACATGGGTGTGCTTGCAACGATTACGCTGTCCGTAGGCTTGATCACGCCGCCCTATGGCATTTGCCTTTTGATCGCCTCGCAGATCGCGGAGGTGCAACTTGGAAAAGCAATGCTTGCAGTCTTGCCCATTGTCGGGCTTACCGTCAGCATCGCCATTTTATCGGTGTTTTTTCCCGATCTTGTTCTAGCCTTGCCTCGACTTGCCTTCCCGAACATCTTCCCGTGAAGCACAGTAAACGGAGATCCCTGATGGCCCATACGAAACCAACCGGCAGTTTTGTCGCCCTCGTCACGCCGATGAACAACGACGGCACGATCGACTATGCCGGCTTTGCCGATCTTCTGGCGTTTCACAAAGAACATGGAACCCGCGCCGTCCTGATTATGGGGTCGACCGGCGAAGTCTCCATGCTGACGCCGGAGGAGAAAAGAGAGATTATCTCCAGAACCGTCAAAATGGCGCCGGCGGGAATCCAGATGTTCTACGGCTGCTCGGGTAACAACACCCAGGCAACCATCGACATGGTGCGTTACGCGGCAAGCGAGGGTGCCGACGGTGCCATCATTGCCGCTCCGTCCTATATTTGCGCGCCCAATGACGCGATTGCCGACTATGTCGAAGAGGTCTGCGACTCGACCGATCTCGCCATCGGTTTCTACAACAACCCACCACGGGTGAAATCTGACCTACATTGGGATGACATGCTGCGCCTCGCCAAGCACCCCAACATGGTCGTGCTGAAGGAGAGCACAACGCGGGTCGGTCAGGTTGCGCAGATGTGCGCGGCGAAGCCTGATCTTTCGATCATGTGCTGCTGTTCCCCGAACCTTGGCCTTGTTGTGCCAACCATGTCGCTCGGCGGCCACGGTACGGCCAACATGACCGGCAACATCATCCCGCGCGAGTTCGCGGTTATCTCGAAACCGTGGGATAGCGCCGAAGATGCCGAGACCTTCAAGCAGGCCTATTTGCACAATCTCGATATGCTGCATTTTGCGTACTCAGCGATCAATCCGGTGGCGATCAAGACATTGATGCGGGCGGTCGGACTGCCATCCGGCCCGCTGCGTAAACCGCTTAAGCCGCTCGACGATGCAGGTTTGAAACGCGGTCTGGATATCTTCGCCAAGCTGGAACTCGATCGCATCTATGGCTTGAAGCTCAACCCCGATATCGCGGCGTAAGATCGATGCCACTTGTGCGCGTGACCATGGCCGAGGGCCGCACGAAAGACCAGAAGGCGGCCCTCGCCCGTGAGATCACCGACAGTCTCGTGCGCATTTGTGATGCCCATGCTGCGCACTGCTATGTCATTTTCGACGATGTCGATCCCGATGAATGGCTGATCGCGGGCGAGACAATCACAGACCGGCAGATCAAGCGCGGCGAACGCCCCCCGCGGGAACGCGAGCCGGACGCCAGCACCTAGTCCTGTGAGCAGACGACAAGCTGTCAGCCTGTGCCACTGGGGCGCATTTGAAGCAGATGTTGAAGACGGCCGCTTGGTTGCCGCCCGGCCATGGGAAAATCAGGGCGCAAACGCAGCAATGATCGGCGCTCTGCCGGAGCTGGTCTACTCAGCAGAGCGCGTGCTGAAGCCACACGTTCGCGCGGGCTTTCTCAGCCTGGGTTACAAGACTGGAGGTGCGCAACGCGGATCCGACGCGTTTATTCCTGTCGAGTGGGATACCGCGCTTGACCTGGTAGCTTCCGAAGTGGCTCGCGTTCGCGATGACTTCGGCCACACGGCGCTTTTTGCAGGCTCTTATGGATGGTCGAGCGCCGGACGGTTTCATCATGCCCGCACGCAGGTTCGGCGGTTTTTCGGCGCCCTCGGTGGCTTCACTGATCAGGTAACCAATTACAGCTGGGGCGCCGGGCAGGTCATTCTTGAAGAAGTGCTTGGCTCTGCGGACGCGGTCAGTGGAGCGGCCACATCCTGGGATGCTATCGTTGGGCACACTGACACGTTCGTCGCCTTTGGCGGGCTCAATCCGAAGAATTGGCATGTGACGTCCGGCGGTGCTGGCCACCATCACATGCCAAACCATGTGCGCCGTGCGGCTGAGGCGGGGACCAAGTTCATCATCATCAGCCCGTTCGCCGACGACTGCCCCTCGGACATTGAGGCTCAGTGGGTCGCGCCCCGCCCGGGTAGCGACACCGCCATAATGATCGCGCTTGCGTACGAGATGGTGAAGCGGGGGCGCGCGGATCGCGCTTTCCTTCAGCGCACCACAGCAGGCTTCGAGGAGTATGTGCGCTACCTGAATGGCTCTGATGATGGCGTCGAGAAAACGCTTCGTTGGGCGGCGGCCATCGCTGATGTTCCCATCACGCAGCTGCAAGACCTCGCAGACCGAATTGAAACTGGACAGGTGATGCTCACCGCAGCGTGGTCGCTGCAGCGGGCGCAGCATGGCGAGATGACTTTCTGGGCGCTGATCGCATTGGCTGCGATCCTGGGACAGATTGGGCAGCTGGGAGGCGGCTTCGGTTTCGGCTATGGCTCGCTTAACGCTGTCGGCCACGGGTCGATCAAGGGTCTTGTGCCGACCCTTCCAAAGCTACCCAACACCCAAGGTACGAGCATCCCGGTCGCCCGCATCTCAGACATGCTGGAACACCCCGGTCGCGAAATTCCCTTTCGCGGTGGAACCGTGACGCTCCCGGACACCAAGCTGATCTATTGGGCGGGCGGCAACCCGTTCCATCACGCCCAGGACCTGTTTCGTTTGGAGCAGCTGTGGAAACGGCCACAGACCATCATCGTCAACGAGCAGTTCTGGACGTCGACTGCCCGGCGCGCGGACATAGTCTTGCCGGCGACAACCTCTGTCGAGCGCTGTGACATTGGCGGGACATCGCGCGATCGTCACGTTTTTTACATGCCGCAGCTTATCGAGCCGGTTGGGGAGGCGCGCAACGATCATGACATCTTCAAAGGCCTGGCGCGGCGGCTTGGTATCGAAGGTACCTTTGCGGAAGGAAGAGACGAAGAACAGTGGCTGCGACATCTGTGGCGGCAAAGTGAGACCAATGCGGAGCGGCAAGGGATCACTGCGCCCAGCTTCGAGGCGCTAAAGGCCATGAACGTCTGGAGGGTACCTTCCCCCAAACAGCCCGAAGTGCTTCTTGAGGATTATTGCCGCGATCCTAAGGCCAGTCCCTTGAATACCCCGACGGGGCGCATCGAACTGGTCTCGAAGCGAATCGAAAGCTACGCGCTGCAAGACTTCCCGGCTCACCCCGCTTGGCTTGAGCCCGATGAGTGGCTTGGTAATGCTCCGGACGGAGCCCTGTCCCTCCTCAGCCGACAGCCAAAGCTGTTCCTGCACAGCCAGTTGGGTCAGACATCACTGGCTGACCAGCCAATAATCGTGATGCATGCGAGTGACGCACAAGCACGCGGTCTCGCAGATGGTCAGACGGTCCGGGTGCGCTCTGAACGAGGAGCGTGTCTCGCCAAACTCTGTGTGATCGACGCATGCCGACGGGGCGTTGTTGCGATGGAAACCGGCCCCTGGTTCGTGGGCGGTTCCAGCGGTTACGATAAAGGCGGCAATCCCAACGCAGTTACGCACGACCGGCCCACGTCATCGCTGGCGCAAGCAACGGCGGCTCAAACATGCCTGGTTTGGGTGGAGGCCGCGCAAGCCGATAACAACGTCCAAGAGCACCGCTGAGAAGCACGCGTCTTGGGTTCTGCGTCTACGGCTCGCATGTGCATTTCTAAAAGACTGAGATCTTGCCAGTGATTAGCGAGACTGCGTTTTTCAGTGTCAGCACGTCGGTAGCCCAAGGAACTGGCTGGGGCGGCTGGATTCGAACCAGCGCATGGCGGTACCAAAAACCGCTGCCTTACCACTTGGCTACGCCCCATCAACGCAGGGCCGTTCCCTTCCACAGGGCTGAATCGAGGTCAAGAGGTGGAGGCGACGCGGCCTGCACACCCATGTTGACCGGCCATCGGCAGTCAGGCAGGACAGCGCAATGAACGCTTGGCGACCCAAACTATGCATCCGTTGCCGATCTGGTCGGTTTGTCACCATCAGGCAAACCGTCCTTGCCGGGGTCGTAAGCGCTGTCCTGGTCGTCACCCCGACAATGGCTATCGCGCAAACCCAGGCTGAAATCGACCGCGCGCTTTCGCGCCTGTCGGAGATTCTTGGTGCCCTTTCGCATTTGGAAAACATTTGCAGCCCGCAGCTGCGCAGCGGCCTATCAGATGACCAAGCCACCGCGTCGGAACCAGACGCACGACGCGCCCAATCACGTCGTGATATGGAACAGTTGCTCGAGAGCGAGGAGCTGAGCCCCTTGCGCCGGTCCGTTCTCATTGATGCCTACAACCGTGGGTTTCGGACCGTCGCCAATACACATAGACGCTGCACATCGGCGAGCGACAGGTTGATCGGGCTGCATCACAATCGCGGCGCACAGATCGTTGATCAGTTGCTCGATGCGGCACAAGACGGTGCGGTTGGCGGCGAGGCAAGCGATGAAAGCGGCGCTACGCCGCCTTAGTGGAGCGGTCGCCTGCTCATCATATTGGGACAGACGTTTTTTGCCCGACAAAACGGTTTGTTTACGTTTTGCTCAGGCAATCCAACACTTGCCGCTAGGAATGTGTAGTTTGGGCTCATGAACGCGGGCGGCAGAGTGCCGACCCGACGAGACCAAACGGACTGTGCCTGTGACCCACGCTCCCGATCTTCCAAGCCATGCCGGCGAGCCAGAAACCGAACGTCGCGCCGCAATAGCTTTCGTCCTTGATGCGTTCGATGCCGCCCACAAAGCCGGCATCGGCCGCAGCGCGCTTTCTCGCGCCGCATTGTTTCAAGCCATCATGCAGATTGTAGATGAGCTGGGCGAAGAGGGCGCAGCGCGCTTTTTGCAAACCAGCGCAACCGGCGTCGAGCGCGGATATTATTCGCGCGATCTGAGCCCCTCACAGCTCAATTGAAGCTGGTCGGGAAGTCGTCGCCTAATCGAGCGGTTCCAGGGCCTCAACAAACCGGGCAGGCTCGCCTGTCGACGGTGCCACTAGCTCACCTTCCCACATCACCGGTTGACCGCGGACGATCGTTCCGACCGGCCAGCCCTGTACCTGTCGGCCATGGTAAGGCGTCCAGCCGCAAATCGAGGCGATCCACTCGTTCGTGATCGTCTGACGGCGCTTAAGATCAACGACGGTCAAGTCAGCGTCATAACCCACCGCGATGCGGCCCTTTCCAGCCAGCCCGAACAGGCGTTGCGGGCCATGGCTCGTCATATCAACGAAACGAGCCAGCGACAGCCGCCCTTGCGCCACATGGTCCAGCATGACCGGCACAAGCGTCTGAACACCCGGCATACCAGACGGGCTTTGCGGATAGGGTTGTTCCTTTTCCTGCCGGGCGTGCGGAGCATGATCTGACCCGATCACATCAGCCACGCTTTGGTTCACACCCCACCAAATTCCTTCCCGGTGCTCCGCATCGCGAACCGGTGGGTTCATCTGCAAGTAGGTACCCAGTTGTGCATAATCATCAGCGCTGAGCGTCAGATGATGCGGGGTCACCTCAACGCTGACGTTACGTCTATGTTGGGCCAAAAACGGCATCTCATCAGCCGTCGATATGTGCAGGATATGGATACGCGCGCCGGTTTCTTCGGCAATCGAAACAAGCCGCTTCGTGCAGCGCATGGCGGCTTCCACATCACGCCAGACAGGATGGCTGGACGGGTCGCCGTCAACCCGTAAGTGGGCACGTTCGCGCAGCCTGGGTTCATCCTCGGAATGAAAAGCTGCCCTGCGGCGGATAGCGGACAGAATCGCGCGCACACCCGCATCATCCTCGACCAGCAAGTTGCCGGTTGAAGAGCCCATGAACACTTTCACGCCGGCGGCACCGGGCAGTCTTTCGAGTTCCGGGAGATCGCGTGCATTTTCATGTGTACCACCGACCCAAAACGCGAAATCGCTGTGCATCCGGTGCGTGCCGCGGCGTACCTTGTCGGCAAGCGCCGCCTCGTCAGTGGTCGTCGGATTGGTGTTGGGCATCTCAAAGACGCAGGTGACGCCGCCCATGACAGCTGCGCGCGACCCCGTTTCAAGGTTTTCCTTGTGCTCGGAACCAGGCTCGCGAAAATGAACCTGGCTATCGATGACACCGGGCAAAACGTGCAGCCCGGTGCAATCGATCACGTCTCCAGCCCGGCTTGGATCAATCTGCCCAATCTCGACAATAAGGCCATCGCGAACTGCCACATCACGCAGCCCCTCGCCTTCATGATTGACAACAGTGCCGCCCTTGAACAGGCGGTCGAAGGCTTTTTGCCCCGCCATCGCATCCTCACTTTGTGATGAACGTGCACCTACCAGCCAGCACGCACTGGCAAAAGCCCACCATCTTGCTATCAGCGGTCGATACCGCGCTGGAGTGGGCCATGAAGACTGAATATCGTGAAGCCGATGACGCTGGCTCCTGGCTGCAGGAAGCGGCACGCATCATCCATTCAGGCGGACTTGTCGCACTTGCTACAGAAACCGTGTACGGCCTTGCGGGTGATGCGACATCGGCAGATGCGGTCGCGGCGATCTATTTCGCCAAGGGCCGCCCATCCAATAACCCACTCATTGTCCACATACCGGGTCTGGCAGCTGCAAAACGGCTGGCCGTGTTTTCCGATACCGCCGAAGAGCTGGCCAACAGGCACTGGCCAGGACCGCTCACCCTTGTCTTGCCAGTTGTTCCAAGTGCCCAGCTCGCGTCAGCTGTGACCGCTGGGGGCGCAAGCATCGCGGTTCGCTGCCCGCAAGGCCCGCTTGCCGCCCTCGCCAAAACCAGCCAGCGCCCCCTCGCCGCACCGAGCGCAAATCTCTCAGGGACTGTGAGCCCGACAACTGCAGAGCACGTGCGGGCGGACCTTGATGGCCGCATCGCGATGGTTATCGACAGCGGTCCGGCCGCGGTTGGTCTGGAGTCCACGATTGTCGATGTGCGCGGCGACGAACCGATTATCTTGCGGCCGGGCGCGTTGAGTGCTGAGGCCTTATGTATGGGCTTGCTGAACGATGCGTCCGACGACGAGGCACCCGTCGCGCCGGGTTTGCTGTCGCGCCATTATGCGCCGTCACATCCGCTGCGCCTCGACGTTTCGCCGGGGGATGTTGCGCCGCACGAGATCTATCTTAGCTTCGGCCAGCCAGCACGCGGCTCTGCCATTGCGCTGTCCGAAGCAGGCGATCTTGAGGAGGCTGCCAGGCACTTGTACGCGGCCCTGCGCCTTGCTGATCGGCATGCAGCGAGCTCTGGAAAACGGGGGATCGCGGTCGCCCCGATCCCTGAAACCGGCGTCGGCGTTGCCATCAGGAACCGCCTTCTGCGCGCAGCAAGCGCATCTGGCTAGTTGAATGCGGGTGAGCGTCCGTGCACGGCATATCGAACGACCATGCCATCATCTTGCGGCCCACTTGGTGAGCGGCTATAGGGTGCGCTGTTGACGGGGAGGCGCTTGCTTCACAAAGGTCAGCAAGTCGGAGCGTAGCGCAGCCTGGTAGCGCACCTCGTTCGGGACGAGGGGGTCGGAGGTTCAAATCCTCTCGCTCCGACCAATCTTTTCAATACCTTAGGGTTTTTATAGAGACGCCTGCAGGCAGCGTTGGTGCGGAAATGGTGCAAAAAATAGCCTATTTGAAAGGGCTGTTCGTTGTGCCTGTGGCCATGCGCGCGATCTTTCTTGCCCACTCTATGGCTTCCGCGCGGGTCCATCGGCCTTGCCTTTCGCGTCGACCCGCGTCGAGATCATCAAAATAGATGTAGGCGATAACGCGTCCATCAGCTGCCCAGACCTGGATAGATTCGCCACGTTCCTTGATCTGCACCCGGCCAGACATGTCCGTGAACATTTGCGGAACATAGACGGACGGTCAAGGCCTCAGATCGTCGTGCCCCTGACCGCGTCTATGGCGTCCCGGTGGTCTGTCTGCGTGACCCTGAGGAACGGCGAACACATGTTTGGCCCGTCGATCATGCCCAAAAGAGCGCCGCGGTTGGGCACAACCACGATGATTGCGCTCCTGCCTTCTGAGTTGCTCGGACGGCCATGGCCCAGCTGGTCAAGATAGCGGTCCGTCTCAAGCGGATTAAGTGAGATCATGGCCGGCGCGGTGTCGGGAATGCCCGCGCGGACGTCGGCAACCGTGCTGAATTGCGGGCCGCAGGTGAGCGCGGACATGGCATTAGCAACGGACGGCGGCCATGCAAAGAACAGACCCAGAGCGACAAGCGCTATACCTGTCCAGGCACCGGTTTTCAGACACAAAAAAACCGCCTCTCGGCGGCGGACAATATCAGCATTGGGGGTCATGTCTGGTTCTCCTACGTTTTCACAATCGAGAGGAGTTGATCAATGCGATCCGTGAGGCGGTCTATGGCCACAGCAAGTCTCGCCTCCACTTCTTTCAGATGCGCTACCGACGCATATTTTTCTGCGATCTCCAGCTTGAGATCAGTTACCTCCTGACGAGCGTCGCGAGCAACTCGCACTGCAGTTTCAGCCTTGGCAGAGTTTTGCTTGGCCGTCATTTGCAGACGGATCAGCCAGATTAGTGCGCCGACAATGAAGCCGATGATCGTGGACAGTTCGCTGACCGTCAGACCGAATACGCTCATTCCTCACCTCGCAATCCATCACGCAAATCATTGTACCAGCCAGTGCATCGATCGATGCGCGCATTGGCGCGCCCAGTGGCCTGATCACCCTTGAGCGTTGCGACGTTGAGCGGGTCACCGGCAACGACGCCTGTGCGCTCATGCACGCGACAGTCGGGCGGCCACGGCGGCAGGTCGCGCGTCACGGTGAGCGCTTCGCTTACCTGACTAGCGGTCGCCTCGACCTCTGCCGCCGCCTCGACAGCACGCAAAGAGTCACTCGTTCCGCAGCCGCTCAAGCAAAGCATCATCGACAACACACTGATCGTTGATCGGTTGGGCGAGCAAGTCGGTAAGCTCAGCCTGGGCAGTTTCAAGGTCACGTGTCTGGTCCTGTAGTCTTGTTCGAAAACGGGTGTTGGCCGCTTCTGCGGCGGCGGCGCGTCGGCGCTCTTCGTTGGCGATGGTTTCGGCGGCGGAGAGTTTGGCACGCAGGGCACGCAATTCCGCGCCCGCCACAAGCTCGGTGACGGCACGATCAACAGCGGCACGGGCCGTCGAGCTTTTATCGAAGTGCACCCAAAGGCCCGCAGCGAGGATAAGGCCCAGCGGTATGGTGACGCCAACACCAAGCAAGCCCAGCACCCAGCGCAAGCCCTTGATGATCAGCGCACCGCTAAGCATCGATACCGCCCCGAAGGTCGCCGCCGTGCCTTGCCAGGTCGAACGGCTCATCAAGAGGTCGCTCGTACTGAGCACGCGCTTGAAACGGCGATTGCTTCCCCGCCCAGTCCATGCCGAAAGCCGCTGCCGCATAGGCCAGAACGGGAAAGGCAAGACCAGATACAACCGCGGCCCGTGCGTCGACCAACGCAGGATCGGTTGGCCACATCGCGAACCCGGCTAGTGCAAACAGACCGACGCACATCAGAAACGCCAGCTCTCGTTTGAACGTTTTGGTCTGCGGTTTCATCAGGCTTCGTTCCGCAGTGCAGCGCCCGTGCTATCAACAAGCGGCAGGTGCCGCATGCCAATATCATCCGGGATCGGGTAGTTGTCGGGCCAATAGTAGCGGGCATCGCGCGCATGCTCATCATAAGGATTGATGCTAACGCGATTGCCCTGATTGCCACCAAGGCCGGCGATCTTGCCACTGCGCGTGCGGCCGGCGACAAAGGTGATATGCCCGGATCCCGGACGCCCGGGCCGCGTCATATCCATGATCGCACCGAGCGCCGGGCCCTTGAGGCGGACGCCAGTGCCGGTCCAACGCCAACCCAGCGCGGCGGCCCGGTACTTCGGCGGGATTGGGTAACCAGCCTCTTTGACGACTGCGTTCAAAAAGCCCGCACACCACGGGGTTTCGTCGTCGCGGAAATGCAGCCCCAAATCCTTCCAGAAATTGACGATCGTCGAGTTGTGCCGACGGCCGCGATATTCCTGCAAGCCCAAATACCCGCGTGCGATGACGAGCCAAGGCGGTGACCCTGCGGGCCGCTTGTTCGGATCGACAGGATCAACCACGTTACCAAGCAAAGCCGCGCGTGTCAGACGGCCGTAATACGGCCTCGCGCGATACCCGATCGACCGCTTGAAGGCGACCAGCGCTTTGTCAGTGAGTGGCCCCATGACGCCATCTATCGGACCAGGGTCGAACCCCTTGGCTAAAAGAGCACGCTGCATTTTGAAGACATCGGCTTTTGTCAGGCGCATGGCCGGACTCCTTCTGGCTCTGCCGTTGGGCGGCAGGCCCAAACGGCGGACACAAAAAAACCGCCTCAGCGGGCGGTGTGGTCGGTTGGAATTGGTGAGTGTTGGCTAGGCGGCGATTGCCTGCGCACGTGCGGCGGCTACCGTCGTGGGGATTGCCGTATAAGTCGGGAACCGTTCGAGACCGGAGTCGGCAGGAAGCCCGGATGCTTCAGCCGTGAAATCACCGTTTGCCGGGTCGGCTAGCTGCGGGTCGACTTGCACGGAGTTTGCGTCGGTGTTCTCGTTTGCCTGCAGGTTGGCCAGCGTTGCGCTGACCGTGCCGTTGATCGATGCTTTTGGATTAGCGGAGTAGACATTGTTGTCCGATGCAGCATTCAACGTTCCGGAGCCGATGCTGATCACACGGTTCCAATCCCCACCTTGGTCGTCGAAGATAACGCCATCGACAAGCAGGTTGGTGTTGTTGGCGACCGATCCTTGGATCATAAACGCCGTGCCAGGATCGCCGTCCGCACACAGGACTGAGCGGGTCACCTGACCATTGTCACCAATCTCACGCAATTGACCGAAATCGCAATCGCCGTAGGCGCGCATTCCGGTCACGACATTGGTGCCGAAGTTGTAGAAGCGTAGGATATGTTCGGAATCGCTTGCAGCTTCGCCCCACAAGTCACGCACAAGCGATGTGGTGTGCTGCTGCAATCGCACCTCGCCGCGATCGACATGGACGCGGTCGAGCGTCATCGCCCCGGCCCAGCCCGTGGCGGTTGTGTTGATACCCGCAAAGCGCGTCGCGCAATCCTCGATTGTTATGCTGTCGTAGAGATGTGCGTTGGTCTGGGCATGCCCGCCAATGCCGTACATCAAATAGTTCTCGACCTCGACGCCAACGAAGACGCAGCGCCGCATGATGCCTGTCAATCCACGCGCATCATCGACATAGAATTCAAGACCGATGTGCTCTGACCGTCGATCAACAAAATCCTGCCAACCAAAAACATCTTCGTACAGACCGCTGGCCGCATACAGCGAATGGCAGCCATGCACCTGGTTCAGGAATACGTTGCGCACAGTCGCGTTGAGACCCAAACGACAACCGTTGCGATGAAGCTGACGGCCGAACTCCAAATATTGCAACGTGATATCGTTGCCAAAGACAGGGCCGGCAGCGTTCGTGTATGTGTATGTCTTGTTGTCAGAGCGCGGATCAGTGCCGCCGACCGGGTGGACAAAGAACGTCCAAGTTCCTGCAGTCAGTTCGCCTTGCTGGTCGCCATTTGTCGTCACATGAAACGACCCAGCCGCCGCATTGGCGTTCGCCACGGAATCCACCCAATCGTGCACCGTACCATTCTCAGCCGTAAACGGCACAAGGCGCTGGCTGTCCGGCGCAGCGAAAATCGGAAGGTCGATACTGTAGACGTTCGTAAAGGCGTCGCCTCGGTCAGCACTTGTCTGCCATCCGGTCATTGCCGCTTCGCTGCGGATAATCGGCAAGCCGGAGGTTGCAAAGTCGCCGTAGCCCTCCAATGTCAAACCGTTCAGCGACCGCAGGTCAAGCCCACCTTCATTAATGTTGGAGCCGGCAGCGATGCCGATTGATTGATTGGGCGCAGCCTGCGCGATGGTGTGCGCCAGCGTTGCAAAAGGCGCTTCGCGGCTACCGTCGTTGGAGTCGGACCCGATGACGGTATTGATGTGAAAGTCGAAACCAGTCCGACGCCCCATGCCCGGTCGTGGTCGCGGGCGGTGATTACCCTGTAATGCGGGCATGCCTCGTTGTTGACGTGTCAGCATAACGCGTTCCTCGTTTTCTAAAGACGATGTGTGTCAGGATTGGTCTTGCGGCGGGTCCGCTGGTGCTGGCGGCTGCGTCGCAATCGCTATAGCCTCTTCCGCAGTGTCTCTGTCTGGCGCGACAAAGACTTTGCGCTGAGACAGCACCACGTCTCCGTCGAGTTCTTGCACAAGCCAGCCGTTTGGCCGGCCTTCAATCGGCGTTGCTTTGAAGGTCATTGGATGTCCAATTGTACTGTGACGGTGAAGCCCGCCCGGTTTTCGATGAAGAATGTTCCGGCAGCGCCGCCGACATAAATCGTGATCCTGCCGTCCGGCCCGGTCGTGCCTGTGGGTGCTCCCCCGGTCTCGACAGCGATGTTGCCGAGTTCGCCGTAGGTAAGCAGGTTCGCTGGGTTGTCGCTCCACGCCAGCAACCATTGCCCGCCTCGAGACAATGGGCCGGCGGCGATATGGCCGTTGAGAACGATGGAAACGTTGCCTGAGAACCGACCGGAAGGCGTGATCGTCGCGAAAGCATTGTCAGCGATCGTGATCTCTTCGGAGTAGGACGCGCACCCGTCGCGGATCATCGTGCCGTCAGCCAAGCTCACAACGCCATTCGAGCCCACGCTCAGGCTGTTTGACGGCGCATTGGGCTGCGAAGCCAGACCGTTCGCAACGACGGCGCCGGTCGCGTTGTTGATAGTCAGCGCGGTATTCCAGGTCACGCCATCGGTTGATCGCTGGAGAACAAGATTATCACTGGCATTGAGCGCCATCCGAAACCGCGCGGCGCTGTTGGTCAGCCATTCGATTGATGCTTCACCGGCTGTGGTCGCACGGTCCAACAGCAAGGCAATGCTCCCGGTCGCCGTCCGCAATCGGTCTCGGAAAAACGACAGGGCGCTCGACAGTGCCTCGCGAAGCGCGCCGAGATTGTTCGCACGACCATACAGAATGCTGTACTCGATTGATGAGCCAGCGGTCAGGGGCGTAATCACCTCGACGGTCAACGACGTGGCAGAGTTCTTCGAAATGACCCGCGCGCGACCGCCATTAGCCGGGAACAGATCGTCGTTGACCTCAAACTCATTGGTCGTGTTCCAGGCCGTACCACTCCCCGTGATCGTGACCTGTTCTCCAATGGTCAGATCAACGGACGGGATGGTGATGGTGCCGACTGAATAGGCCATACATCAGTGTCCTTCTGGCAATAAAAAACCCGCTTCATCGGGCGGGTGCGTGTGCATGTTCAGGGTCGTTAGGGTCAGGTGAAGCGACCAAACCAAAGGTCGAATTCGATGGTCATTGGCGGCAATTCGAAGTAGCCCCAGGCAGACAGCGGACCGCCAACGCCTTGCGCGAGCAGAACCTCATTCAGCGCGGCCATTCCTGAACGCTCCAAACGTGCTTGCGTGCCTTCGGCAACAAAGTGGATACTGTTGATCACGCCGTTTCGCTCGATTCCCCGGTCCCATGCCGTGGTCAGCGCGGGATCCCCGGTTTCACGTGTCGAGACTGTGTTTGCGCCCTCATAGTAGCCCTTGTTGCGAAAGCAATCGAAGGTCGTCGGGCCAAGCGCACTGTGGCGCTCGCCTATCTGGATGCCTGGGTTGTAATCGTAATACCAGTTGATCTGCGGACCGGCGGAGATGATCTCTTCAATGAAGCGGGACTGTCCGGGCGTATTCAGACCGTCTAGGTCGGTGACAGCCCAAGAGCCGCCAACAATCTCCGGTGCGGTGTTCAGGTTGGCTAGAAAGAAGCTCTCTTGGTTGAAGTGGAACGGTTGACCACTGAATTCCGACGCGGGGCTGCCAAAGCGTGGATAGGGCAGGCGCGGCAGTGTGATCGAGCCGGATAGATACTCCACCGTGTGCAGCAGCCGCTCGTTCGTATCAAATGTGATGTTGCCTGCGCTGTCCCGAAGCAGCACCCGGTCTGCCAAGATTTCCAAAGACATCAGACGTTGAACTCAGCATAGACCGTGTTCAGTGTAACAATCGGGTCGAGAGTGGCACCGTCATTCGAGTTGTAATTCTCGTGCGAGAGATCCCAACGCCAGTTTGACGCGTAATTAAGCGTTCGGTCCCAGCGATATTCGCGCTGCGCACTGACCTGATACTTTGCGTGGATCGCGCGGTTCTTGGCCACCGATAGCGGGTTGGTCGAAGTCCGCCGCATGTGCAGATTTTGGGATGAGAACACGCCATCGGTGCCTTGGATTGAGACCCCCTGCCCTGCGCTGAGCCGCGTCTCATTGGGTGTGCTGTTGATCAGGTCAGTTGCTGGTGTGGCGCCAGTGCCTGTAGCGGGCTGATTCCCGACATAGAACTCAATGTTCAGCGTGAACGCCGGATACCCACCTTGGTTCGAAGCGGCCACCGATTGCTGGTACGTCAAATACAGATTGGTTGCATCCGCGCCCGCACCAGCAAACAACGCCTGGTCATTGTTTTGGAACGCCGCCGATGATCCTGAAATATTGTTCGTCTGGCCAAACTTGCGCTCTCTGATACGACAGACACCGCTATTGTCCGGCCGCTGCGTTCGGTAGTCCAAAAGGACACCACCGCTCAACACGATGTTCTGACCGACCCCGTTCTGATTGGGCCAGCCGATAAGAACGGGGATTGTTATCGGCGTGAAGCCGCGACCATGCGGCCCCAAATTGATCCGCTCGCGTGCATACCCGCCAACTGGCATGGCTGGGATTGTGAAAGTCTTCGTGACCCGCTCGAACCCAACATACTGCAGGTCAGAATGGAATTTGATCCGCGCCAGATTGCTGAGTGGGTTAGCCTCAAGCGCCGCATCCGGTGTGCCTGAGTACACAGCCATTCTTCCGTTCTGACCGTCGATAACCGTCGTATGCACCATCACTTGGTCATCCTGAAAATCTTGTTGTCGAGGTCGATGACCATGTTGCCATCCGCTGACTGCAGACGGCCGGCAGTGATGATGCCGAGATTGGCATTGATCGCTGACAGGCTTGTGGCCTGCAGCTTGTCGGCTGTGATTGTACCGTCGACAATCAGGTCTCCATCGATCTCGAGTGTGTAACTCACTACGCCGTCCAGCCGCTGCACACCCGTGAACTGAAACCCGCCGGTAACCCCATTGATTGTGCCGAGAACGCCAAACCGGAGTTCGACACCATCAACCGACGATTGCAGCGTGCTCAGGCTGGCGGTGTTCCCATCCACTGTGGTCGTCAGTGACGAAACAGCGGTGGTCCGCGCTGAGGTTTCATCCGCGATCGCCTGATTGACAACTGCGAGTTCCGCAGTCCGTGTAGCCGCCTCCGCAGCGATCGCGTTTGTCCGTGCCGTGGTTTCAGTGTTCAGGTCCGCTTGGAACTGCGCACTGAGATTGGTGATTGATGTCGCCAGTGCCGACGTATCGTTAGCCACCGTCTGCTCGAGTTGCGTCAGGCTGGCGGTGATATCGCCTGCAATTTGCGTCTCAAGGTCAAGGATGCGCTGGGCCGTTGCCTCTCCATCCTCGGTGATCCGCGTCGATAAGGCATCGGACGCACGCGCAAGTGCAAGCGCTTGGACACCGTTGGCTGTCAGCTGGCCAACGCCAAAATCCAGATCGGTGACAAAGCCACGAACACTCTCTGCGAGATCGTGGATCGTCGCCCCGCTCGCGTCCGCCAACTGCGTTTGCTGGACCTGATCAATCTGGACCTGGAGCGCATCGGTTGTCGATGTCTGGGCAAGGCCCGTGTATACGTTGCCGCCCACGGCGACGATATCACCAGAACCGTCAACGCGGTCCGTGAACGTGCCAAACTGCGTGTTGGTCACCCGGCTGGCGATCTCGCCCGCATTCGCATCAATTGATAGCTCCGCCGCTGTGACCCGCGCCTGCAGCTGCGAAATGTCCTGAGACAGGGGAGACGTCAAACCGATCTGGACGGTATCGATCTCGAATGCTTCCCCTGCCCCGCCGGTGAGGATCTTGAGTTTGTCGACCGTGCCCGACCAATCCGGGTTACCGGACAGGTCCAACTCAACGGTGGTGAGAACCGACTGATCCGCTGGTTCTGGCAAGGCAATGGCCGTCACATAGCCGGACCCTGCGTCAAAGCTGAAAGCAGCGGGCCATGTCGCATCCGAGCCAGCAGACCGGCGGAGGCGAACCGTCAAACGCGGGGCCGTATCAGCATCAATCGACAAGCCGGTCCGCGCTGCCTCTGCGTCGGCGCCAGTGTTGGTCACCGTCATGATTGAGCCAGACTGAGAGAGCGTGCTGTTCGTACCCACCCAACCGTCGAGACCCGTGTCGAACTGCGCCGTATAAGCTGGGGCTAACGCAGACGCGAGCGTGTCGTTCACATAGTCGTTGACGTAGGTCGTCGTGGCCGAGAGCTGGATAAGCGCCTGCTGTGCCGAGAATAGCGCCTCAATGTTGGTACGCTGGTTATCGACGGGGTTGGTCGCGAAGATACCGACTTCCCCCTTGGCCGGATCAATTTCAATGCCGGCGTCCGCGAGACCGCTGACAATGCGGACTTGCTCAAGCGCATTGTTGACCGTTGCTATAAAGTCCGCTTCCCAGTCTGGCTGTGGGCGGTTGGCCTCGACAAGGGTTTGCGCGCTGGTCAGCGTAACCTGAATATCGTTGGTCAGCCTGGAAAGGTCGACACTCGCGTCTGGCACCGTCCAACTGTTGTCGGTGGTGACCACGCCCCACGTCGTCCAAATCGCTGTTCGGGGCGGGTCCGTGGCCAGTGTATGACGAAACTCGTACAGCTGCCCTGCGAGAATGCCATCGCGGACCACATGCCGCGTCACCTCATCGACATTGGCCACCGCAATGCGTGTTGCATCTGACGAGCCTGCAAGCCGATATTCGATGATGACGCTGTCAACGCGCGGGTCCGTCGTCGCATCCCATGTGAACACCAGGGTCGGCAGGGACTGGCCATTGCTGCTTGTCTCAACACCGGGCGTGCACGCGAAGTTCTGCAGAAGCTCAACCGGCGTTGGCCCTGTCGGCACAGCCGGTGCGGTGACGATCGGTCCGACCGCGATATCCGTTTCCGAATAGACCGACGCATCGGTCTGGGCGAGCGTCAGATTGCCATCAGCCTTGTTCGTGACCAGCCATGTTCGATTGTCCCATGTACACCAGTCGCCAGCCTCTGCCGTGCGGTACAGCCGCGGCATCACGGGAATGGTCGCCTGTCCGCCGAAACGCCCCTGCCGGTAGCGGATGTTGAGGAGGTATTGCGCAACATCTGGATCGAACACCTGCGTAAAGTCATAAGCCAGAGACCGCTTGCGTTTGTCCGCGCTGACATCAGCGGCCACGGTCACCGGCTTGAGCGGTTCCGGCTTCCAATGGCTTTCCCGTGACATGAAATCGCCGGTCAGATGATTATACAGGGCGTCCGTATCCCGGCGGTTGCGCACACTCTTTGTCGCGTCCATGCGGATGTCATTAGCTGTGATGGCAAACGCCGGGATCTGCGGTGCGCCGACGATGATCCCCGCAAGCCCGCCCGCGTCGAACCTGTATCCCGCGACAGCATCGTCGAAGTCGCTCAGCACCTCTGTGTGGTCCATGTCCGCGTCAATCACCATGCCGCATTGATAGATCTTGAAAGTGCGCCCGCCCTTGGTGCGATCCGTATCAGCCACGTTTGCAGCCACGGTGTAAGACGGCAAATGCAACTGAGCGAAGGTCTTGCCCTGCCCAATCAGCGTTCGGCCTGATACGGTGCCCTGTAGGCCCAGTTGGAACGCGGCCCGAAGGATGGCTGGGTTGGTTGTGTGTTCCCACGTCACAGGATCATTGAAGCGATGATCACCGACACCGCCGGCAACGCTGCCATCCTTGCGCCAATCGTAGGCACGAAGGCCCCGAAGCACGAAGGTGAACTCAGGACGCCCACGCTCGAATGCGTCTTTGTCGAACTCCAGGACAACGACCACATAGGCTTGGTTGGTCATGCGGTCCGTTGATGACCAGCGCCGTTGCGCGGATGACGTCTCGCTGACCAGTTGCGCATCCGCTGTCTGACCAGGACGGCCATCGTAGAACCGAAACTCAATCAGGTCGTCAAAGCCTGAAACCTTCCAGCGCTGCGTCTCGCCCCCGATTGGTGTTGCGCTGACGAGCGTATGCTTCTCACCGTAGAAATAGACCTCGGGCTCGAGGCCATCGCACCATCCGTCCGACAGTTTGTAGACGAACCCGTTATAGCGGTCGCCCTTGCCCCACTTGCCCCAGTAGTGCAGATGCCCTTTGACCGCAGCGGTTCCATAGACTGCAAACCGCGGGACGTTGGCGCCGAACTGCACCTGCTGCGAGAAGGCAACGCGCTTGTCCTGATTGGGCGTCGGGCCCTGTTGGCGCGTGAAGTATGAAACCGCGAGCTGTGCAGCAACGCTTAGGCCCGCGGCGATAACCGATGTGGCGACCGCGCCAAGGCCCAGCGCCCCGCCTATGAGCGCTGCGGCAGCAGAAAAGATTGCCATGGATCAGACCCGGAAAGCCGCTAGGGCCTGCGTGTAAGCGAAGGTGATCGGACCATTCTCGCCCTTGATCCGGAAGTTGCGACCGTCATGCACGCCCACATGCTCCGCGGCACGTTTTGAGCCTTCGACAGGCAACGCATAGATGCCGAGATCCCCGATCGCAGCACGGGCTGGTGCGATGGGCTCAAACATCCCCTGAAAGAGTGTAACGAGCGATGTGTGCCCCTCGTTGCGCAACACTCGGTGTGCGCCCCTCAGTGTCGAATAGCGACCTTGAAAGTCGCCAACTAGCTTGGAGCCGCGCACGGCATCCGCCACGGTCAAGCCAGTCAGAAAGCAGTCGGACACTCCATACGCGTAAGGCTTCTCAAATTCTGCTTGGAGAACATGGGACACGGTTTCGAAGCGGCTCACACCCGCCCCCATTCGATTGCCCACTCGCCAACGGTGCCGAGGAATTGTGAACTCGTATCCGTCGGGTCGTTGTCGAACTGCTGTTCTTGCTGACCCGTCGTGGCCGCGGTTTGCTCTCTGATCGCTCGGCCCGGCGCGTCGAGGGTAATGCTCATCGACAGTGCACGCGTACCGTCATCAGCTATAGGCTCGTCGCCAAACACGACCGATGAGATCTCAAAAGATGCCGTCTCCACCGCCCCGGCAATCTCGCCGGTCTGCGGGTCAATGGCCAAAGACGTGATCTGCACCGGTGCGTTCTGATAAGCGTAGCCCTCTATTGCGGCGATGGAGTCGTCGGCATTTTCAGTGGGTACGTTTGAGAACTGCAACTCCCTCTGCGTGATCGCACTGCCAAGCGAGCTGATGCCTTCAATTGGCTGCAAATATCGGTTGGGCAGGTAAGTCAGAGCGTTGTACGTCACCGGGCGAGGACCGTTGACGTAGCCGACCGTTCGCCCTGGCAGGTTAAAGCGAACCAGGTAGGCTTCTCCCGCCCAGCCCTGATCGTAGAGGGCTTGCGCATCGGCCGGAAGTACGACGCTCACGGTAGGAAAACTTCCTCGGCATCGAAGCCGAACCCGCGATTGACCGTCGGCTGCACGCCTTGGGTGTCGCTCGTGATCGTCATGACGCAGCCCGGTCGTTCGAGATGAACTGTCGCTGACGTGGTAAAATCAGACGGAATGGGGTAATCGAGCGGCAGCGTGACGACCCCGCTCGAATTGCCCGTAATCGCCGTGCTCACCATATGCAGGGACCGCACCGTGTCTGATTGCCGGAACTCGACCAAATCGCCCTTCGTGAAGATGAAGTTGGCCGGCAGACCGGAGATTTCCGGGGACGCGCGATCCGCCAGACTGTTGAGAACCGCGTCACCGTTGAAAGCCCCGCCGGCCGCCCTTGTTCCCGAAAGGGGCGCGGATCGATAAGCTAAGGGCCTAGGCTTTTTAGGGTGTGTCGCAACGAATGGCGCGCGATCGGACAGGAAGACCGACAACTCCCATGCCTGCTGATCGGTCAGCGGAACGATCGTGTAACGCGCGATCCAAAACCGGTAATAACTTTCCAGCGAGGCTGTTTGACGGCCTTCTGACCTTGAGACCTGCAGCGGTCGCACCGCGCGAAATTCGCCTTCTTGTGTGCCAAATGTTGGCATGGCGACGGGCGTCACCATTAGATTTGCCCGCCATATTTTTTGTGCTTGGCAACCGACCGGACCGCAATGCCCGGAAACTCTTGACGCAGTTGGTTCGCTGCAGCGCCGACGACATCCTGCATTTCAGCGCGGGACACCGATCCGTTGACGGATATCGCCATGTTGATCGATGAGGCGCCGCCACCACCCATCGACATCGATGGCATGGCGCTCAGGTTGTGGTCGTTGACAGTCTCGTTCGGGTGCAGGACGGCGGCAAAGCCGCCACGACCATCAAGGCCACCGGAGCGAAGCCCGCTCCCCGTATAACCGCCACCCTCATAGCTCCGGCCCAGCAGCGACGACCCGAGCCTACCACCGAACACGCTGCTAAGCAGCGAGGTAAAGAAATTGCCGCCGCCCGTGCCGTTAACATCGCCCATCATCGTTAGAACACGGCTGAGCGCATTGAGCGCAATTTGTGCCCATTCGTGCCACTCGATCTTTCCGTCCTGCAGCGCGCTGCTGACATCGTTGACGATGCTGTCTGCAAGGTCGGTGAACCCCTGCGTCATCCGCTGCAGATTGTCGTTGGCGATGCGGATGTTGTCGTTGAGCAAATCCATGGGCTCGCCAGCTGCATCACGCAGCGCGCCACCCGTCGCGCGCGCGGCCTGTGTCCCGGCCTGTTCAAAAAGGCCAAACGCTTCAACGATGCGGCGGGCGTCTTGTTCAGTCGCCTCGAGCTGGCCGCGGAGTTCGCGAAACGCCTCGATACGGCGCGGGTCAACAATTTCGCCGACCGGATCTTGTGCCGGCATGCGGAACGTCGAGCGGTCGAAAAAGTTGTCTGGGGTTTGAAACCCGCGTGCGTCAATGGCCGCAAGCATGCCAGAAAGGTTTTGGCGCGCCGCGCCCTCCACTCCAAAAAGGGCCGTCTGAATTTGCGCCGCTTTTTCGGTGAATACATCCGCTGCTTGCGAAAACGTATCGGCAAAATCAATGGCGATATTTGCAGCGCCAACCATGCGGGTTTGTGACCAGAGCCACAGGTCGCTGGTCAGACGGTTAAACGCATCGTTCATCCGTTGCGCATCGTCTACCATTTCGTTGGACATCAATGTGCCGGTAGAACGCAACTGATCTCCAAAGCTACGGAGGGCGTCCTCCCCTTGCATCAGCAACGGCACAAGCCGCGGCCCGGCATCATCGCCGAACAGCTGGGCAGCGTACGCGGCCGCGACCGCCGGGTTTTCGATTTCGCCAAACCGTGCGGCGATCTGCCGAAGGATCTCATCCGACGACCGGAGATTGCCGTCCAGATCGAAGACCTCGAGGCCCAGGCCTTCGATCGCTGCCTTGGCCGGTCCCGCGCCGCTGTTGGCAAACTCACCCATTCGCCTTGTCAGGCGGCGAAAGCCGTCATCGGCATCGCGCGCGCTGGCGCCGTTCTGTTCGAGCGCGCGGCGGAAAATCTGCAGAGACTCCGCACTGGCGCCTGCACGGTCCGCTGCATCACCCAGTTCAGCAACAGACGCCACCGCACTCTGCGCCAGCACGGGCAAGCCCGCCAATGCCGCAGCGCCGGCGCCTCGCGCAAAGCCGATCATGAATTTTTCTGCTGACAGCGCAGCTGCTTTAAAGCTTCGATCAAGCCGGTTGACGGACGCTGTGTTGCGGCGCATTGACCGGCCAACCTGACCTTCAAGCTTATTAAGCTGGCGCTCGAACTGGCGCGTTTGCGCCTCAATCGCGACGACAAGGCGCTCGACATCAGTTGTCATGTTTCGCCTTTCTGTCGAGTTTCGCGCGGTGCGCGATCAGGTCGTTGAGATCGGAACGGGTCATGGGCTTGCGCTTGGTCGATCCGCCTTGCGCATCGTTCCAACCGTTGATAGCTGCGAGAATGTCGTTAAGGGTGGCGGACCAGAACACGTCTGGCGTCCAATGCAGGCACCCGAATGCGAAGCGCTGCATACGACAGATAAAGTCTTTCAGGCTTTCGTCTGGTCCGCTGCTGGCTTTCCCTCAACGGGACCCATCAACTCCGCGATAGCTGCTTGCGCGCCTTGCCCGATTGCGAACAGATGCAGACCCGACGTAACCGCTTCGCGCAGGTCTTTGTTCGCCGGCGATTGCAGCACGGCCAGCATGGCGCGCGGTTCCGCCCCAATGATTGCGCTGACTGCATCGCCCAGTGTCAGGCTGGACACCGACGCCGAAACCCGAGCAAGCGCATCCATGTCAATGACCAGCTCGTACGCCTGCCCATTGATTTCGACACGCCCCTCACCTCTAAGTGCGTTCAGCATTACGCTTCCGCTTCAAAGGTAATGTCACCTGCGCTTTCGACGGTGACGGAGACCTGACCCTCAGCATTGTGATCGCCGCTCGCCTCGACATTGATGATCTGGAAGTTACCGGCGAACGTGCCGACCCCAGGAACCGTGACGCGGTACGGGTCCACGGTCTGCGCAAGGCAGTCGGTCCACAGCGCCTTTTGCGCCGCGCTGTTGTTGATCACGCCCGAGCCAGTAAACGCCAGGCTCTTGATGCCCGCACCAGCCAGCAGCTCGCGAAACTTGTTGACATTATCGTCGCTGGTGACGTCGACCATCTCTGCGTTCAGCGCGATCGACTTCGACCGAAACCCGCCGATTGTCGTGTAGGGGTCAGCCCCCTTTTCCAGCAGAAAATCGCTGCCTTTAACGCCCATCTGTCTAGCTCCTGTGAATGATTTCGAGGGAAGCGATACCGTGCTGCGTCATGCCATCGGTATCGGTGAACACTTGCTTGTTGCGGACCCAGCAAAGCGCGGACACGCGGCCCGGCACGGTCAATGCGGCTTGGTGCAACCGCGTATGGATTTCGGCCACGATCAGCTTGGCTTCGCGCTGGCCGCGATACCGCGACCACACATGCAACTCGACGAACTCCGAACTGCCTTCATCACCGCCGGACCCCGACTTGTCCGCGTCATCCGGCACCGCCTGCGTCTCCCCGATGTGAATAAACGGGAAGTCCTCAGGCGAGGGTGTCGTGTTCGGCGTGTCGCGCACCGACTGAACACCGCTAATCACTGGGCTTGTTAGCGCTTGGTAAAGCGCCGTCTGCAGAGCGAAACTGTAATCGGTCATCGGGCCGCGATGCGCTTGGCGGCTTTGCTGATCGCCCGTGCCATGCGTGAACGGATGCGCTTACGCAGCGTCCTGTAGGCGGGCATCAGGTGTGGCCATGCCATGTTGTTCACGGTGCCGTACTCGACAAAGCGCCAGCGCCACGAGGCGAACACACCAGCCGCGCCAACCGCCCGCGACATGTACGCCTGACCCTGATGACGGCGGTCGCGATGCAGAAGCTGCCGCGCCACAATCGACTTGTGATACTCCGATTTGGTTGCCGGGTTTTTCGGCGCCAGACGGGCGGCCATACCCGCCACTTCCTCGGCGCCTTTCAAACTTGCCTTAGCCAGATCGGCTTCCATGGCGTCATCCATGGCGCGGAGCTTGTTGAACAGCCTTTCCTTGTTGCGCACATGCATGGTGACGGATGTCACGTCGCGATACTCCCGCGCTCTGCAACAAACTCTAGGTAACGATTACGCTGGTCCGGGTTTGACGGTGGGCCGAGATTGTACGGTTGCCCGTCGATCATCGCCCGGAAACCAGCGGTGACCTGACGGGTTATGGAACTGGACCGAACCTTGATCACGCCGCGCAGACTGTCTTCAAGCCGACCGGCTTCAACGCGCTCGGTTCCCCTTTCGGGTTTGAAAGAGCCCCACACAGTGGTTAGATCAATCCACGACAGATCGTGCCCGCCGGCACCGTCTGGCGCCTTGACTTCCTGTTGAAACGTGATGCGCTTGCGCATCGGTCCAGCCGCCATGGGAGAAAACCTTGCAGATATTGTTGGTTATTATTGCGATTGCGATCTGGCTAGGCGGTGTGTTGGCTATTTTTCTTAGCGCCGGCGCACCGATGACTGCGTTTGGGCCTGCGATCTCTACGATAGGGATTGGGACACTGTGCTTGGCAGCGGCACGGGCCCTGACACACATGGAAGATCAGGCAAGAGAAGCGAAGCGGGCGGCGGACGAAATCCAATCGATGCACCGCACCCTCGCACTCAACGCGCCGATGCCCAAAGACTAAGTCCACCTCTAGGCCTTTAGACACTGACGCATCGATGCTGCATCAAGAGCGCGTCAACGCCCTTGGGAACATCGGCAATCACCACCCCCGCTGACGCAGCCTCCCGATGCTCATACCAGTGCGCGATCAGCAGAAGCATGGCCTGCTTGATCGTCCATGGCACATCCGTCGCGTTGGCACCGAACCCCGCGGTCAGATCGATTGTGACCGGCTCGGCGGCATCGTCGTACAAGGCAGGATAGTCAAACGCCTGCCGCATGCGGATCGCCCCGCGACCTGGACTCGAAACCAGTTCGTAGACGCCGGAATCAAGCGTTTGCTCGGCATCGGCAGCATCGCGATAGCGTATAGCGACGTCCGACACATCGGGAAACGGCAACGCGATTTTTCCGGCCCAGCCACTAAGCCGCATGCGCCATGTCTGGTTGATCAGGCATCGCCCGAGAACGCCGCGATATCCGTCAACGTGCGCAACGGCCGCATTGATGTAGCCGTCAATCAGAACATCCTCATCGGGGTGATCCACGCGGCAATGCGCCTTGACCTCATCCCTTGTAAGCGGCGCGCTCACGGGTGCCGTGACGAGCGTCAACTTCACGCGTCGGCAGCCTTGTTCTGCACGGTTGGGGCGCCTTTGTTTGCGGGTTTGGTGGCCGCCTTGGTTTTACCGCCAGCTTCAACTGGCACCAGAACACCCTTTGCCACGAGATGCTTGACCGATGTCTCCGTTGCCTCGCGCGTGTCGCCAACATTGTACCAGCGATCGCCTTGGTGCGGGCGTTTGACTGTGAATTTCATGGTGCGTTCCTTCCGCGCTCAGTTCACAGAAAAGGCGGCCTTATGGCCGCCTTTTTTAGTCAACTGATCGCTGCGATTACGCGACGTAGCCTAGGTCACCAAAGATGAACGCTTCGGGGCGATAGACCGCCAAGGCGAGACGCTCTTCGCAAAGCATCGTCACAAGGTTGCGAACGAAATCGTCTTCGTTCTCGGTGGAGATCTCGACGCGCGCCTGCCACCGATCAAACAGCTGCGCACCAAGCTGGAATGCGCCGGTCAGGAACTTGTCAATGGTCAAGGCCTGTGTGGCAACAACCGGCAGTCCCCAAAGAGTCGGCGGTGTCGTGCCCTGCGGGTTGCTCATAATGTACCAGCCGGCATCGTCCTTGGTCAGTTCGATCCGCGTCCAGTCGGTCGGATGCATGACGTGACCGGTCGCCGGATACTCCGCCAGGGCAGCCTGCAGCATGGCGAGGCGCATCGTGTCGATAGCTGTTCCACCGGTCACCGTGAAAGGCGCAGAAAACGTAGTGGCCTGCGGGACGATGCCATGAAGGTTCTGGCCGGTGCCGTCGCCGTTTAGAAGCTGAAGCTCCTCGGCAAAGGCTAGCCCATAGCGCAGACGTCCATCGATGTAGGTGCGCAGCTGCGCCGCGTCATCGAGAATCTGCCGCGAGGCCTTTGCGGTGTGGGCGATGACCTTCGCGGTTGTCGGCACGAGATCCATCTTGATATCCGACTGCGGCTTGGCCGCGCCCTCCGCGACCGTGGCCGCGTTGTTGTTGAAGCCAATCTCCTGAACATATTCGAGGGTATTGCCGTCCATTTGACCGGGCGTGATCAGATCGCGAATCGTCATCCGACGGTTGGGCGGCGCGATAACGCCAGGCAACCGGGTCTCGTTAACCAGATCGCCGGCGGAACCGTCTGCGTCGGTCGTTGCGGTGGTGATGGTTGCTTTCTGCAACATCTGGACCTTGCCGCGCTTTTCCTCGGTCCCGAGGAACGACTTGACCTTGTCATCCTCAATGAACATCTGACCAAGCGATTTGCGAGCTTCGGAATCGCCATTCGGCCCAGTCCGATCAAGCTTTTGCTCCATCGTCGTGACTTGTTCGGTCAGCTCGTTCATCTTGACCAGCGCTTCGTCGGCAGCGTCTTTCAGAGACGTGGACAGCGTTTCGTTTTTTGCGGCCTTGCCCAGCGCCTCCTCTGCGATTTCACGCGCCTTGTCGACGGCTTCCTTGTGCGCGGTCTTGATTTCGTCGGCGAGCTTTGTGACCTCAGGTGAGAGGGAGCCGGTCTCGGTCGGTTTGTCAAAGGTGATGACCGGCGCGAAAGGCATGTCGGACATGGCCGCAAGCGCAGCCACGCCGCCGAGCGCCACCGCCCGCTGCGTTCGAAAAGACATGATTGTCTCCTATGTTGTGGTTTGGGGCCTGTCAGGCCGAAAGGGCGCGGAGAAATTCCGCGGCTTGGTCCGCCTTGGCAGGATCCCCCTGCCCTTTCAGGTGAACGCGGGCGGCGCGTTCGGCCTGTGAGTTCGACAAGTGCCAAGTCCCCTTGGCCAACTCTTCGAACTCGCGCTCGGTCAGCCGATCCCCGGCTGCTACCTTTGCAATGAGTGTATCTATGTGAACACGGGCACCTTTAGCTGACTTAACGTCATCGACGGTTCCGTGCCGGTTTGCCGGCATGCTGACAACTGAAATCTCATGCAAGTCGATTTCTGTCAGCGTCCAGAGAGATGGGTCGCTTTTGTCTGGATCATAATCCATGAGCCGATACCCAATGGAGAGACCGTTCACATCGCCGTTTTTCAAGTGCTCGTAGGTCTCGGCTCCTAACGCGGTTGTCGTCCGCAACTCACCGCGAACCTTAAGCCCGCGGCTGTCCTCTGTGACCTCTAGCCACTTTCCGATCCACGCCTTTGGGTCATGCTCTCGCAGCATGATGGGTAAGGTGTTGCGAGCGGCGTGCACCGCTAAGCTTTTGGAAAAAGCACCAGCCGCGATTATGTCGTTATAGTCATCCGGCTCGCCACCGAACGTGCTGGCATAGCCCTCGATTTCACCCTTGCTGCCAGTCGCTTTCACGTCGAGAATTGCGGCACCGGTCGTGCGTGTGTAGGTCATGCACCCTCCATGGGCGGTCCGCCATTGTGGCCGATCCCCGCCTCGGTGATTGGAACGTTCTGCATTTGCATGCGCGGAACCTCTCCGCCCGCAACCGGCGGCAGCCCTTCGAGCGCACGCACCTCATTGATGGTCATGGCCCCGATGCTGGTCATCTCGCGATAGTACGCGGCGCGGGCGGCGCTGTCGGCGCGCAGCAGACCTTCAATCGCAAACTTGACACCGATGCCCCGAGCCCGTTCAGCCCCAGTCAGCAGCTGCTTCTCGACCGCCTGTTCAACGCGGCGGAGACGGCGCCGTAACGTGTACTTCTGAAAACCCAGCGTTTGCTGCTCAAGCCCCGTGCCCCAGCTGGTGGATTTTTCGGTGTGCCCGATCATGAACGGCGGTACGCCGAAGAAACGGCATATGTCCTCAACCGAGAAACCCCGGCTTTCCAGCATCTGGGCATCTTCGGGATTGATCGAAAGGCTTGTCCAGCTCGCGTCCCCTTCGAGGATCATCGGCTTGCCGGCATTGTGAGCGCCGGCAAACTGTTCAATCAGATCGTTCCGCGCGATGGACCGGTTTTCCTGCGACAGGAACTCCTTGAACGACAGCACGCCGGACGGGCGCAGGCCGTTGGCGAAGGTTTTGCCCGCGGCCCTGTCGATTGCCCGCGCCAGGCCGAAGGCGTGGCGCGCGTAACTCAGCGTCGACAGCCCGCCGAGCGGGCTGCCGCCAAACCCGCGAATGTGAAACACGTTCGTATCGGGTTTGACAAAACTGGAGCCGTTATCGTCGGTCCAGCTGTACTCAATCGATCCGCTTTGCAGCCGACGGGCCTGCACCGCATCGGGAGCGATCGGGACGAGCGACGTAACACGCGAGCCTGATCGCAGGATCTGTGCATAGGCATTGCCCCACAGTTCCAGCGAGGCGAACATGAACTCCCAGAAGTCCATGGCCGTCTGATCGAAGTTCGGGCTTTCCTGAAGCAGCCCGGAAAGCGGATGCGTGGGATCGGTGCGCACCACACCAGCGCTGTCGCGTCGCCTGACATCCAGCGGTAGACTGGCGCTGGTGCCGGCCACCAGATTGACGCACGCCCAGACCGCGCCGATCGTCAGGGCATCCTTGCCGCCGACCAGCTCGCCCGCGTCGGACATGTGGCCCGTGCTCCACCATTCGTTCAGATTGCGAAGCGTCACAACCCGACGGAACAAGCCGCTCTTGATGCGGTCCATAAGTTTCATGAGGTAGCCTGGCCAGCACGCACCGACCGGAAATAATCGTCCATGGCGCCGCGCGTGGAGGGCTCAGGCCCGCGCGCCATGAACTGATATGAATTGAAACCAGCGATCAGCGGATCGATTTTAGCAGTACCGGAAGCCTGCTTGGTGATAACGGTAGCACTGCCGGAAAGCGTCGCCTTGGCGTTGCCGACAACCCAGTTCATCATTTCCGATCCGTTGTGCCACGCCGTGCCGTCCTTGAGTTTGCGCTCGAACCCCTTGATCGCGGAGTTCAGTCTGTAGCCCTGCGGGACGGCCTTAATCTGGTCCATTGTAAAACCAGCCTGCACAAGCAGGTCGACGATCTCCGCAACACCAACCGGGTCGAGGCCGATGGCATCTTCATCTGGGCAAAGACCGGCGAGCAACAACCTTTCGCAGATCTCCACCAGCTCGCGAAAGTCCCGCCCCATATCATCGTCATCGCAGATCACCAGATCGCAATCCGCCGCGAACGCCTCAAGTCGCGAGGCGATTTTTTTGCGCTTTTTGAGCACGTCCTTTTGGCACCAGGCTTTGAACCAGAACAGCCAATCGCGGCTGATGGCATCGCGACCCGTGACCGAAAGCCCTAGAAGATCGTCGAGCCCGCCGCCATCGACACCGACCGTCACGACATCGCACCGTTTGATTATCTCTTCTAGCGTGATTGAGTCGTCGGCCGCGCCCATCCAGTAGTCGGCGCCGGCCCACTGGTCGCCCGCCCGCGCCATGCCCACCTGAATGTTCAGGTGCTGCGATGCCCAGATGCGCTCATCTTCCTCGCCCTTTTCGACCGCTTGGGTATATTGCGGGATCAAACGGTCAACCGTAATTGAGCGGCCATTGTTCGGAGTCACAAGGTGCCACAGGTCAGGGTTCGCCCACGGCTTTTGCTCATCGCGTTGTATCGTTTCGGGGAACTCGTACAGCACCGGCAGCATGCGAACGCCTTCGGTTATCCGGCCATCGCGCACGCCTCGGGCATACTCTAGCTCCGTTCTGAAAACGCCGGTCGGTGCATCGTCGCTTTGGGTGGTGATCATCACCAGACAGCTTTCCGGGTTCGGCAGCAGCCCGCCCCTGATCTGCGCGAGAATGCGGCTTGCCGCACGCATAACACCCATCAAGTGCAGCTCGTCGAGCAGCACAAAAACCGGCTTTGACCCGGTGACGACTTTGAGGTCGAACGTCTTGATCTTCAGCTGCGCTTTCGTGACCAGATCGACAATCGTTTTGTTGTGGTCGCGAACATGGAAGCGCTGCCGCAGGAAAGCATCCGCTTCGATCATGCCCACCGCCTGGCGAAAGGCGACTTCGGCGACCTCTTGCGTCGGCCCGACATAGATCAGTTCGGCGCGCGGCCTTTGGTTCATCAGCAGCGCGGTAACCGAGATCGCGCCGCCGCCGGTGGTCTTCGAGTTCTTTTTCGGCACCATCCAGAAGACTTCGCCGACTTGGCGTTCACCATCGACAAGTGAACCGAAGATTGCGCGCACCATGTCGCGCTGCCACTCTCCAGCAGCCTCACCGAGCGTTGGGCACCCCGGCACGTCGGGCAGGTGCAGCTTGTTGAAGATGTTGACAGCTTGGGTGGCCATCCGGTCGTCAAGCGGCAGGTTAGGCAACAGAGTGCGGCCGTGTTGCAACCGATCCCACCAATCGAGAACGGCGAACGACCAACCGGTCACTGCATGGTTTCCGTATTAGGCAACAGACCTTCCCAAGGGGTGTCCTTGTGGGCCTCGGGCGCGGCGGCCTCGCGTGCCTGTTTCTTGCCCACCTGCTCTTTCTTCGGAGCCTTGCGCATGCGCGCTTCGGCAAGCGCCAGGTGCTCGCGTTGCAGCATCCGGTCGAATTCCTTGTGCGCCGGCACGCTGCCAGCCTTCATTTGTTCGAACAGCATTGAGAACCGCTGAGCCTTGACGCGATCGTACGCCACCGCGCGCATCTGCAGTTCGGAAAAATAATGCTCGCGCAAGGTGGGTGCCGAAATGCCCAGCGCCTTTGCGATCCGGACCACCGTCCATCCGGCCGCCAGTAACATCATGACTTTGTTGCGGTTTTCTGATGTCGCCACATGTTGGGGTCGACCGCGCTCGCCGTGATTGGCGGGCAGCTGCTCACCAAAGAGGTTGAAATCACAGTCCACCGAAAAAAAATCTCCGCGTAACACCACACCCGGTGCTTGGGCGGCGGCGCTGATGAAGTTTCGACCCACCCCCCACGGGGTTACCGGTTGCGGGCGCGCTTGGCTCTTGCGGTCTTCGTGTTGTGGCAGGCCTGACACAAGCACGCGCCGTTGCTGTCGTCGAACGGGGCGCCGGCATCTTTGCGCTCGACAATATGGTCCGCGATCAGCCGCACGCCATCGCCCGCTGCGCCGCATCGCTCGCACGTATAGCCAGCCCGACGCTTCACGCGCGCTGCCCACGCAAGGTGCCCCTTCGAGCGATAGAACGGTTCGGTGTGCTTAGCCGGCGGGCGCAGACGCGATCCCGCACGTTTCAGCTTAGGCGTCGCAGACTTGAGCGGCACGGCTCACGTTCATTCTTTGTGATGTAATCCGGTCAGCCGACAACCGCACGTGTCATGAACTGTTACGGCATGATCTCAAGTCACGTTCGCCCATGGCACCTTCGTTAAGGACACAGGCCAGCGCAAACGCAAAACGCCCCGGCGATGAACCGAAGCGTTTTAAGGTGCAGTTGTCGACTGTGCGTCATAAGTGCCGTTCACGTGCGCACGTGTCAACCCCCTTTTCGAAGACGGGTGTTGATTAGGTCTTGTGCATGGCTCAGACGCGCCAGACGGGCCGATGGCGTCGTATCTTGCGATTTGAAGCCAAAATGTACCGCAGCCTCTGTGAGCCCGCTCTGCACAGTCTGGGAAACGAACGTCAATTCATCGCGCGTGGCCTTGCGCCCCGCCCAGCGGTTGGCAACGGTCCGCAGGTCCAGACATTCACCGGCACACAGGATCACCAACGCATATTCGCTCTTGCCCAGATCTCGCACCAACCCGCCCAATGCCTCGATAGCCTGCAGCTGTGACAGCGATTCGGACTTGGCCGTCTGCCCGCCATCGACGCGCACCGCCTCAAGATCAACGCCGCGCGCACCGCCCGACTGCATCCGCTCATACAGCGCCCGGATACGGTCACCCGCATGCTTTTGCGCCGCATCGATCCGCCCGCGCGCATACAGGCTTTCGATCGCATCGGTCTTTTCGTTCACCTGCGCCTTGATCCGCTTTGGCCCGACGCCGTAAGGGTTGTCGATTTCGCGCTCGCCGATCTTCATACGGCCTTCGCTGCCATGCTTGGGCTGTGCGGCTTTGGTTCTCGGCATCGTCAGAGGTTCTCCGCGATATCTTGTGGTGATGGCGGTGCCAGCGGGCGCAACCCAACCGGCGTGATTTCCCACGCTTTGGCCAGATCGTCGGGCGGCACGAACAGCCAGAAATCATCCGGCAGGCGAAGCGTTTCGGGGTTCCACAATTGGTGACCTTCGAGGCGCGCGCACAACCATGCCACAAAGGCCCTGCCCTTCGGGCTGTCCACTTGCGCGCGCCCAAACCGTTCGGCCATGGCGACCAGTTCATCGTCGCGCGCCTTGCCAAAGCGCAAATAGCCGCCTTGACCGCGCTGGGCGAACCGCAACAGGGTGATGGCCGCCCTTTGCCCTTCGGGCGCCTTGGCGTGTTCGATCAACGCTGCAGTCCACAAGGGCGAATAGGGCTTGATTTCCGGCGGCAGGTACGCAGCGCCAGACACCGCCTCGCCGTCCAAATCTTCCCATTTCCGCTCGGCAAGATAGGTTGATGCCGCAGGTATCGCGCCGCGCTTCTTCCGCTTCAAAACCTCATGGAACGGGGTTATCCCGTCAATCGCGGCTTGCCGATCGGAATCGGTGATCGTGTCCCAAACCCGTTGAGCTTGCGGCTTGCTTGAGGCGACACGATCAGGCCATTTCGGCCAGAATTTCGAAAACGGGATCGTTTTGGGTGGGGCTGGTGGTGGGATTTGGGTTTCGGTTTGGGTGCTGGTTTCACCCGTTCGCTCCGTCGCAAGCGACGACCGCTCACGGGCGACGGGCTCGCGCGCCTGCGCGCCCTCTCTCTCAACCGATGATGGTTCTAATGGTGGTTCTGATGATGGTTTATCCTTTATAGGACCGGCGGCAGTTGCCGCTGGATGTGCGTCAGTTGCCGCTGGATGTGCGTCAGGTTCCGCTGGTGAAGACTGCTCATCACCAGCGGCGATATCTGCCGGTGGACCCGCCTCTTTTGACCCATTTTCGGCATGCAATTTCGGCTTACCTTCAAGCGCCAGTTTGTACCGGTTGCGCCCCAATGTGCCGTCTTGGTTGCGTTGCCGAACCTTCGTAACCAGCGCCTTGTCTTCCAGCCGCTTGATGGCGTCGCGCACCGTGCGTTCAGACAGGTCGGTATCGCCCGCCAACATGGCGATCGTCGGAAAGCATGTGCCCTCTTCGTCGGCATAATTGGCCAGCATGTACGCGACGAACCGCGCCGAGGAATCCCCCAGCTGCATGGACTTGACCCAGTTGAGCGCTTGGAAGCTCATGATGTGCCGTCCCCGGCACGCACGTAGGATTTTTGACGCGGGCAATATCGTATGGCCTCAGGATTGCGCTTCTGAAACAGCCGCAAATCGTTGACGGCCTGAGGCAGCGAAACGCCGAACTTTTCGCAGATATGGCGACGGTTGATGAAGCCCCAGATACGCACGCTTTCGGCGATCCAAGCCATTCTCTGTTCAACAAACCAGGTCACCCCGCCACCTCACCAGCCGCGAGCATCGCGTCCACAATCCGAAGACGCTCAAACACCAGCTGCCCACAATTGACCGCCCAAGAATTGCCTAAGGCCTTATATCGCGGCCCGTCTGGGCATTGGTCGGCGGGTTTGCCGCGATACGGTATCGCCGTCCAGCCATCGGGGAAGCCTTGCAGGCGCTCGCATTCCAGCGGTGTCAGACGGCGGACGGCGTAGCTTATGGCAACATAGGACCGAGAAGAACCGCCAGAGGCGGCACGCATATTTGCCGTTTCATGTGGGCCTTCTAGAACCGCGCCGCCCTCGCGTCCACGCAGGTCGAAGGCGACCGCTGTCGTGTGCTTGACCGACAAGGCGGGCGAGAGATCAGGCGTACTTGCAGCCTGAGTACTAGACATCTCGGCTGGGAAGGCAATCGCAGGCGGAACACCGGCATTCGCATGGCTGCCGTCATGCGCGCCCGCGCGCAAGGTCGGCGACAGGTTTGTCTCAACGTCACCGCCATGGTCCTTGCTTGAAAAGGCCATCGGCACCAGTGGCGTTCCGCGACCGGTGCCATCCTCGCCCGCGTCAAATCCTTCGGCTCGCAAGGCATGGCTGACATACGTATCCAGATCAGCGGAATGACTGTCGTTTGCTTTGGCAAGCAGAGTGTGCGCCACAACCGTCGATAAATCGGCTTCGGGCAATGCGCCCTTGCGTTCCCGCGCGGTCAATGTGCAGGCAGGATCGTCCGAAACGATCAATCCGCCGTCGCAGTCAAAGTCTGTTCTGAGACCACCGCCCGCAGAGCGGCGGCTAGGGACGGTGGGAGCGCTTTGCCCCGCTTCTCGGCGCGGCGGAGGATCCCCGCGCAGGCCCTCGCGCTCAAAAAGTACCGCGGCGGCACTGGCCCATCCTCGAGCACATCCGACAACGAACACACGCCGCCGCCGTTGGGGGACAGCGTGTGGCAGGCCGGATGTTCGGACATATTGAGCGTCCAGAACGCGGTAGGCCCACCCGTACCCGCACTGCCCCAGCCCTGCGAGGAAGGTTCCAAAATCCCGCCCTGCGTTTGTCGACAGGACACCGGGGACGTTTTCCCAGACGATCCATCGAGGACGGTATCGGCGAGCAAGGGCAAGGAAGGTGAGCATGAGGTTCCCGCGCGGGTCATCAAGTCCGTTGCGAAGTCCGGCCACCGAGAAGCTTTGGCAGGGTGTTCCGCCGACGAGAACATCTGGGTTTGCATCCGGCCACCTTTCAAATTGCGTCATGTCGCCAAGGTTTATAGTGCGACCAGTCTCAGGCAGCGCGGCAACGCGCTTGATCGCTGCACGGCGCGCACGACCGTCCTTTTCGCTCAGGTCTGGCCTGTCTGGGTCGGGCATGAACAGCGGTCGGGACGACCCGATACGATGGTGCAGCACGTGACACGGAAACGGATCGATCTCCGCCTGCCAGCGCCAGTCTATCCATGGCGCCGCCACCTCAGGCGCACCGATCCCGCTGCAGACCGTCATGCCGCGCATGCGACTCGCCCCGCTGCGTTCCATCCCTGTGGCTCCGGGCCGTTGGCCCGACCGCTCGTGACCAACCGCACCTTACGCCGCCCTTGGCGCATCTTCGGCCAATTCACGGGACATCGACTGGAACCGCTCAATCAACGGGTGTTTGGGATCTATTGAGCTTTGCATCGGCATCAAAAGTCGACCGCCATTCCCGTCCGTCGTGCCGATGGGTGCGCCGACTTGGAAGCTGCGCGGGTCCATTAGGCCGTGCACGGTGCAAACCTCGCCTGCCGCATGCTGCAGGAACCGTTGCAGATAGCGATTGTTGAACGATGCATACAAAGTATGCGGATCCGCCCATGTCGCTGCCTGCAGCTTATGCGGCTGCGGCAGCCGGATTGATTCCATCAACGCCAACCGCTCAGTGTCCGCGACGGTCTCAACGACAAGATCGAGCCTGTGCGTGCCCTGCGGCACCAGACGGACTGCTCTATCGCGATCATCCTGCAGCGCACCAAGCCGCCGCAGAGCCGCGCGCACGGCATCGACGGGAAGAATCATTGACCAATCGGTCTGGCCATACTCTGCGTTGCCGCCCAGCCTTTTAAGAATGACGCGATTGACATCGGGAAAGGCACCGTCAATCAACTTGCTGTGCAAGGTGATGCCAGGCGCGGTCGCCGTGAGACGCTTAACACCCGACGCTGAGCTGTCACCGGTATCATTCTGCACCGTTAGTCGGTCGATTGTGCCGATGAGCAACAAGGTTTCTATGGTCAGCCGCGGAATAATCGCGCCATACCACGCGTCGGGCATGGGTGCGTTGAGGAGGCCCCATGCCAGTTCATGCCCGTTCGTGGCGACCGCCACGGCTTCGCCATCAATGCGTGTCAGGCAGGCACCGTGTAGATAGTATCGGGTCTCTTCGGTCGACAACGCATAGCGCACGGCGCGCAAGGCGGGCAGAAGCCCAGAGATGGCATTACCGCCCAGGCTTTGACCTGTCGCTGCAGCCGTGGTCGGAAAGTCCGCAGCTGGCACACATGGCAACTCGTACCATGCGTGACCGTGGCGCAGATTGAGCGCGCCAGTATCGCGCGACAAGGTGATCACCGAATCGGGATCAATCAGCCGCACCACCCGCAAAGCACGAAGCGGAATCGCCAAGGCACCGGCATGCGCCAGCGTCGGCACGGTGACCGTCAATGTCTGGTCAAGATCGGTGGCCGTCAGCCGCCCGCCCTTAAACAGAACCGTGGTCAGGACGTTGATAGCCGAGCGGGACATGACGATGCCCTTAAGCAAGCCCAAAGCCTGCGCGAGATCGCCAGCGCGCATGCGCCATTCAAACGTGGTTTTGGTCATGATCCATCCCTTTTTAGAAGCTCAAACGATCAGCCCGACGTCCATTAAAAGGTGCCATGTGAATGTCGCGGCACAGGCCGCCCACACCCAGTGCGACAGCCGATCCAACATGGCGTCACGATCAGCGCGGGCCTGAATGCGGGCTATGCGCCGGTTGCTGGCGGCGATGATTTCGTCATGGGTCAAGGCGCGATAGCGCTCAGCGTCGCGCAGCGCGGCACAAAGGTCGCGCGCGCCGGATTTGCTCAAAGTCACGGTCGCGCCGTCCAGCGTAGGATGTTCCGCTATCCGACGTAAATGCGGTTGCATCCATCGGGCGGTGTCAGATACGCGGTCGTCGGACCGGTCGTTGCGGACAAACCTAGTCATGCCGCGCCACCTGAAAACAACGGCCCAGCATCGGGTGCAGGCTGCGTCTTAAGCTTAGCCACGGTGGCCTCAACCGACCCTTGCCACGCCTCTTCGATGCGCTTGCGCGCTATGTCGGCATAGGCCGGGTTCAATTCGATCAGATCGCAGGTCATGCCCTTTGCGAGAGCGACAAGCGCCGTTGTGCCAGCGCCGCCAAACGGATCAAGAACGCGCCCGCCCTTGGGCCCGCCGGCATCGAGGCAGCGCTCAACCAGTTCCGGCGGAAAAGTTGCGAAATGCGCATCCGAGAAAGACGCTGTGGCCATCGACCACACAGCGGGTGGCGCGGGCTCATAGTTGCGCAGGTAACGGCCACCGGATTGCTGTTCAGCTTTGTCCCAACGATCGTTGAACCCGGCATGGCGGCGACTGTGACCGCGTTGTTTGTCAGATATAGGCCCGCCAACAGCCTTCATGGTGCCATTTGTCTTCGCACCGCCGTTCGCGCGCGTTGAACCCGCTTGGCTGTCGATGTCCTGTGACCACCTCTGCAAGCTTGAGGGCTGCGCAGGTATACGAACGCTCTCTGCATCAAAATAATGCCCGAGCGCCGTCCACCTGTTGCGTTCCTTGCCGTTCGCCCCAATGCAGGTTTCGCCAAGGTCGGGGCTGTCGCTAACCTCTTTGGTATCGCGCGCCACCCACCACCCCTTGGCGTCCACCGACTTGGTCAAAAGGAAAATCTTTTCGTGCGCCGTCGCGGGTCGATACAGGCCGCTTGAGTCTGGCATGGCGTTCGGCTTGGCCCAGAAGATTTCCGACCGAACCCACCAGCCCGCGTCCTGCAGCGCGATCGCCAGCCGGTTCGGGATCATGCACAAATCTTTGGGTTTCAACGTGCCGCCAGCGACAATGCGACCGCAATGGCCGGTCTGCCGATTGTGGCCCTTGTTGGCGCCACCGCCACGCCGATCCGCCATGTCGTATTTTTGTGTGTAAACCGGTCCGGACGGATTGTTGCCACCGCCGCGACATCCAGAGCCGTTTGCAGCCTCTTGCGCCCCGCTCAGCGCGCCATAAATCGGCCCGACGGTCGAGAACGGTTTGTCGCGAAAGGTCCGGTCGTCGGTGCCTGCGGCCTTGGTGTCCTGTGCCGAACGCCCGTTGGGCTGCGTCGCATAGCAATCGCCATAGTTCAGCCACAGCGTACCCGTCGGCTTAAGCACGCGGCGAACCTCATCAAACACCGCGGCCATGACGTCGAGATGCTCGCCAAGCGTCCGCTCAAGCCCAATTTGACCATCGACGCCATAGTCACGCAGGCCCCAATAGGGCGGCGATGTCACGACGCAATCGAAATGATCGTCCGGTAGATCAGCAAGCCGCGCCAGCACATCGCCCATATGCATCGTCACGCGCCCATCCAGAAAGGTTTGCGATGCCGTCATACTGACCCCTTCGGCCGACGCAGCAGATCGATCTTTCCGACAAGCCGCAGCGGCCCGCCGGGGTGCGTGTTGCCTATGGTGCAGTCGAGATCATCGAGCTTGGCGCGCAGCCGCGACAACAGCGCGTCAAACGCGGCGGCCTGGTCGCGGTGACCCAGTCTATTGAGCTGCGTACACACATTGTTGCGGGTGCAATTTGAGGCATACATGAGCGCATGCAGAACGGCCGTTTCGGCCGCGTCGAACCCATGGCTGTGGTGGACCGACGTACGGTTGCCCGCATCATCGGGCGTTGACGGCAGGGGGAACGGGGAAGCGGATGGCTTGGTTGGCGATGCCTGCGGCGCAGCAGGAGTTTTGGGCTTGCTCTGGGACCCTTCCTTGGCTCCAGACCGTTGGTCCGACCGCGGCGGCACAACCGCACTTTGCCCTTTGCTCTGCTCCTGCGGCCCAACCGCACTTTGACCTTTGCTCTGGGCCTGCGGCCCAACCATGCGTGTTTCATCGGCCCAAGGCGGCAACACCAGCTCCAGGGTGCCATCGTCCAGCATCTCAAACGCGCAGCCTTGCGCCCGCTCTTTCCGGTTGACGAAAGACGGCACGTGACCAAGGTCCAGCCGGTAGTATTGGCCGGTGCCACGCGAGAATTTCCGCTTTTGCAAAGCGAAGCCGGACGCGCCAGACTCAAGCCGCCTCAGATGCAGCAAACCGTGATGCTCGCCGCTACCAAGATCGACTTGGAAGATGTCACCTTCGCTCCACTCTTGCGCTGCGACGAATGCACCGCTCAACGTAAGCCACAGGCGGGCATCACTTGCTTTGCCTGGGCGAGATAGCCACGCGCGGATGACATGCATGGCGGTTGGTTTGGGCGCGGTCGGCGTCAGCGTCTGAAAACCCATCAGTCCACCTCGCCAACGACACGCTGCGCGGCCCGCGCCGCACACGCCTCGCAATAGGAGCTATGCGCTGTCTTTTCGCTCTGTGCCTTGATTTCAGACCCGCGCGCATCGCCCGACCGCACCGGCACAACCGCAGTGCTATTGATCGGCGCGCCGCAAACCATGCCGTAATCGGGATGGAAACGATCCGCGTCATGCGGCCAGATCGGCCATGCGCATTGATTGGCGCGACGGTCAACAAGTGAGATGGGATCATTTTTGCTTGGCTCCGTTCCTGTGGAACGACCGCCGCTGTTTCCTTGCTCTGGGCCACCCCGTTGGCTCCGGACCGTTGGTCCGACCGCTGTGGCCCAACCGCTAGCATTCCCGCTCTGCTCTGGGCCTTCGGCCCAACCGCTTCCGTTAGAAAAGACCGCCGCAGATTCGGGCGCTGACGATGAAGACTGCGGCGGCAAGTTGGCGGCACAGGATGCACCGCCTTCGGGAGGCGCGCCCGTCAAATCCATGCAGGGCGCAGGGTTTGCCGCTACCGAAAAGGGATCGGCAGGCGGCAAATCTGTTGCATGCGATGCAAGCGGAACGGGGCGCTTTGCTGGGCTGCCACCACGGCGGCGCAGCTCGCGCTGCGGCTTGGCTTGCCGAACGGGCGCACCATTCAGGCCGTTGCGATCAATCAGCCCGCAAATCGCGTTGCGCGTCACGCCAAAATGCGCGGCAATATCCGAACGGCTCATGCCGTCGTCGAGCATCGCCGCGACATGGCGTTTTTGGCCGTCTGTCCATCGCGCGGCAGGCATCACGCACCACCATCAAACGTGCCTGCACGCGGCACACGGCTCAGACTGGTTTCAGGGCCATCTTTGAGACTGTCCTCGCGGGCAAACCGGTCGAACAGATCGCGCACCTTTTCGGTGCTCATCAGCATCGCGCCCGACACCTTCATCACCGACCATTCGGCACGCCACAGCATCCGTACGGCGGCCATACGCGCCGGGCTGATCACCGGCTCGTAATGGTGCTCGCCGGTACTCACGGCATCACCCATTGCTCTGTGCCGTCGGCACAACCGCCAAAACCTGCCTTTGCATAGGCTTCTGTCTGCCGAATGTGCTCAAACCCTGCGTTCGTTATGCCGTAACCAGCCCCTGCAGGCTGGCCGTCTTCGGTCCACAGACCCCGCTCATACACGACGAAATTGCGGGCGCGCAGGTCAGCGATCACGCCGCGAATGACCTCGCGATTGAGTCCAAGCGCATCTTGCAGAACGCGCAGACCAACGCGGCATTCAGGAAACCAGCCATGGATTTCGCACCGCGCCAGTTCGATCAGGATCGCATCCTCGACCCGTTGGATAGCAACAAGCGCGGCGCACGCGTGATCGGGCAAATGCGAGGGGGTATCTTTGGACTGATCGGGGTTGGCCTGGGCGGTCATGAACCAAGACCCGGCGCCAGATAGCCCGCAACGGCGGCCACGGTGGGAACCGCAAAAACCAAGAAGAATATCGACCAGAACGCGAATCGCCGCACCTGAGCATCGTCGCGGTTCTCTTTGTAGACCATGGCGGCAATCGCCAACGTCATGGCCAGAAAAAGCGACAAAGCCGATAGGACAAACGCCATCAGAAGCATACTAACGCCCCTCCCCTTGATCAGCCTGTCGCGCGGTCTCGAGTTCGGCAAGACGCCCCTCCCATTCAGCGTAAAAATTAGGCTGATCATTCATTGCAGACGCGGACTCAACGCTCTGAAAAATGGGAACCTGAGCAGATGCCTGACGTGGAAAAAAATGATCGACACGCAAATCATGCGCTCTTGCTTCGGCGTGCAGCTGCTCAATCAAGCTGCCCTTTCCTAAGCGGTTCAATTTCTCTGCTGTGCGCCGCACAAAACCGGACAAGACCTTAGAGCCATATTGATGCTTAACCATTGTCGGCCTCTTCCGGGGTCATCTTTCCGCTTCGCTTAGGCATCCGAACGCCCCTCCCTGCGGTCGTCGGCGCGCGATTGAAACCGCGCGTGCTGCTCAAGGCCGCGCTCCAAAAACCGCACCATGTCCATGTCGCTCGCCTTGCGGTCGACGCGCGTGGCATGCTCGCCAAGCCAATCGGACGCGAAAAAAAACGGCAGCGCAGGGATCTCAAAAACCCATGACAGCGCCCGCGCGCACACCGCCCAGACCCGCAAAGCGGTAATGGCAATCGCCCGCTTCATCGCGCAGCCCCGTCATCTTTTGGCATGTGAGCGTGCGGCCCGACGGCGTGTTTCCACTTGCTCTGTGCCTTCGGCACAACCGCGCGTTTAGCCCGCAAATCCGCGAGCATTCCTTTGCGGCGCTTAATGTCGGCGATCATCGCCGCCTCGGCTTCGGCAACCTGCGCCGCGGTCAGCCAGTCAAACGCAGACCCCGGCCAAAGCGCGGCGATAACCTGCGGGCCGTAGGCGCTGACGAGCGCCCAGAAATGCTCAAGCCGCATGCCCGAGCGACGCTCAAGCCAGTTGCGTACGGTGTCGGCGGGCAAGCCTGTGTCGGCGGCGACGGCGAAGCGGGTTGAATTGGGGTGCAGGCGGCGCAGGAATGCGGCCAGCCCGTCATAATCGGGCGAAAAGGACGATGGGCAGTTTTGACCATGCTTTGGGGCAGTCATGACAGGAACTCCGTGACAAGGTGAACTTGTCGCGGGGAAATCCTGCGGTTGTGCCGAAGGCACAGAGCAAGAAGCAAAACGCCGTTGGGCGGAATGCCGAGAGCAGACAGAAACGGCACCAAGCGGTCGGTCGGAAGGACCGTAGCGCGGTGCGCAAAGCGAAGATGCACCGGAGCGCGGTGCAGAGATTGAAACAGAGCGACTCATTCCGCAGCCTCCGCAGGCTGCGCAGGATCGGCACCATCGGCGGCAACCGATGGCGCCAAAGCGGCAGGGCCGGGGCGGGGCACATCGTCCGGCCAAATCGCATCAAGGGGCCAATTTTGAGAAAGCCATGAAACCAGCTGATCATGCTTGCGGACGTTAAAACCCCGCGCGTCGCTCCGAACCGCCAACATGAAGTCTGGTTGTCGTAAAATGCGATGGCAGACGGTGTTAATCGACCACGCGCGTTGCGATGCCGCTTCATAGGCGTCGCAAAGCGCTATCAGGTTCCGACGCAGTTTCTGTTCAAGCAAAGGCTCCATGGGCCGTCATAGATTTATGACGATTATCAGTTTGTCAATCAGATTTTTATGATCTGCGCAAATTTCTCAGTCAGCTAAAACTGACCGGTATGGACACAGTCTTTCAAAGTCGCGTCAAAGAACGCCTTCGCGAACTGAACATCAACGAGTACGACGCGGCCCAACGTATGGGCAAGAGCCGCACCTTCGTCTACGATATCGTCACAGGCAAAAAGACCAGCGTGCAGGGCGAAAACCTCGTGCATTTGGCACGTGCCCTCAATGTCAGCGCTAACTGGCTTTTGGGCGCTTCTGACGAAAAAACAGCGCGTATCGATAAACCACAAGAACGGCGCTCAGTCCCAAATTCTGACCCGCTTGAAATTGCAAGCATGACACCGCGCGACGTACCAGTCTTCGGCACCGCATCCGGATCGATCCTTGGCACCAAATCGGGTGCATGGCAGCTCACCGACGAGCCCGTTGACTGGGTGCATCGCCCTCCGGGGCTCATTGGCGCGCGCGACGCTTATGCGCTCTATGTTGAAAATGAGAGCATGGTGCCGCAGCACAACCCCGGCGATTTGGTCTATGTCCACCCAGGCCGGCCTGTTCGATCCGGCGACAGCGTCATCGTCAAGATCCAGAATGCCGAGCGCGAAACCTACATAAAGCGTTTCCGCAAGCGCGAGAACGGCGACGTGCGGTGCGAACAACACAACCCGAAATCCACAGTCACATACAAGCGCGACACCGTCATCGGCGTGCACAAGGTCCTGTCACTGGCCGAACTTATGGGGGTTTGATTTGATGGGTGTTCTTCTCGGCATTGTGCACTGGATCATCGCGCTGCCCTTACTGGGCTTCACGCTGGTCACGATTGTGCCCGTCGGCTTGTTTCTGCTCTTCGGAGCATTGATCCCGGCGGCCATCGCCAAAAGCAAGGACCGCAGTTTCTGGCTTTGGTACGCCTATGGCGTGAACCTTTGGATCGTGGCGCTGATTCACGCGCTCGTTCTCAGCCGACCGCCGCAGCGCGTGATTGTCGAATATCGCGACCGACCTGAGACCGACTGATAGTGCACAGAAAGGCCGTCTACCTTGGTTGGACCCACTATCAGCGACAACTCCAGGCGGGTATTTCCGAGCGCCGGCCTAAAGCACGATTGGGCCAACCATCACATCCAAGCTCTGCATCAACAGTGGCGAGCTTTCCTCGAATCGGATTTCTGCGAAGTCGCGACCGAGGACGATGCGACTGGGGGTCAAACGCTTCGGATCTACAGTGTCAAGAAGATGCCGGCAACCATCCCGCTCATGCTTGGAGACGCGATCCACGCGTTGAATTCTGCCCTGGACCACATGATTACTGACTTGGTCGACGTCAACGACCACCGGTCCAATTTTCCCCGAGACGAAACGCGGGAGCAGCTTGTAGCCGCCTTCAGAACTGAACCTGAGACCATCGCCGGCCGCACAAAGAAAAAAGGACGGTACGCGGCGATAGAAGAGGCTGTGCCCGGAATCGCCCAATTCATCATCGACGACATACAACCTTACCGGGGCGCGGATAACTTTCTTTGGGCCCTCAATAAGCTCGACGTCCGTGATAAGCACCGCATGCTCATCCTGATCACGGGGCTCAGCCATATCAGCGGCATCAACGCCGTAAACGAAAATGGCGAGCCGTGTATTCGCGACTTCAGCGCAGTCTTGAAAACCGATGGATCGATTGGGCCGATTGGCTTCACGAGGCAAAAGATCGAGATCACCAGTTATAACAAGCCCTCTGCCGAGATATTCATAAACGAGCCCGGCGTTATGACGCAGCAACGAGTCATGCCAACGCTGGTTTATGCTTCGCAAACCGTTTCTGAGACTATCGATCGCGTTGCTCAATTTGTTCTTTCCAAGAAACGTTGACGATCAGCGTTGCGCCGATCCAGTGCGATGCCGATCAATCACGCTAGACAGAGCAAGCGACATCGTACTCAGCGCCGCGCTGTAGGCTTCGCTTCCAGAAACATCGTCGTCATGGACGAAGTACGGCTTTGATGACTGAGCTTCCAACTCGCGTGCAAGGTCCGTGAGTACCGTCATCAAAAGCGGTTGCGATTGCGGCTCATCAAACCGAGCTTTTGTCCCGTTATCGTCTTCGTCCTGAGCCCGCGCCACCCATGCCTCAAACCGAACCAGATCTCGGATCACAGCGCGAAACAAGTCGCGCGTGGTCTCGCCATCGTCTAAATCGTCCCAATCGGCGGCGCCAGTTGGGTCCAGCCGTTCGATGTACGAGTAGAGGCGTTCGGCAAGTTTATCGATGGCCTCGTTTGGGCTCAGGTCCTCAGCCACCGCGCAGATCCTCCAGAACCGAGACAAACCAAAGTGCCGCCAGCCAACCGAATGTATCGGCAACGCGCATGTTAAGCAGGGAAGTCAGCAGGTCGGTTATATAAAGCATGTTTCTTCGTTTGTTTTCGACGCGGCTAGATTAAGCCCAGATCGAACAGCGAGGATAACAATAAGCAAACCCTCTACCACACCGATTGAGAATCGTCATTTTAAAATGATCATATATTTATGATTATCTGATTGACAGTCATATTTATCTGACTTACCGTCCGCCGCCATCACACCGATGGAAGGCGCGACGATGACGCATCACCCGAACCCCGCAAGCCCCCGACCTGTTACGTACCATCTGGACGTCGACGCGACACTGGCCATGATGCTGCACGCGCGCACCGCCGACGAGGCGCTGGCGTTGTTGCAGACCCCGCCGGGCGGCGCGGCAATCGCCAAATCTATAGCATCCGAATGGGCGGCGGACCCTGCCGCGGCCATGGCGCAGGTTGCTTTGCAGCGCCGCGCCATGGTCGCCTCCCACGATGCGCACAACCCTCACGACGTCGAGCGGGTCATCCCACTGTTCAAGGGTTTGGGCTACAGTTATGACGACCTGTTCGCCCACCTTCCTCGCGCCATTGAACTCTACGCCGCCGCCGTCACGGCGTCCGCGCAAGTGCTGGCGCGCACCTGCGGCGCGGTTGTGCCACAGGCACAGAGCGAAGCGGAATGTCCGGTTGTGCCGAAGGCACAGAGCGGAGCGGACGGAAAAGCGGCATGACCCACTCGCACACGATGCACGCCGTCTCTGTCGCGGCCATTCTGGCGGTGCTATTCGTTGCGGTGCTGGCATGAGCGCGAACACAAAGCCTATAGGCCCCGCCCAGCAGGAATGGGTGCTGCAAATCCCAATCATGCAGCAATCGGTACTGTTCGCCGCCGTGCGCGCGCCAGACGGCATCCGCAAGAACCATCCGGTCAAGGTGCTGTTGCGCTGGTATCGCCGCTGCGTGCTCTTGTCGGCCTTTGATCAGACGGCTTTGCTGTCGCCGTTTGAGCTAGGCGGCGGCAGCTTCACCGGACCGTTTGAGAACCATCACGCCGACGAATTCGTCTGGTCACGGCTTCCGGAACGCGGCTTGCTGGCAACCGCGTTCGACATGATGCGCGACGTTTATCTTGAGCACGTGGACGAGCTACCGCACCATTTTCAGCTGCACTTTATGCACGCCGCACAGATCGTCGGCGTGCACCATAGCGAGCAGTCGATCCGCAATTGGTGGTGGCACTTTTATTTGATGATCGTCAACGACGCGCATCTGCAGCCTGAATCGGTGGCGGACATGAACCGTCGCCTTTCGGACGATCGCGACGAATGGAAAGCACGCGAAGAGGTAACGGCCCGATGACCGAAGACCATTACGATTTTGGGCCGCGGCCCGTGCCCGAAGCGGCGACGCCCAAGGCACCAGCGAAGGCAAAGGCTAAACCCGCTGCGAAGCGGAAACCCAACAGCGCGGCAAAAACGCGGGCAAAGACCAAGGCAACAACCAAACCAAAGCCGACGCCTAAGCCAACGCCCAAGGCAGAAACGCCGCCAGAACCGAAACCGCAACCGGAAACAGTCAACCGTGGTGGGGTCGCCGGTGGCAAGATTCGCGCTTTTGTCGAGCGCATTGAGCGCTTGGAGGACGAGAAAAAGGGCATCGCGGAGGACATCAAGGATGTCTACGCCGAAGCCAAGTCCGACGGCTTTGACACCAAAGTTCTGCGCAAGCTGGTCGGCATCCGCAAGCAGGATCCCGCCGAACGGCAGGAGGAAGAGTCGCTTCTCGACATTTACATGCACGCGCTGGGCATGACCCCGCTTGAGAAGGCCATAGCGGGGGATGAGGCGTGAGTGATTTCGGCGGCGCGTCCGCCGATCAGGTCCACAGAAAAGCCGCCATCAGCGCTCGTAGCGAGGGGGACGGGTGATGGCAGAGAAGTTTGGCGGCTTCGCCACAACGCACGACGGGAAACACGTCACCCTGTCCCAGGATGAGGCTAGGGCGTTGCTGGACTCTGCGGAGAAGCAAAAACAGCAGCGCGCCTCAGATATCCCGACATCCCATAATGCGCTGGCGATCATATCGAACGCCATGATCAGGCTCCGCGAACTGGGATGGCGTGACGCCTGTTACTGCCCCAAAGATGGCAGCGAATTCGCAGTTCTTGAACTGGGCTCCACTGGCATTTTCCGCTCGTTCTACATGGGGGAATCGCCGGACGGGCGTCTGTATCTCGACGACTTCTTCGTGCACCCGGACGGCTGCTTGTTTAAGCCGCTGGACCGCCTCACTGACGACGAGCGCACGCAGCTCGAACAGTGCGACGAGCAAACCAGGCGCAACATAGAGCGTGATTGCGAGCGCTTCGCCTCCTTCAAGGATCAGCAAGATGAAGGGTGAGCGCACACAAACCGTCAAGCCCGCGCAGGGACTGGCTGAGTTCGCGAAGCACGTGCTGGGCGAAAGCAAGTTCTTTGGCGAAACCAACGGATCAGTGGGCGGAACCACTCACTACATTTCTTGGTTCCACATCCGGCGTGCGCGCCAATCCCTAAACGCGTTCAACAAAGCTATGGAGGCGGACAATGGATGAAACACTGACGACGGATTGGCGGCAGCATCTGGCAGAAGCACATGGAAGGCTGTCGGAAGGTCAGAAGCTCATTGACGCTCTCAATGAGTGGTCGATCGATGTCCACAACCATCTAACAGATGTAGGGGCGTCGTTGTCAAAAACGCAGCCGCACAGTGTCGAAACCCTCAACGGCAAGATCGCGTCCCTCACCGTCGAACGCGACGCCCTCACAGCACAGGTAAAAGAGTTGCGGGGAGCTTTGGCAAGCTTGCTGGCGCGTGTTGATGAACATGGTGTAGAGCATTGGGACGACGACATGCTGCCTGATCGTATTGAGGCAATTATTGCTGCGAGCGACATCGCCCATAAAGCCCTCGCCTCCACCCCATCACAATCGCTTAAAGCCGTTATCAAGCGGGCGAAAGCGGAGGAACGTGAGGCGTGTGCGAAGGCGGCAGACAACATGGCTGATGATGCCATTTACGAGCAGAGCGGCGACGAGGACGCGGACATAATGGAGTCCGTTCACTATCGAGAGATAGCCGCCGCCATCCGCGCTCGTAGCGAGGGGGACGGGTGATGGCTCCCCTAGAAGCAACGGAAATTAAGCGAGCGGCTGCTGCTATTGATGGTGTCGTTGCGATCGACAAGACCATCGAATGGTTGATGAAAGACGACAAGGCGCAATTGGCTCAGCATGGCCAGAAAGCCCGCGAATCCTTTGGCCGCAACCGACTCAGGCATTTTACCGACGAGCAGCTTGGTTCAATCGTTCGGCGCTCGATCGTGGAGGAGCTTCTACTGGAGCGTGAAGGGGTTGTCGCCGAGCACGGTAAGGTCGTGCAGTTCCCCTCACCGCCAGCAGTCATCGCCTCCCTCAAGGAGCAGCAAGATGAAGGGTGAGCGACCGATTCGCGTGCAGCGGCAACGCACAAAGGGTTGGGAGATGCCGCCAAACACGATTTACGTTGGGCGACCAACCCGCTGGGCGAACTTCTATCGTGTTGGACAGCCGATGTGTCGCGAGACAATTCTTCGCTGGGGCCACTCGCTTAGGGACTTCAAGAACCTTGACTATTGCTGCACCGACGCAGCCGACGCCGTTCGCCGTTTCACTGCGGTGCTAGGCTTCGACGAGGCCATATGGCCACAGCTCAAAGCCGAACTCGGCGGCAAAAATCTTGCTTGTTGGTGCGCACTTGATCAGCCGTGCCACGCCGACGTGCTGCTGAAAATCGCCAATGACTGACCCCACCACGCCACTCACACTTGAACGCGCTGCCGCGCTGGCTTTCCCCGAGGGGGGTATAACCGCCCGTTCACTGCGCACCGAGCGCGAGAACGGCCGGTTGCGCACGTTCAAGATCGCGGGCAAGGTCATGACGACCCTTGCCGATATCGACAAGATGATTCAGCGATGCCAGCAAAACGAGGAAGACCGGCCGAAGGCCCACGGCTCATCTACCGCGCGGACCGCGGCACATGGTCGATACACGACGGGGCGGTGCGGCGTAGCACGGGATGCGGCCGCGATGACCGCGCGTGCGCTGAAAGAGCGCTCGCAACCTACATCGCCGAAAAGCACGAACCGGGCGACACAGACCAACGTGATCCCTCTGCAGTCCCCGTAGCGGACGCTATCAACCTGTATTTGCGCGACTGCGCGCCTCACCACAGCCGGCCGCATGAAACCGCCGGTCGCGCGATGCGTTTGCTCGATTTTTGGGGTGATCGAACCATCGCCGATGTGACGTCCGCGACGTGCCGGGCCTACGCAGCACAAAGACCGTCGACGGCCGGCGCAAGGCGCGACCTCGAGGATCTTCGCGGTGCACTCAACCACTACATGGCCGAAGTCTTCGCGCGGCCCGGTCCGCCCGTGCGGCTGCCGCCGAAGCCAGCGCCGCGCGATCGATGGTTGGAGTCCGGAGAAGCGGCGCGCCTGATCTGGACCGCCTGGCGATATCGAGAAGTGCAAAAAGGCATGACCACACAGCGGCGCACCCGCCAGCATATTGCGCGCTTTGCGATCGTCGCGCTGTACACTGGAAGCCGCGCCGGCGCGATCTGTTCGGCCAGTTTCGAGCGCATGCCAGGGCGTGGCTATGTTGATTTGGAAAGCGGGCTGTTCTACCGCCGGCCGGAAGGCGAAGCGGAGACAAACAAGCGCAAGCCGACCATCACCTTGCCGCGGCGATTGCTCGCGCACATGCGGCGCTGGCGTGCTAATGGCCAGACCTATGTTGTCGAGTTTGGGGGGAAGCCGGTTGCGCGGATCGGCAAGGCGTTTCGGCACGTTGTCGCCGATTCGGGACTTGGTCCGGACGTGACGCCGCATGTCTTGCGGCACACCGCGATCACGTGGGCGATGCGCGAAGGCATGCGCCCATGGAAGGCCGCCGGCTATTTCGGCCTATCGGTTGACATGATTGATCGGGTGTATGGTCACCATAGCCCTGACGGCAACGCCGAGACCGGCGAAGCCATTACACGACGCGGTGCAGAAAAGGTGCGTAAATTATCGGCAATCACCGCCTGAAACGTCAAACGGCGCACCCAGACGCCTTGAAACTATTTATCTTTTACAAAAACACAATCGTTCGGGACGAGGGGGTCGGAGGTTCAAATCCTCTCGCTCCGACCATCCACTCAAAAATTGACGCGGTGGTTGGGCGACAGACTGAACCGGGCCGAACTTTTGTGCGGCAATTGCTCGCATTACAGGCTGCACTGGTCGTTCACCGAAGCTTACGAATTGGCGCGCTATGGTAGGGTTTCATTCACCTTGCCGATCACGAGCATGAGTGCGCCATGCTACCCGAACTTTCCGTATCCCTTTCTGATCCGATCTGGCTCATCCTCGCCTTTGCGCTTGGAATGGCCTCCCGAAGTATCGGGCTACCACCGCTGGTAGGCTATCTCATCGCAGGCTTTGGGCTTGCAGCCTACGGGGCGGAGACCGGCGATCTGCTCACCGGTATCGCCGACCTCGGCATCACGCTGATGCTGTTTACGATTGGGCTCAAGATTTCGCTGGGCAGCTTGAAGGCTCCCGAAATACTGGGCGTTGCCACAATACACATGGTGGTGACGATCATCGGCGGCATGCTGGGATTGATGGTGTTAGGACTGCTTGGGCTTTTGCTGTTTGACGGCATCAGCTGGCAGACTGCCGCGCTCGTTGCGTTTGCGATGAGCTTCTCGTCGACCGTATTTGCCGTGAAGGTACTCGAAGATAAGGGCGAGTTCTCCTCGCGTCATGGCCGCATTGCGATCGGTATTCTGGTCATTCAGGACATCATTGCGGTGGTGTTCATGGCTGCGTCATCCGGCACGGTGCCGAGCATCTTCGCGCTGGCGTTGTTGGGCCTTGTGTTTCTGCGCAAACCCCTGGACCGACTTGCCCAGAGGGCGGGTCATGGCGAACTTCTGATCTTGTTTGGCTTCGGCATGGCGCTCGCCGGGTATGCCCTGTTCGACTTGTTGAACCTGAAGGGCGATCTGGGCGCGTTGATTTTCGGTATGCTGCTCGCCTCTTCACCAAAAGCAAGCGAGCTGAACAAAGCACTTAGCTCTTTCAAAGACATCTTCCTGATCGGCTTCTTTCTATCGATCGGCCAATCGGGCCTGCCAGACCTGCAGATTGCGCTAACATCTCTGGTGCTGCTGCTCCTGATGGTACCAAAAACGGCGCTCTGGATGGTGCTGTTTCTGGGTGCACGGCTGCGCAGCCGTGTCAGTTTCCTGTCGACGCTCACGCTGGGAAACTACTCTGAGTTTGCCCTCATCGTTGCGGCGGTTGCGGTTGAGGCGGGATGGCTCGGATCCGAATGGCTGGTCGCGCTTGCGGTTGCGGTTGCGCTCTCGTTCTGCATTTCAGCCCCCATCAACGCATCAGCCAACCGTCTGTTTGCCAAGAGCCGTGGACGCCTGCAGCCGCTGGAGTCCGAAAAGTTTCTGACCGAAGACAAACCCGTCGATCTCGGCGAGGCTCAAACTCTCATATTCGGGATGGGTCGGGTCGGATCAGCGGCGTTCGCGAAACTTGCCGATGATATTCCTGGCAAAGTCATCGGGTTCGATGTCGATAACAAGGTCGTCGATCGTCACTATGCGTTGGGTCGCAATGTGATGCGCGGCGACGCGAACAACCCGGAACTGTGGTCCAAGCTGCACGGCTACCAAACGCAAATTGATCTGATCATGTTTGCCACGCCTTACCTTGCCTCCAACCTCTCCGCGATCGAACTTCTCCGGGAGAGCGGGTACAAGGGAAAAATCGCGACCATTGCCCTGTATCCAGACGATGAGGCTGAGCTTTACGAAGCGGGCGCCGACAGCGTTTACAACATCTACAAAGAGGCCGGCGACGGAATTGCCGCCGAACTGGAAGAGATCATTGAAGCGGCTGCCTAGGGCAGCACAATGGTGCGTCAATGCGTACGCGAAGTAGGCTTGATCCAATCAGCGCCGAATGGTGTATGTCGTTTTGAACAGTTCTAAGGTAGGCTTTTGCGTAGATACGTAAGCCGGACGGATATGGGGATGGTTGCGGATTTCGCGCGCACGTAATTTGCGCATCATGCGATCTGCACTAATCGTGGCGCTGCCGCTCGGGAGGCTGGAAACGTCACAAGGTTTTTCGGGAGCATTTGATGAATTACGAGCGCTTTTTTCAGTCTGGGCTAGAAGCGCTGAAAGACGAAGGCCGGTATCGGGTCTTTGCCGATCTTGAGCGTCATCGTGGCGATTTTCCACGTGCCACGCGTTACCGCGAAGACGGTTCTGTTCAAGAAGTCACGGTGTGGTGCTCAAACGATTATCTCGGCATGGGCCAAAACCACGATGTACTCGGTGCGATGCATGAGGCGCTTGATAAGTGCGGCTCTGGCGCCGGCGGGACGCGGAATATTTCGGGGACCAATCATTACCATGTGCGCCTGGAGCGCGAGTTGGCCGATCTGCACGGAAAAGAAGCTGCACTGCTGTTCACGTCGGGCTATGTGTCCAATTGGGCAACACTCTCCACGCTTGGTGCAAAACTACCCGACGCCGTTATTTTATCTGACGAAAAGAACCACGCCTCGATGATCGAAGGTATCCGTCATTCGCGGGCCGATAAGGTTATCTGGAAGCACAACGACCCCGATGACCTCGACCGCAAGCTATCCGCTCTGAGCCCGAACTGCGCGAAGATCGTGGCGTTTGAATCGGTCTACTCGATGGATGGGGACATCGCACCGATCAAAGAGATTTGTGACGTGGCTGAGGCACACGGCGCGATGACCTATCTAGACGAGGTCCATGCCGTCGGCATGTACGGTCCACGCGGTGGTGGTATTGCGGAGCGCGAGGGCCTGATGGACCGCCTTACCGTCATCGAAGGGACGCTGGGTAAAGCGTTTGGTGTGATGGGGGGCTACATTACAGCATCCTCTGCGCTGTGCGATTTCGTCCGAAGCTATGCATCGGGCTTCATTTTCACCACATCCCTCCCCCCGACGCTGGCTGCCGGCGCTCTGACGTCCATCAGCCATCTTAAGCAGAGCGACGTCGAACGGCGCGGCCAGCAGGCTAATGTGCAAAAGGTCCGGCGCCTCCTGGACCGGGCGGGTATCCCCTACATGCCAGCGCCGAGTCACATCATCCCCGTCATGGTGGGCGATCCGCGCAAGGCAAAGTTCATCTCCGACTACCTGCTGGACGGCTACGGAATTTACGTCCAGCCGATCAACTACCCGACAGTTGCTAAAGGCACCGAGCGGTTGCGCATCACGCCTGGGCCGCTGCACACCGATGAAGACATCGATAAGCTGGTCGGCGCACTTTCGGATCTGTGGTCGCAATGCGCGCTCGCACGTGCCGTTGCGTGAGGTGATAAGCGCCGAAAAGCTTAAAGCTAATTAAGAATAAGCGCTGCAAGTCTTAACCCCTTCTATTAACTGCATAATCGACTTTCGATTGTCGCAGCAAAGACCCGTTGCTACCGTTCAAGCTGCAAGAATTGTATGCAAGGCAAACGGTCCATGCTTGGGTCAACTTCACTATCGAAGACATCAAATGTCGCGTTGTACGCTGCCCTCGCTGAGGTGCTGCGGACGGCTGACAAGGATCGGCTCGCGCGCCATCTTGGGCTGGTAAGCGCAGGCGCAGCGGAGGCGCTGATCAGCCATCCAACCGCTCTGTTCCGTCTGTGTGAACGTCTGGCCGAAGGCTGTGGCACGATGGATCACGAGGTTGCTGTCGACGCGGCAGCCCAGCTGTTCAAAAGCCCGAAGCGCGCGACGCCAAAAGTCCCGCCGCAATCGGTTTTGGGCTGAGGTGAGACGCTATGAGCAAGGTGCTCACCAAAGCCAAGATGAACGAAGCAGCGGGACAACGCGAGCCGCTTGATCTTGAAGAACTTGTTGCGCCTTCAGCAGATGATCTGCTGGACCTGACCCAGGCAGCGCTAGGGGATATCGATCCCCCTTTATGGATGTCCAATAGCCAGCGAGAGCAGCTTCGTCTCGCGCTCAGAGCGCGGCTTGCCAGCGACCTGATCAGCGCTTCGGCGCGGCGCAGTGCAGCTTTCGCGCCCAAGCCGTTTTCCCGTTCGGGCAGCCCCATCGGCTCCGGAGATGAGTGAGATGAACATCATCAACCAACCTAAAGCGCTGGAGCGCGCCGCGCTGGTCCCCAGCCGTCCTGAGCGCGTTCTAAGCCAGAACGATCTTTCGCGGTGGTCCGCCGACGAGTTTGCGCTTGCGATTGCGTTGGCGCGCCGCCCGGCCCGCTTCATGAGCGGCATGAACGCTCAACCGGTGTCCCTTCAGCCGCTGATGAAATCCCAACTTGAGCCAGTGCTGGCCCATGTGCCACTGGAAACCAAAGATGGTGCGTGCACTTTGCACCTGACCGCGGAAGCCTTGGATACGTTAGCAGCATTGCTGACACCGGAAGTTGACGACCCGCGCGGGCTCGGCCGATCTCTTTCACTTGATGCATTAGAAGCGATCCTTGTGGCGTTGCTGTCGCCAGTTGACGGTCTGACGGTTGGCCGGGCGGCATGGATGGATGATCCTGCCCATGGCGCAAGTGCCGCGCTGTCGTTTGCTTCGATTGCGATGCCTATCTGGGGGGCAAGCGGCGCGCTCGTTGCCCTTTACCGGCTCATTGCCGCCGCCGGGATGGCCTCGCCGGACTTGCTGGCAGGCACGGTCGCAGAACGGTTGGCGCAGGCCGAAGCAATCGGCGTTCAAGCCGAGCGACTGTTTGGGACGGTCGAACTTAGCCCGCAAGACCGTGTTGCACTGGAAGTTGGTGGCGGCATCATGCTCGATACCTATTGGCCCAACGGCACGGTTGCCCTTGGCCGGCGGTTCTCGAAGGTGGGGAATGGTTGGCGCATGCTGCCTGACTTGCGCAAAAGTAAAGCGCTTGTGCTGCGTTCACATCACGCGATCCAGGCCCTCAGCGATCCAGAGCTTGGTTACCTTCCCGAGAGCACCCGCCAGCTCGACCTGCTAGACGGTCACACCGTGATCGCGACCGGTCGTCTGGTCCCAGCGGTCGTCAACGACAGTGAAGCCTTGGTGCTCCGTATCGACGAACTGCGGTAGCGGTCGATAAGCCTTTTGATCAGCCACTCCTCAAACGCTCGCGAAACGCCGGCATACCCATCAGTTCGCGCACCACTTCTTCCGCCCAAAGCTTCGCGCCAGTTTCGTTGACATGAAACCCATCACGGGCAAATCCCTCCGCTGGGAAATCCATATGGCGCGCGAACCGCACCACGCCCCCCGCTGCACAGAGGCAAGCCGCCCGTGCATCGATGACGTCTGAGCGCCAGCGCAGCAGTGTCTTCAAGGGCTGTGGCAGAAGCGGGATCACAGAAAGGGGCACGATCGGGCAATGCGCGACAAGCGCGCTGGGAAAGCGCGCCTTCAAACCATAAACCAACGTCGAAAAGGCACGCGAGAAGCGCTTTACGGTGTGCAGGTTCTTGGCATCGTTTACGCCAATGACGAGAACAATAACGTCAAAGCTGTCGCGCGGCAGATGTCGCAGTACGTGGTCGCGCAAGTCGGACGCAGTCGCTGAACTGTTGCCGGCGATATGCAAAGCGACGGGCCGGTCTACGGCGGCGCTTAACACCTGGGCAATCTGGACCGGAAGCGCGTCCTCGAGCCGCCCGGTTCCCACGCCGGCAACCGTGCTGTCACCCATGACAAGCAGCCGCAACGGAGCCCTATGGGGCTGATCGATGGCACCGCTGCTACCAACTGTTCGCAACAGTGGTCCGGCTGGTGGCATCAGCCGCGACTGGCGGCGGCGTACCCAGAAAGCTTGAGGAAGGCAAACTGGCAGCAAGAGCCAGCTTGCCCACGCTTTCAACCTGGTTCGGCGAACATCGTCCAGAAAGGGATTATCGCGCGGTTCGGAAAGCGGGTCTTTCATGAAGCCGCTGCCCGAACCAGCACGTGACGTTCGATTCTGCCGCTACTGGCCCCTGCGGGGTGAAAGCAGTGCCAGACCTGCGGGAACAGCTAAAGCAGCGAGCGCAAGCTTGGTCGCATCACCGAGCACGAACGGCAACAAGCCATGGGTGATAGCGGCTTCAAAGCCGATCAGCGTCGCCAGGTAGCCCACACCAAGGATAAACAGAACGATCAAACCGACGAGCATTGCGGCGCCGATTTTGAGGACCGAAGCGCCCCAGCCCCGGTCTGCGGCTGCCCCCACGATGGCTGAACAAGCAAGGAAGCCCAGTAGGTATCCGCCCGTCGGCCCCATCATGTAGGCCAACCCAATACCCCGTTCCGGCGTGCCTGTGAAAACGGGCAAGCCAACAGCACCTTGCGCGAGGTAGAGAAGAACCGTGGCAATCGCCAGGTTACGCCCATAGGCGGCGGCAATCGCCAAAATGGCGAACGTCTGCATCGTCATTTCGACGGGGTAAAATGGAACCTTGATCTTGGCCGACAGCGTCAAAAGGATCGAACCGATAAGCGCAAGGCCAACAAATCGAAGGGCTTTCACAGTTGCACTCGCCGCGTCTGAGGACGGCCAGATGCGATCAGCGAGTGTCGGCGCAATACCCGTGGGGGATAGGGATGCGGTGGTCATCAAAAAATCTCCATGGACCAGAAGCCGACAACGCAGTCTCAGCGGTAGCGGCGGTAGACGTCTGTGTGCTCGACTGATTAAACCGCCTGTGTGGGAGCGTAAAGTGTGCCGATCACCGTCGAAGGGATAGGATGGCGCTCCCATCGCCGAACCTTGAGCGCCGAGCCAAATGGTAAGCTTGCACTTCGATCGAAGTTTCAGCGCCCGGCCGGGCGAGGTTGTGGAAATCGCACCCGGACTTCGCCGTATCACAGCCAACAACCCCGGGCCGATGACCTTCACGGGCACAAACAGCTACCTTATCGGCTCTGACCCCGTAGTTGTCCTCGACCCCGGCCCCGAGGATGACGCCCACTTGCGGTCGCTTGTACGGGCAATCGGCGGTGCCAAAGTTGATGCGATCATTGTCAGCCATAGTCATCGTGACCACTGCGCCCTCGTCCCGAGCCTCAAGGCGAAACTGCAGGCTCCGGTTATCGGCGCGGCAGCACATATGCCTGCGCGCCCGGCGCATCCTGGGGAGGCCGCCGCTCAAGAAGCGTCGGACACCGTGTATGCGCCGGACCGGGTGTTGCTCGCCGGTCAGCATATCACGTTTGGAGGAACGGAACTGGAGGTCATCGAGACGCCCGGCCACACCATGAACCATCTCTGTTACGCAGTCGGCGGAACTGATTTCCTTTTTTCTGGCGACCATGTGATGGCTTGGTCCACGACCCTTGTTGCCCCACCCGATGGCGCGATGACACCCTATCTTGCGAGCCTTCAGACCCTCCTGGGTAGGAGGGAGACGATCTACCTGCCGGGCCATGGGGCCAAGCTCAACGATGCCCATCACTTCACGCAAGCATTGTATGCCCACCGAATGGATCGGGAAGCCGCCATTATGACCGCACTGGGCGTTGATGGGCTGACCGTACCGGAGCTGGTCGAAGCGCTTTATGACGGGCTGGACCCGCGTTTGCGCTACGCCGCTGGTCTGTCGGTTTTGGCTCACCTTGAACGGCTGCAGGCGCTTGGGCACGCTAGCAAGAGCCTTGCCGGCGACGATCGATGGATCGCAGCGAGCACAGCCTTCGAGAGCGCGTCTTGATCACGGGATCGACGAGCGCGCTAAAGATCCGACGCTGGCGGTGGTGTTGCCGATAAGGCTTGGTCGAAGGTGACCAGCACGCGCCGGAGGACCCGGGCATTGGTGCCGAAATCATGCATTGGCGTGGTTGCCACAGATCGAAAGTCAACCAGTGACCCGCGCCCATCATCAATAATACGCACCGCCACGAGATGCGGGACGAAGGGAATTGCCCCGGTCGCCGACAATTCGATTTCGAAAGTTTGATTACCGACCTGCTCGATGCGCGCCTGTTCCCAACCGTTCCCTTCGGCCAGATCTTCGACAATGTTCGCCAGATGCCACCCCGGCCTCTCGATATAAACGGTGGTGAAGTCAGGAAAGGCCTGAAGCAGTGCGCTGCGCTCTTCGGCACTGGTATCGTCAAGGCGCGTCAGGGAAGCGCGATCTCCGGCAGTAAGCACAGAGAATTGCGGCGGATTGGAAAGGTTGGTCGTAAGGTCTGGGTAGCTGGGCGTTCGCGTCAACACGAAATACAGCGCCGAGGCGCAAACGATAACCGGCAGCGCCCACACAAGAGCGATCAAGCAATCGATCGTGCCCTTCCCGGTTTCCCGCCAGATGCGCGCCAGACCATAAATGCTCTGCAGCAAAGCGAGCGCAGCGAGCGCCGAGGCTACGCCCAGTGCAACCAAAGCACCTTCAAAGGAGATCGCGCCGAAGCCAATGAACACAAACGCCACAAGGATCGACATCAGCCCGAGCGCGGAAACGGTACGCGCGCGGCGCGGAGCGAGCAAAGGTTTGCGCAAGGGGCGAAATTTCATCTCAGTGCCGCATCAGCCTATTGGGGGCTCGTCGTTGTCGAGGTTTAAGCGCCTGCTATGCCGGTATCTGCAGCGACCCGCAACAGGTACCGTGGCGGTCTTTGTCGCCGATCAAGCTCACAAAACAGCGCGGCCGAGCTGCAATCGGCTAACCATCTGTTCACCATGACGCAGATCGCTGGCAAAAGTCTCGGGAATACCCGCTCCTTGCCATGGTTTCGTCATAGCAGGCCGCGATCGTGTTTAGGTTATCAACCAAAACCCAAAGGACCTGCACTCCAGTGACCCTTCTGAACACCCACGACATCACGATGTCCGACCTTCACTCATCTGATCACAATGCTCTGCAACACGCTTCGCGTGGCGCGGCCGACGCGGACGGACAGATCAAGACTGCACTGGATTGCGACATCCTTACGCTGGCGCGTAGGACAAAAGCCGCCGAGAAAGCGGCTGTCACGCGTCATGATCGTTCTGCTGATCCGCTGGCACGCCATTACCGACCGCTCGGAAACCCGGACGTGCGCACCGTCATAGGCCAGCGCTGAGCCCAAACCTACGGATAGAGCCGCGCGCTGCTCCAGGCCGTGCCGGCTCTATCTCGTTTGAACTGAAGCCGATCATGGAGCCTGAACGGCCGATCGTGCCACAGCTCAAACTCCAACGGCGTCAGCTCGAAGCCAGACCAATGCGGCGGTCTCGGGACTGGCCCCTGTTCTCCATAACGCGCGGTCATTTCATCGACGCGCGCTTGCAGTGCGCCATCGGCTTCAAGCGGCTGTGACTGCTTGGACGCCCAAGCGCCAAGGCGCGAATTGCGCGGACGGCTTTCGAAGTAAGCGTCAGCGGTTGGATCGGACACCTGGGCCACGGTGCCCCGTACCCGCACTTGCCGACCCAATGTCTTCCAATGGAAGTTTAGCGCGGCGGCGCCTTGGCCAAGCAGTTCCTTACCCTTCGCGCTGGTCAGGTTGGTGTAAAAGACAAAACTGTCATCGCCGACAGCCTTGACCAAAACGACCCGCACGTTGGGCATACCGCCGGCATCGACGGTGGCAAGCGCCGCCGCATTTGGGTCGTTAGGTTCGCTGCCTGCTGCCTCTTCGAGCCACCCCCGGAAGACGGCAAATGGTTCGGTTGCGTTGAGAAATGTCGTTTCCGTCATCAAACCCGCTCAATTTTTAAGGTTTCAAAAACCGTTTATCCACATATTCGAAGTTGGTGGCTTGTTGGCCTGCTGGGCATTTGTCCACAGTTGTGTCACGGCGCAAGGGCGGCTGATCGTGTAGCTAGGGTTGGGTTATGTCCATATTGGGGAGCGTTTTAAAGCGGCAAGCGCCGCACCTTATGCCCCTCGTGCTTTCTGCCTTTGTCCTTTCCGGTTGCGCCAGCGTCAGCATTCCTTTTTCTTCGCTCGGCGGTGGAACATCAGACGCACAACTTACCACCGGTTCGATCGATAGCTCCACGGACCTCTCATCCTCGCAAACGGAAATGCCGCCACCCCTGGCAACTGCGGTTGCGCCACCTCAGCCTGTCGAGGTCGTTCGACCAGCAGGTGGAGACCGTCCTGCCGAGGCGCTGGTCGCGGTCGTTGAGACCACGCCTCAGCCCATGAGCTTTACACAAGCCGACCTCGACGCGCTCGGGGCCCAGCTCACGCGCAAGCTCGCCGCCGACGCGGCGGTGGGGACGTTTGACTGGTCGATCGAAACGTCGGGCCTGTCCGGGGCCATGACGCCGTTCCGGTCCGCGCAGACCGGTAATGAGGCCTGTAGAATGGTGTCCGTCGAGGTCAGCGATGGGAACCGCGATGCAATCGTTCTCGCTGACGCCTGCCAACGCGACGGCCAATACGTCTTTACAACGCCGCAAGCTGGCCAAGCGCTCTAACACAGGGGTATGGGCCGGCCTCTACCGGGGTGATGCTGGAATCCAGGCCTCATCGTGCTTATTTGAGCACAATCGAATGTTTCCCAACTGAGCAGTAGGTTTGTCATGCGTGATCCCTATTCGGTGCTCGGTCTTACCAAACAGGCCGACAGCGGCGCCATCAAATCGGCCTATCGGCGGCTTGCCAAAGCCCACCATCCTGATTCCAACCCCGATGACCCTAAGGCGAAGGAACGTTTTTCTGAGATTAGCGCGGCCTACGATATTCTTGGTGATGCCGACAAACGCAAGCAGTTCGACCGTGGCGAGATCGATGCTGACGGCAACCCGACGATGACCGGGTTCAACCCGTTCGGCGGCGCGCGCGCAGGCCGGGCCCAAGGCGGGCCGAACGCCGCATTCGACGATCTGTTTGCGCAGTTTCACGCTGGACAAGGAGGCGGCGGGTTTCGGCCTTCGGGGTTCGGCGGTAGCGGCGGCGGTGGTGGCGCCGAGGATATCTTCAATTCAATCTTCGGCGCTGGTGGGCCGCAGCCGGGAATGAACGGACGCGGTGGCCCAAGACAAGCCGGCGGACAAACACGCAAGCCGAGCCGCGGGGCGGATGTTCAGGCAACCGTTACCGTAACGCTTGACGACATTCTGAAAGGCGACAAAGTCACCGTCAGCCTTCCCGGCGCAGGTGCCGTCAAGGTCGCGCTTCCCAAGGGCGTTACCCATGGTCAGGTAATCCGTCTCAAAGGAAAGGGTTCGCCTTCGAACGCACCAGGCGGCCAACCTGGCGACGCGCGCATCACCGTTCGCGTTGCACCCCATGCCAACTTCAGGGCTGAGGGCACGAACCTCCTGATGGATTTGCCTGTAACGCTTGATGAAGCCGTTCTTGGTGCTCGTATTTCGGTGGAGACACTTGATGGAACGGTTGCATTGAGCCTGCCCGAGGGCACGCAGTCTGGTCGGGTGATGCGACTTAAAGGTCGCGGACTGCCGGACAGTGGTGGCGGGCGTGGGGACGTGTTGATCAAGGTGATGATCAAACTACCCGATGACGGTGATGAGGCTCTGCAGACGCTGATGCGACGGTGGCGCAGCACCGGTCGCTACTCCGTCCGATAGCACCGCTATTCGCCTAATTGGACCGGGCGGCAAGTGTATGACACCATGGCAAAGGTTGCCGCTTTGAGGAGGGCGGTGAGCCGATCCGGGGGGAGCCATGCACCAAACGCTTTATCTTTCGCATCCGAGCTATCTCGACCATGCGACGCCGACCGGCCACCCCGAGCGGCCTGACCGACTGCGCGCGATCGATCGGGTGCTGGAGGAAGAGTGCTTCATGGCGCTCGACCGCGATACCGCGCCTTGGGGAACCCTGGAGCAAATCGCTCTGGCCCACCCAACGCGCTACGCCACAGCCATTCGAGATGCATGCCCCGATGAGGGCTTGGTTCGCATCGACGCGGACACGACAGTGTCACCGGGAACATGGGAAGCGGCGCTTCGCGCCGTCGGTGCAGCCTGCCAGGCGGTCGACGAGGTGATGACGCGCAAGGTGAAAAACGCATTCTCCGCGTCGCGACCACCGGGCCACCACGCCGAGTATGCCACATCGATGGGCTTTTGTTTTTTCAACAACGCTGTCATCGCAGCCCGCCATGCACAAAAGCACCATGGCGCCGAGCGCGTCGCAATCGTCGATTTCGACGTGCACCATGGCAACGGTACGCAGGATATCGTCTGGAACGATCCGACAATCATGTACGCCTCCGCACACCAGGCACCGCTTTTTCCAGGGACCGGCGCCAAGACCGAAACCGGCGAGCACGATACCGTGGTCAATGCGCCGCTCGCGTCCGGCGATGGTCGGGCCGAATTCGCTTCGGCATTCGGTGAGGTTCTCTTACCGAAGCTTGAGGCCTTCGGTCCCGATCTGGTGGTGATCTCGGCGGGCTTTGACATGCACACCCGCGACCCACTCGCGAATATCCATCTCGATGAGACCGACTTTGCGTGGATCACCGAGCAGCTGATGGGCTTGGCCGAGCGAAAAGCGGGCTCCCGCGTGGTTTCGCTGCTGGAGGGCGGTTACGATCTGCATGGGCTGTCCCGCTCGGTGGCGGCCCATGTACGCACGCTTATGCAAGCCTAGCTTGCAACCAACGCATCGAGCCCCGGTTGTCCAACGCCGAGGGCCGGCCCTTTCTTGACGTTGCTGGCGCTGCCCGGCACGGTCAGAAGCACCTCCCAAAAAAGCTGCGGAATACGAATCACATGAGCGACGCAAAACCTGCCGATGTCACCAGCCTGACCTTCGAAGCGGCGATGGCAGAGCTTGAGCGAATTGTGGAACAGCTTGAGCGGGGCGAAGTCCCGCTGGAAGATTCCATCGCGATCTATGAGCGCGGAGAAGCGCTCAAGGGCCGGTGTGACGCGCTGCTTAAGGCAGCCGAGGAGCGGGTTGAAAAGATCCGCGTCGACGCTGGAGGGAGCGCGGTGGATACAGAACCGCTCGACCCCTAGCAGGTTGAACGGCGCGCGCAGATGCTGGCGGCGTTTTGCATTGTCTGCGGTTTGGTCCTCCTGGCTAGCTGGGCCTACATCGTGCGCGTCTGGTTCCTAAGCATGCGATGGGACTTTGCCCTGGGCACGGTTCGGGGAAGCCTCATCGAACCGGCGCGAAGCGATGATGCTCTTCGGCAGGTTCAAGGTTTCAAACCGGTCATCCGCTACGCGTATGATATCGATGGCCAAACCTACGTCTCATCACGCTTTTCGGCGACGAAAGAGCCCTTCTTCAGCGAAGAATCGGACGCGCGAGCGTTCATCGAACGATTCCCACATGGCGCGAAGCTCCGCGTCCGCGTCAATCCGAACAACGCCCGGCAAACGGTGCTTGAACGCCGGCTGACATTCATTGACGCGCTTCCGGCCTACCTTGCGATCGGCTGCATCGCGCTCGGTCTCTTGCTGGTTTGAAGAAGCAACCAATCTCCAAGCGATTGTCTCCTTGAAGGTGACAATGCGTTCGGCAACGGCTCTCTGGCTCTTTGTGGCTTGGGCTATACATTGGAAGCATTCCAAACCAAACAGGATAGAGTTCCATGAGCTGGTTGACCGACGCGGACCCCGTAGCGGGTGATCCGACTTCATGCGACGCCGTTGAAACGATCATTGTGCCACGCGCGCGCGACCTTGGCGGATTTGAGGTTCGCCGGGCCCTTCCGTCTGGCAAACGCCAAATGGTTGGCCCCTTCATCTTCTTCGACCAGATGGGTCCGGCGGAGTTTCTCGTTGGTGGCGGGATCGACGTTCGGCCCCATCCCCATATTGGTCTGGCGACGGTGACGTATCTGTTCGACGGCGAGATCAGCCATAAGGATTCGCTGGGATCCGATCTGGTGATCAAGCCGGGCGAGTTGAACCTCATGACCGCCGGACAGGGTATTGTGCACTCTGAGCGTGCGACCGAAAACACCCGCGCCTTCGGTGGCAAGATGTTCGGTATCCAAAGCTGGATCGCCCTTCCTGAGAACGTCGAAGAGAGCGAGCCCGCCTTTCTTCACTATGGCGCTGACCAACTGCCGATGATCAACGATCATGGCTTGTCCGTGCGTGTGATCGCAGGCGAACTTGCCGGGGTGAAAGCTCCCACGGAAACGACCTGGCCCACCCTTTACGCCGACGCCGTCCTCGCGGCGGGTGCGCGGCTTCCGTTGGACACCACCTATGAGGATCGCGCGATCTACACCCTGAAGGGCACCGTCCAGATTGCGGGCGATTCGTTCGAGCCGGGGCAGTTGCTGGTTTTCAAGCCGGGCGACCCGGTCCACATCACCGCAACCACCGACGCCCGTTTCATGGTGGTCGGCGGTGCGCCGATGGATTCGAAGCGGTACATCTGGTGGAACTTTGTCTCGTCGTCCAAAGAGCGAATCGAGCAGGCCAAGGAAGACTGGAAACAGGGCCGCTTCGACACGGTTCCCGGCGACGCGGAGGAGTTTATCCCGCTGCCCAATTAGGCGGTGCGGGCTTAGCCCGAAACTGCCGCCCAATTCAGCACCTGTACAAACGAAAGCGGAAGCTCATTGGCTTCCGCTTTTTGCTGATTTAAGGGACACAGCGCCCATGCTATCGGCGGTCGCATCACGGTGGCGTGACCGATCAAGGTGTCTTCTATGCACGGCCTGAAGTGTCAAATAAACTTTACACTTTATTGCGGCAGGCGTAGGCTGCCCTGTCATGCGCCCCTTCGCCGCGTTTCGCAACGTGGCCAACGCGCCGAATGAAGCGATAGTGTGCTCCCATGGATTTAATTGAACGCCCCCAGACCCCCCTGCTTGATACAGTTTCGAGCCCGGAGGATTTAAGGGGTAAGTCCCATGAAGAGCTCCAGGCAATCGCCGAAGAGGTGCGCGCCGAGATGGTGTCTGCCGTCTCGGTAACAGGCGGACATTTGGGGGCGGGTCTCGGCGTGGTCGAGCTATCGGTCGCCATCCATGCGGTCTTCGACACCCCTGCGGATCGGCTGATCTGGGATGTCGGCCACCAATGTTATCCGCATAAGATACTCACCGGTCGTCGGGATCGCATCCGCACCATCCGTCAGGGTGGGGGCCTTTCGGGTTTCACCAAACGCGCGGAAAGCGATTTTGACCCGTTCGGTGCGGCCCATTCCTCAACGTCGATTTCAGCCGGCCTTGGGATGGCCGTGGCGCGCGATCAGTTGGGTAAGACCAACAATGTCGTCGCTGTGATCGGCGATGGCGCGATGTCGGCCGGTATGGCTTATGAGGCCATGAACAATGCCGGGGCGATGGACGCACGGCTTATCGTCATCCTTAACGACAATGACATGTCTATCGCGCCGCCCACCGGCGCGATGAGCGCGTATCTGGCTCGGCTTGTATCGGGCAACACCTACCGCTCGGTGCGTGAAGGCTTGAAGCGTGTCGCCAAGAAGTTCCCGCCCTACTGGCACAAGAAGGCGGCGCAAGCGGAGGAATTCACCCGCTCGTTCTTCACCGGCGGCACCATGTTCGAGGAGCTGGGCTTCTACTATGTCGGGCCGATCGATGGGCACAATATCTCCCATCTCATCCCGGTTCTGGAGAACGTCCGCGATGCCGAGACCGGGCCGATCCTCGTCCATGTCCGCACGCAGAAGGGCAAAGGCTACGCGCCCGCTGAGGCCTCAGCCGACAAGTATCACGGCGTCTCGAAATTCAACGTCATCACGGGCGAGCAGGCCAAGTCCAAGCCGAACGCGCCCAGCTACACGCGCGTTTTCGGCCAGGGTCTTATTCGCGAAGCGCAAGAAGATGAGCGCATCGTCGGGGTGACGGCAGCCATGCCTGGCGGCACTGGCATCGACCTGTTCGGACAGGCGTTTCCGACCCGCACCTTCGATGTAGGCATCGCCGAGCAGCACGCCGTGACGTTCTCAGCGGGGATGGCCGCCGACGGATTGCGTCCATTCTGCGCGATTTATTCGACGTTCCTGCAACGTGGCTATGATCAGGTCGTCCATGATGTGGCCATCCAGGGCTTGCCGGTGCGCTTCCCAATAGACCGCGCCGGTCTTGTCGGCGCTGACGGGCCGACGCATGCCGGCTCGTTTGATATCGCCTATCTGGGCTGCTTGCCCGGCTTCACCATCATGGCCGCAGGCGACGAAGCGGAACTGATGCATATGGTGCGCACCGCCGCCGCTTACGACGAAGGCCCCGTCGCCTTCCGCTACCCGCGTGGCGAAGGCGTTGGGCTCGACCTGCCCGAACGAGGCGAATTGCTTGAGATCGGCAAAGGGCGCATCGTCAAGGAAGGCTCGACGGTCGCGATCCTTTCGCTTGGCTCGCGTTTGAAGGATGCGCTTAAAGCGGCGGAACGCCTTGAAAGCGATGGCCTGTCGACGACCGTCGCCGACGCACGATTTGCCAAACCACTTGATACCGATCTGGTCACTCGCCTCGCCCGCGAGCACGAGGTCCTGATTACCGTTGAGGAAGGATCGGTCGGAGGCTTCGGCTCATTCGTTCTGCACACGCTTAACGACGCGGCTCTGCTTGATGGTCGCTTGAAGTTGGCGACGCTCACACTGCCCGACCGCTTCATCGATCAGGATTCGCCCGCAAAAATGGTGGCGGAAGCGGGTCTTGATGCGGACGGAATTGTCGGCGCGGTGTTCCGGCTTCTGGGCCGCGACGAGGTTCCCCCATCAGTCGTGGCGCCAGCCATCGCCTAGCGATCTGCGGGGCGCCTGCGGGGCGGCGGCTCAAAACATTATCGGAAGATCACTTTCCGCTTGCGATGCGCCCGATTGCGGTGCAATGCGCGCTCAGATGCGTTGTCTCGCTTGCGAAGTGATGCCCCATGCGCGCTCTTGCCCCTTTTACGGCCCTCCTGATCTCTACAGCGCTGCTCGTTGCGGGGTATGCCCTCCAAAACGCGCTTATCCCTCTGCGCGGTGAAGCAGAAGCCTTCGGTTCCTTCTGGGTCGGGGGCATGGGATCGGGTTTTTTCATCGGTTTCGCCATCGGCTGCTGGTTTGCGCCATCGCTGGTTACACGCGCTGGGCATATACGTGCCTTCGCAGCACTCGTCGGCCTGATGTCGGGCACCATCATCTTGCATCCGCTGGCAATCGAGCCGGCCTTCTGGGTCTTCCTGCGTATGGTCACCGGCTTCTCGATCGCCGCGCTCTACATCATAATCGAAAGCTGGCTCAACGAGCGCACCGACAATGCCAACCGGGGCGCCGTCATGTCGTTCTACGTTGTCATGAACTTTGCGATGATGGCGGTTGGGCAGATGCTGCTGACGCTCTACCCGCTTGAAAGCTTCGCACTTTTCACCTTGGCATCGGTGCTGATCTCCTTTGCCGCGCTGCCCCTCGCCCTGAGCCGTGCGACGCAACCCGCGCCGCTGTACGATGTGCGGCTGAACCTACGCCGACTGGTCGACAATTCTCCCGTTGGTGTTCTCGCCATCTTTGGAACTGGGCTTTCCACCGGTGCTTTCTGGGCATTTGGCGGCGTTTTCGCGACGCGTGCCGGCCTCGATAGCGACGGGGCGGCGCTGTTTCTCACAGTCACCATCGTAGGTGCCGCATTGCTTCAGTGGCCGCTGGGCCGATTGTCCGACACGATGGATCGGCGCTATGTTCTGCTTGGTGTTGGCGCAGCGGCGATCATCATCTGCCTGATCGTCTTCATCATGCGGCCGGAAACCCCAAGCTTTATCTTCCTCGCCGGCCTTGCTTTTGGTGCGGTGATCTTCCCCGCATACGCGCTGGCCGTCGCGCACGCCTTCGATCATGCCGATGCAGATCAGCACGTCATGGTGTCTTCAGGGCTGTTGCTGGCCTTCGCCATTGGGTCCGCAGTGGGGCCGATCCTCGCATCGGTCACCATCGAATGGGTCGGAACGCATGGGCTGTTCGCATACGTTGCGGTGATCCAGTCGCTGGTTGCCGCCTTTGTTGTTTTGCGCCTTTCGACGCGCAGCGCGGTTGCGGCGGCCGACAAGGAGGATTTCACGCTCTACGGAACGTCACCACTGGGTGCCGTCCTCGTCGATTCCGAACTCGAAGATCAGGATATCGAGCTTTACGAGCCCGTTCCCATCGAGTTTGACTATGAAGAACCGCCAGACGAGCCCGCGCCGCGACACGATCACCCACAAGCAACACCTTGAGATCGCCACAAAAATCTATTTAGACGTTCTTGATGACTGCCAGACGCTCCTCCGTCCAGCTCCGCGGCCCACTCGTCGCCCTTGCTCTGTGCGCGCTGTGCGCGCAGCAGCTTGTCGGCTTTGTCTTGGTCGCGTCCCCCGCGATGGCCGACGATCTGGCATGGACACTGTGTCTTTCAAGCTCGGACAGCGACCAGCCCGGCGAAAAAGGTCTCGTTTCCGCCGAGCTGTGCGACTGTATTATGCACCAGACGGGGGCTATCCTGTCGAGCGGCGATCCTGCCGTGTTGGTCGCCCTTGGTCTGGCCAAGCAGCAATCACCCCTCATCGGCGAACGTCCGATTGGGATTTATCCAACGGGTCCTCCGCCTGCGCGTGGACCCCCGGTTTTCCTCATTTAAGCCAGTTACTTCGCCGGCTGTATGGGTGCGTCCCTGCAGGCGGCACCCTGCTTTCCTGAGGAAAAATCGATGATGATCACTCTACAAAAAACCGTTCTGGCCGCCGGTACAGCCCTTTCACTGATCGCTGTACCCTCCGCCGCATTCGCCTGGTGTTCCGGCGGTTATGCGCAAACGACAATCGCTGAGCAGCTTGAGGAAGCGGTATCAACGCACGGCGCTGATACGATTTCCGTTGGCGACTTGCACCTTTTCAACCGCCATGCGCTCGAGACACCGCCGAATGCCCGCAGCGCTGGCGGTTTTCTGTCGATCCACAATTATTCGTCCGAACCAAACAGGCTGGTGTCGGCCAGTTCCCCGGTGTCTGAGCGGGTCGAACTGCACACCATGACGATGGAAGACGATATTATGCGCATGCGTGAACTCGAAGACGGCATTGAGCTGCCTGGAGAAACGCAGGTCGATCTTGAGCGCGGCGGTCTGCATATCATGTTCATCGGTCTTGAAGATCCATTTGTGGAAGGCGATGAAATCCCGGTCACGCTGACGTTCGCCAGCGGCGAAAGCCGGGAGATCATGCTGCCGGTTCGGGCGCGGACGATGGATCACGGCTCAATGGACCATGGGAATGGTCACGGACACGATCACGGGAACCATAACTGATGCGTACGGTCAGACTTGTTGTTTGGGCCCTTGTGGGGCTTGCGCTCGTGGCGATGGGCCTGATCGCTTGGCAAGCGGCTCAGCGAGCCGGAGATGACCAGGCACTCTATGACGAGGCCGTTGAAACAATCGGCGGACCGTTTGAGCTGGTGCGTTCCGATACGCTCGAAACGGTCACCGACGCAGACTTCGCCGACAAACCGAAGGCGATCTTTTTTGGCTTCACCTTTTGCCCGGATGTTTGCCCGACGACTTTGTTCGAACTGGCGAACCACCTCGAAGCGCTGGGTGAGAACGCCGACAACATCCACGCCTTGATGGTGACCATCGACCCAGAACGGGACACTGCGGAGTTCCTGCAAGACTATGTGGGCGCGTTCTCCGACCGCATTGTCGGGCTGACCGGAAGCCAGGAAGCTATCGATGAAGTTGTCGCCAACTTTCGTGTCTACGCACGCCGCGTCGAGCTCGATGATGGCGACTACACGATGGACCACACCGCATCGATTTTCCTGATGAACACCGACAATGAGTTGGTGGGCACGATCGCCTATCAGGAGAACCCCGATACCGCGCTGCAGAAACTGCAGCGCCTTGCGCAGAGCGAAGGCTAGGATATGGCCGCGTCGGGGCGCACGCGCCTCGACCAGGCGTTGGTTGCGCGGGGATACTTCAGTTCCCGCGCCCGCGCCCGCGATGCGGTGGAAAGGGGCTGCGTCGTCGTCGATGGACAGGTCGCGCGGAAACCCGGGCAGCTCATCTCGTCGGATGACCCTGTGTCGGTGGATGACCCGGCATCCCGATACGTCGCCCGCTCAGCGCTGAAGCTGTCGGCCGCTCTGGATGCGTTTGGAGTTGATCCCGCTGGCCGGCATGCGCTCGATGTCGGCCAGTCGACCGGAGGCTTTACCCAGGTCCTTCTCGAGCGCGGAGCGGCGCACGTCACCGGCGTCGATGTCGGCCATGGCCAAGTGCACCCCAGCTTGCAGGACCATCAGCAAATCACGATCCTTGAGGGGATCAATGCGCGCCACGCCGACCAGATGCCCGTGGGCCCATTCGATCTCGCCGTCATCGATGTAAGCTTCATTTCGCTACGGCTGATCCTACCCGTCGTGGCGAGCCGACTTAAGCGCGGCGGCCCGGCCGTCGCCCTGTTCAAACCCCAGTTTGAAGTCGGCCGCTCGTCAGTCGGCAGCGGCGGCATCGTGACTCAACCGGACGCCGTTGACGAAGCGCTCGATGGCCTCGAAAGAGCCGTGCCACAGCTCGGTTTGCGCTGGCATGCGTCAATCCGCTCCCCCCTTCCCGGCGCTGACGGCAATGTCGAGCGGCTCGTGCATCTTGTCCGCTTGTGAGGGGCGAGCCATTTTATCAGGACGCACGACGCGACATACGACACCAGTTGGAAGCGGGGCCTCCTCCCATGGCTGAAGCACAATCCCTGAAACCCACACCAAGGCCAGCGCTTGGACGCGTGAGGGGCCTTTCGCAGCTTGCACAACGCGCCCGGTATGTTGCGCAACAAGGCACCCGCGTTGGCTGGTACGCTGGCCAGGCCTACCGGATGCGGAGGGTTCAACAGGCCGCGATCGAGGCTGACCCGACGCTGAGACCAAAGGTCGAATCCCCGAAGGGTCACGTTCCCGGTGTGCCCGAATTGCTGCGCGGGGTCGCGGCGCTGTCAGCCCGCGATCTGGCGAACGTTGAGGCGGGCCTGTACCCCGCACCACGCGACAACGCAGACTGGGGCCAGCGCATTCGCGACGCGCGGGCCTTTTTTGCGGACCTGCCAGAGGTCGCGCGCCGCCGCGCCGAACAGAACCACCAGGAAGTCCACGAAAGCGATGTGGCCGGCAAACGCCCACGCTACTATGAGCAAAATTTTCACTTCCAGACCGATGGCTGGATGTCCGAGCGTTCGGCGCAGCTTTACGACACGCAAGTCGAGGTTCTGTTTTCAGGCGCAACGGAAGCCATGCGGCGGCAAGCTCTGGTTCCCATAGCCGACTTCATGCGCGGCCAGGACCAGCGGTCGGTGCGCGCGGTCGACCTCGCCACCGGCCCCGGCAACATGGCCGACGCGTTGAGTCACGCGTATCCGCGCATGCCATTAACAGCGGTTGACCTGTCGGAGGCCTACACGCGACACGCACTGGGGCGTTTCAAGAAGGCGCGCCACCATCGGGGCATGGTTGCGAAAGGGGAAACGCTGCCGTTCGCCGATGGATCGGTCGACCTGCTGACCTGCGTTTTCCTGTTCCACGAATTACCACCGAAGATCCGCAAGCTGGTTGCGGCGGAGATCGCCCGCGTTCTCAGGCCAGGCGGCCTGTTCGCGTTCGTCGACAGCCTTCAACCGGGCGATACGCCAGCCTATGACGGGCTGCTGGAGCTGTTCCCGCAGTTGTTCCATGAGCCCTACTACACAAGCTACGCGACCACGGATCTGACCGCGCTTTTTACAGACGCAGGTCTGGAACCCGCCCACGATGATACCGCATTCGTCTCCAAGGTCCTCGCCTTCCGCAAGCCCGTCGGGGCCTAATCAAATGGCAACCAGTCGGCGTTAGTGTCGCCGATCTCAACGGGTACGGGGAGCGGACGTGACCAAGGTCGTCAAAGGTTGGATCATGCGCATCATAGGCTGGGGGCTGACGGTCCTTGGCTTTGTGATGTTTGTCCTGCCGATACCGCTCGGGATACCTGTCATGGCAACGGGCATGATGATCCTGATCACGACGTCGAAAACGGCGCGCCGGTGGTTTCGCTTTATCCGGATGCGTTCGCCAGTCACCGACAAGAGCTTTTCGTATATCGAGACGCGCGTTCCGGCGCGCATCGGTGCGGTCCTGCGCAAAACGCGGTTTCGGGCCATTGGCCGCAAGGTGGCGCAGGCAGTCAGACAAGGTGATCCCGCTTAGGCCAGCGTTCAGTCGATCGAGATATCGAGACCGAGATCAAGCGCCGGGGCCGACGCTGTGAGCCAACCGGACGAGATGTAGTCCACACCGCTCTCAGCGACAGCTGCTATCGTTTCCAGCGTGATGCCACCAGAGGCTTCAAGCACGACGCACCGCCCAATGGCCTCCTCGTTGAGCAGCACCGCCTGGCGCAGTTGATCGGGCTCCATATTATCGAGCATGACAACATCCGGCCTCGCCGTATCTGGAAGCTCCAGCAGGCTGACAAACTGGTCAAGTGTGTCGACTTCGATCTCGATTTTCACCAGATGGCCGGCAAACGCCCGCGCCGACGCCATCGCCTCCACAACGCCGCCGCACACGGCAACATGGTTGTCCTTGATCAGGATCGCATCATCGAGGCCGTACCGGTGGTTCGACCCCCCGCCCATGCGCACCGCGTACTTCTGTAGGGCCCGCAAGCCAGGAAGGGTCTTGCGCGTGCACGTGACCTTGGCATCAGTGTGAGCGATCGCGTCAGCGTAGGCGCGCGTTGCGGTGGCAATGCCGGACAGATGGGTCAGGAAGTTGAGGGCCACGCGCTCGGCTGACAGGACGTGGATCGCCGGCCCCTTGATGGTTGCAATGGTCGAGTCAACCTCGACGGCTGCGCCGTCGGCTGTGTGGGCTTCAAAACGAACGCCCTTGCCGATCTGTGCAAAGGCTTCCTCTGCAAGCGGCAATCCGGCGATGACGCCGGGCTTACGCGCCTTGATAACCGCGCTTGCCGTTGATCCTTCGGGCAAAGTCGCAAGGCTGGTGATGTCCCCTGCCCGGCCCAGGTCCTCCCGCAGAGCCATGCCCACAGCATCTACAATGATTGGATGCGGCAGCAGCGCGATAGAGCTGTTCATACGATGTGAGACCCTAACCACCAAACGTCACCCTCGCCCTCTTGGCGGGGGCCGGTATGGAACCAAACATGGAATGAATTCTCGCCACAAGGGCGAGAATGACACCGGCGCAGTTCACACGCTAGGCCGCTACAGCAGCCGGACCCACCGCAGCGCGAAGCCTATCCAGCGTCCAGAATGACCGCTGGGATTGGGATGGGTCGCTTTGCGGATAGTCTGATCGGGCGTGCCCGCCCCGGCTCTCGGTCCGACTTAAGGCGCTGGCCGTCACGATCCACGCGGCGAGCGCCATGTTGCGGATCGAAAGATTGATCGCGTTGGTCCGTATCTGATCCAACGTGACAAGCGCCGCGTTCAAGCCGTCAGCGTTACGTTCGACGCCGACATGCTGGCCCATCACCATGCGGATCGCCCGGCTTGCCTCCTCATCGGAATGGCTAAGCGCAATCGCTGATCCATCACCTTCGATGGTCGTGCGGTTGAGTTCGGCGACGGGCATAACTTGCACAATGTCCTGCGCTATGCGCGCCCCGAACACGACAGCTTCCAGCAAAGAGTTGGACGCAAGGCGGTTCGCCCCATGCGCGCCGGTGGAGGAGACTTCGCCCGCCGCCCACAGACCATCGAGGGATGTCCGGCCTGCCGCATCGGTCAGGATACCACCCATGTGGTAGTGAGCCGCCGGCTCGACTGGCAGGGGCTCTTTCACCGGGTCGAGACCCGCCTCAATGGCGCTCTGGTAGACCGTCGGGAACATGTCCGGGAATGCATCGCCGACCGCTTGCCGGCTATCGAGGAACGCTCCCTTGCCCGACTGGACGGCCCGATGGATTGCGCGTGCCACGATATCGCGGGGGGCAAGTTCAAGGTCTGGATGGATACCCTCCATCAACCGTGATCCATCTGCATGGATCAGGGTTGCGCCCTTCCCGCGCAGGGCTTCGGTCGCCAGCGGCGCAGGGTCCTTACCGACGGACAGGGCGGTTGGGTGGAACTGGACAAACTCGGCATCCGCAATCACCGCACCGGCACGCGCGGCCATTGCAAGGCCCTGGCCACGCGCTTCGACAGGGTTCGTTGTCATGGCGTACAGTCCGCCAACACCACCGGAGGTCAATACCACGGCGCGGGTGTTAATTCGCGTCGCTTGCTGCGCGTGGCCCCCGTCTGCGCGCGCCTGCACGCCAACAACTTGCCGACCCTGGGTCAGCAGCACCTCAACGGCGTGGTTCTCGATGATACGGATGCTCGGCGTCTTTTGAACCGCGTCAATCAGAGCCGCCATGATGGCTTTTCCGGCGCGGTCACCTTGAACGTGGACGATGCGATCGGCCGAATGGGCTGCTTCACGGCCGAAGGTCAGCTTTCCCTCGAGATCGGTATCGAAGGGCACCCCATAGCGCAGCAAGTCTTCGATGCTGGCATTCGCTTCGCGTACCAGAAGCGTCGCCATGCCTTCATCGACCAGCCCAGCGCCCGCATTGATCGTGTCGGCAAGGTGCGCCTGCCACGTATCGCCCTCGGCAATCGCCGCCGCGATGCCGCCTTGGGCCCAGGCGGAAGATGCGCCAAGTCCCAGCGGTGCGGACGTGATCACCGTGACAGGGCGAGGTGCCATCTTGAGGGCACAGAACAGCCCCGCGAGGCCGCCGCCGACAATCACAACGTCATCAGTATGGGTGGGTGAGTTCATCATCGGTCCACCGGGTTGGCTGCAAGGCCGGCTGTCGGCCCCGCGCTTAGTTTTTCAGATTGACCATCGCCTCGACCGAACGACGGGCGCGCTTGGCCATTTCCTCAGGGATAAACACCTCGCCCTCCATCGTGAGAAGCGTGTCGAGGATCTTGGGCAATGTGATCCGCTTCATGTGCGGGCACAGATTGCATGGCCGAACAAACTCGATTTCTGGCGCCGCGGTGGCCACATTGTCGGCCATCGAGCATTCGGTCACCATCAGCACTTTTCCGTTTTTGTGCTCGGTTACCCAATCGATGATCCCAGCCGTGGAGCCGGTGTAATCTGCTTCCGCGATAACATCAGGCGGGCACTCGGGATGTGCGATGATCTTGATCGACGGATCGCTTTGCTTGTAGGCGCGCAACTCTTCGCCTGAGAAGCGCTCATGCACTTCGCAAGCGCCTTTCCATGCGATGATGTCGACCGATGTCTGCGAGGCGACCCAACGCGCCAGATACTGATCAGGCAGGAAGATGACCTTGTCGGTATTCAGGCTTTCGACAATTTGAACTGCGTTCGAGGAGGTGCAGCAAATGTCGACCTCGGCCTTCACGTCTGCCGACGTGTTGACATAAGCCACGACAGGGATGCCCGGGTAGGCTGCTTTCAAGGCGCGAACGTCCGACCCTGTGATAGACGATGCGAGGGAACAGCCGGCGTTCATGTCGGGAATGAGAACCGTCTTCTCCGGGTTCAGCATCTTCGACGTCTCGGCCATGAAGTGCACGCCGCACTGAATGATGACGTCTTCACTGACCTTGGTGGCCTCTTTGGCCAGCTGTAAGCTGTCGCCAACGATGTCGGCGACCCCATGGAAGATCTCCGGGGTCTGATAATTGTGCGCCAGAATGACCGCGCCGCGCTGTTTCTTCAGCCGGTTGATCGCGGCGATCGTCGGCGCGTGAACGGGCCACTCGATGCGCGGGATCGCATGTGCCATCTTCTCATACAGATGACCGACTTCGGCCTCCACAGCTGGTGTGTAGGTCAGATCGGGCATCGGCAAATGGTCAAAACGAGAGCTGGCGGGCGGCGCTGCGGTGGCGCGAGCCCAGTCGGGCATTGCAACCGGCGACAGCGTACGCGGGCTTTCAAGTTTGAAGTCGCCACCTATTTGTAAACTCATGCGACCGTCCTCCTTGTGTCGCGGGGACCGAACGGCTCTGAAGACCGCTTCATCGGCTCAAATCGGTTTCAAGCAGCGCAAGATAACCGATCACTGGCCCCTAATTCTCATGATGAGCAAAAAGCGATTGGAAACGATACTGCTTTTGCTCAAGTTGAGTTTATACATAGAGCCAATCGCGCCGTGACGCAAGGGCAGCCTTGGCTCGCTGGGGAAAGTGGCCAGATTTCGCGGGCGACAAAAAGGCATCGTTGAAAAAAGTTGACGTCTGCCTTGAAGAAATTGCGTTTGGCTTTGGCCGTATGGGCGTGTAGGCGGGAAATCCGACCGGTGGCGGACATCGCGCCCCCTGCGGCGGGCAGATGAGGGACAGACATGGCCGATAATCCAGCAAAACAGGTGCCTGCGACGGGTATTTCCGGAAACGCGCTTTTGCTGGTGATCGTCGCCGGTTGCCTCATTGCGCTTTTGTCATTTGGCCCGCGTTCGATTCTCGGCCTTTTTCTCGTCCCGGTGACCGAAGCACGCGAGTGGAGCCGCGAAATATTCGCGCTGTCTCTGGCGATCCAGAACCTGATGTGGGGAATCGGGCAGCCTTTTGCAGGCGCTATTGCCGATAAGTACGGCAGCGCCCGCGTGCTGGCCGGCGGCGGTATTCTCTACGCGGCCGGGCTGATGCTGATGGCGTGGGCGCCAACGCCGCTGTGGCTTTATTTCTCCGCCGGTATCTTGATTGGTCTTGCTGCCTCGGCAGGTTTCTCGATCGTTTTGGCGGCCTTGGGCCGCCGCGTCCCCCCAGCGAAACAGGCTTTGGTCTTCGGCATCGGTACGGCCGCCAGTTCGATGGGGCAGTTCCTGTTTGCACCCTTAGGCCGCTCGTTCATCGCGGACTATGGCTGGGAGCAAGCTTTGCTGATGCTCGGGGGCCTGATGCTGGCCGTGCCACTTCTGGCGTACGCCCTGCGCGGCAAGGCGGACTCCGAAGCCGCCGCAGACTTCATCAAGGACCAGACCCTCACCGACGCATTAAAGCAGGCACTTGCTTACCGGTCCTATGTGCTCTTGGTCGCTGGCTTTTTCGTATGCGGGTTCCACGTTCAGTTCATCGCGGCACACATGCCCGCCTATATTGAGGATATTGGTCTCGATCCTGCCATTGGGGCGTGGTCGATAGCACTGATCGGCCTGTTCAACGTATTCGGTTCGCTTGCCTCAGGCGTCATCGCCGGGCGTTACTCGAAACCGATCTTTCTGGCGCTGATCTATCTGGGGCGCGCAGCCGCGATCACGCTTTTCCTGATCCTGCCGGTCTCATCTCTGACCGTTCTCGTCTTCTCGGCGACCATGGGCCTTTTGTGGCTGTCGACCGTTCCGCCCACCTCCGCCTTGGTCGCGATCATGTTCGGCCCAAAGTATCTCGCAACCCTGATGGGCATCGTGTTCTTCAGCCATCAAGTCGGCGCTTTCATCGGCGTCTGGCTGGGTGGGCGGCTGTTCGATACGACCGGTTCCTATGATGTCGTGTGGTATATCAGCATTGCCCTTGGCATCTTCGCGGCAATCGTGCATTGGCCGATACGCGAAGCTCGCGCCGACAGCCCACTGGCGACTCCCGCCGAATAAAGGATCACACCCATGGCAACTCCCGACCCGTTCAAGGCGATCTTGATCACGTCCGATGACGGCAAGCGCGCCAAGCCGGCCGTCGTGCAGGAGATCACGATGGATGATCTGATGGACGGCGATGTGACGGTGAAAGTCAGCCACTCCACGGTGAACTACAAGGATGGCCTCGCTATAACCGCCAAGGGGCCGATCGCGCGAAAATTCCCGATGATCCCGGGCGTCGATCTCGCCGGAACGGTGGTCAGCTCAGACCATTCGGACTTTTCGGAAGGCGATGAGGTCATTCTCAACGGCTTTGGCGTCGGCGAAGGCCATATGGGCGCCTATGCACCTTATGCGCGGCTCAACGGCGACTGGTTGATCCATCGACCGAAAGGGCTGACCGCAGCGCAGGCCATGGCGATCGGTACGGCGGGCTACACCGCCATGCTCTGCGTGATGGGCCTTGATGAGGCTGGCGTTAAGCCAGACGATGGCCCGATCCTTGTGACCGGTTCGGCCGGTGGTGTTGGATCGGTCGCCATCGCGATCCTCGCCAAACGCGGCTACCATGTCGTGGCATCGACCGGGCGGCCTGAAGAGGAAGCCTACCTTAAGGGCCTTGGCGCTGCGGAGATCGTCGACCGGAATGAATTCAATGGCGATGTCCGCCCGCTGTCGCGGGAAAAATGGGCTGGTGCGGTCGATGCCGTCGGCTCGAAGACGCTTGCCAACGTTCTTAGCCAGGTGAAGTACGGGGGCGCAGTCGCAGCCTGCGGTCTCGCGCAAGGTGGTGATCTGCCATCCTTCGTGCATCCATTCATTCTGCGCGCGGTCAAACTCATCGGCATTGAGTCCGTGATGAGCCCAATTTCAAAGCGCAAAGAAGCCTACGCCCAACTGGCGCAGGACCTCGATATGGACAAGCTCGACACAATGACCCGGCACATCGGCTTTGACGACCTGTTGCAGGCCGGAGCCGATATCGTCGAAGGCAAAGTGCGCGGACGCCTCGTCGTCACACTTTAGGCTTCGCACTGGCTGTCGACGTTACAACTTGGCGCTGACATCCGCATTGCGGATCATCTCGGCACGGGTCACGAGGTCGAGTTCCGCGCCCTGCTTGAAGTCAGCATCGCGATACAGCACGGCGGCAGCCCCGCCCGCGAGAAGTGCAGGCACGATGATGCCAAGAAGGTTGGACGCGTAGGCGCGACGCCGACCTACCCGCTTAGCCACCCTTGTGCGGGTCTGCCGCAAAGCTTCCCTGTTGGGCGCTATATGATGTCCCATTTGGCCAACCCACCAACCTGTTTTCCAGCGCTTTTGGTCTAGCAAATGCCGGGTGGGAAACCCTTACCTGCCGTAGAGAATTTGCGGCCAGTTTGTGGCAAAGCAAATCGTTCGTTGGGTCCTGCGTTCAAATGAAAATCGCATTTCAATCAAATGCGATGTTTCCGCGTAACCCGCCGCACGCTACCGCACGACGGATTGACCCAATCGCAGACCAGCGGCAGGGCGTTCAGCTGTCACTTCGCGGCGGAACCGATACAGCGCAGCGGGTCTTCCGCCGGTGGCCACAGCGGTCCCGCCGGTTGGCTCCACCAGTCCTGCCCGGTCAACCAGGCGGCGGAAATTCTGCTTGTGCAAACGCCGTCCGGAAATCGCCTCAACGGCCAATTGCAGGTCGGTCAGGGTGAAGGCTTCGGGCATCATTTCGAAAACCACCGGGCGGTATTTCATCTTGCCGCGCAGCCGCGCGATTGCGGTGGCGAGAATGCGCCTGTGATCGAGCGCCATACGCCTTCCCAGCGGGGCGTCTTCATGGGCCCGATCCGTGCGGCCATCACGCCATGCTTCGCCCACAAGTCCCGCCTCATACAGCAGTTCATACCGTTCCAGCACCCGCTCCTCATCCCAGATGGCCTCGTCTGCGGGACCGGTTGGAGAGAGCGTTGCACCAAAAGCCAACGCCGCACGCCTTTGGCGCGACATGGTTCGTCCCGGGGGTTCGTCTCCCGACGTCTCAGCAAGCCAGTGGCGGAGCCTTGGCAACAAGTTTGCCTCGAGAATGGCCGGGCGCCCATCGCGCCAGTCTTCCCAAGGGAAAAATCCATACCAGTGTTGCCACGACCACTCGTCGTGGGGTTCGGGTTGAACGACGGATTGCGCAGGCTGGCTGTCTGTGTACGCCCGGGTCAGCGCAACATAGCCCACTGACAACATGTGCGGCGTGTCGGTTTGGGCGGTCGCGTGCCGCCCGCGATCACCGAATGCGTACAGCTGTTCAATGTAGCCCAGGCGAAAGCCCGTTTGCGCTTCAACAAAGCCGCGCAGGCCAAGCTCCAACGTCCGATGTTTCAACGGCTCGAAGGGACCCGATGGCAGCGCTGGGTCAGGGGCATCGGTCTTACCGGCGTCCACGCTTTGGGGGACGGCAACAATGGCTGGGTTCCCATCAACCAGCGCGACGACCGCGGCCGTCAAATCAAGGCCAATCGACTGCACGGAAGGCGGCTGCTGAGCCTGTTGTGATGACCTGTCCGCCGAAGGGTCCGTTCGAGGCACGCTGATCAGCCTGCATCCACCGGCAGTTGAAAGGGGCGTCCCTCGTAGGCATTCGCACCCCGCCCGATTGCCTGGATCGCTGCCTGCATCTCGCCACCAGCACCGAGCGCCGCGTCTGCCAAGGCGATCATGCGCGCATTCGGCGTGGCCCAAGGAGCGCGCGAGCGCAAAAGGCGAGCCGTCGCGTGGGGCTCAGCCCCTTCGCTGAGGGCCAATGATAAAATGTAACCCGCTGCAGTCGATCGGCTGACCCCGGCCCAACAATGGACGATCATCGGCGCTTTGCGATCCCAGGCCCGGCCAAAAGCAAGAAGAGCATCGATATGTTCGCGCCCTGGGGGCGTCAGGCCATGAGCTGGGGCGGTGATATCATTGAATTCCAGAAACAGATGATTGTCAGCCGCAATGGATGCGGGGCGCTCAACTGGGCTGCCCGAGCTGAGAACGGACAACATATGGCTGGCACCGGTTTGTTCGGCGACCGCATCAATGGCCGAAAGTGAACAAACGTAAAGTGCAGCGTGGGGGGCGGACATGGGATTCGCCTAGCACACAGGCTCCGACCTAGTCATCACCTTCCGCAAGAAAGGAGGCGTTGAGGCGTCGGTGCCGGTTGAGAAAGGCCTGCGCAGCCTCCTCCGGCGGCATTGGCTCGAGCGTCACATCATGCAGTGCTGGCGGGAGTTTGCCAAAGAACTTGGTGGCCTCGGTTGGCTCAAAACCGGCGAGCTGTGTCGCCTCAAGCAGCGCGCATGCGCGGTCGGCGCGCTTGATCAGTTTCTGCCAGGCGTCAGGCAATTGGGCCGGAAGGCCATGACGGACAAAGATGGCCGACGCGAGACGCGCCTCAATCTGCCGATAGCTGTCGCCCAACAGCGCCTTGAAGGGCGAAATCATGTCCCCGATCACATATTCAGGGGCGTCATGCAGCAGCGCTGCAAGGCCAAGTGCAGCGGGCCGACCGGCCTTGCGCCGCGATACGGCATCCAGCGACTGAAGAATATCGACGACAACCAGGCTGTGTTGAGCGACCGAAAAGGGGTGTGCACCAATCGTTTGGCCGTTCCACCGCGCAACCCGCGCCAGCCCGTGCGCAATATCGTCTATCTCGACATCCAGCGGAGACGGATCGGCCAGATCAAGCCGCCTGCCTGACAGCATCCGCTGCCAAACGCGCGGCGGGGTCTGTTTTGGCACGGTCAGCCGCCCTGCAAGGTGATTTCCACCTCAAGCCCATACGTTGCGTAGGGCGGCACCGAAACCGATACAGCACGGCCCGCAACACTGAGCGGTCCGCGAATATGGTCGAGCCGAACCACCGCGATCGCTTGGCGGGCTGTGGCTGACCGCGTGACACCAATCTCGCGTTCGCCACACAGGACTGGCTCGCCTGCCCCGATACTTTCGCCCGTCAGAATCACTGGCCTTCGCCTTGCGGTCCCACGGTGTTTGACGCGGCTGACCACCTCCTGGCCGACAAAGCAGCCCTTGTTGAAGGCAACCGCCTCCGTCAAATCCAGCGCTACGTCATGCGGGAAATCCTGCCCGCTGGCGATCTCCTGCGGACCCTCAAGGACGCCGGCCGCCACGCGACGCGCGGTGTAGCGGGCCAATGCGGCCCCATCGTCTTGCGCGCTGCTATGCCCATAGGTCCGCGCTTCGCGGCTGCCAGCCACGTTGCTGAAACGCAGGTCCCTCAAGGCGCCCGGCGCTTCTGTTTCCCAATCGGTTGAAAAAGCACCCATCGCTTCGGGTTCTATGGTCACATTTGCCCGCAACTTATACAGCGTCAGCCGCTTGATCAGGGCATCACGTTCGGTCGCGTCGCACTCCAGACGGAAACCCTCGGGCGTACGGCTGAGGAGGAACGTGAACAGGATTTTTCCTTGCGGGGTCAGCAATGCCGATCCCACAACGTCTGATTCACCGGGCAGGCGGGCGGTCACCAAGCCTTCAAGCAGATGCTCGGCGTCCGGGCCGGAAAGGGCGATCAGCGAACGGTGGCGCAGCGGCGTAAGGGGCATGGTGCTCGGTCCGTGGGGCTTCGATAAGCCCAACGGACATAGGCGCGTTACTGGATGATCTCAAGCTCGGGTTCAAACGCGTACACCACGAAGGCGAAGGTCACGTCGTGGACAACGGGCTCGTCGTCGCGCATGACTGTGATGCTGCCGACATCGCGACCCTCACTCATGGTCGATGTATCGAGCGCCGAGGCTTGGCCTGCGGCAAAACGCAGTGTCACCCCTTCCATTTCGATCGTTCCTTCTTCGGCGATCTTGGCCGTGCTGATGGCGAAAACATTGTCGCCGTCACGCACCATCACCACACGCTCAAGCGGTGCGATGCCGTCGGGAAAAGGTCCATCATAAAGGAATGGCTGTGCGAGGGTATCGTAGCCCGGATAAGGGTTCTGGCCGTAGGGGCGGCGGAAATTGTTCGGGTCGTCGAGGACGAGTGCACTGGGATACTGCTCGGCGAACTGTTGCCAACTGATCAGCTTGCTGGGCAGCATTGTCAGTTCGGTTCCGGCATAGCTGCCAGCGATCGCTTCGCCGGAGAACTGCTGCCACCAGCTATCGGTCTGGCGGTCGTACATCACCAGGTCGGAGCGCCGCAGTTTGCCGGTCGTACCGAAATCAACCACCTCGCCATCAATCATGCGATCGAAGACAATCGCGGCGTTGCACAGCGGGCAATACGTTACGGCAACCGGATCGCCAGCGATGACGTCGTTGACGATCTCATGAAAGGTCATCACGCGCAGCGGGTACCCTCGGGTTTCGCCCTTGTGCGTGAAGCTGAGGATCGGGTCGCGCGGGTCGAGATGATCCACCTCCGCGACCGGCTCAAAGCGTGGGTTGTCAATGGGCGGGATGCCATCGCGCCGCGGTCCTCCGTCGAGGATCTCACCCAGATCAACCGTGGATTGGGAGAAATCGGTTCGCCAACCCTCCGCAGCCCAACGGTCTGGGTTTGCGAGGGCCGGTATTGCCGTGGCCATCGCGACGAGGGCGATCATCGTGGCAATCGCAATCACCGAGATTGCGGTCTCGCATGGCGGTCGAATATGGCGCAGCATGGATCAACTCTCCTGACAGGACTAGGACACCATGCCAAGCTTGAGCTGGATGCGCCACAAACGGCCGTTCACTTTGACGCGAGCGGCGCACGGATGGGTTAAAGCTGGGGCGGAGACTTGTCGCGACAAGCAGGCCGATTTGTCGCGACAAAGTGGGGGTGTTGTCGCGACAAGATTGGCCCGTTACGGCCGCGTTTCTTGTGCGGTGAAATCAGCTGAAAAGCTGATCGACTGCATCTTGCGCGCGCATGGATGTTTCGCTGACCGGGAGCGGCGCTTCAACACGGGTGCTGTCCGTCCCGTTAATGATCGCGCTGGCCCGGTCTATCGCCGGACGAATCTCGCCGGCAATTATCGAGGTCAGGCGGTCGCTGACTGCCGGGTCCAACGGTTCGTCAGGCGACAGACCGGACAACAGGATCTGCATTTCGCCGATCCAACCGTTCAGCTCGTCAACGACCGCTTCAAATCGCGTGCGCGGCTCATCGGGCGCTTGGGTGTAGGCGAGAACGGCGAGGTCCTTGTCGGCGAATACCGATTGCTTGAAATGCTCACAGTAGGACCGCGGCTCCCATTCCAGCACATCTTCAGCCATGTCGGGCATATCGGCGACCATCTCGATAAGCATCACCACCTCATTGAAATGGTTGAGATAGTCGGTCGCCAAAAAGCTTGCAGGGTTGATGTTGGCGGCAGCCAAGCGCTCCGGCGACAGGGTTGTGGTACTGGTCATTTTGGGGTCGCATACACTCAAATATTTGCGGCTTGCCGGGAGTTTATCCAATAAGGGTTACAGAGCTTTGAACGGCGCTTTTGTTGGCGTCGCAGCCCAAAAGGGTCAAACGAGCAGCTGAGGGTAGCCATGTGTGGACGGTTCGTTCTCGAAGCCTCGCGGGAAGCGGTTGAGGCCCTTTTCGAGGTCGAAGTGACCGGGCTTTTCGAACCGCGCTACAACATCGCGCCAAGCCAACCGGTCTTGTTCGTTCACGCCTTTCAGGGCGTTCGCGCCACCGACTACGGCCGTTGGGGGCTCGTGCCGCATTGGCACAAAGAACCCGACAAGGCCCAGATGATGATCAACGCCCGCATCGAGACCGTAGCGGAGAAGCCTTGGTTCAGAACAGCGGTGCGTCACCGCCGCGTGCTCGTACCGGCAACACATTTCTACGAGTGGCGGCGCGAGGGCAAGGCGCGGCAGCCGTTTGCCGTCAATCGGAAAAATGACGCGAAAACAGAAGGTTTATTCGCATTTGCCGGCATCGTTGACGAGACGCATGGCGGGGATGGGAGCGCCGTTCCGACGCTTGCGCTACTCACCGAACAAGCCGAAGGCGAGGTTGCCGACATCCATCACCGCATGCCCGTTGTCGTGCCCGCCGAGCATTTCGCGAGCTGGCTCGACTGCCGGACTGTTGAACCGACCATGGCGCTGGAGGCCTTGCGGCCACCGCCCGACGACGCCTGGACAATGTGGCCTGTGGATCCGGTCGTGAACCGCGCCGGCGTCGATGGCGCAAAGCTGCTGCTCCCGGTCGATATCGAAGCGGATGCCGCCAAGTCCGCGACCGCTGAGCCCAAAGCGCAGCTCGACCTGTTCTGAAGGCTAGGGCTGCCTTGTACAATCGCGAAAGAGGTCAGCCCCTCTCATCGGGCAGAAGTTTGCCCGGGTTCATGATGCCTTTCGGATCGAGCGCCAGTTTGATAGTGCGCATCAGCGCCAAGGCCACCGGATCCTTCACCCCGGGCAACAGATCGCGCTTCAACTGCCCGATACCATGTTCGGCTGAGATTGACCCATCCATATCGGCGACGATCGCATGGATCATCTCGTTCATCGCATCCCAGCGCTCTAAAAACGCTTGTTTGTCGGCGCCTTCCGGCTGAGAAATGTTGAAGTGAATGTTACCGTCACCGAGATGGCCAAACGGCACCGGACGGCAGCCAGGCACAAGCGATTGAGCGGCTTCGGTTGCCGCTTCGATAAACGAGGGAACCGCGCTGACGGGAACCGAGACATCGTGCTTGATCGAACCACCCTCGGGCTTCTGAACCTCGCTCATGCCATGCCGCAATGACCAGAACGTCCGGGACTGCTCGAGTGTTTGCGCGACGGCGGCATCCTCGATCAAGTCTGCTTCGAACGCTTCTTCCATGCATTCCATCAGGAGGGCCTGCGCATCGTCCTCGCTGCGCCCAGATGACAGTTCAGCCAACACATACCACGCTGAAGGACTGGTGAGCGGGTCACGGGCACCAGGTAGATGACGCAAGACGAACTCTAAACCAAGCCTTGGCATGATCTCAAAACCTGTCAGCCCATGTCCGGCCCGTTGTTCCATCGCCTCATATAGGCGAAGCGCGTCGTGGGGGGTCTTAAGGCCAATAAAAGCCGTGCGGACCCCACGAGGCTTGGGGAAGAGCTTCAGGCTGGCCGCTGTGATCACCCCAAGGGTGCCCTCTGATCCGATAAACAGGTTCTTCAGATCGTAGCCCGTGTTGTCCTTGCGCAGCTTGCTCAACCCGTTCCAGAGCCGGCCATCGGGGAGCGCAACTTCGAGACCGAGAACCAGATCACGCGTGTTACCATAGGCCAGAACGCCCGTTCCTCCGGCGTTTGTCGCGATGTTGCCACCGATCATGCAAGAACCCTGCGCGCCCAGCGACAGAGGGAAAAATCGACCAGCCGCATCGGCCTGTTTCTGCAGCGCTTCAAGCACGACGCCGGCTTCTGTGGTTATCACATTGGCCTGAGCATCGATCTGCCGGACGCGATTGAGCCTGGCAAGCGATAAAACAATGGCACGGCCGCTGGTATCGGGTGTCTGGCCCCCAACTAAGCCGGTGTTTCCGCCTTGTGGGACAACCGGCAAGCCGCGCTCACTCGCAAAACGCAGCACTGCACAGACGTCTTGCGCTGTCCGCGGCTGAACGATCGCGATCGCTTTGCCTTGGAACAGGTCCCGCCACTCGCGCAAGAAAGGCGCTTTGTCCGAAGGCTCAGTCAGCACCGCACCATCATCGATAAGTGCCGCCAGCTCTGCCCCAAGATCGGTTATGTGCTCCACTGCCTCACCCGCAATTTCGGCCCTCATTGGATATTTGCGGTACTGCCGCCAACCGCGCTGGTCTCTCATCCGCAAGCGGAAGCGGAAAACCAGCATGATGGTTCGTTTGCAGGCTTTTCCTGCCGCATCTCCTACGGTAAAGACCGCCCATTCGCAAAGCGGCAAACCCTACCGACGAGCTTGAGGCTATCCCCTTGACCGTTTCGATCATGCAAGGCAAGCGCGGCCTGATTTTGGGCCTCGCAAACAATCGCTCCATCGCTTGGGGCATCGCGCAAGCGTGCCGTGAGCACGGCGCCGAGCTGGGCTTCACCTATCAGGGAGACGCCCTGCGCAAGCGCGTCGAGCCTCTGGCCGAGCAGCTGGGTGGAACCGTGTTTGGCCATTGCGACGTCACCGACACCGCGAGCATGGACGCCGTTTTCGGAGAGATCGAAGCGCAATGGGGCACGCTCGATTTCATCGTTCATGCGGTCGCCTTCTCCGACAAGGACGAGCTGACGGGCCGCTATGTCGATACGAGCGCTGAAAACTTCGACCGTTCCATGCACATCTCGGTCTATTCATTTACCGCGCTTATGCAGCGGGCCGAGACGCTCATGACAAATGGCGGATCGGCGCTCACGCTGACCTACTACGGTGCCGAGCGCGTGATGCCGCATTACAATGTGATGGGTGTTGCCAAAGCGGCGCTTGAAGCATCGGTGCGCTATCTGGCTGTGGACCTTGGCGGCAAAGGCATCCGGGTCAACGCACTGTCCGCTGGCCCCATCAAGACACTCGCGGCCTCGGGCATTGGTGACTTCCGCTACATTCTCAAGTGGAACGAGTACAATTCGCCCTTGAAGAAAACAGTGACGATTGAAGAGGTCGGTGATGCGGCCGTGTATCTCCTGTCGCCACTATCGCGGGCGGTCACGGGCGAAGTGCATCACGTCGATTCGGGCTACCACGTGGTCGGCATGAAATCGGTCGATGCGCCCGATATTTCGGTGGTCAAGGACTGACCTGCCCACTGTGATCACCCTTTCTCATCCGCTGATCTTCATCCGGCACGGGCAGACCGACTGGAACAAGGAAGCCCGGCTTCAGGGCGGCCAGGATATCCCCATCAATGCCCTTGGCGCTCTACAGGCGCAGCGCAACGGGCGGGCGCTGTCGGAACTGTTCGCCGGCGGGGCTTTCGCTCTGGACGATTTCCATTTCACGGCCTCCCCCCTGTCGCGATGCATTGCGACCATGGGCCACGTGCGCGATGCACTCGGACTGGCACCGGACGACGGATTTGACCGCGACCCGCGCCTTCGTGAGATCACCTTTGGCCAGTGGGAAGGCAACACGTTCGCTGAACTGGAAGCAGCTCAGGCTGACGCCGTTGCCGCAAGAGAGGCTGACAAATGGGGCTTCGTGCCCCCCGGTGGCGAGAGCTACGCAATGCTGAGCGAGCGCATTGCGCCATGGTTGGAAAGCTTGGATCGTCCGACACTTGCGGTATCGCACGGTGGTGTGATGCGCGCAGTGCGCGGGCTGCTTTTCGATCTTCCCTCTGCCGAGATACCGCAACTGGACACACCCCAGGACCGTGTTTTCGTTTACGAAGACGGACAAGGCATGTGGGTGTGACGGCAAACGGGGACCGTCCGTTTGACGCTCTGGGGCGCGCGGTGTAGCACCTGCCAGTCCTGTTCAACGGCGATTTTTCATGTCTCACAATAGCTTTGGCCATCTGTTCCGCTTCACGACCTTTGGCGAGAGCCATGGTCCGGCGATCGGCTGCGTCGTCGATGGCTGCCCGCCATTGATTGCGCTGACCGAAGCGGACATCCAAGCCGATCTCGAGCGCAGGAAGCCGGGCCAGTCGAAATACACCACCCAGCGGCGCGAGCCCGACAGCGTTCGGATCGTGTCCGGCGTTATGGACGATGCGGAAGGCGTGCAACGCACCACCGGCACACCAATCGGGCTGTTGATCGACAATACCGACCAGCGCTCGAAGGACTATTCCGAGATCAAGGAACGCTATCGTCCGGGTCACGCCGACTTCACCTACGACGCAAAATACGGCATCCGCGATTATCGCGGCGGTGGGCGCTCGTCGGCACGCGAGACAGCGATGCGCGTTGCGGCCGGGGCCATCGCGCGCAAGGTCGTTCCTCGCATGGTTGTCCGCGGGGCACTGGTGCAGATGGGCCCGCACAAGGTCGACCGGGCGCGCTGGGACTGGGAGCAAACGCGGGCCAATCCGTTCTTCTGTCCTGACCCTGTCGCAGCCGAACAGTGGGCCGCCTATCTCGATGAGGTCCGCAAGGCCGGGTCATCGGTCGGCGCAGTCATCGAAGTGGTGGCAGAAAGTGTGCCTGTTGGCCTTGGCGCGCCGATCTACGGCAAGCTCGACAGCGATTTGGCAGCGGCGATGATGACAATCAACGCGGTCAAAGGCGTTGAGATCGGCAACGGGTTCGACGCCGCGGCGCTTTCAGGCGAGGACAATGCCGATGAGATGCGGATGGGCGATGATGGCCAGCCGGTGTTTCTCACCAACAAAGCAGGTGGGGTCTTGGGCGGCATTTCAACAGGCGACCCGGTCGTCGTCCGCTTTGCCGTCAAGCCCACATCCTCCATTCTGACGCCGCGCCAGTCCGTTACCGCCAGCGGTGAAGAGGTTGATGTGCGCACCAAGGGTCGCCATGACCCGTGCGTTGGTATCCGCGCGGTGCCAGTGGGCGAGGCGATGATGGCCATTGTGCTTGCCGACCATTATCTGCGGCACAGAGGCCAAAATGGCGGGAACGCCAATGAGACAAGTTCAGGAGTAGCCGTTGGATCGTGATCTTAGCCATGTCGAGGCCGCCATAGCCGCCTTCAAGGCGGGTGCCATGCTCGTTGTCACCGATGATGATGACCGCGAGAACGAGGGGGATCTGTTCGTTGCGGCTGAAATGTGCACGCCCGAGGCGATGGCGTTCATCGTACGGCATACCTCCGGGATCGTCTGTGCCCCGATGGAGGCCGAGAACGCCAAGCGGTTGCGCCTCGACCCCATGGTTTCGGCCAATGACGCACCGCTGGCGACGGCGTTTACCGTCACCGTTGACGTCAAACATGGCCTGACGACCGGCATTTCCGCCGAAGAACGCACCAATACCGTCCGCGCGCTCGCCAACGGCAACGTTGGAGCGGACGATTTCGTGCGTCCCGGCCATGTCTTCCCGCTCATCGCGCGCGAAGGTGGCGTTTTGGTCCGCTCGGGACACACTGAAGCGTGCATCGATTTGTGCAAACTGGCTGGGCTTGAGGCGGTCGGCGTTCTCGCCGAACTCGTCAACGATGATGGCTCTGTGAAGCGTGGCCCGGAGGTCAAGGCGTTTGCAAAAGAGCATGATCTTCTGATGATTTCGGTCGCCGATCTCATCGCGTGGCGGCAGCAATCCGAACGGCTCGTGGCGCGGGTCGATGAAGCGGACATCGATACGCCACACGGGCCTGCTAGGGCGTACAGCTACGAGGTCCCCTTTGATCCGATGCAGCACCTAGCCGTTGTCTATGGCGACGTTCGCGGCAAGACGGACGTACCGGTCCGGCTGCAGCTGGAACGCGTTGCCGATGATGTATTCGGCGCTTCTGGACGGCTGAATGCGGTGATGCAGCGGCTTGCGAGCGAGGATTGTGGCGTGTTGGTGTACCTGCGCGAGGGCTCGGTAGGCGTCGCCAATGTCAGCGGCCGGCACACGCGGACAATTGAGGGCCAGGACGAGCACGGCAGCGCGGACAAACGGCATAGCCAGTGGCGAGAAATCGGCCTTGGAGCGCAGATCCTGCGCGATCTGGGCCTAACATCCATCCGTCTACTGTCCAGTCAGAAGCGAACCTATGTCGGCCTTGAGGGGTTTGGCCTGACCATCTCGCGCACGGAGATCGTGTAGGCGTGGACCACAAGGAACCCACAGCGCAGCCTCGATCCCTGGGGGTCAACTATCTGCCCGGCTCCGGCGACATGATGGCCTATGGTGGCATCGTGCTCGCGGCTCTGGGGGTGCTGGCGTGGCTGGTCCGGGGCCAGCCGATTTTTCTCTGGATGGTTCCTGTCGGGCTTGGCGTTTCCGCTTACTTTTATCCGCTGATCGAAAAAGGCGTTGTGCGCCTGGGCGCAGATGCACGCGGGCTGTTCTTCGAACGGCTGGGTATCGTCCCCTGGGATGCAATCCAGTCGGTGCGCCATGAACGCCGGGCGCTGCGGACGCTGCGCCTTCACACGCTGCACATCGTCCTGACAAGCGAGCCGGAAACGGTTGTCGTCGATACAGACCCTGCGCCAGCATGGAAGCAGTGGATGTCCAAGGCTTGGAAAGCGGATGGCCGGACGATCAGCATCGATCTGCACCCGCTGGCGAAAGACCCCGTCGATCTTATCGATCACCTGCTTGCGTTCCGGCCAGACCTACTGGACGAGGTGCGCAGCAACCGGGTGGAGCTGGATTAGGCATCAAGCCAACCGTATCACCAAACGTCACCCTCGGGCTTGTCCCGAGGGTCCATGCAACGGTTGCGCCTGTGCTGTTGCTACACGCTTGGCGTGGATCCTCGCCACAAGAGCCTGCGCCGGGCCCGTTCCGGGGGCGAGGATAACCTTCGGGGGTGTCGCCTATCCCTCGACCTTGGACAGGTCGGCGATGGCGCTGATCTCAGAGCGCACGCCTTCGAGCAGCGCGAGGCGATTGGCCCGGACCTTCTGATCCTCTGCGTTCACCAATACAGCTTCAAAGAATGCGTCGATAGGAGCGCGAAGCGTTGCCAGCGCCTGCATCGCGGCTTCGTAGTCGCCGGAGGCAACCGAGGCGTGGGCCTTGGTGGCAGCATCTGTCAGTGCCGTATGGAGCGCGCCCTCTTCGGGCTGCTCGAACAAGGACGGATCGACCGAATCCGCAACTTCAGTGCCCTTCTTGGCCTCGGCGGCGAGGATGTTCGCCGCGCGGTCATAGCCAGCTTTCAGGTTCTGGCCATCGTCAGTCTTGAGCAGCGCCGAAAGGGCTTCTCCCCGCTGCACAAGATCGAGAAGATCGTCAAGGTTATTATCAAGGACAGCGTTTACAACGTCATGCCCGATGCCTTCGCCACGAAGATAATTCTTCACGCGGTCGTGCAGGAAGGAAATCAAATCACCGCTGTATATCTGGTCAGCCTTTCCCTCCAGCGAGACGCCATCCGGCTTCAGATGCTTCGGAAGGTGCTGGTATGATACCCAGAAAATGGGGTTCAAGGAGAGTTTCAAACCGTTTTCCCGCACAAGGCGTGCGACTCCCTCGGCCGCCCTTCTAAGCGCATAAGGGTCCTTTGAGCCCGTCGGCTTTTCGTCAATCGCCCAGAAGCCCGTGAGTGTGTCGAGCTTGTCGGCCAGCGTGACGGCAACGGCCACCAAATCGGTGGGCACCGAGTCCGACGGGCCTTGCGGCTTATAATGGTCTTCAATGGCCACAACGACTGATGGGTCTTCACCCTGTAGAGCTGCGTAGCGCGCGCCCATGAAGCCTTGAAGCTCGGGGAATTCGCCCACCGCCTCGGTTTGCAGATCCGCCTTGGCAAGCTTCGCCGCGCGTTCGGCAAGATCTGCATCGGCACCGATTTCACCCGCAATGGTCCGCGCCAAGGCCGCGATACGCGCGATCCGCTCACCCTGCGTGCCAAGTTTCGCGTGGAAAATCACGCCCAGGCTATCGAGCCGCGCCGCGCGCTGATCAAGCGGCTTGGCGAGATCAAGGCCCAGCCTCTCCGCGCTTTCTTTCAGCGTATCGAGATCGGGCAGCGGCGCTTGGTCGGTCTGCCAGAAATAGAGCGCATCGGCGAGCCGCGCGCGGATCACCCGCTCATTGCCCGCGACAACAGCCGCGCCACCATCATCGGGCACGATGTTCGAGGTCAGGAGGAACTTGTTCGCCAGATCGCCAGTCTGACGGTTTTTTTGGGGATCGCGCAGGACGAAGCACTTCTGGTTCGCGCGGATCGTCGCGCGGATAACGGCATCGGGGATCTGCAGGAACGCTTCATCAAACGATCCCATCATCACGACCGGCCACTCGACGAGACCGGCTACTTCTTCGAGAAGGCCCGGGTCTTCGACCAGTTCCAGCCCTTGCGCGAACGCCAGATTGCGCGCCTCGGTCTCAATGATCGCCTTGCGCCGTTCGGGGTCGAGAACAACTTTCGCGGCTTCAAGCTTGGTCTGATAGTCGTCAAGACGGCGCACCGTGAACCGCTCCGGTGCATGGAACCGATGACCTTCCGTGGTGTTGGACGCGGTGATGCCGCCAACCTCGACGGGAACGACCACAGGATCTTCGGTCTCCGGCCCGAACGTGCAGACGATTGAATGCAACGGGCGCACCCATTTCAGCGAGCCGCTGCCCCAGCGCATCGATTTCGGCCACGGGAAGGTCTCGACGACCTCCTTCACAGCACCAGCGATGATCGTCTCCGCATCCTGCCCCGGCTTGGTGATCTTCGCGACATAAAAGTCGCCCTTTTTGGGATCAGACGCAACCTGAGCCTCGTCAATCGAAGAGAGCCCAGCGCCGCGAAGGAAACCTTCGATAGCCTTGTCCGGCGCACCGACGCGGGGGCCCTTGCGCTCCTCGATCACGTCGGGCGAGCGGGTCGGGATCCCGGCAACGTGCAGAGCGAGCCGGCGCGGCGTGACAAAAGCTTTCGTTCCCTCATAGACCAGACCGGCATCCACCAGGCGGTCTGTGACACCCTTGCGCAGATCGTCTGCGGCGCGCGCTTGCATGCGTGCGGGTATCTCTTCGGAAAACAGTTCGAGCAAAAGGTCGGGCATTGGGGATCAAAGTCGCGGTTGCGGCAAAGAAATACCGGCTAGCCGAGGTCCTGTCCGAAGGCAATATCGTGCCCGTCGAGGTCCTGAATGCCGAATTCCAGAACGTTGTAGGGTTGTTCGCAAAGGCTGTAGTCGATCTTCGCGCCGCTGCCTAGGAATTCCTCGTAAAGCGCCTGCGCATCATCAACCCAGAAATAGGCGTTCCACATCGTATCGACCACTTTCCAATGCGGCGTGATGGTATGGCCCTCGGGCGCCTGCGAAAGCATGATGAAGCAGCTGTCGCGCTTGCCGATGGCGAATGTTGTCTCCGGCTCGCCATATTCGGCGAATGTGAAGCCGATCGATTGCCGCCAATAGGCGAGGCTCGCCTTGATGTCACTGACGAGCAGAACCGGCGCTTGTTCGAGCAGTTTTGGCATAAGAATTTCCTCCTCTTGGGGAGAAGTCACCAACCTCCGCCGCCGCCTCCGCCGCCGCCGCCGCCAGACGATCCGCCACCGCCACCACTTGAGCCCGACGAGCGCGGCATGGATGACGCGTACGCGGCACCAATGGTCGACGCGATGGCCGCCGTCGATGCGGCGATCGAACCCGAGTCAAACGAACGGCCGTGATAGTAGCTTGGCTGGTAGGTTGTCCGCTGCGCTGCGGGTATGGCCTCTAGATGCGCTTCGAGCGCCTCCGACCACGGCTTCTCGACGCCAAGGCCAATGGCGTACGGTAGGAAGCGCTCGTACAGATCGAGTGAAAAATCAGGCGCGCCTTCCATGTTCATGCGCTCGGATTCGGCCACAGAAAGGTAGAGCCGGAAACCCTCGATCTCATCCATCAGAGCCTGGCCCTCAACCGTGGGCGCGAACATCAACCGGGCGAACAATGTGATGGTGAAACCCATCGCGGCAGCGACCAACATTGTCAGCTGGATAATCCAGCCGGTCGCGAAGGCGCGCGGCGGCGAAATGTGAAAAGCGGCCGCCAGCCCCGCAACCACGCCGGCAGCGATGATCACAAAGGTAACGGCTAGAAGCCCCCCGACGCGCGTTGAGCGCCCTGCAAAGTGTGCCCATGCGCCGCCCACGGTGATGCCCACTATGAGACCGCCGACAAAGTGAACAACCACACCGGTCGCAATCGCATCGGTTGAGGCGAACAGGGCCAGAAAAGCAAAGAGAGCCAGAACGGCAATCACAACCCCGATAATGGTGTAGCCAGGATTGCGCTTGAAATAGCGGCCCTTGAAGCCGTCATAAATTGTCTTGCGGAACGTCGAGGTCGTCCTCGTAAGGATCGGAGCATTAATGGGCAGGAACGACATTGCCTCCCGCTGGCCGAACAGCCCCTTCATCAGCGCCCGCTCGCCCGGGGGCAGGTCCTTATGGCCGGAACGCCCCATGTCACCGGTGCGCCGGACGGTGACGGTGCCGCCCTCCTCGTCAATGCGCAGCTTGCCTTTCGCGCCCAACGAAACCAGCGCCGCCATGAAACTCTTGCCGGTCGACCCGCCCTTGTGGCCGCGAAACCAGACCCAGCTCAACTCCGCCGGGCTCATGCCGCGCGGCGGCTCGAAGCGCGGGAAAACAACGCCGCGGGGCGGGTCGCGCCCTACCCGCCACCAGCTCGCGACCATATAGGCAAAGACCGCAAGAGCCCCGACAAGTACCGCAGCGATCCCGGCATTGTCGCGGAGCAGCTTGAGCTGAACATCACCCTCGCTTGGAGGTTCGATGATGCCGCTTTGAAAGCTAGCGGCGACTGTCAGCCCTTCGCGTGGACCGAGCGGACCGACGGTTTCGAAACGAACGGCACCAGGCCCAACGATCCGGCTTGCGGCTTTCGAAGCAGTCGAACCAAATCGCCCGGTGAACGCCGCCGTTTCTTTGATGGTTGCACCTTCGGGCAAGCGGATGGTCGCAATCGCGCGCTGGATCGGGAACGACCAGAAATTACCGGTGGCGTTCCAGTAGACTTCATCAAATTCGTCGAAGAACCGCATCTGGTGCCGCGAGCGATAGCGCAGTGTGTACGTGTAGACGCCCGACCGAAGGAACACGTCAGCGCGGCCAATATAGACCCGCGTCCCACCAGTGATCGGCTCGGTGTGATACGGCTCTGCTTGATCATCGCGTAGCACCTCGATCAGTTCGAAGCTTGTCCGATATATGAGGCCCGAAGGCTCCCGCTGGACCGTGGGAAAGTCGCGGAAGATGCCGCGCCGAATTTCGACGCCTTCCGCCCTCACCGTGATGCGTTCGGTCACCAGGAATGCGCCGTCCGCTTCGACTTCGACGACTGTGTTGAATTCGATAATCTCTTCACGGGCATGGGCGGATGATAGGCCAGCCCCCAACAGGAGCAGTGCGACGATCAGCGCGTAACGAGCGAGTTCGGCCATCAGCTTGGAAGAACGCACGATGACGGCCATATTCGCGCTCACCCTCAGCCGAATGAAACCTGCGGATTGGCCCGGTCGGCCGGGTCCTCAAGCTCGAAATACTCAGCCTGAGCGAAGCCGAACTGGCCTGCGATCAGATTGGACGGAAATTGCTCGACCAGCGTGTTGAACTGCCGCACGGCGCCGTTGTAGTAGCGCCGCGCAAGCTGGAGCTTGTCCTCGGTTTCCTCAAGGGCCTCCTGGAATTCGATGAAATTGGCGGACGCCTTGAGGTCGGGATAATTCTCCGCCACCGCAATCAGCTTGCCCAGCGCTGCACCAAGCAGGCTTTCAACGCCTGCGCGCTCGGCGGGATGTTCCTCGCCCATGGCCTGTGCTCGTGCGCGCAGTGCGGTCACGTTCTCCAGAACCTATTTCTCGTGGCCCATATAGCCTTTGACGGTTTCAAGCAGGTTGGGAATAAGGTCCGAGCGGCGCTGCAACTGCACGGAAATCCCCGACCAGCCCTCGCGAACCATCTGCCGCTTCTTCACCAGAGTGTTGTAGACGATGATCGCGTAGCCGATCACCACGACGATCAGCACGAGAATGATCCATTCCATCGCCCTGCCCTCCGTTTAGGCCGCGCTGCGCTCGGCGGTGTGGCCGCCGGCGCTGGTCAGTAACCATGCTTCTCCGCAAGCCTTGGCCAACTCGCGAACGCGCAAAATGTAGGATTGGCGCTCGGTCACCGAGATCACCCCGCGCGCATCAAGCAGGTTGAAGACATGGCTCGCCTTGATGCACTGGTCATAGGCCGGCAGAACCGCACGGTGCTCCGCTCCCGGCTCGCTGGGCTCCGAGGCGCGCAGGATGGCTTTGCACTCGGCTTCGGCGTCTTCAAAATGCTTGAACAGAGCGGCGGTGTTCGCAATCTCGAAATTGTAGCGGGAATATTCCTGCTCAGCCTGTAGAAACACATCGCCATAGGTCACCTTATCGGGACCCTCGCGGCCGTTGAAGTTGAGATCGTAAACGTTTTCAACGCCCTGGACGTACATCGCGATGCGCTCAAGCCCGTAGGTGAGTTCGCCTGAAACCGGCGAGCATTCCTGCCCGCAAACCTGCTGAAAGTAGGTGAACTGCGAGACCTCCATCCCGTCACACCAACATTCCCAGCCAAGCCCCCAAGCGCCCAGAGTTGGGCTTTCCCAATCATCTTCGACGAAGCGGATGTCGTGGGTGGCGCTATCGAGGCCGATGGCGGCCAGCGAGCGCAAGTACAGATCCTGCAGATCGGGTGGCGATGGCTTCAAGAGCACCTGGTACTGGTAATAGTGCTGCAACCGGTTGGGGTTTTCACCATAGCGGCCATCCTTGGGGCGGCGCGAGGGCTGGACGTAGGCCGCCTTCCACGGAAGAGGGCCAAGCGCCCGCAATGTGGTGGCGGGGTGGAAGGTCCCCGCGCCCATTTCCATGTCGTAGGGCTGCAAAATCGTGCAGCCATGGTCTGCCCAAAACTGCTGAAGTGTCAGGATCAGGCCCTGAAAGGACCGGGTGGGATCATTGTGCGCAGACATGGCGCCTTATCGCTCATCAACGGAAAACCAGCCTTCCCGTACCAGCGCCAGCGCAAGGGTCAAGCCGGAGGCGTGTTAGCTCTCGTCACCGGGCTTGTAGTTACCGGTCGCCGGATCGCGCTTGAGCTGCGGCATGGCCTCGCGATCGTCGGTAGTTTTGGCGCGTCGCGTGTCGTCCATTGCACGGTTCACCCGCATCCATTCGCGGCGCATGATTCGGGAGGCTATGAAACCGCCGACAGCTAAGGCTGCCAAACCAAAGAATGCCGGCATTCGCGAAGTCCCCCGATCACTTTTTGTGTGCCGCGTGTCTCGATAGGCTGAAAGCCACGACGCCACAGACTAATGCGAACGCTCCCATCGGCCAATAGTTCGTCAACCAGACCATCAAAGCGCCCACGTCTTAAGCCCCTCAAAGCCCGAATCGGGCCCAATGGGCGCGGTCTTCAATGGAAGCAATTGCGCCCTCAATCAGCGCATCGCCGAGGGCTGCGGCCGAGAAGCCTCGGGCTGCCTGGGAACGAAAAAGCGCGCCGAAACCACGCCGCTGGGTCGGGATCGCCACCAGCTTCACCTTGTCGCCAAGGCGATCCTTCATCGTCGCGTCGAGATTGTCGATCCGGTCGGCGAGGCCAAGCTCCACCGCTTTCTTCCCTGCCCAGAACTCGCCCGTGAAAAGCTGCTTGTCATCAGGGTCGATACGGCCTTCACGTCGGGCTTTAACCAGACCGACAAAGGAATCGTGGATTTCCTTCTGGATCGTTTTCAACCGCTTGATATCATCAGGTTTTTCCGGCTGAAACGGGTCAAGCGATAGCTTCTTCTCGCCTGCGGTATAGACGCGCCGATCGACGCCCCACCGCTCGATCACCCGGTCGAAACCGAAGCTGGCGGAAATCACGCCGATGGACCCGAGGATCGAACTGTCGTCGCAAATAATCTCATCGCCCGCGCAGGCCAGCATGTAACCACCTGACGCGCCGACATCTTCGACCATCACCACAACGTCTTTCTCTTTCTCCTTGGCAAGTTTTCGGATCCGGTCGTGGATCAGCCGGGATTGAACCGGTGAGCCGCCCGGCGAATTGATGACGATACCAACAACGGGCGCATCGAACGAGAACAGCTTGGCCAGCGGACCGGCGACGGCGGCTAAAGACAGCCCGCGGTTGACCCGACCGCCACCGCCAATCACCCCGCTCAGGCGCAAGACCGGCACGAGCGGCGTTTTGGGTCGGATGGCCTTGGGCAAGTAGCGGCGAAGCACGGCAGGGTCCTTTTTGGTCGCGGCGGGTTGATCTCGACATGGGGTGGTTGTGTTGCCGCCGCAAGGGGTGGTGGATCGTTAGCGGCCTGCGGCCATCTCGATCCCCTCTCGACCCGCAAGAATGGCACGGGCGGAGGGCGTGTAGCTGCCGTCAGGCCCATGTAGAGTGATCCCCGGCAAAAGCGCGGGGCGGGTTCGCCGGCCCTTGATGGCCCGGATGAGGAGACGTTCGGCTGGCATGTCGGGCCCAGGATGCAGACCGCGGATGCATAGCGCGCCGAAGCGTCGCTCAAGGACAGCCAGGAGATCACTTAGCCCGTCAGCCGCGAAAATCATTGTCAGTGTCCCACCCGGCTTCAGGACGCTGGCAGCGGTGCGCGCCCAGCCTTCGAGCGCCTCGGGCGAGATGACGTGAGCGGCGAGTTTGCTGGCTTGAGCCCGCACATGCCCCTGCCGCCGATAGGGCGGGTTTGCCACCACATGATCAAACGATGCGCGTTTCAGCCCGGCCGCTGTTCGAGCGGGCTCAGCGGCCAGAAGGTCGACGTCGCACACCTTGACCCGGCGGCTAAGCGAAGGGTTCGCCGACACGCTTTGCCGCGCGCATTCGAGCAGAACCGGATCATTTTCAGCAAGGATCACGCGCGCGTCCGGGTTAGCGTGGGCGGCCATGAGGCCTACCGCACCGGCACCGGCACCCATGTCGAGAATGTCGCCAGCCGCTCCTGAAAGCGTGGCTGCGAGCAAGACAGCGTCCGAGCCGGATCGATGCGACCCGCGTGCTGGCTGAATGAGTGTCACGGCACCACCGATGAAGGCATCGCGCGTGACCTCTCCAGCCCCTTCGCCCGCCATCGCGCTAACGGTCACGGCACCAGACCTGCATCCGCCATCGCGCGCTCGGCCTCCTCCTTGCGGTCCGCGTCGACCATGACCCGGCGGGGCAAAACGCCGATCGACCCCTCCAGAACCGACATGTGCTGGTCGGCCACGAAGTAGATGATGTCCAACTCCTTCAGCAGCGCCTCAACAGCGGAGATCAGCACGATGTCGTTGGTCCGGAACAGTTCTTCCATCGGTCTTTCGCGTTGCGGTTGGTTTGCGCTGCTTGTTTTTGCGTCCACTGGCCTTTGCTTGCAAGTGGCGGGGGCCAACCGCCGCCAGGCCGATGCAGCTTTTGGGGCGTGACCGTTTGCCGGACTGTTCAGCGGGGCTGCATTGTGCTTTGCACCGCCCACTGAGAAAACGCGCGCATTCGAGCGCGCATGTGGGAGACCAAGATGGGCGTCGTTGTTCCGCTATCGCATCACCAGCAGGGCAAAGCATCGCTTGAGCGGGTGATGGGGCTGTCTTCCGAGCCGATGCAGCGGGTCAATCAGATTATCCTGAGCCGCACAGGCTCCGACGTCGAGATGATCCCCGAAGTCGCCAAGCACCTGATCGATTCGGGCGGGAAGCGTTTGCGTCCTATCCTGACGATCCTTTGCGCGCAGATGTTCGGATACGGCCACGACACAAGCCAGATCGGGCATCTCAAGCTCGCTGCCAGTGTTGAGTTCATGCACACCGCAACCCTGCTGCATGATGACGTTGTCGACGAAAGCGATATGCGCCGCGGCAAACCCGCTGCCCGCATGCTGTGGGGCAATCAGGCGAGCGTCCTGGTGGGCGATTTCCTACTTGGGCAAGCGTTCCAGATGATGGTCGAGGTCGGCTCGCTTCCCTCTTTGGAAGTGCTGTCGCACGCCTCAGCGGTCATCGCGGAGGGTGAGGTCATGCAGCTGACCACCGCCAAGAACACCAACACGACCGAAGACGAGTATTTGCAGGTCATCAAGGCGAAGACGGCTGCGCTGTTTTCTGCCGCCTGCGAGGTCGGCCCCATCGTCGCAAGCCAGCTCGATCCCCAAATAGGCGAAGTGGGGCGGGCGGCCTTGCGTTCCTATGGCACCAATCTGGGCCTCGCCTTCCAGCTTGTCGATGACGCGCTCGACTATGGCGGTTCGGCCAAGGACCTTGGCAAGGACGTCGGCGACGATTTTCGCGAGCGAAAGGTGACCTTGCCCGTGATCTTGGCCTACCGGCGCTCGGAAGGTGACGAAAAAGCGTTTTGGGACAGGGTGATCGTGCAAGGCGAACAGCGCGAAGGCGATCTGGAACGCGCCACGGCATTGGTCCGCGATCGTCAGGGGCTCGCGGACACGATCAGTCGCGCCCAGCATTTTGGTGCGGTTGCGTGCGATGCGCTGGATGGTTTGCCTGCCAGCGAAGAGAAAGCGGCGCTCCTCGACGCCGTGGCATTTTGCATCGACCGCGTCAGCTGAGCCCCGCCATAGGCTTCTTCTCTTAGCCATCGGTCAAAAAGGTGATGGACCGGCGCGCGCCCACCCGGTAGGTCCATGGCGGCTGTGCTGCACTGCACGCAAACCTGCTCGAAGCCGGGAGACCCCCAATGACGACCGCAACCGAAAAATGGGTCTATTCGTTTGGCGACGGAGCTGCCGAAGGTCATGCGGACATGCGCAACCTTCTTGGCGGGAAAGGCGCAAACCTGGCTGAAATGAGCCGCATCGGCCTGCCGGTTCCACCTGGCTTCACGGTGACAACCGACGTCTGCACGCACTTTTACCAAAATGGCCGCACCTACCCCGCCACTCTTGAAGGCCAGCTGGCCGCCGCGGTCGGCAAGATCGAAACGATTACGGGCAAACAGTTCGGTTCGAACGAGCGGCCGCTGCTCCTGTCGGTCCGATCGGGTGCGCGCGTATCGATGCCCGGCATGATGGACACCGTCCTCAATCTTGGCCTCAACGATCAGACCGTGGAAGCACTGGCGACCTTGTCCGGGGATGACCGCTTCGCGCGCGACAGTTACCGGCGCTTCATCCAGATGTATGGCGACGTGGTGATGGGCGTCGAGCACGACCTGTTCGAAGACGCACTCGGCGAGGTCAAGGACGCAGCGGGATATGCGCTCGACACCGAACTGACCGCTGCCGATTGGGGCAAGTTGATCGAGCAATTCAAGCGGATCGTTGAGGAAGAAGCGGGTGAGCCCTTTCCCCAAGACCCGCACCAGCAATTGTGGGGCGCGGTCGGCGCGGTGTTCAAGAGCTGGATGGTCCCTCGCGCGATCACCTACCGGACACTTCACGATTACCCTGAAGACTGGGGCACTGCCGTCAACGTCCAGGCCATGGTGTTCGGGAATATGGGCGAAAGCTCAGCAACCGGCGTTGCGTTTACGCGCGATCCATCAACCGGCGACAACCATCTGTACGGCGAGTTTCTTGTTAACGCTCAAGGTGAGGACGTCGTTGCCGGCATCCGTACGCCCCAGTCCCTGACGCGCCGAGCCCGGGAACAGGGTGGCGATACGCAGCCCTCGCTTGAAGAAACGATGCCGGAGGCGTTTGCAGAGTTCCAGCGCTATTGCGGTGTGCTCGAAAAGCACTACCGCGACATGCAGGACATGGAGTTCACCGTAGAGGCGGGCAAACTGTGGATGCTGCAGACGCGCAGCGGCAAGCGCACCACAAAGGCGGCGATGAAGATCGCTGTCGATATGGTCGACGAAGGCCTTATCTCGCAGCAGGACGCACTTTTGCGGCTCGACCCTGCTGCGATTGATCAACTTCTCCACCCCACGATCCGCGAAGACGCTGAGCGCACGGTCATCGCACGCGGCCTGCCCGCATCGCCCGGCGCGGCCACCGGCGAGATCGTCCTGACCTCCGCCGATGCCGAGGCTGCCGCAGCCGCCGAGCGCGACTGTATCCTGGTGCGTGTGGAAACCAGCCCCGAAGACATCCACGGCATGCATGCCGCGAAGGGCATTCTGACCGCTCGCGGCGGAATGACCTCGCATGCGGCGGTGGTGGCTCGGGGCATGGGTACGCCGTGTGTATCGGGTGCTGGGGCGATCCGGATCAATGCCGAACTTGGCATCGTCTCGGTCGGTGCGACCAAGCTGAAAGCAGGCGACATCATCACGATCGATGGCGCAACTGGCGATGTCATACTCGGCACCGTCGCGATGCAGGAACCGGAGCTGACCGGCGCCTTCTCCGCCGTCATGAAATGGGCGGACGAAGCGCGCCGCATGACCGTGCGGACCAACGCCGAAACCCCACAGGATGCCGAAACCGCGCGCAAATATGGGGCGGAGGGCATAGGGCTTTGCCGCACCGAACACATGTTCTTTGATGATGACCGGATCGTCTCAGTGCGCGAGATGATCCTCGCCGACGATCCGGCGGTGCGTCGCAACGCCCTTGAGAAAATCCTGCCCATGCAACGGGCGGACTTCACGCAACTCTTCGAGATCATGGCTGGTCTACCGGTGACGATCCGTCTTCTCGATCCGCCATTGCACGAGTTCCTGCCCCATTCGGCCTCGGAGTTCGCCGAGCTGGCGCAACAGATCGGCGTGGATGCAGATGAACTGCGGGAACGCGCGCGCGCGCTGCATGAGTTCAACCCGATGCTGGGCCATCGCGGCTGCCGCCTTGCGATCTCCTACCCCGAGATCGCACGCATGCAGACACGGGCGATTGTCGAGGCGGCCATTGATGCGGCCAAAACCACTGGACAGCCGGTCGAGCCGGAAATCATGGTGCCGCTGGTTGCGACACTCGCAGAGCTCGACTTCGTCAAAGCGGCAATCGACGAGGTTGCGCAGGCCGTGATGGAGGAACGTGGCCAGTCTATTGTCTACACGGTCGGCACTATGATCGAGCTGCCGCGTGCGGCGCTGCGGGCGAGCGAGATTGCGCAATCTGCGGCATTCTTTTCCTTTGGCACCAACGACCTGACGCAAACGACGTTTGGCATTTCGCGCGATGACGCGGCCCAGTTCATGGGAACCTATGAGCGGCTCGGGATCATGGAAAAGGACCCCTTCGTCACCCTCGATCAGGATGGCGTCGGCGAGTTGGTCAGGCTGGCATCTGAGCGCGGCCGGGCGCAACGCGGCGACATCAAACTGGGCATATGCGGCGAGCATGGCGGCGACCCGGCATCCATCGGCTTCTGTGAGACGATCGGGCTCGACTACGTTTCCTGTTCGCCTTTCCGGGTGCCTATCGCACGGCTGGCGGCTGCGCAGGCGGCGCTGCGGACGTCAGAATCCGGGGCCTAGGATAGAGCGGTGACCGACGCCGCACCCTCGCTCGAAATGCTGGGCACAGGCGGCAAGCGCGCCATTGCACGGGCGTTGTCGACGCTGGACCGCCCAACGCTTCGCGAGGCCGATGCCGCGCTTCTCGACGCTGCCTTTGAAAGTCAGAAGGGCCGTGTCTTGGGTCTCACCGGTCCGCCCGGTGTTGGAAAGTCCACTCTCCTTCAGGCATTGATCGGCGCGATCAGAGCCAAAGATCAGACGCTTGCAGTGATCGCCGTCGATCCCTCCTCTCACGCCACGGGGGGCGCACTCCTTGGGGACCGGACGCGGCTGTCGCTCGATCCGGAAGATGGTGGACTGTTCGTCCGATCGCTGGCCGCCCGCGACCGGCTGGGCGGGCTGTCCCACCACGCCATCGCATCGACAATTTTGCTGCGCGCGCTTTTCGATATGGTGCTGGTGGAAACGGTGGGGATCGGCCAATCGGAAGCGGACATACGGCTGGTGGCGGATCAGTCAATTTTGTGCGTGCAACCCGGATCAGGCGATGCCCTTCAATTCATGAAGGCGGGCATCATGGAATGGCCCGACCTGATTTGCGTCACCAAGTCCGATATGGGGCGGCCCGCCCGGCGCGCCGTGGCAGACGTGGAGGGCGCACTTGGCCTTGCAAGCCACGCCAACACCCCACCGACCGTCCTGGCAGTATCGGCGAAGACTGGCGAGGGCATGGACGCGTTGGTTGCCCACGCTTTGGCGCTGCCCGTCCACCGCCGCGCCGATCAAGCGCAGTTGATTGTTAACGATGCGATCCGCCATCGCTTTGGGACCGATGGGGTGGAAAGGCTGACCGAAGCGGAAGTTAAGGTTAACCTTAACAAACCGTTTCACTGCATTTTTGCCACAAATCGCGCTTTAAGCAGATCGCGTTAGCCCAACAATGACAAGGGCTTAGCGTCGATGTCGAAGGCATCGTAAGCCACTCTTGTCATACTGGTTTAACGAGTGATTACCGGACTGTCCCAACTCATAACGGAAATTCACCGGCAGCTTTACGGGTTTGCAAGGTTAACCACCCATAACCAAAATTGTTCGAATGCGGCGAATGGGAGCTTGCTGCGTTTGAACGGTGTGTATGGCGATGGGTCGGACACCCGGCGGTGGTACCGCGCTTCGGTTTGGGTATTGCGTAGGAGTTGCGTAACCATGTTTGGTGTAGGACCTGTCGCCAAGCGCGCCTTGGGACGTTCTCAGGGTGCAAAGCTCCCACTATTTGGGCTTAGCCCACAAAAGGCGACGGGCATCGCAGCGGTTGGCGCGCTTATGGCTTTGTCGCAACCCGCTACGGTTGGCCATCTCGATGCCGCTCATCTGCTTGGCCTCGATGGCCCTGGTTCTGAGCGTTGGCAAAGTTTCCTCACCGCTTCTCCGGCCGGTTCCATACACAGCGCAACTCTGCACCTCGACGATGAGCGCGGGCATGCCCTCCAACATGGCGGTGTGGCGAACCTGTCCGAACCAGCGGCGCTGGCCGCAATCGCTCCGGCGTCCTTGAACGAAGAACTTGTAACGGGATCCATTCCCGATAACCGCCTGCCTGTCGGACGCGACCAAAACGTTGCGCGGGACAGTCGCGAGCATCAACTAGTGACGCCTGCGGTCCACGCGATGCGCGAAGCGCGCCGCCTACCGGTTTCTTTGGTCGAGCAGCACCCGTTCGCGCAACTTGAAGTTGCTGCATTGCCCGATGCGGCCTTTTCCGGCCATATCGGCATGATCGCGCCGCAGCCGGAAATCATGGTCGCCGAAGACCCCGTCGGCGCTATCGAAGGCGTTGCGGCACGCGGCGACGAGAGCTCTGAGCCAGGAAGCGACGCCGCCAGCCCCTACGCGCTCGCGATGATCGATCCATCCGCCGCCGGCTCGCCGCTGGACGACACCGAAGGGCAGCAGCAGATTTCCGCATTTCTAGGCAATGATCGGCAATTCCGCTGTCTTGCCGAAGGCATCTACTTCGAAGCGCGCGGTGAGCCGCGCCGTGGCCAGGTCGCGGTCGCGCAGGTCATCATGAACCGCGTGCATCACGACGAATTCCCCGACACGATCTGCGGCGTCGTTTACCAGAACCAGCATTGGCGCAATCGCTGCCAGTTCTCGTTTGCCTGCGACGGTATTCCCGAGCGGATCACCGAACAACGTGCCTGGGAAGAGTCCGAAGATGTCGCCAAGCAAGTCCTTGAAGAGCGTGATCTGATCGATTCCATCAAGGAATCAACGCATTACCACGCCAATTACGTGCGCCCGCGCTGGGCACCGCGGATGATCCGGCTCGACCGGATTGGTCTGCATATCTTCTACAAAGGCCGTTACGGCGGCTGGCGATAAACAGACGAAGCGGGTTCGCGATCGCGGACGCCGTCCTTACCCCAACAACCCCTCTGCGATCCACCAATCGGGGCGCGCAGCTCTCAGGTCCGCCGCTTTCTCGCCAGCATCGACCTCGCTTTCGAACAGCGCGAAACAGGTCGCACCCGAGCCGCTCATCCGAGCAAACGGCGCACCCTCCAGCGCATCCATAACGTCAGAAATGGCTGGCTCCAGCGCACTCGCAGGCGCCATCAAATCGTTGCGTGTACCGCCAAGCCACGTAATGAGATCATTGAAGTTGGGCGGGGGCTCCGGATAAGACGGCAAAGGTGGGTTATGCCTCGATTGCAAGGCGGCGAACACCTTGGGCGTCGAGACTTCTCTGAGTGGGTTCACCAGCACGCAAAAGGCTCGTGGCAAATCCACCGCGCTGACCACCGAACCGATTCCATCGATCAAGGCCGGGGTGCCCGTAAGACACATGGGGATGTCCGCGCCCAGCGCGAGGCAGTCGGCTGTCTGTGCGTCCGTGAGAGCTGCGCCATTGGTCAGCAGCTCCACCAGTGCCGCCGCATCTGCCGAGCCGCCGCCTATTCCTGCTGCGATGGGCAGGTTCTTCATCAAATGGATGTGGACAGGCTCGGGCTGCAAGCCCCAGCGCCGCACCATCGAGAGGGCTTGCCCGAGAATGTTTCCATCGAGGGGCGGAACATGCGCCGCAAACGGCCCATCGACCGTCAATGTGTCTTCGCGGGCCGGTTGGATGCGAACCTCATCGCCCACATCGACAAAGGCTACCAGGGAACTGAGCGTATGGTAGCCGTCAGAACGTTGCCCGGTGACATGCAAGGCGAGGTTGACCTTCGCCCGCGCCCGCGCCCGCGCGCTTGCCGATCCCGACATCGGGCAGGCTGCGTTATTGGATCGTCGGAATCTTGTAGCCTTCCGGCCAGACGCCAACCGACTCGACTTCCTGCCGGGTCAGACCGCGTTGCAGCTTCCGTTGGATGGCTTCCTCGTCGATCTCATCGTGCGTGTCATCAAGATCGCGGGCATGGCTCCATTGGAAGCGAGCTTCCAGTCGCCGTCCAACCATCCAGTAGGCATCGCCCAGATGATCATGAATCACGGCTTGTGTCGGATCGAGGATAACCGCTCGCTCCAACTGCTCGACAGCGTCCTCGAACCTGCCCAGGCGGAAGTACACCCATCCAAGGGAATCCACGATGTAGCCGGAGTCGGGGCGCATCTCGACGGCGCGCTCCAGCATCTGAACCGAACGATCAAGGTTCTCACCACGATCAACCCAGGTGTAGGCGAGGTAATTCAGGACGTCGGGCTGATCTTCATTGAGCTCCAGCGCCTTAAGAAAATCGGCTTCAGCCAACGGCCAGCGATCGGTCCGCTCGAAGGCGATCCCGCGTTGGTAGAAGAGCCGCCAGTGCTCAAAAGTGGGCTTTTCGATCGTTTCGATGCCCATGCTGTAAACCTCGGCAGCGCGCTCAAAGTCACGGCGCACCCGCAGGACCGTGCCGAACGTGCTGATCGCGTTCAGGTCGGACGAGTCCGCTTCGATCAGCGCCTCAAGATGTGCATCGGCCTCATCGGGGCGCTCAAGCTGGTCTAGAAGAACACCCAAGCGGATTTCTGCAGTCCGCTTGAGCGCTGATTCATCGGTGATGCCCTCATACACATCCACCGCTCTTTCCCACAGTTCCAGCCCCTCATAGGTGCGGGCGAGCCCGAAGCGGGCCAGATCGAACTCGGGCGCAGCGAACAAAGCGAGGTTCAGGTAGATCGCGCCCACTTCCTCTGCGCCATCCTGCCCGAGGGCGACGCCCAACCCGTAAAGCACTTCGGCAGCACCTTGCTGCGCTGTGCGCACGCGCATCGAAATCGGCTGATCAGCCAACGCAGCCGCGATATCGCCAGCAATGACTTCATTGCTGGGGGCAAGCATCCGAAACCCTTCAAGGACTTCCAGCGCTTCATCCTTGCGATCGTTGGCGATAAGCCCCCTCGCATAGCCCTGCACGAGCCGAAGCGCGCCCGGGTCCGCGGTGTACGCGCGTTCGAGATCGGCGAGCGCTTCCTTGGAATCCCCGTTTGCGAGCCGGATCAGCCCAGCATGAAACGAAGCATAAAGCTCCACCCAAGCAGGGCCGTCCATCGCATCGAGTATCGCGAGACCTTGCTCCGCATCCCCAGCCCCATAATGCGCCCAGGCACCCACGAGGCTCGCAACGATGTCGCCGAAGCCATCACTCTGGTATGCCTCCAGTTCGCGCAAGGCGACGCGGTGTGATCGTTGGCGCATGGCGTCAAGGGCAATTGCGAGCCGCGCCACGCCGGTGTCACCTGCGGCAACCAGCAAACTCGCCAGATCCAGCGCACCGGTCATGCGGCCGTCGGCAAGCTCCATAGTGAAAGCGCTTTGCAGAAACCGGCTCGATGATGGGTCAAGCTCGTGCAACCCGCGATAAAACTCCGCAGCGCGAGGCAAATCCCGTTCGGTTTCCGCTAAAGTAGCCGCCAGGAACAGCCCGGATAGAGAGGTTGCGGACTGTGCTTCGACCGGCGGCGCCAGGGCTTCAGCCTCGTGGGTTTCTATCGCCACCGTATCCGCTTGCGCGACGCTGACCAGAGAAACACTCGCCGACATCAGGGTTGCAACGAGTAGAGCGGGGAAGGTTAAGCGCACGGTTGCATGTCCTCTCAAGGCCCAACTGTCAGGGTGCCAGCAAATCAGTGAAGCGGTTCGTGGTGCCTAACCATGGCTTTTTCCCGGCAGGCGCACAAGCGCCTAAAAAACCGCATGGTCACCGCGCTCAACGGTTGCTTCGCCGCTGGCAAGCTGCCGGAAGAAGCCCGCGAGCGTGTCGTTTCCGAAGCTGGGCGTTGCATCCGCGTCGTAGCGACCCTGCTCGGGGTCCCACACCAGCATCGACTCGGTCGCGTAATACCGGCCGATGCGTGCCAGCTCGGCCTTGACTGCCAGCTTGGGAAACATGCGACCTCCTAAGCTCAAGCCGGTGATAATTGCGTCCATCATGCCGATGGGTACCGAACGAAACTTCGGCGGCAGCCCGAGGGCTTCGAACAGGTCTTCACCCTGCTGCCGGGGCGTCTGTGCCGGGCCCGGCCCACCAATCGGCAGCACCACGTTGTGCATCTGCGTGTCGCGCACGGCCCTCACGATGTAACGCGCCAGATCCTCGTCGCTGATTGGCTTACAGGCGGTCAGCGCACCATCCGCAAACAGGAGGAAGGGCTTTCCCGCTTTGACCCGATCAAACTGTCCCGACAAGGATTTGAAGAACGCGGTCGGGCGGATGATCGAATGGGTGATGTCGGCGGCAGTGAGGCGGTCTTCGAACGCGATCTTCGCCCTCTGAAAGGCGAGAACGGGCTTCTGCACGCAGATCGCCGACAACAAAACAAAATGCTGACACCCGGCCATTGCCGCCGCCTCAAGCGTATTGAGGTTGGCGTGGTAGTCAATGGCCCAAGCGTCATCGGGTGCGCCAGTGCGGGACGCAAGGCAGGAAATGACGACATCGAAGGGCTCGGCCTTGAAGCCATGCTCAAGCAGGTGAGCGGCATCGGTAACGTGAGCCGTCCGATAGTGCGCGCCATCGATTGTAGCGGCTCGGTTGGCGCGAACAACGCAAACCGTCTCAAAGCCCTGCGCCACCAGTTCTTTCGCTACAGCGCGCCCGATTGTCCCGGTCGCGCCAACAAGCAGCGCCCGCGCCACCCGACCTACATCCCCGGATAGTTCGGACCGCCGCCCCCTTCGGGAACTTGCCAGACGATGTTCTGGTTGGGGTCCTTGATATCGCAGGTTTTGCAGTGAACGCAGTTCTGCGCGTTGATCTGGAACCGCATGTCACCTGCGCCGTCATCCACCCATTCGTAGACGCCAGCAGGGCAGTAGCGCTGAGACAGGCCGCTATAGAGGCCAAGTTCGGAAATGCGCTGCAGCCGCTGATCGGAAACCCGAAGGTGGACCGGCTGATCTTCCTCGTGGTTGGTGTTCGACAGAAAAACCGACGACAGCCGGTCGAAGGTCAGTTTCCCGTCGGGTTTTGGATAGGCGACGGGCGGCGCGTCGAACTCTTTGCCGGTCGCCTCGTGATCGGGCTTGCCGTGGGCAAGGGTGCCGAACAACGATGTTCCAACTGTCTGGTTGAGCCACATATCGAGGCCGCCCAACATGACACCCAGCCGGGTACCATAACGCGACCATAGGGGTTTCACGTTGCGAACAGGCGCCAGATCCTGACCGATGGGGCTGGCGCGCCAGCCCGTCTCATAGTCTCCCAACTCGTCCTGTGCCCGTCCGGCGGCGAGCGCCTCAATAACCGCATCGGCGGCTTGGATTCCCGACAGCATCGCGTTGTGCGAGCCTTTGATGCGCGGAACGTTCACAAAACCTGCCGAGCAGCCCAGGAGGGCACCACCCGGGAAGGTGAGCTTCGGGACGGACTGGTAGCCGCCCTCGGAAATCGCGCGGGCGCCATAGGCCAACCGTCGCGCGCCTTCGAACGTTGGCGCGATCATCGGGTGGGTCTTGTAGCGCTGAAACTCTTCGAACGGCGACAGGTGCGGGTTCTTGTAATTGAGGTGGACAACGAAGCCGACTGCAACCTGATTGTCCTCAAGGTGGTAGAGGAACGACCCGCCACCGGTAGCGTTGTCGAGTGGCCACCCGAAGGAATGCTCAACGCGTCCGGGATGGTGCCTGTCAGGCTTGACCTCCCAAAGTTCCTTCAGCCCAAGCCCATACTTTTGATGATCGGCATCGCGCGCCAAATCGAACTTGGCAATGGCCTGCTTGGACAGCGACCCACGCACGCCCTCGGCCAACAGCACATATTTGCCGTGCAGCTCCATGCCCGGCGTGTGCTGGTCGTTCGGCTGGCCATCGCGGCCGATACCCATGTCGCCGGTCGCCACGCCGTACACCGCGCCATCATCATTGATCAGAAGTTCGGCAGCCGCGAAGCCCGGATAGATCTCGACCCCAAGCGCCTCAGCCTTTTCGGCGAGCCAGCGACAGACATTGCCAAGCGACACGATGTAGTTGCCATGGTTGGACATCAGCGGCGGCATGGCAAAGTTGGGCAAGCGCACGCCACCGCCCGGCCCGAGATAATAAAACCTGTCCTCGGTTACGGCGGTCTTGATGGGCGAATCGTCTTCCCGCCAGTCCGGCAGCAACGCATCAAGCCCAATAGGATCGATGACAGCGCCTGACAGAATGTGCGCGCCCACCTCCGCGCCCTTTTCGAGAACAACGACCTCGCAGTCCGGGTCAGCCTGTTTGAGGCGGATGGCAGCTGCAAGACCGGCAGGACCCGCGCCGACAATCACAACATCGAAAGGCATGCTTTCGCGTTCGCTGCTCATCGATGCTGCTCCGATTCCTGACAAATTGCTGCATTGCACACTTCGCGCGCTCTTTGTTTCCTTATAAACAGACAACGTCAATTGGCCTTAATGTCTCGAAACCGGTTTACCAGACGGATGGATAACGCAGCTCTGAGATCAATTCTTGAGTTCTACCGCGATGCTGGCGTCGATGCAGCGATCGGCGAGGAACCGGTAGATCGGTTCGATGAGTCAAAGCGCGACGTTGCGCGCAAACAAGCCGATCAACAGGCGCGAGCGGATGCGCTGGCCGCCCAAATAGCCCCGCCACCGGGCGAAGCTCCTCCTGTCATTCAAGCCGCCCAGCCGCTACACGCTGCAAAGGGAAGGTCGGTGGAAGGTATTGAAGCCGCACAGGCTCTGGCGGCGCGTGCGCAAAGCCTCGATGAGCTGCGGCAGGCACTCGAAGCGTTCGACGGGTGTGCGCTGAAGAAGACCGCGCGTCGGCTGGTCTTTTCCGACGGAAACCCAAAGGCGTCGATCATGCTGATCGGCGAGGCGCCTGGCCGGGAGGAAGATGAACGGGGCCTGCCCTTTGTCGGCCGATCGGGGCAACTGCTCGATAAAATGCTCGCTGCGATCGACCTGGATCGCTCATCGGTCTACATCGGCAACGCAATTTACTGGCGCCCGCCCGGCAATCGCACACCAACCGCCGAAGAGCGCGCCCTGTGCGAGCCGTTCATCCGGCGTCAGATCGTGCTTGCTCAACCGAAAGTCCTTATGACGCTTGGCGGCTCAGCGCTCTCTAGCTTGTTTGGCATCCAGGGGATCATGAAGACACGGGGCCGGACGTTGAGCTACGAGTATGACGGCCTGACGATCCCGAGCGTACCAACGCTTCACCCGGCAGCGCTGTTGCGCACGCCCAGCAATAAGAGACTGGCATGGCAGGATTTTCTCGCGCTGGAGCGGATCATCGACGAAACCGGCGCCCGGCAGTAGGAACCTCCCATGACGCTTGACCAAACCCTCCCCTTTGTCCCTCTTGGTATTGCCGTTCTAACGGTGTCAGACACGCGAACATTGCAGGACGACAAGTCTGGCGACACGCTCGCGGGGCGTATCGAGGCCGCGGGCCACAAGCTGGCCGCACGTGTGATCGTACGGGACGATGTTCCTGCCTTGCAGGCGCAAGTCAAAGACTGGGCGGCCAATGACGCGATCGACGTCATCATAACGACGGGCGGAACCGGGTTTACCGGTCGCGATGTGACGCCTGATGCGCTCGAGCCGCTTTTTGACAAGCGCATGGACGGTTTTTCAGCACTCTTTCACCGCATAAGCTTTGAGAAGATCGGCACGTCGACACTGCAGTCGCGCGCCACCGCAGGGCTTGTCGGAACCACATTTGTGTTCTGCCTGCCGGGCTCGACAGGCGCCTGCAAAGACGGTTGGGACGGCATACTGGCCGCGCAACTCGACTATCGGCATCGCCCGTGCAACTTCGTTGAAATCATGCCGCGCCTTGACGAACATCTGCGCAGAGGACAGGGCGCAAGCACCTGAAACGCATGCGCTTTTCAGGAGTGATCGGCCACATGCGCCCCGCGTGGCGCTGATATCATTTCGTCCTTTGGCGCGGGCAGTGGCCGCGCGAGATAGCTGCGACTGCGTAACCGCATAAGGCCCGGGGCCGTCATCGTCGGCTCACCTTCTCGCCAGTTAATCACCGGCGCGCGGGCACCCATCAACACGGCGCGGCGCACCAGGATGCCTTGGCTTAGAAAAGCCCGCGATGCCAAACGGTTCGTTGCCAGAACCGTTATCCGTCGCCGCAAGTCTCCACTGCCGAGCTCTGGCTCATGTTCCGGCCGAAAACAGGCGGCAGACCGCGATTGGCTCACCCGCAACCGATCTTGCCGTTCGACAAAACCAACGCTCTCTTCCATCCAGCCGGCCGCAAGCACAGTGTTCTGGTCAAGCAGTAAAAGCCATGAGCCACGGTGCGCTTGTGCCAAGGCGCCGTCAAAGCCATCGCTTTTGGCGGACACCATCGCGGCACCGGCGGTGTCGGCGATCATGGCTGTCCCGTCACGAGATCCCAGGTCAAGGAAAACAACGTCGCGCACAACCCCTTCAGCCGCAGCTGAAATCAAAGGCCGCAAAACCTCCGGCAGCAGCTGTTCGCCATTGTTGGTGCGGATGACCACGCTAAGCATGCGGCAAATCTACCAGCCCTGCGCGCGGTTGGCGATAGGGCTGGGGATTGCACCATAGATGTAAATGTTCTATATTTGTTCTCATTTAATCGGCGATACCGGGCCGGAAAAGCGAGCCCTTCAAATTGGAAACGAGCGATGGGACATAATCCCCAAAAGGTGAAAGGTCGAGCAGCTGTTACGAATATCAGCGGCCGGTTTGAAAACTTCGCGCGCGTGCCGACCGACGATGGCTGGGAATCCTTCGATGATCTGCCACCACTGCGCACCGATGTTACAGCGGAGGCAGCACGTCACATCATCACGCGGAACACGTCGCCTGATGTCGGCTTCGACCGATCGATCAACCCCTATCGAGGTTGCGAGCATGGCTGCATCTACTGCTTTGCGCGCCCAACCCACGCTTATATGGGGCTGTCGCCCGGACTGGACTTCGAAACCCGGCTGTTTGCGAAGCCGAACGCTGCGAAGTTGCTGCGGGCCGAATTGTCCAAGCCAGGTTACAAACCAAAACCGATCGCGATCGGCACCAACACCGACCCCTACCAGCCAATCGAGAAGAAACAGCGGATCATGCGCGCTTTGCTGGAGGTGCTTTGGGAGTTCCGGCACCCCGTCCTGATCACAACCAAGTCGGCCATGGTTGCGCGCGACATTGATATTCTGCAGGACATGGCGCGCGAGGGCCTGTCACACGTCACGATGTCAGTGACAACGCTTGATCGCAGGCTCGCCCGCGCGATGGAGCCGCGCGCCTCGACGCCCCCTCGGCGGTTGGCGGCGATGGCGGCCTTGCATGAAGCCGGCATTCCCGTTTCGGTCGCCGCATCGCCGATGATCCCGGCGCTCAACGACCATGAGTTGGAAGCGATCCTGACCGCGGGGCACCAGGCGGGTGCACAGGCAGCAAACTGTATCGTTTTGCGCCTGCCGCTTGAGGTTCGCGATGTTTTCCAAAGTTGGCTGCTGGAGAACTATTCGGGGCGATACCGGCACGTGATTTCAGTCCTGAAATCGATGCGCGGCGGGGCAGATTATGATGCGCGTTGGGGCTACCGAATGCGCGGAACCGGGCCCTATGCCGATATGTTGGCCAAGCGGTTTGCACTGATCTGTGAGAAGCTGGGCTTGAAAAAAGACCGCTTTGGCTTGCGCACTGACCGTTTCCGCAAGCATGATCCGAGCACTCAGCAAATGGATCTGTTTGGAGGATGATGTGGGGCGCGCACAACGGGCCGGACGGTCAAGTTGGGCCCCTCGACGGGCGTCGCAGGGGCCTGATGCGCAGGCCGAGCAGCAGGCGCGACGTCTCGGCTTTCGCACCATTTGCGGCGTGGACGAAGCCGGGCGCGGGCCCTTGGCAGGTCCGGTCGTGGCCGCAGCGGTGGTCCTGCCGTTTGATTTCATAGGTGAAGGCGAGCCGATCTCGGGTTCCGAGGGCCCCGGTGCGGCTGTGCTGCCCGATGAACTTGCGGGTCTCAACGATTCAAAACAGCTGACAGAGGCCAGGCGGGAGCAGCTTTTTGCCGCCTTGTGCCAGATGGCAGACGTCAGCATCGCCTCGCTGAGCGCGCCAACCATTGATTCGCGGAACATCCGAAAAGCATCGCTCGACGCGATGCGGCTCGCGATTCTTGGCCTGCCGCATCGGCCGCATTTCGCCCTGATAGACGGTACCGACGAGCCCCCGGCCCTGCCCTGCGCGGCTGCAACCCTTATCAAAGGCGATGGACGAAGCCTTTCGATTGCGGCGGCTTCCATCTGCGCCAAGGTCGCGCGAGACCGCATGATGGTGGCGGCAGATAGGCTGTATCCAGGCTACCGCTTCGCTGCCCATAAGGGCTATGCAACCCAATCACACCGCGACGCGCTCGCACGGTTGGGGCCTTGCCACATCCACCGGCGCAGCTTCGCTCCGGTCCGGGAAGCCGCTATCGCGAAGGCCAGCCGATAAGGGTTATACCTTAGCAATTCCTGTTGAACCTTCATACTTCGGCAACGCTTTCTCAACGTCGCCTTTACCTTAACCGTCCACACTGGGGATGGTTTCGAAGTAATGCGTATGAGCGGACCATGACAGTATTGCGTAGGGGGGCGCAGCGTATCAGCGCCTCCCAGTCAGCCTCTGCCGGCGCGTTCGAGCCGGACCTGAACGATGTGATCGACACGGTGCGTGTTGGTGACAGTATCGCGCTGATGCAGCGCCTGCCGCCGGGCAGTATCGACGTCGTTTTCGCGGACCCACCCTACAATTTGCAGCTCCAAGGCGACCTCCAAAGGCCGGACCAGAGCGCGGTCGACGCGGTCGATGATGCGTGGGACCAATTTGAAAGCTTCGCAGCTTATGACGCTTTCAGTCGCGCATGGCTGTTAGCCGCCCGCCGCGCACTCAAGCCTTCGGGAACGCTTTGGGTAATCGGCTCGTATCACAACATTTTCCGTGTTGGCGCAACGCTCCAGGACCTGGGCTACTGGGTGCTCAACGATGTGATCTGGCGCAAAACGAATCCAATGCCGAACTTCAAGGGCCGGCGCTTTGCCAACGCCCACGAAACGCTCATCTGGGCCGCGCGCTCCGAGCAGGGCAAACGCTACACCTTCAATTACGACGCGCTCAAAGCAGCTAATGATGACATTCAGATGCGCTCGGATTGGACCTTTCCGATATGTACGGGCGCGGAGCGTCTCAAGGATGAAGATGGCCGCAAGATCCACCCGACACAGAAGCCCGAAGCGCTGCTTGCGCGTGTGCTGATCGCATCAAGCAAGCCCGGCGATGTGGTTCTTGACCCTTTTTTCGGGACCGGCACGACCGGCGCGGTCGCCAAACGGCTTGGTCGGCGGTTTATCGGGTTCGAGCGCGATGCGGGGTACGCCGATGCGGCACGCATGCGCATCGATGGCGTCGAGCCAGCGCCCGAGGCGGCGCTGCAGATGATGCGCGGCAAACGCACAGAGCCCCGGGTTCCGTTCGCGACACTGCTTGAAGCGGGCTACATCATGGCGGGCGAGGAGCTTGTCGATGGACGCGAAAGGCATAGCGCGCTTGTGCGGGCAGACGGCACGCTCGCCAGTGGCGACCATGAGGGGTCCATCCACAAGGTGGGCGCTCTGGTCGAAGAGCAACAGGCCTGCAATGGCTGGACCTTCTGGCACGCGCGCCGCGGCGATAATCTTGTCCTGATCGACGATTTCCGGGCGGAAATCCGCAAGAAATCGGCCTAACGTCCCTTCCCGCCTCGCAAGCTTTCTGCCCGCTCTGGCAACGCAGCGCGCAGCACCTTGATCATCACCGTCGGCCAGGCCTGCTTTGCGATCTGCTCGGGGCCCGCCCACCATCCGCCATCGGACGGTGCCTTTGACGAGGCAACGCGGTAAACATCGAGCGTCAGCGCAAAATGGGTGAATACATGCTGGATCGTTCCGATCCGCTCGCCGTCGAACACCGGTGCAGGCGACGCAGACCAGTCCGAGGTTGGCACCTGCGTCATACCAGGTAGCAGCCCATCTTCCGGGCGCTTTTCGCACCAGATCGCACCGTCTGCGGGCCGGACGATGACCTGAGCGGCACCGAAGCGCACAGGCTTGGCCTTCTTCGGCTCCTTGACGGGAAAGCGTTCGGCGTCGCCGTAGCGATGCGCATCGCAAGTGCTCGTTAAAGGGCACAGCGCGCAGACCGGGTTGCGGGGCGTGCAGATCGTTGCGCCCAAATCCATGGTTGCCTGGGCGAAGTCGCCCGGCCGGTCACGAGGCACCAAGGGACGGAGCTTGTCCGTCACCTCTTTCTTGAGCTTGGGTCCGCTGGAAGTGAGCCGGAAGACCCGCGAGAACACCCGCTCGACGTTGCCATCAACCACCGGCACCGCTTCACCAAACGCGATACTCGCAATGGCGGCGCTGGTGTAGGCACCGATGCCGGGTAGATCAGCAAGCTGCGCCGCAGTGGTCGGAAAGTGGCCGCCTGTCTCGGCAACCACCTTGGCGCATTTGTGCAGGTTGGCCGCGCGCCGGTAATAGCCCAGCCCCGCCCATGCCGAGCGGATGTCGTCGTCGCTTGCCTTCGCCAAATCCCCGACCGTGGGCCAGCGCTCGATGAACGCCGCGTAGTAGGGCGCGACCGCCTGAACGGTGGTCTGTTGCAACATGATTTCCGACAGCCAGACCTTGTACGGATCTTGTCGTTCGCCGCGCTTGGATTGCTGGGGCGGGATGCGCCAGGGCAAATGGCGGGCATGCCGGTCGTACCAACCCAAGAGGCTTTGCGCGGGCGTCACGCGCGCGACGGCACGGCGCGAATAGCGCCGGTCGCCACCTGAACCCGATTTGATGACGTCAGTTGATACGCGATTTGACGTCTGCGATCGCACTGTCAATCAGCTTGGCTGCCTCCGCACCCTTGGTCTGCTCGGCAAGCAGCTTCTCAGACGCAGCAATCGCCAGCTCAGCCGCGCGCGCCCGCACTTCTGATAGTGCCTGGCTTTCCGCCTGCGCGATACGCGCTTCCGCGGCCGCCGTGCGGCGCGTGATCATCTCTTCGAGCGCCGCTTCGGTTTCTTCAGTCATGCGCTGGGCTTCGACCTTAGCCTGATCGAGGATCGCCTCAGCTTCTTCGTCGGCATTCTGGGTCTTACGCCGAAAATCCGCGAGGACCGCCTGCGCCTCCTCCCGAAGTCGGCGGGCCTCTTCCAGCTCGCCGCGAACCTTGTCAGCGCGCGCATCAAGCGCCCGGGTCACCATTCCCGGCACCTTGAGATAGAAGATCAGCGCAAAGAAAATGATCAGCGCGACCAGAGCCCAAAACGATGAATCCATGGTGGTCTCTCTTCTTTAAGTCGACGCCTAGCCTTTGGCGACGTCGCCAATCGCTTGGCTGATAGCGCCTGCATCGGGCACTTTGGGTGCCAGCTTTTCCAAAATCGCGCCCGCTGCGTCCGCCGCGATGGTGTCGACCTGCGTCAGGGCTTCGCTCTTGATGGAAGCGATACGCGTTTCGGCCTCAGACAGCTTTTCGCTCAGCGCCTTTTCCGACGCTTCACGCTTTGCGGTCGTCTCGGCGGTCAGCTTGTCGCGCGTCTCACTTGCGACCGCCTGCGCTTTTGAACGCGCATCGGACAGAGCGCTTTCATAGCTCTCCATGGCCGATTGCGTTTCGCTCTTAAGCCGCTCGGCCTCCGCCAGATCGCTCGCAATCCGGTCGTGCCGATCCTCGAGGATCCCTGAAATACGTGGGCCGGCAATCTTCGAGATCACGTAGTAGGTCAGCCCGAAAGCGATGACCAACCAGAACAGCTGGGAAGCATAAGTCGAGGTATCAAACGGCGGAAAAAGGCCGCTTGATGCCGCTTCGGCGCCATGCGCTGCATCTTCTGTTGTTGCCATTGTGAGCAATCCTCACTGCGCTGCGACGGTGTGTGCGGGAAAACCCGCAAAAAAGTGCTTGAGTTAACCGGAAGGATGGCACGTTGGCCCCGCGACAAGCACGTAGACCGGCGGACCCCCAACCTATCGGCACTTTGTGAGTTCAACCGGGAGAGCGGCGCGCTATGTGTGCGCGTCGCACCCCATTCCCGTTGTGCGGGCGGAAAGCCTTAGACAGCGAACAGCAACAGAAGCGCGACGAGCAGCGAGAAGATGCCCAACGCCTCGGTCACGGCGAAGCCGAAGATCAAACGGCCGAACTGACCGTCAGCGGCTGAGGGGTTACGCAGGGCGCCGGACAGGTAGTTGCCGAAAATCTGGCCAAGGCCGATGGCCGCGCCACCCATGCCGAGACAGGCGATACCGGCACCGATAAGGGCTGCTGCATCTGCTTCCATGATTGAACTCCTTTGGAAAGATAGCGTGTTGATCGAAGGGGGCCGTGCGGGTGCCCGGCCTAAGGTTTGAGACTGGATCAGTGTGATGGGTGAAGCGCGTCGTTAAGATACATGCAGGTCAGCACTGCGAAGACATAGGCCTGTAGGAACGACACGAGGAATTCGAGAGCGGTCATCGCGACGGTCATGATCAGCGGCAGGATCGAACCACCGATCCCCAAAACGCCCATCCCGGTGAGCGAAACGATGAAACCGGCAAACACTTTCAAGGTGATGTGGCCCGCCAGCATGTTGGCGAACAGGCGCACAGACAATGAAATGGGCCGCGACAAGAACGAAATGACCTCAATCGCTGTCACCAGGGGGATCAGATAACCGGGGACGCCGCTCGGCACGAACAGCTTCAGGAAACTGAGCCCGTTCTTCATAAAACCGTACACAACGACCGTTCCGATCACGAGCATCGCGAGCGCAAACGTGACAATGATGTGGCTGGTGACGGTGAAGAAATAGGGGAACATGCCAAACAGGTTGGCGAACAGGATGAACATGAAAAGCGAGAACACGAGCGGGAAGAATTTCATTCCCTGCGTGCCCGCCGCATCCCTGAGCATGTTGGCGACAAACTCGTAACTGATTTCCGCAGCCGCTTGCCAGCGCCCGGGAACCAGCCCCCGTCCGTTCGTGGACAGTACGAGAAAGGCGGCAACGGCGCCGGTTGTCGCCAGCATGAACAGCGAAGAGTTCGTGAAGGAGAAATCGAGATTGGCGATTTCCACCGGAACAATTGTGGAGATCTCGAACTGTTTAATCGGATCGTTCGCCAAAGCGCATCTCTCCTTGCCCGTGCCGGGCGCCGGGCGTGTCCGGCGTTTCTATCTCTTAGCGCACGCGTGTGCGCCAGTGTTGCTTTCGGCCCACCGCGTCGCTGCGCGGACCGCTTGATCGCTCTAGCCCTTACCGGCCATCGCGATCCGAATTGACTGTGTCATCTCGCCGCGCCCGCAGGGGGCGTGGCTGCGCGATCAACCCAAGCGTTCTCATGACGTTTAGAACGCCCGCTGCAAACCCCAACAAAAGCAGAACAATCAGACCGAAAGGCCCTGTTCCGGCGACCTCATCAAGGCCCCAACCCAGCAAACCCCCAACAAAAACCGCCGCAATGAAGTCCGACGATACCCGCATCGCCATCGACCATTGCGATCGATCCTGTTTCGCCTGCTTTTCGAGCACCGGATCGGGGCGATGCGCATCCAGTTTGGCGTCCAAGGCTTCGAGGCGCTCCTGCACATCGGATAACTCTTGGTTCGCGCCAGACTGCGCTTTTGGACCGCGATTGCTGTCTTTGCCCTGTGAGCCCGGACCGGGGTCGGCTGGGTCACCCACCCAAGCTCTCCTGCATGATGCTCTAGTGATGCTGCATTTGCGAAAATCGGCGGGACCATAGGGGCGGTCGCCCTGCAAAGTCAACGGCCCTCACGCCAGCCCTCTGCAACCGCAAACCAGCGGGTTTTGGCGTCCGTCAGGCGGCGCTGCCGGCGTCCACCAACGCCTCTGCGTCGGCAAGATCGACCGAAACGATCTGGCTGACGCCGCGCTCGGCCATTGTAACCCCGAACAAACGCTGCATACGGCTCATCGTGATGGGATTGTGGGTCACCACAAGGAACCGGGTCGAAGCGCGTTTTCCCATCTCGTCCAGAAGATCGCAGAAGCGTTCAACGTTGGCGTCGTCGAGCGGTGCATCGACCTCGTCGAGAATGCAGATCGGTGCAGGGTTGCAAAGGAACACCGCAAATATCAGCGCCATGGCGGTCAGGGCCTGCTCGCCGCCCGACAGAAGCGTGATCGACTGAGGCTTCTTGCCGGGCGGCTTGGCGATAATCTCAAGGCCGGCATCCAGCGGATCGTCAGCGTCGACCAGTTGAAGCTCCGCATCGCCGCCACCAAAAAGCTGGACGAACAACTCGTTGAACCGCTCGTTGACGCGGTCAAACGCTTCCAGAAGCTTCGCTCGCCCTTCCCTGTTCAACGTTGATATGGTCGAGCGCAACTTGGTGATCGCCTCGGCAACGTCGTCGCGCTCCAGCACCAGCATATCGCGTCGCTCGGCCACCTCATTGGCCTCCTGTTCCGCCGCAAGATTGACGGCGCCGATGCGTGCACGGGCGTCCTTAAGGGTTGAAAGCTCTTTCTCCAATGCCTCCAGCGTTGGGGTCTGCATGCCGGGCTCAAAGCCAGCCATTGCCATGAGCGCATGCGGCGCAGCATCGACCGCTTCGACGATCATCGCTTCAAGCGTGTTGCGCCTCTCATCCGCAGCCGCTTTGCGCTCTTCGGCCCTGCCATGCGCTTCGCGCGCCGCGAAATAAGCCTCTTTGATCTCGCGGGCACGGGCATCCGCCTGGCGCTGCTGCCCCTCAAGCGCTGCAAGCCGGTCTGCAGTCTTGCCGCGTTCCGCTTCGGCCGCTTCGATCTGCGCCGCCAAAGCCCGGCGCTTAGCAACCAACTCACCCGGCGCTCCATCGAGTGCCTCAAGTGTCGCCTCGAGCTCAGATTTGCGGCGCGCAAGCGTTTGCGAATGGGCGGCTGCGGCTTCGGCGCGGCGGCTCCATCCTTCGAGCGCGCGCTGAACAGTCTCAACCCGGCGCGCGGTATCGTCCAGGTCGCGCTCAATCGCTTGAGCAGCCGCGACCGCGTCGTTTGATCGTGTTCGCGCCGCGCCCTCCGCTTCTGAAGCTGCCCGGAGCTCAGCTTCCAACGCTTCAAGCTTTTCCGGCTCAACGGTGGAGGTCTGGGCATGCGCCACCGCTTCTTGCGCAGCTTGCAAGGCTTCTTCGAGCCGCTTGAGATCGCCTTGCGCCGCTGCAAGTTGCGCGGCTTCGCGCTCTGCTGCGCGTTCAATCCCGACCAGAGCGTTCGCAGCGTGGTCATATGCCCGGCGCGCATCTGCCTCGTCCTTGCGGGCCTGAGAGTAGGCGTCACCCGCCTGCCGCATCGCTTCAAGCGCGTTGGTATGGCTTTGCGAAAGAGCCCCGACTTCCGTCTGCGCGGCTGCCAAATCCGAGCGGAGCGCGCCAAGGCGGTTGCGCTCGGCCAACTTAATGGCGGCGGCTGATGGTGCGTCGGCCTTGCGGGCATAGCCGTCCCAACGCCAAACCGCACCGTCCTTTGAGACCAGGATCTGTCCAGCCGACAGCTGGTGTTGCAGCGTGTCACCTTGCTCCGGCTCGACGAGCCCAATCTGCGCCAGAGCGCGCGCGAGCAACGGTGCGCCACGCACATAACGAGCGAAAGCGGTAACATTGGCGGGCAGCTCTGGTCCGTCGGGATGGTCGTCCCCCAGATTGGCCCAGAAATGCGGCGCATCAGCACTGGTAGCGGCTTCAAGCGCCTCGCCGAGCGCCGCACCAAGCGCAGCTTCGTATCCCGGCTCCACCGTCAGCGCGTCAAGAACAGACCCGTATTCGCGCCCCGGATCGCTGTCTGTCGGCTGGGAGCCGACAAGCTTCTCAAGGGTATTGACCTCAGCCTGAAGCAGGTTGAAGGCCTTCTCCTTCGCCCGCAGGGGCTGTTCTGCCGCAGCCGCGGCAGCCATCGCCTCGGTCCGGTGAACTTCCGCAAGAGCGGCCCTTTCGGCGGCGCTCTCCGACTTGTGTTTGTGGGCCTGTGCGTCCTGCCGGGCGTTTGCAAGTTGCTGTGCAGACTGCGAGTGAACAAGCTTATCGGCGGCCAAACGTGCTGCAGCATGTTTTGCTTCGGCGTCAGCCAACTGAGCCTGGGACCGCGCGGTCATCTGCTTTTGGGCGTCCACCTGAGCGCGGGCCGCGGCAAGCGAATCGCGCGCCGCGTTGCTGGCGGCAAGGGCCCGCTCAAGTTCATCTTGCGCTTTCTCGGCCGCCAGCTTCCGGTCTGGAAGTTGATCCTGTGCCGCTTTGCGCGCGGCATCGAGCGCTTTAAGATCCTCTTCCAACGCGGCTCTCTCCGCAGCCTGTTCGGAGGAGATGCCCGTCTCGCGGGCGATGTCCGCGTTGAGGGTTTCGAGTTGGCCCCGAGCGGTATCGAGGCGTTCGGCAATGCGCTTTTCCTCCGATGCCAGCTCATCGCGAGCCCTCAGCAGCCGACCCAGGGCGGCACCGGCTTGGGCAGCCTTTTCGCGCGCGTCGGGCACTTGTGCTGCGGCGCTTGCCTGGGCGGTGGCAGCAGACAGTTGGCCCTCGTCGGCGCGCGCCAGAAGCTCTGTCGCCTCTTTAAGGTGCGACGCCGCCTGGTTAGCGGTGCTGTTAGCTTCCGCCCACTTCAGCGCAAAGACACCCGCCTCGACCTTGCGGGTCTTGGCAGCGATGTCGCGAAAGCGCGCAGCCTGCCTTGCTTGCTTGCGCAAGCCGTCAAGCTGGCGATCCAGCTCGGCGACCACATCGTCAAGGCGCTCGATGTTGGCTTCTGCCGCTTTGAGCCGCAGCTCGGCCTCATGGCGGCGCGTGTGCAGGCCCGATATGCCCGCCGCTTCTTCGAGCAGTGCGCGCCTTTGCGCCGGCTTCGCAGCAATGATCTCGCCGATCTGACCCTGCCGGACCATCGAAGGCGAGCGCGCCCCTGATGCAGCGTCAGCGAACATGAGCTGGACATCGCGCGCCCGCGCTTCGCGACCGTTGACGCGGTAGTTCGAACCCTTGTCCCGCTCAATCTTGCGCGAAACTTCAAGCTGCTCATGTTCGTTGAAGGCGGCTGGAGCCTTGCGCTCGGAATTATCGAGAAAAAGCCGGACTTCCGCCCAATGGCGCGCCGGGCGTTTGGCCGAGCCGGAGAAGATCACTTCTTCCATGCCCGACGCGCGCATGGCCTTGTATGAGCTTTCGCCCATGACCCAGCGCATCGCCTCGACCAGATTGGACTTGCCGCAACCATTGGGCCCGACAATACCGGTGAGACCATTCTCGATCAGAAGGTCGGTCGGCTCGACAAAGGTCTTGAAGCCTGTGATGCGCAGTTTGTTGAATTTCATGGGCGAGGACTGCCTATGAAATACCGTGCGCGTAGACGCGCTGCCCCGGCGCTAGGCCAGCAGCGGATCGATGATTTCGGCGTACTCTTCAGGGCTCCGCGCACCGGGGAATCTCGCACCATTGATAAATATCGTCGGCGTCGAGGCGACCCCAAACTCCTGCGCGCCTCGCTCCGCGCCGGCCACAATAGCCCGTTCAAGCTCCTGATTCGTCAAGCACGCGTTGAACGTCTCTTGGGTATAACCGGCTTGCGCGACAATGGCGAAAAGCGCTTCGGCAGGGTTCGCCGCCGCAGCCCATTCGCGCTGGCGCTCGAACAGGATGTCTATGACGTCGTGGTAGAGGCTTTCGTCGGCACAGCGGGCCAGCATGGATGCCGCGCGCGCGCGCGCATCAAGCGGAAAATCGCGGAAAACGTAGAAGGCCTGACCGTTGTCGATGTATTCCGCCTTGATCGCAGGAAGGGCACTGGTGTGAAAGCGGGCGCAGTGCGGGCATGTCATGGACGAATAGTCGACAATAACGACCGGCGCATCGGGATCGCCCAGCGTAACGTCCGGAAGACCATCGGTTGGGGTGAGAAGCTCCGAAAGGCTGACTTCATCCTCGCCACCGGACGGGACCTGCCGCGTTGTTCCATCAGGCGCTGTGGCCGTGGACGAATCGTTACAGGCCGCAAGAACGGCGCCCGAGGCGGTCAAAAGGGCAGACGTCCGCAAGAAAGTGCGGCGGTCAGTCGGCAGTTGGATCGGGTTGCGCATGGCGGATCGCATGTCCTCGTCAAGTGTTTGGCGCGGCTAAGCGGCGGAAACTCGTTTGGTCAGGGGGTTACCACGTTCGCGCGCTGCGGCAAGTCGAACCCCACATCTGCAGCTTTTCTTTCAGGCGACCATGGCAAAACAGCGGCAGTACCGGTCTAGTCCTCTCGTCGCTCACCGGCGGCGAAAACCTGTGAGCCCAATGCCTTAAGGGCCTCACGTAGGTTCTCATCATGGATACCATCAGTCGCGGCCGACGCCTGTTCACGGTTTTGTGAAGTTGGCGCGGAAACGGTCTTATCGGCCCTGTTGGCGCGCGAGCCGGCGGTCCCGTCATTCACCGCGCCGGGCAGCACCTTGAGCCGAGCTATTGCGCTGTAGCCGAAGACCGCATTGGCGCGCTCGACGATCAGCCCCTGGCCATAATCGAGATCGACCGCAACTGACGGGTCCGCGCGCACCTCAAGCAGCCCACCCTCCTTGTACTTGGCATGGCGGCTTCGGGACTTCGGCAGAGGCTTCAGGCTGATAGGAAAGCATGCGGAAGCCAGACGCGGCCCGACAATCTCTGCCCAAGCGTCGATGAGGGCCGCTGGCACGAAAGTCTTGCCCTTGCGCATCGGCTCCATGACGCTCGTCACCATGGCCCCCAGAGCGACCGCCGATGTTGGCTGCACGCCTTTGGTGGTCACGGCATGACCCAGCACGGTCCCGGTGGTCCGCTCTGCGAAGCGCACCCGCGGCGATCCGACGTTCTTGTCCCTATCGGCCATCGAAGATCTATCCGCCCTTTCCTAGGGGTGCGATCCCTGATAGCGGCTAGCCGCCGAGATGCCCACCGGCAGCCACCACCCACACAAGGACCTGACCTGCGTGTTTGAGCTTATCATTTTCGACTGCGATGGCGTTCTGATCAACTCCGAAATGATCGCCGCGCGGGTTCAATCGGTCGCCTACAAACGCGAAGGTTTTGAAATGGAACCGCTGGGCTTTGCGGAGCATTTCGCGGGCAAAACCCATCACGCGATCCGGGCAGAGATCGAAGAGGATCTGGGCAAGCCACTGAGCGAGGATTTCGCCCAGAAGCTGGAAGAGGCTTTCTTTGAGCTGGCCGACGCTGAAATGACGGCCGTCGGGGGTGTCGATGAGATGCTTGACCAGATTGAGTTACCGCGCTGCATCTGCTCGAACTCCGATAGCGATTATTTGCACCGCTATTTGTCCGATGTCGGCCTGATCGATCGCTTCGAGCCGCACATTTTTTCGGCCATGGAGGTCGGCACCAAAGCGCCGAAACCCGACCCCAATGTGTTTTCCTTCGCCAGCCAAAGCTTCGGCCTGCAAGCTGATCGCTGTCTGGTCGTCGAAGATTCAGCGGCAGGCGTCAAAGGTGCGGTCGATGCCGGCATGACCGTGATCGGCTTTGTCGGCGCGGATCACACCTGGCCGGGACATGCCGAGATTTTGATGCAAGCTGGCGCTCTGACCACCGTCAATCGCCACGCCGAGCTCGCCGAAACGATCAATGCGCTCGCCCAATGGGAAGGCGAACCACTCGGCTAAGCGGCCAGCAGAGGCGTGGCAGCGGCCAGCAGAGGCGTGGCAAGCGCGGTGCCGGTGCCTAGGTTTCCTGGCTGTCGAAGCCGACAATCACCACGAAGTTGGTGCGGCGCTGGGGCAGTGGCACCGAAAGATCGCGGTAAATCGTCGTGAAATTCGCCGAAACCTCGGTCGGTTCGATGACGGCTCGCGGACGAATGACATCGCTCGAAAGGACGGTGTTCTCAAAACGATCGAGTACGACCACCCGGAGCGGCAAATCAATTGACGCCGGCGCGCCTTGCGGCCCCATCAAAACGCGACCGGCAATTCCAACGGACAGAGCCAATGCTGGGCCTATCGAGGTGCACTCAACCGCCGTCTGTGTGATCTGCGCCTGGTAGCGAAGCGCCTGTGGCGTTGGCTCTTCACCGGGAACGTAGAGCTGCAAGGACTGTGTGCCTTCCCGGATCGACACCTCCGGGCAGAGCTGATCAGCGCGCAACTGGTCAACCGAAACCCCGCCAATGGTGGTCACGGTGGCCGGCTCAGCCCGCTGACCGCCACCGCCTCCGATAACGCTGGTGACCGCATCAATAGCGCCACCGCCGCAGCCCGATAGCGCGACCGACAGGCAACACAGCGCCGCCGTGCGAACCAAAAGCCTTGGGGAAAAAGCCAAACGCGCTACACCACTTACCGACATTCCGCTCACTCAAATACCACACGATTCCGCGCCGACGTCATCGCCAGCGGCGGCTATTTAGCAAGTTGCCAGCAGCTTGGCGAGGGGATAGCAACCGCTTCATGACACCGACCCATCCATCGCTCACACCTGACGCACTGCGGCATCACTGGTCGTTGCGGGTCCTTCCACGATGGGCCCGTCCGTATGGGCGCCTGATGCGGCTTGAACGTCCCATCGGCTGGCAGTTGTTGTTCTGGCCGTGCGCCTTCTCGTCTCTCCTGGCGAGCCTCGCCACCAGTAACGGGCCGGCGTGGGCTCATCTGGCGTTGTTTCTGATCGGCTCAATCATCATGCGCAGCGCCGGTTGCACCCTCAACGACATCGTTGATCGCGATATCGATGCGAAAGTCGCGCGCACGGCAGCGCGTCCGATCCCCGCCGGCGAGGTCAGCGTCCTTGGCGCACTGATCTTTCTGGCCGTGCTGCTTTTCGCTGGCCTGATCGTGCTTTTGCAATTCAATTGGTTCACCATTGGAGTTGGTGCCAGTTCGCTCATCCTGGTGGCGATCTACCCCTTCATGAAGCGCATCACCAACTGGCCTCAACTGGTCCTTGGCCTGGTTTTTTCATGGGGAGCGCTGGTTGGCTGGGCGGCGCAACTGGGTGCGCTGGGGTGGGCGCCATTGGCCTGCTACGTCGCATGCGTTGCTTGGATCGTTGGTTACGATACGATTTACGCATTCCAGGATCTTGAAGATGACGCACTGATTGGAATTGGCTCAACGGCGCAGATCGTTGGCCAGTCCGCACCACTTTTTGTCGGCGTTTGTTACACCCTGACGATTGTAGGATTGGGTACTGCGTTGGCACTCGCCGGCAGCGGGCTGCTTGGTTTTGGCGCACTTGCCCTCGCTGCCGGGCACTTTGCCTGGCAGGTCACGTCAATCCGTACGGACGATCCGCAACTTTGCCTGCGACTGTTCAAATCGAATCACCCGCTCGCAATGATCATTGCAGCGGGCCTTCTGGTGGAGGTCCTGGTCTGATCGGACGCCTGAATCGAATACAGACTTAGCGCTGTGCACGGCGCTTGGAGAAGCGCGGGCGACGGCGGACAAGTTTGCCTTTGCGCCGTTCCGCCGGTTCGCCAACCGCAACGGCTCCCAACATCGGACGCACAACACTGTCTGGGCCGCCATCGGTGCGCAGTATCATGGCCACCGAAAGCCGGTCTGCCCACCGTCGCCAGACCGCAACGGCGTCATCCAGCGCAAGATCGTCAGCAAGGACAACTGAATGCACGGCACTGTCATGGCGCAGAACCAACTTGACCGTGGGCGGCGTATCTGGCCCCTGCAAGGCTTTGAGTTCCGCCGCCACACCGCGATAGGCGTTGAGCGGGATGCGCTGAAGCGTCAGCGTGCCCGCCAGACGTTGTGTGATGACGATGGCGCGATCGGCTCTGTCGAGCCGCGCGCGCCGTGGCATCGACACCGCCATGGGTATGGCGTCGACGCATCCACTATCCAAAGATGCGCGCACGCGTGCCGGGTTTGTTCGGGACGGCTGTGATCCCATTGGTCTCGCCTCTTTATTCCTGTCCGCCGAACCATCTTTGGGTTCAGCTAAGCTGAGCCAGTGGTTGATCCGCTGTGCTCGCCACCAATGTTTAAAGGGTGGGACTTCGCAGGCACTTAAGCAACGAGGTTAAAAAAGACTGGTTTGTGAGAGGGTTATCAGAACACAAACGGAAAAACGAAGACTGAGATGACACGGCGCCCGTGCGCAGCGCATTCAATCATGGCACGCTGGGTGGCGCTGGGTTGGGATTCGGACATGACAAGAGGCTGGTGATTTGGGCGAGCACGAAGATGATGAGGCGACAGCCACCGACGCGACAGCTTTGCCCGATATAGGCGTGCTGTGTGACGCAGCGCGCGAAGCGGGCGAGATCGCCTTGCGGTATTATGGCAACGCGCCCAAAACCTGGATGAAACCCGGAAACTCGCCCGTGACCGAGGCTGACCTCGCGATCGACCGGATGCTCCACCGCGAGCTGAGGGACGCGTTTCCGAGCTTTGGGTGGCTATCGGAAGAAATCGAGGATGACGGCTCGCGCTTGAGCGGCTCGCCAACGTTCATTGTCGATCCGATTGACGGCACCAAGGGCTTCATGGCTGGCAGCGACGATTGGGCGGTCTCGATCGGACTGGTGCATCAGGGTGAGCCGGTTCGGGGCGTGTTGTTCAATCCCGTTCGCGGCGAGATGATGATGGCCTCCAAGGGCATGGGCGCATCCGTGGAAACGGCGGACGGGACCGTAAGCGCACTGACCCCATCGGGTCGTGAGCAATTGAGCGGCTCACTCATAGCGCATCCGGGGCGGGTGTCTCCAGGCCAACCGCACCGAAAGGCACCGAGGCTCGCGTCACTCGCACTGCGCATTGCAGCCGTCGCCAGCGGGCGTTTTGACGGGTGCGTTGCGAGCGGCGGGGCGCGCGACTGGGATCTGGCCGCCGCCGATGCGCTGATCCGGGAGGCCGGTCTGGTCATGCAAACACGTGATGGGTCGCTGCCCCGGTACGACCGAGCCTCAACCGCACACGCCGTTCTGTTCTGCGGGACGGCGGGGCTTTGCGCGGCCATGGCGGAATTTGCGCCGGGTCGCTAGCCGAACGGATCTGCGTCCGCGCTTGACCGCTTGGGGTGCTCCGGTAGAACGCCTCGCATCGGTGCATTTGGCGTGCGCCATCCCTCCCCCCAATTCATGAGGTTACCGACGATGACGGAAACGACCAAAGATCAGAAGCCGCAGCTTCTCCACCTTGTTTTCGGTGGCGAGGTTGAAAGCCCCGACTCGCACACGTTCGTCGATCTGGATGCTCTGGACATCGTCGGCATTTACCCCAGCAACGCCGAGGCCGAGGATGCGTGGCGCGCGAAAGCGCAGGCGACCGTCGACAGCGCGACGACCCGGTACTTTGTGGTACACATGCATCGGCTTATGGATCCTGATCGCGACGGCGACGCCTAGCCAGCCTCCCGACGTCTAGCCGCCTGCCCAATGTCAACGTGAAACCGCCAACGTGCCCGATTCTGTGATTAAACGCATCAGCCGATCGCCAGCCGTCCAGAACGGGATCGGTTCTGCGCTTGCCGGTTACCTGGGGTTTGTGAACGCAACGGTGCGTCGGACACGCAGTGACCTGGTCAGCGGCGATGATCATATCGATCGCAACCTACCTGCGATCCTGACTTGCTGGCATGGCGAACACTTTATGTTGGCCGCTGCCAGTGAGCCGCAGTGGAAGCTGCATGCCATGATTTCCCGTAGCGCTGACGGTGCCATCAACGCCATCGCAGCACAGAAACTGGGCATTAAACCGGTTCGTGGCTCCGGCGAAACCAAGCGGGGTGCTTTCGCAAAGGGCAACATGAAGGGCGGGATGACGGCTTTCCGGGCCTTCACCCGCATCCTTGAAGAGGGCGCCTGCGTATCGATGACAGCCGACGTTCCCAAGATCGCGCGCGTCGTTTCTCCGGGACTGGTCAAGCTTGCCAGACTATCGGGGCGACCAATTTATCCGTGTGCCTACGTCACCCACCCACATATTGTGCTGTCGAGTTGGGATCGGGCAAAGCTCAACCTGCCGTTCACGCGGGGAGCTCTTGGCACACATGGCCCAATTTACATCGGAGCGGACGAGGGCGACGATGCGGATTGGTGTGCCCTCATCAAAGCGCGTCTCGATGAGATTACCGATCATTGCTACGCGCTTACCGGACGCCGCGCGGTCAAACATCCGCCACGGGCACATGCGCACGGTGAGCCATCATGACCCGTGGCCTCAATCGATGCGCCAGTAAAGGTGTGAGCGCGATGAGATTGCCGCGATGACCGATACGCTTTCCACAGGGCTCCTGGCCAGCTACCGGCTTGCCGGTGGGCTGGTATCGCCGTTTGCAAGTTCGCTGGTGCGGGCACGGGCGCGCAAGGGAAAAGAAGATCTTGTCCGGCGGCGTGAGCGCTATGGTCAGGCGTCGGTGCCCAGACCGAACGGGGCTGTGGTCTGGATCCATGCGGCGAGCGTCGGCGAAACGGTGGCCGTACTGCCGCTGGTCGAACAGATCGAGATGACCGGCGCATCGGTTTTGCTGACAACCGGCACCGTCACCTCGGCGCGCCTGGCAACAAAACGGATTAGTGACCGAACCGTGCACCAATATGCGCCGCTGGACTTGTCACCGTTTATCCGCCGGTTCCTCGACCATTGGAATCCGCAACTGGCGATTTTCGTGGAATCGGAGCTGTGGCCCGCGACTTTCCATGAACTGGCGCGCCGGGCGGTTCCGCATGTTCTGGTGAACGCACGCATGTCCGAGCGGTCTTACCTGCGTTGGCGCCGCGCATCAGGCTTGATCGGTGCCATGCTGTCGCGTCTCACGCTGTGTCTGGCGCAAACCGTTGACGACGCGGAGCGGTATCGCGTCCTGGGCGCTCCGCGGGTCCAGGTCACGGGTAATCTGAAGTTCGACACGCCCGCGCCGGGCTTCGACCCAGACCAGCTGTCGGTGATGCAACGGGCGATCCGCAACCGACCGGTGTGGCTGGCCGCCTCGACCCATCCGGGCGAGGAAAACGTTGTGTTGCGGGTTCACAAGGCTCTGCAGCACAGCTTGCCGGGCTTGTTGACCATTATCGTACCCCGCCACCCCGAGCGCGGCCGGGAGATATCGGAATTGGCAACGGGCGAAGGCTTTACCGCACTGAGCCGCTCAATCGGCCGGCTACCCGACGACAAGACGGAGATCTATGTCGGCGACACGATAGGCGAGATGGGGCTGCACTATCAGATCGCTCCGGTCTCGTTCATCGGCGGCTCGCTGGTTTCGCATGGCGGGCAAAATCCGATTGAGGCAGCCAAGCTTGGATCGGCGATCCTGCACGGGCCAGCGGTGACGAACTTTCCGGAAATCTACGCCGCCTTGGGCGCGGCTGCCGCATCGCGTGAAGTGAACGGCGCTGAAACCCTTGCCAGGGGCGTGCAGGAGTTGTTGAGCGATGAGGCGGAACGCGAACTGCGCTGCCATTATGCGCGCCGGGCCATCATGGAGTTTGAAGGCTCCCTGAAGGCAACGGTCGATGCCATTGAGCCATTGCTGACCGCCTTCTCGGTTTCCGCCGCCTTGGAGCAGGCACGGGCGTGAGCGGTACCTCGAGCCTGTGGTGGCCGAAGCCCGATGAGCCTGCAAGCCTGTCGCGTGGGCTCGCCAAAGCCCTGCTGTACATCCCGTCAGCCCTCTATGGCCAAACCGTTGCGAACCGCATGGCGATGCCCGGCAAGCAGGCCGCCCTGCCTGTCATCTGCGTCGGCAACTTCATAGCAGGCGGCGCAGGAAAGACCCCAACGGCGCTGGCCATCGCAGCCATGATGAGTGAGCGTGGAATAGCGCCAGCGTTCATTTCGAGAGGTTATGGCGGAACGCTGACCTCCGGATCGACGCGTGTGGAGCCCGAGCGCCACAACGCTGCGGAGACCGGCGATGAACCGCTTCTGCTTGCTCGCCAGGCGCCAACGTGGGTTGGCACAGACAGATTGGCTTCCATAGCGGCCGCATCCGAGAACGGTGCGCGCTGCGCAATTCTCGATGATGGTTTACAAAACCCAGGGGTCATCAAAAACCTGGCTTTCGCTGTCGTCGATGGCCGTTCCGGCGTAGGCAACGGTCTTTGCCATCCTGCGGGCCCGCTCAGGGCACCCCTCGACAGGCAAATGGATCATGTCGATGCCGTTGTGCTGATCGGTGAGGGCAACGCGGCCGCGCCAGCGGTGCGTCGAGCGGCCCAGCGCGGCAAGCCGGTCCTCAGTGCCCGCATGGAAATCGAGGTCGCTGAGCATCTGCGCGAGAAACCCGTCATGGCCTATTGCGGGATCGGGCGGCCGGAGAAGTTTTTTGACAGCCTCAAATCAGCTGGTCTCGACGTGGTGCACGGTTTGCACTTCGCTGATCACCACCGCTACACCAAGGCGGACGCCGAGCGCTTGATCCGGGATGCGCAAAGCCGCAACGCGCTGTTGGTAACCACCGAAAAAGACCATCTTCGCTTGAAAGATGCCGAAGGCGTGTTGGCGGACCTCGCAAATCTTTCGACCGCGATCCCAGCGCAGCTCAGCTTTGAAGACCCAGCCTATATCGGCACCTTGCTCGACGCCGCAATTGCGAGATGGCGCCGTGAATTGTTGCTCGTGTCGATAGACTGAAACGGCCAGAGAGCCGCAGGTTACGGCGAAAAGGGTTTAACCCGTTTTGCCGGCGCGCAATTCGGCTTCCAGCGAGGCGGCGGCGTCACGGTAAGGCTCCTGGCGAGCAACGCTCCAATATTTCAGCTCGGCAAGCGGAATGCGCTCAAACGTCACCGCGCAAACCACAAAATCGCCCGGACGCAGCACATGATATTCAGGCGTATCGTAGCGAATGATGGCTTCGCGTTCATCGTTCGAAAACACCATGATCAGGGTCCCTCAACCTCTGTTGCCAATTCACGATACGCCTTTACCGACGCGCTGCAAAGAAGTCTCGCAAAAGCCGCGCGGATGCGTCCGCGTCGATACCGTCATAGACCTCCGGCGCATGATGACAGGTCGGCTGAGCAAAAAAGCGCGGCCCGTGGAGAACGGCGCCCATCTTGGGATCATCGGCGCCATAATAGAGCCGCCGGATGCGGGCGTGGCTGATGGCGGCCGCGCACATGGCGCAAGGCTCAAGCGTCACGTAGAGATCAACGCCCACGAGCCGATCCGTCTCAAGCCTCTTTGCCGCCGCTCTGATCGCGACAATCTCCGCGTGGGCCGATGGGTCATGATCGGTGCGCGTTCGGTTGCCCGCTTGAGCGAGAATGGCCCCGTCGCGGACTAGTACAGCGCCAACGGGCACTTCACCGAGCGCCGCCGCGGCGCGCGCTTCCTGCAAAGCGACCTGCATGGGTTTTAAGGCCCGACCGGTGTGGTGAAGGGTATGCACGACCATGAAAGGGGCTTGCCACAAGTGGCAGAGCGCCGTCAAAAGAGCGGCAATGGTGCCAACGGATCAAACAAAGCGGCGAGCGCAGACTGGCAAAGGCGCGGAGACCGCTCGCAAACACGGCGAGCGGATCGCGAAGGTCATTGCGCGATCTGGGCTTTGTTCACGGCGCACAGCCGAGGTGTGGATCGAGGCCGGTCGCGTGGCCGTGAACGGCAAAACCCTTCACACGCCTGCACATCTGGTAACATCCAGCGACCGGATCGAGGTGGACGGAGCACCCCTCCCGCAGGCTGAACGAACGCGTCTATGGCTGTTCCACAAGCCGAAAGGTCTTTTGACCGCAGCGCGCGACCCCGAGGGCCGGCCCGTCTTGCCGGACGCTTTGCCTGATGAGCTGAAAACGCTTCATCCCGTTGGCCGTCTCGACTTCAATACCGAGGGGCTGCTGTTGCTGACCAATGATGGCGGGCTCAAACGTGTGTTGGAACTGCCTTCAACCGGCTGGTTGCGCCGCTACCGGGTTCGCGCTTTTGGCGACGTTGACCTGCCTGCGCTTGATCGCGCTCGGGCGGGCATGACGGTCGATGGTGTTCGATACGGACCGATGGAAATCGCTGTCGAGCGGCGCCAAGGCGGCAATCAATGGCTGACAGTCGGTTTGCGCGAAGGCAAGAACCGCGAGGTCAAGGTGGTGCTGGGCGCACTCGGTTTGCAGGTCAATCGCCTCATCCGTGTGTCTTATGGCCCGTTTCAACTTGGCGATCTCGCTTCTGGCGACGTTTCCGAGGTGCGAGCGCGGATTCTGAAGGATCAGTTAGGGGCCAAACTGGCCGAACAGGCGGGCGCGGATTTCGACGCCGGTTTGCGTGCGGAGACCAACAACCGGCGCGGAAAGCAGTCAGAGGCCGGAGCGGCAACCCAACCCTCAAAACGCGCGAAGACACGCGAACCGAAGGCAAAACAGGACGCTGGCGGGCGCAGTTCAACGCCGCGACGTCCCGCACGCGCAAGAAAGTCCAGCCGAAACGACACCCGGAAACCTTCTAAGGGTAGCAGTACGCCACCCGACCGGCCCCGAACGCGAGGAAAGCGGCGGTGAGAATCGTCGGTGGAAGCTTCAAGGGCCGCGCTTTGAAAGCGCCGCGCAGCGATGCGGTCCGCCCCACAACGGACCGGGCGCGCGAAAGCCTGTTCAATATTCTGGAACACAGCAATCTGTTCAGTCCAAGCCAGGAGATTGATGGTGCGCGGGTCATCGATGTGTTTGCAGGCACCGGCGCGCTCGGGCTGGAAGCACTGAGCCGGGGGGCTGCATTTGCGCTGTTCGTCGACGCGTCGATCGAAGGCCGAAGCCTTATCCGCCACAACATCGAAGCGTGCGGCGTCGCGGCGAAAGCCCGGCTGTTCAAGCGAGATGCGACACGGCTCGGGTCGCGTGGGTCGATGGCACCATTTACGCTCGGCTTTCTCGATCCGCCTTATGCCCAAAGGCTTGCGGAATCAGCGCTTTCGGCTTTGCATCAAGGCACCTGGCTTGAGCCTGGCGCGCTGGTCATTGTGGAAGAGAGTGCGTCGGTGGAATTGTCCGTCCCGGCCGGCTTTACCATCGCTGAAATCCGTGGATTTGGAGGGTCGCAAATCATCTTTTTGCGCTATAGTGGCGAACGATGATCCGTAAGCTCTTCATCATGATCGTGGCGCTTGCAGGCGCTGGAACAATGAGCCAAGCGCCTGAATTCGCACAGCAATACCGGCAGGCGCTCAGTGGGGCGGTGGCTGAGTTGGAGCAAGTGGCCAACGATTTTGATGCCGCGAGCGCTCGCGCCGGGCTGACGCGGGAACAGGCTCTAGCGCACTATCAATTGCCCGATAACAGCTTCTTATCTGATCGTGGGCGCCAGATTGCCAGCACACTCGAACGCTACCAGGCCCTCGTCAGTCAGCAACGCGCCTTCGAAGATGCCGGGTCTCTGGAGCGGGTTTGGCTCGTTGCCAGCAGCCCCGATGTCGCTCTGGTCAGGGGGGTACAAACCCGTTTTGAGCCGGCGGTGCCGCTAACGGTTGCCGGCCTCATCATGGTTGCAATCGGCTTCTTGCTTGGGTGGATGCTCGCGCGGTTCGCTCTCGCAACAGGAAGATCGGGTGTACAAGCGGTGCGCAAAATGGCGCCAGGGCCGCGCACAGCAACTTTGTAAGCTGTTGATTTATCAGGGTTTATCGATTGGTTCTATCGGCCGAAAAGCCGATCCAGCGCTTTTTTGTCGAGCTTCATGAACGTCGGGCGGCCATGGTTGCATTGCGCGGAGGCAGGCGTACGCTCCATCTGCCGCAGCAACGCATTCATTTCCTCGGTACGCAAACGGCGACCCGCGCGAACCGAACCATGACAGGCCATTGAGCTTGCAACCCGTTTGAGGCGTGCATCAAGACGCTCCGATGTGCCCATTTCTGCAAGGTCATCGGCAATGTCGCGGACCAGCTGCGCGCCGTCACATGGCCCGAGCATGGCGGGCGTCTCACGAACCAGGACCGTCTCCGGGCCGAACGGTTCGACAACAAGACCCATTTTCGCAAGCGCGTCCGCCTGATCAAGCACCGTGGCAGCTTGCCCGGCAGGCAGCTCCACAACATCAGGCACGAGCAACGGCTGCGAGCCAACGCCATCACGTTCCATGCCCGCCTTGAGCTGTTCATAGACCAACCGCTCATGGGCGGCGTGCGCGTCAATCAGGATGAGACCGTCGCGACTTTCAGCAAGGATGTAGGTCTCGTGGACATGGGCGCGGGCGGTGCCCAGTGGGTAGTCGTCGAGCGCCTCGGGCTCGTGGTGATGATCATCGGTCTGTCGCGACGATGGCGCATCGAGGCCGGACAAACGGGGGGTCATGGCTCGCCCATATGGCTGGGCCACCCTAACCTTATTCCAGTTAAAGTCCGGGGCGGAGTAAGCTGCCTGCTGCGGCGCTTCGAACCCGCCGGGGTTTTCCGGGCTGCTGGCGCCGGAACCCACCGTGAGGTGATTGAGAGCTTGCTGCTCAAGGCTCGCAGACGTCGCAAGGCCCGCTTCACCGAGGGCCGAGCGGATAGCAGAGATCACAAGCCCCCGGACATGGCCAGGGTTCTGGAAGCGCACATCGGCTTTCTGCGGGTGAACGTTGACATCAACCCGCGTCGGATCGATGGCAATTGCCAGGACGATCGCCGGAAATCGGTCACGCGGCATCAGATCGCCGTAGGCTGCGCGAACGGCCCCCATCAGCAAGCGATCCTTAATTGGGCGATCGTTGATGATGAGATGGATGTCGCGGCTTGTCGCACGATGCCAGGTCGGCAGGCCAAGCCGCCCCTCAATGGAAAGCCCCTCTCGGCTTGCCAGCAATGGCCGCATGTTCGCATCGGCCTCGGGGCCAAAAAGCATGCGCATGCGCTGTGCGATCGCACTGTCGAACGGCAGCGCCGCATCGGCCGGCGGCAAGTCAAGGACAGTCCGTTGCCCCGACTGAAGCCGGAAACCCACTTTCGGAGCGGCCAAGGCGAGCCTTCGGACCGTGTCCGCGATGGCGGTTGTCTCCGCGCCGTCAGATTTGAGGAACTTGAGGCGAGCGGGAACGGCGGCAAATAGCCTTTCCACACGCACTTCAGTCCCCTTGCGACGGGCGGCAGGGCGGGCAGACGAGATGTGGCCTGCATCAACCCTTAGTTCATAGGCCCCGCTCGCGCCTTGCGAATGGGAGGTGACCGTCATCGTCGAAACGGCACCGATGGAGGGCAGCGCCTCCCCGCGAAAGCCAAGCTGTGTGATGTGCACCAATTCGTCATCGCCCAGTTTGGACGTCGCATGGCGCTGTACGGCCATCGCAAGATCATCCGCACCCATCCCGTGGCCATCATCGGACACGCAAACAAGTGCCTTGCCGCCCGCGTCGATCGTGATGTCGATCTGATGAGCGCCTGCGTCGAGGCTGTTTTCAACGAGCTCTTTGGCAACGCTGGCCGGCCGCTCGATCACCTCTCCGGCGGCTATGCGATTGATCAGGGAATCGGGAAGTGCACGGATGGCGGCGCGAACGCCCCGAACGTTGATGTCGGGCTCAGCTGCGGGTGCGGTCTTGGCCAAGGCCGCCTCTCCTGATCGGCTAACGTGGTTCGAGGCCGCTGCTATACTACGCCTCAGCTCAACGGCTGTCCCACGATGACAAGCGACAGCGGTGCCTTCAAGAGGCGGTCGGCAACCCGGCGAATGTCGTCCACCGTTATCGCTTCAATCAAACCAGCGCGTTCGGTCATGTAGCTGATGGGCATGTCCTCGAGCTGCATGCCGACCAGCTGCTGGGCGATCTTCTGAGATGAATCGAAACGAAGAGGATAGGAGCCAATCAAGAAATCCTTGGCTGCCTGCAACTCTTCCGCCGTTGGACCTTCACTGACGAACTCATCGATCACCTGCCGGATCACGTCGAGTGTCTCCTGCGCCCGTTCGGGGCGTGTCGATGCGCCCCCGCCAAGGAAGGGCGCGTAATCGCGGGCTGTTATGTAGGAATAGACGGAATAGGTCAGCCCCCGCGCCTCCCGCACCTGCTTGAACAGACGCGAAGAGAATGTCCCGCCGCCCAGTATATGGTTCATGACAAAGGCAGTGAGAAATTCGGGGTCATCGCGTTCGAGACCCGGCAGAGCGAAGCGAATGGCAGTCTGCGCAACCGCTTCGGTTTGCTGGGTAAGTGCCCCGGTCGGGACTTCGGTTGGCAGCACATCCGCTAGGTCGGCGGTCTCGCGCAACCCGCCGAACGCCTGGTCAACCAAAGCGTCCGCATCGCCTGAGGTGATGTCGCCGACAATCGCGATATGGAGCCGATCCCTCCCCAGAGCGCGGGCGTGAAGGTCGCGCAAGTGCTGGGCCTCGATCTGCGGCACGCTTTCAAGCGTACCGCGCACAGGCCTGCCATACGGGTGATCGGGGAACAGCGTGCGAGCGGACAGGCGCGATGCGATCGCCTCAGGATCGTTCAACTCTCGCCGTAGGCCGGCCATCATCTGCCCTTGCGCGCGCTCAATTGCATCGGCGTCAAAGCGCGGCTGCGTCAAAGCGAGGGCCAGAAGCTCCGCGCCCAAGGCGACAGTGTCTGAAACAACGGTAAGTTCGCCCGAAAAAGTATCGTGGCTTGCGTCAAACGACAGCCTTATGGCGTTGTCTTCGAGCAATGTCTGGAATGCGATTGCGTCATGCGGACCTGCCCCTTCGTCGAGAAGGGCTGCAGCAAGATTGGCCACACCGGGCACGGCTGCCGGATCCTGCACAGCGCCCGCGCCTCGAAAGCCAAACCGCATGGCAACAAGCGGGACGGTCGCATCTTCCACGAGCCAGTAGGAAAGACCGCCTGGAGACGTCCGTTCGGCGACGTTAACTGCCGCTTGCGCATCCGATGGCGGGGTGAGGTGTACTGTCATGACAATCAATCCTAGCAGCCCCAGAACAATTCCGGGTATTGGCTTGAACGGTCGAACAACCGGCGTGATGCGGCGCAAGGCTATCAATTGGCAGGCATCTCCGCAGGACCTTCCGCCGGATGCTGGACGCCGACCACGACCCGGTGGGGCTGAATGACCGCGCGGGCAGCGCGCATCACCTCCTCGGCGGTAACCTCGGCTATCCGAGCGGGCCATTGCTGAACGTCTTCGAGCGCTTCGCCGACGGCGAGTGACGCGCCGAAGATACGGGCCAAGGATGATTGACTGTCCTGCGCAAAAACGGTCTGAGCAACCAAATTACGTTTGGCGCGTTCGACTTCTTGCTCGGAAATTCCTTCCTGCAAGAACGTGGCAATCTCCGCTTGAACCGCAGCTTCAAGGTCATCGGTTGAGGTGCCCTGAGCGGGGTAAGCGAATATGTACAGACCGCCATGATCGAGCGATGCGCCATTGTAGTAGGCGCCAATGGCCGCTGCGCTGCGCTGCTCTATGACAAAATGCCGGTAGAGGCGCGATGTAGTCCCATCACCGAGATAATGGGAAAGGACGTCGAGCGCGGGCGGAAGGCGGGGGTCGTCATTGAGGGTGTAGGACGGGGCCAGATAACCCATCTGGACAATGGCCTGTGCGATACGAGGGTCGCGCAGTTCCACGCGGCGTTCCGCAACCGGCTCCGGCTCGCGGGGGCGTCGACGCTCGGTGACCGCGCCTTCGCGCGGAGGGATCGTACCGTAGGTTTCTTCGGCCAGTTCTCGGACGCCCTCTTCATCAACATCACCGGCGACAACGAGGATTGCGTTCTCCGGTGTGTAGTAGCGCGCGTAAAAGGCCAGTGCGATTTCCCGCGTCAGCTCTTCGATCTCATGACCCCAGCCGATGATCGGCACACCATAGGGATGGTTCTGATAGAATGTCGCAGAGTAGCTTTCGCGCATTTGAGCGGACGGATCGTTATCGACCCGGCTGGCGCGCTCCTCGAGGACGACGTTGCGCTCGGAGGCTACTTCATCCTCAGCGAGCGTGAGATTGCTCATGCGGTCAGCCTCCATCTGCATCATGAGCGGCAGATGCTGGACGGCAATTCTCTGAAAATAGGCGGTGTAATCGTATGACGTAAAGGCGTTTTGGGTCCCGCCCAAACGCGCAATCTCCTGTGAGAATGTGTCACCAGGGTAGTTGGTCGTGCCCTTGAACATCAGGTGTTCGAGAAAGTGCGCGATACCGGACTCGCCAGGGACTTCGTCCGCCGCGCCGACCTTGTACCAGATCATATGCGTCACGACTGGCGCTCGGCGATCAGGGATGACCACAACGTGCAGCCCGTTGTCGAGGGTGAACTCGCTCGCAGCGGGTGCGAAGGCAACACTCGCTTCTGCCGCATTGGCCGGCGTCAGGCCTGCCGTAGTGGATTGCATGGCGGTAACGGTCATCAGAATACTCCAAACAAGCGCGGAATAGAGGTGGGTCAGGATTATGGAGTATCCCACCGATTGGGAAGACGAACTGCAAAAACCTACATAGGCACCCAGGGAGCGCCCGTGTAGGGGCCTGCGACCATGACCGCCGAGAAACTTGGCTCCACTACTGGGTAGGGGCTGCGCCGTTTGGTCGCCCGGCTCTACCAGAGTTGCCACCAAGGCTTCTCATCTTCAACAATTTCGCCGCTTTCGGAGATGGCAAACTCCGCGTCCGGCGAGGGCTGTCTTGCACTTTCGGGCGGATCGGTCAGATAGCGGCGCTCGCGTAGACGGGTTTCCGGGTTGATCTCCGCGGTGCCTGCCAAGCGACTACGCTCGATTTCAGTTTCACGCTGCATCTCGATCACCGACAAGCGCGAATTGTCGTCCCGGTCGCGATCAGGTCGGCGTTCTGGGGCACCCCCAGCGCTGGCCAGTCTTTGCGTTGCTTCGATGTCGACTGTCCGGCCATCGCGACCGAACACCAGCACTTGTTCATCGCTTTCCAGAACGCTGGCGGCACGCGCGTCGCGGTCGGTCGGCCAATTCGGATCATTCGCCGCAATGCTGCTTTCCTGAGGCGCGGGAAGCTGAGAGCTGTCCGGTGGTACAACCAGTGGAGCGCGGGCGGAATAATCGATTGGCTCTTCGGGGACAGGATCACCCAAAACCCCCGCAAAGTCGCCGATCAGACTCTCCTCAATACCGGGCTCATTTTCGTCAAACGAACCGTAGCTTGCGCAACCACCCAGAAGCGTTGCGGTAGCAGCGCATAGGATGATCAAGCGCAAAGGGTGACGGATGAAATGATTACTCAACTGCATGATATGCCTTCAGTGCGTGGCCTACGCGCCCACTAAGCGCCGATTGCGGCAAGACCGTGCCGCCTCGCTCACCACGGTTGCGCTCGCTGCTGACCATCAGTCCGCAACCTTCTGACCGCGATGGACGATGAAAGCGTCATACAGAAGAAGCGCTACACCGGCAACGACCCAGACATCGGCCAGATTGAAAACGTACCAGTAAAACCCGGCGGCATGCAGGGAGACGAAATCCACCACCGCTCCGTGGATAATCCGATCGATCGTGTTACCGATCGCGCCACCGATCAGCAGCCCAAGAGCCACAGCAGTCAGCAGGTCGGTGTTGCGCACAAGCCAGATGATCAGTGCAAGCGTGATCGCAACTTTGATGGCGATCAGAAAAAAGACCTCGGCCTGGCTTCCTGCCTGAAAAAGGCCGTAGGAAATCCCATAGTTCCAGACCAGAACCAGATCGAAAAACGAGGTCACGGGTATCTTTGCGAACGGGTCGGCTTCGAAGGTCGACAGGATCGCACCTTTGGTTGCCTGGTCGGCCAACAGGCCGACCAGTGCGATGACAATCCCGATGAGGACCGTTTTGTGCATCAAGCGGCCTTCGAGATACCCAGTTCACGCAGCGCATCGGCGTCGCGAAGGGTGACATCGGGGAAGTCGGTATCTGTGCCGACCTCGGGCAGGATTTTCCATGAGCGCGCGCACTTGCGGCCCTCGGCCATCCCGGGGACGACCCCAACGCCATGGACGTCATCGAGGTGGAACGCCCCTTCGGGCGCATCGCCAAAGTGCATGCTTGCCTGCGATGCGATGGCGATGTCGGCCCAGTCCACATCCTTGACCGCGGCGAACAGGTCGGCATCTGCGATGTAGATGGCGGGAGCTGCTTCAAGCGACGAGCCGATCCGCTTTTCGCGGCGTTCGACTTCCAGCGCACCGGTCACGACGCGGCGAACCTGGCGTATGGTCTTCCAACGGGCGGCAAGCGCTTCGTCGCGCCAATCACTTGGTATTTCAGGGTACTGCTGCAAGTGGATCGACGGTGCGTCCATCGCGCCGTCCGAGCTATGACGGGACTGCCATACCTCTTCCATCGTGAATGGCAGAAGCGGCGCCAGCGACTTTGTCAGCGCGTCCAACGTCGTGTCGAGGACGGTGAGGCAGGCGCGGCGCCGATGGCTCGACGGCGCATCGCAATACAGCGCGTCCTTGCGGATATCGAAGTAGAACGCCGAAAGATCGATGGTCGCGAACGCAAACAGCGTCTGAAAGACCTTCTGAAAGTCGAAAGTGTTATAGGCCTCGCGCACGGTGGCATCGAGCGTCGTTAGGCGGTGCAGCATGTAGCGCTCAAGGTCCGGCATCTCGGCGGCGGGCATGTAATCGCGGTGGCGATCGTAATGGGCGACCGATCCAAGCGCCCAGCGCAGCGTGTTGCGCAGCTTTCGATAGCTATCGACGACCGTCTTGATGATCTCCGGGCCGAGGCGCTGATCGTCGGAATAGTCGACCGAAGCAACCCAGGCGCGCAGGATGTCTGCGCCATACTGGCTTATGATGTCCTGCGGGAAAACCTGATTGTTCAGCGATTTCGACATCTTGCGACCGTCTTCGGCCATCGTGAAACCGTGGGTCAGGACATCGTCATAGGGCGCCCTGCCCCGCGTGCCGCAGCTTTCCAGAAGCGATGAATGGAACCAGCCGCGATGCTGATCGGAGCCCTCGAGATACATCACCCGGTCGCGACCGCCATCGATCTCGCGATGGGTCGCAAGGTCCTCGCGCTTTTCGAGCACATAGGCATGGGTTGAGCCTGAATCGAACCAGACATCGAGAATATCGGTGACCTGCTCCCATTCGTCGGCGTCATAGCCATTCCCCAGGAACCGGGCCTTCGCGCCCTCCTCGAACCAGGCGTCGGCGCCTTCGGCATGAAACGCCTCGACGATGCGCGCATTGACCTCGGGATCGCGCAGTACCTCACCGCTCTCTTTGTGGGTGAACACCGTGATCGGCACGCCCCACGCGCGTTGGCGTGAGAGCACCCAGTCGGGCCGGTTCTCGATCATCGAGCGCAGGCGCTTCTGGCCCTGTGCCGGGTAGAAGGTCGTGGCGTCTATCGCGTCGAGCGAGCGCTTGCGCAGGGTGTCGCCCGCCTGACCAGCGATATCCTCATCCATGTAGACGAACCATTGCGGCGTGTTGCGGAAGATGACGGGCTTTTTCGAGCGCCAGGAATGCGGATAGGTGTGCTTGAGCCGCCCGCGCGCGAACAGCATGTCTTTTTCGATCAGCGCCGCGATGACGCGCTTGTTGGCGTCGCCTTTCTTGCCCTTATCGTCGATGACGCGTGCGCCTTCAAAGCCCGGCGCGTCGCTGGTGTAGAAGCCTGCATCGTCGACCGGAAACGGGATGGTGGTGTCGATGCCGCGCGCCTTAAGGTCCTGCGCATGGTCCATCCACGCTTCAAAGTCCTCACGGCCATGGCTGGGCGCGGTGTGGACGAACCCTGTGCCTGCGTCGTCAGTGACGTGGTCGCCGGCGAGGAGGGGGATGGGGAAGTCGTACGCTGGGACGTCACCCTCGCCCTCGTGGCGAGGGTCCATACCTGCTCCGCCGTTCTCCATGGATCCTCGGGACAAGCCCGAGGATGACGATAGGGGGTGATGGCAGGTTATCAGGTCAAATAGTTTCGTTGCTGGCGGCAAGGCCAAGCGGAGGCTCAACTCAACTTTCGCTTGCGCGGCGATCTCATTAGCCTGACTTTGTGCGACGACAATTCGCTCACCACGCTGTGGCCCGAAGTCGTTTTTGGCGGCCGTGACCTCGTAAAGCGCGTAGTTAACACGGGGCGAATAAGCGATGGCTCGGTTCCCCGGAATGGTCCAAGGGGTGGTTGTCCAAATCACCACAAACGACCCCAGCAGCCGATCCACAATTTTCGGGTCAACGTTTTGGCTGTTGCGAAGTGCGTCAATAGAAACCGGAAATTTCACCCAGATCGTATCAGACTCATAATCCTGATACTCGACCTCGGCCTCCGCCAACGCCGTGCGCTCGACGACCGACCACATCACCGGCTTCGAGCCGCGATAGAGCTGGCCATCCATCGCGAACTTCATCAGCTCCTCTGCGATGGTCGCTTCGGCATCGAAGCTCATAGTCAGGTAGGGATTTTCGAAGTCACCCTCGACACCGAGCCGACGGAACTCTTCGGCCTGAACCTTGATCCACTTGTCGGCAAACTCCCGGCACAGGCGCCGCAAGGTCACCTTGTCGAGATCGTCCTTGTTCTTGCCTTTGCCGCGCAGCTCTTCCTCGATCTTCCATTCGATCGGAAGGCCGTGGCAGTCCCAGCCAGGCACATAATTGCTGTCATACCCCGCCATCTGCTTGGAGCGGGTGACCATGTCCTTGAGCGTCTTGTTGAGCGCGTGGCCGATATGCAGATGGCCGTTCGCGTAGGGTGGCCCATCATGCAAGATGTAGCGCGGACGCCCGGCGGCATCGGCCCGAAGCTTTTTGTAGAGATTCTGATCATCCCAGCGCTTGAGGATTTCCGGCTCTTTTTTCGGCAAGCCGGCACGCATGGGGAAATCGGTTTTGGGCAGAAACAACGTCTGCGAATAGTCGAATGGTTCGGACATGGGTCACATCATTGAGGTGTGAAGGTTGGACGGCGCACAGTTCCCGGGCCTGCGGGCTGGGTTATCCCTCAGCGCGCAGCCGGGCCGATAATTCGAAAGATCGCCATCCGGACCATGCGCGCTCTTATCAAGAGGCCCGATGAAAATAAAGCACCGGTCATGTGAAGTTACGCCGCTGCTGCGGTGGCGTGGACAAGGCCAAGCTCCAGATCCAGCGCAGAAAGCGGTTGCGCTGCGGCAAGTGCGGCGCGTGCTTGAGCGCTATCGGTATCCATCTGATCGATGAGCGCGTCAACACCGTCGAATTTCAACTCACCGCGAAGATGGCTGTGAAAGGCGACTTCGACGTCCTGACCGTACAGGTCGCCCGAGAAATCAAACAGGTGCACTTCCAAAAGCGGTGGCTTATCCCCGAAGGTTGGACGCTGCCCATAGTTGGCCACCGACAGGTAGACCGTATCGCCAACCTTGATGGTGGTTGCGTAGATTCCGTGCTTGAGTGGGCTGGTCTCGGGCAGAGCGATGTTCGCCGTTGGATAGCCCAACTGTCGCCCGCGCTTTTCGCCATGTTCCACCGTGCCGCCGACAAAGTAGCGATACCCCAAGAGCCCATTGGCCTCGGCAAGTGACCCATCCCGCAGCAAGCCGCGGATCCGGCTCGATGAAATCGTCTGGCCGCCCTCATCGACAAAAGGCTCAACTTCCGAAACTGAAAACCGCCCATCGGCGCGCAAAGTCTCGGCGCTGCCTTTACGCCCCTGACCGAAGCGGAAATCATGCCCCACGACGACAGCTGATGCCTGAATCGCACCAACGATGTAGGTGTCGATGAACTCTTGGGGGCGCTGTGCGGCCAGTGCCCGGTCGAAGAGCACCGTCTTGTGACCCTCAAGACCCAGCGCTTTCGCGAGCCGAAGCTCCACCTGTTGATCCGCCAGCACACTGTGCGGCGCGTCGGGCGCAAAGAAACGCCGAGGATGCGGGTCGAAGGTCAACAGCCAAACAGTGCCGCCGATTCCAATTGCTGCCTCTTGGGCCTCCTTTACCACCGCCTGGTGGCCCCGGTGAAAGCCATCAAAATTTCCAATCAGCGCCACGCGTGGGCGCGTCGGCGCGGGCGGCGTTTGAGAGGGATCGAAGGAGCGCAAGAAACGAAACCGTGAAAGTTCGGGGCCCCCGCTGATAGAAGGCTCCCCTTTCTGAGGTCAAGACAGCCAGCTCAATCTACGCTGAGCCCTCATGCTCCATGTCTGACCGCGAGGGCACCATGACGATCGCCTCGCCCACCAGGACGTCCTTCTCGCCGACCGAACACAAGCACCTCAGCCGCGCCCTGTTCTTGCCGTCGATCAGCTCCATCACCTCGACGCTGACGTCAACAACGTCATCAATGTGTACCGGTGCGAGGAATTTGAGTGTCTGCGAGAGATACACCGCTCCGGGTCCAGGCAGTCGCGTCCCTAGAACGGCTGATATCAGGCTTGCGGTATATAGACCGTGCGCGATGCGAGACTTGAACGGCGTGTTGGCAGCGAAGTGTTCCGACAAATGGATCGGGTTGCGGTCGCCCGACAGTTCCGCGAATCCGACTACATCCGATACCGAAACCGTACGCCGATAGCTTTCAGATTGTCCGATATACAAGTCCTCGAACGCGAAGGCGTGCAAGGGCAGTTGGGCGCTGGCGAGCATGATGGTGTTTCCAGATCGTCGATGAGAACGGTGTTGCGGTGCACCATAAGCTAGCCATTTTCTCCCGCCTGGCCATTGGATGTTCTGCCAAGCTCCGAAGGTCGTGGCGTTTTTTGCCGCTCTCAATGCCAATTGATCACCCGATGAGGGTTTTTGCTTGTCTCATTAACTGAAATTTCAAAGGCGGCGGGTAGCTTCGGTGTTCGAATTCGGGACGCCGAATGGCTCACAATGGGTCGTTTTCGGCATTAGGTGTGGGATGAGCGGCGGCTTTCGCTGCTGGCATGGAGTAGTGAGTATGCCTGTTGACACTTCGATTCCGGTGCTTGTTGTCGATGACTACAAGACCATGGTGCGGATTATCCGCAACCTGCTGAAACAGCTCGGGTTCAGCGACATTGACGACGCCAAGGACGGCGAAGAAGCGCTCGATAAGATGAAGATGCGCAAGTACGGCCTGGTGATTTCGGATTGGAACATGGAACCGATGACTGGCTACGAACTTCTGAAATCCGTCCGCTCCGATGATGGCCTACAGCGCACGCCATTCATTATGGTCACCGCTGAGTCCAAGACGGAAAACGTTATCGCCGCGAAAAAGGCTGGCGTGAACAATTACATCGTCAAGCCGTTTAACGCGGCAACGCTGAAATCGAAGATTGACGCCGTTTTCGGCGACTAATCATCCAATCCAATAGACCGATCGGCGGTCTGCCGGTCCGCAGACCCGGTCCTGCCCTCAAACGCGATTTGAGGGCAGACGGGGTCGGCTGACCTCATCAAGGAGTTTGGATGATGACCCGATCTTCCGACACTGCCGCGGCGGCGAAAGTGCATGTTGCCGCTCTCGACTTCGATGCATTGGCCAGCAAACAGGCTGCCGCACTGATGGAGTGCGTCGAAACTGCGCCTGCCCATCGCCTCGACATGGGTCGCGCGCTTGATGTCGCACGAGCCATGACAGCGCAGCTAGAAGATTCGTTGCGAGAAGCGGAGCACGTGTTTGCCGACGCTGTGCGCGACGCCGCGAACGATATTCAGGGCCTGCGGACACAGCTTTCCAGCCTCGGCGTCGAAGATATGCGCACTGGCCGCCTGCCTGAAGCAGGCATGGAGCTCGATGCCGTCGTGGAGGAAACCGAGCGCGCAACGGACCGGATCATGGAGTCCGCTGAGAAAATAATGTCAGCTGACCGAAGCGATGCGACCGCTTTTGAAGCGCTTGTCGACGCACAGATGATCGACATCTTTGAAGCGTGCACTTTCCAGGACATCACCGGCCAGCGGATCGGAAAGGTCGTGGAAACGCTCAAGCGCCTTGAGACACGGTTCGACCGACTTCTGGATACCTTGCCAGACGGCGATGGCCCTGCGCTTGTTTCCGAAGAAGAGAAAGCTCGTGACGAGCGGGCCGAAGAGCAGATCCTCAATGGACCGCAGCGTGATGGACCTGAGGTCTGCCAGGACGATATCGACGCGCTTTTTGATTAATTCAAACCTTGCGCTTCGCTCCGCTCAACGTGCGGTTTGAAGCTACTTGATTGATCCAATCTTGCGCTTCGCCCAGCTCAACGTGCGATTTGGATCTACCAACTCAACCGATGCATCCAACCGATGGCGGGGTAAGGGGCTTCAGCGAGGAAAGCCTCGACCCGCGCAGCGTTCGGCATGAGCGATGGACCGAACTCCGAGGCGTGAATGCCGCCAGTGACGAAGACGCAGTCGATGCCTTGGTCGGCTGCACCGCGTAGATCGGTGCGCACCGAATCGCCTAACGCGAGACACTCCGCGACAGGCGGTCCACCGGCGAGCGAAAGCGCCGCCTCATAAATCGGGGCATGCGGTTTGCCTAAAACAATCGTTTCGCCGCCCATCTCTTCGTAAAGATCGGCCAACGCTCCCGCGCAGTACATCAGCCGGTTGCCAAGCTCCACCACCTTATCAGGATTGGCGCAGATCATCGGAACGCCGCGGTCAACAAGCGCTTGAAGGCGCGGTCTATAGTCTTCTGGCGTCTCGGTCTGGTCGTCATTGAGCCCCGAGCACAAGCAAACCTCCGCCCGCTGGTCCGCGGTGAAGGTCACGGGCAGGCCGTCAACCAGCGGTTTGTCCTTGTCAGGGCCGATATGGCTGACACTTGCGCCCTTGAAGCGCCCCTCAAGAAGGCTCCGGGTCACATCGCCGGACGTGATGATCGCGTCGAACGCCGAGCGGGGGACACCCAACCCCTGAAGCTGAGCAATGACCGGATCGCTGGGGCGCGGAGCGTTGGAGATCAAGATGACGGTCTTTCCGTCCGCCCGTGCTTGTTGCAGGGCATCGACTGCCTCCTGCCAAGCCTGCAAGCCGTTATGAAGCACGCCCCAGATGTCGGAGAGGATGACCGTGTAGCGGTCCATGACCTCGCCGAGGCCGGTCAAGCGCGAAGGTCGGGCATCAGCCACGGAAAAGTCCTCAGTTGAGAAACCGCGCAGGGAAGACCCCCCACGTCAGGCGGAGCGTGTGATCGATTGACCGGTCCCGCTGATGCGCTCCGGTCTGGCGGGTTCGGTCGGCGTCGTTTGCGCCTTAACGGGTGGCTTGCTGTTGCCCGGCGGGCGCGGCGTCACTTCCACGATACGTGGGCGCGCAAAAAGATTGCCTTGCGCGTAACCGAGATTGCAGTCGAGCAACTCAACGACCTGAGCTTCGCTTTCTACTCCGGTCACGATCATGTCCATGCCGTTGCGTGCGGCGAGATCGGCGAGGTCTTCGGGGTGTATGTCGCTGCTCGCGCCCGTATCCGACCCCAGGAACAAGGGGACGGGGGCCTTGAGATAGCGGAAACCATGCTTGGCCAAATCAAACAGATCCGACCGCACGTCCGTCAGACTGCTAACCGCCATGCGGAAGCCCAAATCGTTCAGCGCGCTCATCAAGTCGATGTCCAGCGGGGAAAACGCACGCACATCAGCCTGCGTCACCTCCAGCACCAAGCGACCGGCGAGATCGCGACCATCGGTCATGGACTTGATGAGCCAATCGGCAAAACTGCTTGAGCGGACCGCGTCCCCGCTGACCGGCGCGAAAACCATCGAAGCGGATTCGCGCGCTGCAAACCGATCTGCCAGCGTCAGTGCGCGCGCGATGACGCCCTTGGCATACGCATCGGCGACACCGGCCGCTGCCGCCGCTGCTGGCACTTGAGCACTGTCTAGTGTGCCAGCGCCGTCGAGCTTGAGGCTGTAAGAGGTTGCATAGGCGCGCGCGCGGCGATGTGGCAGGGTCACGATGGACTGCATCGAAACTTCGATACGCTGACGCTTCACCGCAAGCTCAACGCGTTTAAGCAGCGCTTCGGATGCCTCGTCTTTCGGCGGCTCAGCAGTCATGGCCTGCTCGTGATCGACATGCAGCGGCAGAGGCTCCGGTTCGTCAGCCTTCAGCGGTACATCTGCGCTCGGTTTCGGCGCCGGCGTTTTCTTGGTGACTTTCTCGGGTTTTGGAGGCGCTGCTGGGCGCTGACTGCTCGTCGCGGCGGTTGCACGTTGCGCTTCAAGCGCCGTGATACGATGATCGGTATCGGCGACGGTTTCGGTCACTTGTGCAAGCAGGGCACCCACTGCCTGTATATCCTGGGCGACTGGGGCAACCGTTGCGTCCATCGCCTGTTGGGTGTCGGTCTCAAGCGCGACAAGCCGCCCACGGATCATGTCGATCTCGTTGAATGCGTCCTGCAGCGCCGTGTCGGTGACGGCAATCTGTTGTTCAAGATGCTTGCGATCAGCCTTGCGTGCCATCGCCTGATCGGCAAGCGCCATAGCGAAAAACCCAAGCGCGGAAACCATGACCGACACATCAAGGCTCAGCGGCGTAAACTGGTAGAGCCCCGCCCCTACACACAGGCAGATGACCGCTATCGCCGTATAAATGATGATCGAACTTGGCCGCATATTCGCTAAAGCAGACTTTGGAACCTTGAATGAACCCACTGGCTCCAGGCGAATCATACGCCAGTTGCCGCACATATCCCTGATATGGCGCATCTAGGGGCATCGCTCAAAGCTGCTGGCCCGATAGGCCCCACAAAACTGTGGGTGCGCAGGCGTGCGATTATCGCTGGCAAGCCCCAAGTGACGTCCAGCGGATCAACTCACCGCCTGGATGACCGATCTTAGCTGCGAGAAGGTTTGATCGATTTCACTCTCGGTAAAGGTCAAGGGCGGGGAAAGCGCGATGGTGTCGCCTGTCACGCGGATCATCATGTTCTGGTTCTCATAGGCTTCCACCATCGCGCCATACGCACGCTTGGTGGGCTTGCCTTCAATCGGCGTCAGATCGATCCCAACAACGATCCCGCAGGACCGGATATCCTCGACGTTTTCGAGATCGCGCAGGTAGCTGTGCGCAGCATCGGCAAACAGCGCCTCATGCTCAGCCGCTTGATGGTACAGGCCGTCATCGCGGTAGATGTCGAGCGTCGCCAACGCCGCGGCGCATGCCAGCGGATGACCAGAATAGGTGTAACCGTGGAACAACTCGATCATCCCCTCGCCCGAGCCGTCCATGAAGGCGTCGTAGATATCGCCTGTGGCGATCACCCCGCCCATGGGAACGGTTCCTGAGGTAATCCCTTTTGCAAAGACGATCATATCGGGAACAACGTCGTAACGCTGGGCCGCAAAAGCGTGACCCAGGCGACCGAAGGCCGAAATGACCTCATCGAAAATCAACAGGATTCCGTGCTTTGAGGTGATCTCACGCAAGCGCTTCAGGTAGCCATGGGGCGGCGGCAGAACCCCTGTAGAACCCGCCATCGGCTCCACGATCACCGCTGCGATGGTGTCGGCGCCGTGCAAGGCGACGATCCTCTCAAGGTCATCAGCGAGATGTGCACCCCAATCCGGCTCACCCTTCGTGAAGGCCTGGTGCTCACGATTGTAGGTATGCGGCAGATGATCTACACCACCAAGCAGCCCGCCGTAAAAGCGGCGATTGTTGACGATGCCGCCAACCGATATGCCGCCAAAGCCTGAACCATGGTAACCGCGTTCGCGGCCAATAAGGCGCGTGCGGCCCCCTTCACCCTTCATCTTGTGGTAGGCCAGCGCGATCTTCAGCGCGGTATCGACGCCCTCTGAACCAGAATTTGCGAAGAAAACGTGATCGAGCCCCTCCGGCGCCTCACCTGCAATGCGCGCGGCCAACTCGAACGCCATCGGATGCCCAAACTGGAAAGTTGGCGCGAAATCGACCTGCTCAGCGGTCCGCTTGATTGCTTCGACCACCGGCGCCCGGCAATGACCCGCGTTACAGCACCATAGGCCTGCGGTCCCATCGAGGATCGCGCGGCCATCGGACGTAAAATAATGATTGCCCTTTGAGCCGGTAATCATCCGTGGCGAAGACTTGAACGCACGATTGGCACTATACGGCATCCAGAACGCGCTCAGATCGTTCGGTGCCGATAAGGGCGTGGTGCCAGCGACAGGATGGTCAGCGTCGTGATCGAGCATTGTTTTTGTCCTCAAAGACCGGCTTGGTTGGCATCAAGCTTCGGATTGCCATGGCTGGACGCGCGCACCGATGCCGCCTAAGAGCGACCTCGGCCACGCTTTTAAATTGTATCAAAAGCTTATGCCAGCTTCACCAGACGCGCCAAGCAGTTTGTGCCGCCTGTGACGCCCCGTACCGGATCCGAAGAGCCACGCGTGTCGCAAACCGATCAACACACCGCGGTGGCGGCCACCCAGGCTGCCCACCCTGCTCAGGCCCCTGTGGCAGAGCCTGCCACGCCGGCGCCGGTGGCCGAGCGCAAGGCCATGAGCTCGGTCTTGATCGCTATCGCCATCCTTACATTGATGGACGCGGGTGTTAAGCTGTGGACCCAATCGTTCGGGACACCGCAGATTTTGGTCATGCGCTACGGCGCAGGCGTGCTGGTCGCATCCGTTATCGTCGCGTTTCTCCTCGTCACGGGCCGTTTGAATATCCCCAGCTTGGGGAGCGTGAGGCGTGGTGCCCAGCGATCGGTGCTGGTGGTTACCGTTGCTGGCATGTTCTTTTATGCCCTATCGGTCATACCCCTTGCGGAGGCGACGGCCATCGCGTTCACCGCACCGATATACGTGGCGCTGCTCGGCTGGGTCATCCTCAAAGAACCCGTGGCACCCCAAACGTGGCTCGCAATCGCGATCGGCTTCCTAGGCGTTGCCGTCATCTCATCGGGTGCGCTGTTCGGGGACGGTGCGTTTGCCGGTGAGTTGGTGGGATACATCTGCGCGGCGATCGCCGCTTTAGCCTATGCCGGTGCGCTGGTGCTGACGCGGCTGCATGCAGCCAGCGACCCGGTACCGACGATGATCATGCTGCAATCGGGGTTTTCCGCGCTCTTCGCGCTGCCGTTCCTTGCCTTGACAATTGCCGGCTTACCGATCGATGGACGCCCTTTCCTTGCACCCGATCTTCAGACGCTTCTGCTCGCACTGGGGATTGGTACGCTGGGAACGGTCGGCCATCTGTTCATGGCGTACGGCTTCAAGCACGCCAAAGCGGCCCGGCTCGGCCCGATGGAATACACCTCCCTCGTTTGGGCGGCGCTCTATGGTTATGTGTTTTTTGCGGAAGTTCCCGGCTGGCGACTGGCCGTCGGTTGCGCCCTCATCGTTGCGGGCACTTGGATTGTGATGAAGCGGCCATAGTGCTGCAGAGCTCGCAGCATGACTAACACCAATCCAAGCTCAAACAGACCACCACGCTTCCCAGTCTATCCCGTTGATTTGCTCTCGATATCGACTAGCCAACTATTGACAACTTAATGATCGACCGCAGTCGGAATATCCAAAAAATCTGATAACATAACCAACAAAACCAAATGACTAGGAAGTCTATTACCCGCCAATCAAAATAGACGCTCAGCAATTGCACATCGCCAGTAACATCATCTACCGCTTCAATCGTATTGAAGAATAATCGCTGGTCGAAAATATCCACCATCGCGAGTATGAACGATGATGCAATAATGAAGGTACTCATCATAAATGATATTTGAAAAATGGCATACTTAAATGGATTTTCTTCTTTTATGTTTCGGAAGAACATGTACAAATAAAAAAGCGCGATATTGATTATAACGGATGTGTAGAATGCAAAATGTAAAAAATGTCCGAATTGTCCGGAGCTAAAAACAGAAAATATGGCGATAAGAGATGCGCATATAATTATTGATCTTGAGAATTTATACTGTGCATCCATTTCTCGTTGAATTTCAGCAATCTTTTCTGCGTCTTTCTCGTTCTTTATGATCTCGAGTTCCTCGGGTACAAATCTGAAAGACATGTACAAAATGAATAGGAGCGTCCCGTATATTGGCGCCCTATACAAAAAATCGTACAAATTTCCTTGATACTCAGAACCATAGATGACCAGCAAGATCGATAGGACAATCGAAATCAGGAGATACGGTGATTTTGACGGTCGCAGATAGTTTAAGAACGGAAGTATGGCACCGATCGTGCTCGCCAAAGGGTCCATTTCACCGCGCCCCAGCAGTCAATGTTATTCACGCGTGCTGATCCTGGCGTCAGAACATAGCGTGAGTCTACCCCGATCTTTGCATCGCTAAGCTCATGACCGCGGCGCGACCAGATACCAGCTATTGGACGAGACCAACGGCCTTGATGCTTGAGCGGTCAAGTGCGGCGTCCGGAGCTCGCTTGCTGATAATTTTCGTGACCGGACTTCTTGACTCCCTACGCAACCATCCTTATCTCACCGCCGCGTTAGCACTCCGTGTTTGTGAGTGCTAATTTGCGTTTGGGGCTCATGAAGACGCCCCATCCTGTTAACTCGCGAGGTTAGGGCGCAGCAGCGCTGACGACCTCCCAAAGCCAAGGAAGACAAAGATGGCATTCCGTCCCTTGCATGACCGTGTGGTGGTGCGCCGCATCGACAGCGATGAGAAAACCGCTGGCGGGATCATCATTCCCGACACCGCGAAAGAAAAGCCACAGGAAGGCGAAGTTGTTGCAGTTGGCCCAGGCGCCCGCGACGACGATGGCGAGCGCATCCCAATGGATGTGCAGGCTGGCGACCGCATCCTGTTCGGCAAATGGTCCGGCACCGAGGTGAAGATTGACGGTGAAGACCTGCTGATCATGAAGGAAAGCGACATCATGGGTGTGATCGCGTCGTCTGGCGAGGCGAAAGCTGCCGCCTGAAGGCCGACATTCGTCGTTTCAAACCGCTAGTTCAGCGTTTCACGCTGCGCTCGCGAGGAAACGATCGCTTGAAACACATAACTTTTTTCTTGCCCACCCTGCTCCGTTCCCCGGGACGACCGGCAGGTCGGGCGTGACCCACAAGGATCCAGAAAATGGCTGCTAAAGAAGTCAAATTTGGCCGCACAGCGCGCGAACGCATGCTGGACGGCGTCAACACCCTCGCCGACGCGGTGAAGGTGACCCTCGGCCCGAAAGGCCGCAACGTCGTGCTCGACAAGTCGTTTGGCGCTCCCCGCATCACCAAGGATGGTGTTTCGGTCGCCAAGGAAATCGAGCTTGACGACAAGTTCGAAAACATGGGCGCGCAGATGCTGCGTGAAGTCGCCTCGAAGACCAACGACATTGCGGGTGACGGCACCACCACCGCTACCGTTCTCGCCCAGTCGATCGTTCAGGAAGGCCACAAGGCCGTTGCCGCCGGGATGAACCCGATGGACCTCAAGCGCGGCATTGACATGGCCGTCAGCGAAGTCGTCAAGAACCTGCTCGCAGGTGCAGCGACCATCAACACGTCTGACGAAGTTGCCCAGGTCGGCACCATCTCTGCCAATGGCGAGGCCGAAATCGGCAAGATGATTTCCGAAGCCATGCAGAAGGTCGGCAACGAAGGCGTCATCACGGTTGAAGAAGCCAAGACCGCCGAAACCGAACTCGAAGTCGTTGAAGGCATGCAGTTCGATCGTGGATACCTGTCGCCTTACTTCGTCACCAACGCCGACAAGATGACGGCTGAGCTCGACGATCCTTACATCCTTCTCCACGAGAAGAAGCTGTCGAACCTGCAGGCCATGCTGCCAGTCCTCGAAAGCGTTGTGCAGTCCTCGCGTCCGCTGCTGATCATTGCAGAAGATGTGGAAGGCGAAGCTCTGGCGACCCTCGTCGTCAACAAGCTTCGTGGTGGCCTCAAGATCGCTGCCGTCAAGGCGCCGGGCTTCGGTGACCGTCGTAAAGCCATGCTCGAAGACATCGCCATCCTCACCGGTGGACAGGTGATCTCCGAAGATCTCGGCATCAAGCTGGAGAACGTCACGCTCGACATGCTGGGCACTGCCAAGCGCGTTTCGATCACCAAGGAAGAAACCACCATCGTTGATGGTGTTGGTGAAAAGGCCGACATTGAAGGCCGCGTGAACCAGATCAAGGCGCAGATCGAAGAAACCACCTCCGACTACGACCGTGAGAAGCTCCAGGAGCGTCTGGCGAAACTGGCCGGTGGCGTCGCTGTGATCCGTGTTGGCGGTTCGACGGAAGTTGAAGTCAAGGAGAAGAAGGACCGCGTTGACGACGCGCTGAACGCAACCCGTGCTGCGGTTGAAGAAGGCATCGTTGCTGGTGGCGGCACCGCTCTTCTGCGCGCGTCCAAAGGCATCACCGCAAAGGGTGCGAACGCCGATCAGGAAGCTGGCATCAACATCGTCAAGCGCGCGCTGCAGTCGCCTGGCCGTCAGATTGCTGACAATGCTGGCGAAGAGGCCTCCGTTGTCGTTGGTGCGATCCTCGCCCAGGACAAAGCGTCCTATGGCTTCAACGCTCAGACCGGCGAGTACGGCGACATGATCGAGATGGGTATCGTTGACCCCGTCAAGGTCGTGCGCACCGCGCTCGAAGACGCCGCGTCGGTTGCTGGTCTGCTGATCACCACCGAAGCGATGGTCGCCGAACTGCCGAAGAAGGATGCTGGCGCTCCGGCCATGCCCGACATGGGCGGCATGGGCGGCATGATGTAAGCATCCGCCCGAGCGGAGCTTGCGACTAAACCGCCCATCGTTCCCACTGGTTGGGTCGACCAATTCGGCCCAACTGGCGGCATGATGTGAGCACAGCGGTCGGACCGAAAGTCCGGCACCTTCAAACATCGCTAAGAAGACGAGAAATGCGGGGCTCAGGCCCCGCATTTGTGCTTTGGATTTGTTGGTCCTCAGCGCCGATGTAGGGTGAGCAAAGCCCGACCAAGGTACCGGTATCGCAGCGTTGTCACTGACGACAGCCGGTTGTCATTGCCCGCTTGGGTGTCATCGCCCACTTACACATTTGCGGGATCAGCCACCCCGATTGCGCCCATGGGATGCCAAACCTCCTCGCGCGGTTTGCCGTCGGCGGCTTCGCTCTTGCCAGCGATAATCGACTGGAAGAACGGCAGAAACTCATTGCGCACCACCGGCAGAGAGAGCGGGTCCACGCCATTCCAAGGCAAGAACGGATTGCGGCGTAGATGGCCATGAAACTCCACCCGCGTTGTCGGGTGGGAAGAGGGCGTTCGCGCATGGAAGCCAAATGTGTCGGCGACCACCAGCGTGTTCGCCTTGACGGTCACCGCTTTTGGTTGCGGCAGTTTCATTCGGTCAAGATCGCCCGGCTTGAGGCGAAACGATCCAGCCCTGTGGTGAACATCTTCGGCGCAGGATGCCGTCAAGCTTTGCTCGTACTCCCACGCCAGCCGCTCAGGTGTCAGCTTATGGGAACCCGGCACATACTGAAAAGGCCCATTATCCGGACCGACGTCCTGTAAGAACAGCCAGGCCTTTGAAGTGGCATGAAAGGTATCGGCATGCACCATGGTCTGTGGATCAACGATCGACGTTGATGATCCATCGGCAATGACGGTCTGGATGAAGTAGAGCGGCGCACCGGTACGACCCGCAGCGTACCCGAGCTGCGCGCGGAAACGGTCGTTCGAGATCAATTCTCGCGCACCGTCGACCTGCGCGCGCAGTTCACGGCCGATCGGGGTCATACGCGTAACCGTCGCGCCTTGCCGCATCTCGTAACTGGGGAAGCGGCCCGCAAACAGCGAGTCACGGAAACGCTGATAGGCCCCATCTGGCAGAAAGTTTTCGGTGACGAAGAACCCGTTGCGTTCGAAGCTTTCCACGTCGTCAGATGAGAGCGTCCGCGCAATCGACGCGCGGCGCCGTTCTGCCAGCCTTGCAGCGGTACCAACACGCCAGCGGTGCAGCCCCTGCCGGTTCAGCTCGGCGTCGCCAATGATCACGTTACGGGCAAAACTCTTCTGGGTTCCAAAAACCCCAACCGACTGCAGCGGGTGGCGCAAATATCGGAGGCTGACACTCATACTTTTGGTTCCGCGCTTGATTTTGAACGAGGCCAGCAGGGGCTACAGCTGGGATCGAGCCGTATTATGGACGGGCGGCGTTGGCGGCTCAAGGTACTGCGCATGGCAGCTGAATGGCCAACGCGCTTGCCCTTCCCAGCTGCCTGCAAATCTCAATTCGGGCTTGGGGCGTTAACCGTTCGCAAACCACGTACAGCAGCGGTAACGCTGCCGGTTGAAACAGCTCACCGGATTGGCTGGAGAATCTGAAATTGCATTTTTCACACTGCCAACGCGGCAAAACGGCATTTCTTTCTACCAAGTCGATGCTTTGACACCATGAGGGCTCATTCGTGCGGTGGCACGTGCGCGCAAAACAAGAAGGGCCTCGCAAATGACAACCCCTCAGATGCAAGCCGAGATCCCGGCCGATTATTCCGTTTTCAATCCAACGAACCCTGCCCGCGCGCCAGAACCTCGCTGGTGGACCGGAACCGCACCGATCGCAAAGAGCACTTACCAGATTGACGCTAGCGCCTATGTTTCGGCCGCGTCGGGCGTTGAAAGCAGCGAGGTGCTTGCTGCCCGTATGCGCGAAACTTTCGATCGCGTTGGGCTGGTGCACGTCACCAACACAGGCCTGACCGATCTTGGTCGGATGCGCGCGCTCGCTTCTCATGTCATCCAAACTGACATGGATTATAAGGGTGGAGCCAATCCGCGCGATGCTCTGCAGCCCAACGTCTACGAGATCGGAGCGCCGCTGCCCGCCTGGCTGCACTACCATCACGAGATGGCCTATGTTGGCCACAGCACCTCAATGCTTGGCTTTCTGTGCAAGCATGCGGCGGTGGGCAAAGGCGCAACCTTCGTGTCCGACAATGTGCGCGTGACGGATGCGCTGCTCGCCACGTCGTTCGGTCAGAAGCTGAAGAACCATGGACTTTGCTACCACCGCAAGCTGACCGACCGCGATGCTTTTACCGACAGTCGCAACGAGGGCGTCTACAATCATTGGCAAAAATCGATGATGACGGACGACCCTGCAGAAGCGGAGCGCGCCGCGCGGGCACGAGGACTTGAAACCGAGTGGGGCCCCAACCGGCTGCTGATCACGCGGTACACCACGTCAGCGTTTGAGTACTTCCCGGGGCTGGACCGCAATCTTCTGTTCTCCAGCATTGCCGACGACTCAGTGTGGTTCGACGCATGGCCAAACGTGATGCACCTGCCGCATGAAGAGCGCCCCTTGAAGCTGACCTTTGGTAATGGTGACGAGATCACCCGCGAACAGGTCCGACAATTCATCGATGTTTACGATGACTTCGGCATGCCCATCGAGTGGAGCCAGGGCGATGTCGCCATTGTGTGCAATTACCGCTTCGCGCATGGACGTCCTGCGATCCACCTGGGGCCTCACGAGCGCCGCGAACTTGGTGTGATGATCGGGGCCGCGTTTGAGCGTGTCGAAGCCCTTGCGGGCAAATGGTGACCTCGCTGGATCAAGGGGGTTGCTGAACGGTAGAGGACGCCTAAGCCTCCATTAACCTTAATCGCTTATCAATCGGTGCAGATGGTAACTGCGGCGCTCGTGCCGTGGCCAATCCGGAGTCGCACAATGGTTCAGCGTTTCACCCTTACCGCGCTCTCGAGCGCCACACTCTTGGCAGTCATCCCTTCCACGGGCTTTGGCGCTGATCTTGGCGCAGGCGGTTTTCCTGCTGTTCCGGAGATCGTAGCCTTCGACCACAGCTTCCGTGATGCAAGCTTTTATGCAGGCCTTCGCGGCGGCTTTGGCATGGCCGAAGATACAGACTTTGACATTGCCGGGCCGATCAACGTCGTCAATGCGTACGATGACTTTGGTCTCGTGGGTTCGGCTTTCTTTGGCTATGAGGTTCCAGACCTTTTCCATAGCCTGGGGCTTCGTCTTGAAGCCGAACTGGGTCTCACAACCTACGAAGTGGACACGCACACCGTCGGGGGCGTTGCCACTCCGACAGCCGACTCCTTTGGTGATACGTTTGCCGTAACCGCAATGGCGAACGGCTATGTTGACGTCGACTTGGGCTTTGTACGCCCGTTCGTTGGCGCGGGCGTTGGGTTTGCTCGGGTCAACTTCGAAGAGCATGGCGTCACCGGTTCGCTGAACGTGATGGATGACTCGAACGGCGCATTTGCCTGGCAGGTGATGGGGGGCCTCGCCTACGACGTGACACACAGCATTTCGGTGGAAGGTATGGTCCGTTATCAGAGCATCATGGGCGTCGATCTATCGTCGAGCACTGGACCGGAAAGTGAAATCGATCTGGATACGACAACGCTTCAGCTTGGTGCGCGGGTCGCGTTTTAAACCGCAACGCATGCTTTCATCCTTAACAGGAGCTTAAGCTCCGTTTAGGATTATGTTAATCAATATTCTGACTTTGAATCAGGCGCTTAGCTCGTACAGCTAAGCGCCTGATTCACGTTCGGGCTCACCCAACACATTTCGAACATGTTTTGGCCGCGCAAACACCTTCCCGCCGCCATTTGGGCTCCACTCACTCGGCGCAATTCAGGCGCATCACCACTTAGTGCGCTGATGCCGCTGCCGGTGCGTTTGTTTTTGATTTCAGACTTTCGGAGTTCTTATGCCCCATTCCGTTTCCCCCCAATCGGCAGGTGCAAAGCCCCTCGCATTGGGGATTGCAGCAGCACTGTCCCTTGGCGTCATAAGCGCCCTGCCCGGCCTCGCTGAGGCTGCAGATATCCCCCTTGACCCGGCGCCTGCGCCAGCACCCTTCATTGAGGATCGCGTCGCCTCGACGTTTTCGCGCTTTGGCCCTTATATCGGGGCACGCGGGGGGTTTGCGTTTGCGGAGGACACTGATTTCCGCATCGCTGGACCAACAACCGTGACCAATCAATATGAAGATTGGGATTTGAGCGGGAGCGTTTTTGCCGGTTGGCAAACAACCCTGTTTTCAGGCCTGACCGGCCGCGTAGAGGCTGAACTGGGTTATTCGGATTTTACCGTTGAACGCCATGTCGCCGGCGGTGTGGGCTTGGCTGGCTCAACCGGAGACACCACCGCGTTATTTGGTGCTGTAAACGCCTATGTTGACGCCGAGCTTGGCCAATGGCGCCCCTTTGCAGGGATTGGTCTGGGCATCGCTGATGTCACCTTCGATCAGCACGGCGCGGCCGGGCCTGGCATCGTCATGGATGACAGCGACAATGCGTTTTTGTGGCAGGTATCAGGTGGCCTCGGCTATGATCTGACCGAGAACCTGACGCTCGAAGGCCTTGTTCGCTACCAGTCGATTATGGATGTCGAGTTGACCTCAACACCTGCCAGCGGGTCCGTCGGCAGCAGCACCGACCTGAGCTCAACGTCCGCACAAGTTGGTCTTCGCTACGGCTTCTGATCACCTGATCGGCAAAGCATAAGAACGCTCTGCGCGAGAAGCGCGGAGCTTTTTTTATTGGGTCACATCGCTTTGAGGCGCTCAAGAGCACCTTTGTCCTCGATGCAATAGTAACCCGAAAGCCGAGAGATCAGTCCCTCACGCTTCCAGCCGTTCAGAATGCGGCTGACGTTCTCACGCGCAGCGCCGGCCATGGCGGCAAGATCACTTTGCGAGATCTTGTAGTGGACCAAGGTCCGGTCATTTGGCAGTGGCTTTCCAAACGTTTCGCTGAGTTGCAGAAGTGCGACCGCTACCCGACCTGGCAAGGGCAAAAACGAGCGCGCTGCAAGGACGTCATTTGCCGTTCTCAGCCGCCGAGAGATCAAAGCAAGCATGTGTTGGTACACGGCAGGGTTTTCTGTCGCGAAGCGCTCAAAGTCCCGCTTGTCGAGGCGTGCCAACGTGCTTGGCTTGAGTGCGTCGACAGTCGCCGAGCGTGGCTGCCCATCGAGAAGAGCCATCTCACCAACGACCTGCCCCGCGCCAACGATCGCGAGCAACTGCTCGCTGCCTTCAGCTGAAACAATGGCCACCTTGAGGCTACCTTCGAGCACGGCGAACATGGCGTCGCCGGGATCACCGCTCATAAACAGCGTCTCACCTGCAGCCAGCTTGGCTTCACGTGTGAGGGCGTTCAAGCCATCCGCCAGCTCGGGATCAAGTCCGGCAAAGGCAAGGCTCTCTGCAAAAACGGCACTTGCATCAGCGGGTCCAGACATCGCTTTTTCCTCAGCTGTTTGGCACAGGCAGCTTACCTACGCCCATCGGGAACAGAAACAAAACGCAAACCTGACGCAGGGTCCAGTGCTGCATGCAAGGGAGCCTCAAGTTGGCAGGCTGGCAATGAAGGGGTGCCGCAAACAGCGCGAATAAACTGTGATGCGCGGCACATCGTGGCGGCGCCGCGTATGGGATTGGTGATGACAGATACTTCAAACAATCGAGATAAGATTAGACCAAACCATGAGCCGTATTTTCCTCTCGTTCGTCACCGGTATGATCGTACTGTCGGCAATCGTCTTTGCCTTTGTCACCGGTTTTGGGGCAGACGCTGTGGCCGCAACGACCACGGTGGTCGATACCGCACCCGCAGCCAGTGCGACCTGCCGGACAATTGCCGTCACCATCACCGACCCCTTTGCCGGTTCGGTTTCCAGCGTCGCCCAGCAGGTTTGCAGCGCCCACTAAGCGACGTCGTACCTGATCAAATTCACGAGCTTGCATCAGCGGTCGGGCGCACCAAGTAGAGCGCATGACAGAGACTAATATGCAAAGCAGCCACATTCGTGGCACTCACCACAACCATCCAATGGAAGATGTTGGGACCTATCCGCGCCCTCCAAGGCTTGAACCGGCCCCCTACCCGATCCGCATCGAGTTTGGTGGACAGACCATTGTTTCAACGAGCGGCGCGTATCGTACCCTCGAGACCTTTCACCCGCCGACCTATTACTTTCCGCCGGAAGACGTCGCAGATGGGGTTCTGCAGCCTGTGGCGCGGCAATCCATCTGCGAGTGGAAAGGCCCGGCGCGCTATTTCGATGTCGTCGTAGGGACTTCTCGAGCAGCGGCCGCAGCCTGGAGCTATCCCAAACCGGTCGAACGCTTCGCGCCCATTGCAGGCTATATCTCTTTTTATTGCCACCCCATGGACCGCTGCCTTGTCGACGGCGAGGTTGCCGCGCCCCAGCCAGGCAACTTCTACGGCGGTTGGGTAACGTCATGGATTACCGGTCCGATAAAAGGCGCGCCGGGCACCAATCATTGGTGACAGCAAGAATAGTCAAAAAAACGTATGCGCGCATGATCCGCGCCAGAATTGTCGGCGTAATATGGATACGAAAGCGATAGCCGACTGCGTTCCCCCGAGCATGGACGGCGACCCCTAGCCCGCTTTCAATTCGCCTCCGCGTCCCCCAAATTCGCTGAGAGGCAAAGGACCGCTTTCTCCCCCGGAAGCGGTCCTTTTTTATCGTCGCTACAGCTTTCGAGCGTCACGACCAGGTCGCGGCTTGTACTGGGGCAAACACCAGCCAAAGGCTATGGCACCGGCCCGCAAACCGAATGCTGCAGAAAAGCCAACAAGCGCTGGCACTGGCGAGGCGAACCCAAGTTCGCGCATCCCCACATAGACGACACCGGCAACCAAAGCGCTTGTGATGTAAATTTCACGCCGCATCAGGACTGATGGCTCGCCTGCGATCACGTCTCGCAAAATACCGCCGACAGTTCCGGTGATCATCCCCATCGTAATCGCAACGACCGCAGAGCCAGTGACGTCCAGACCCTTGAAGGCGCCAAACACGCCAAAGGCCGACAGGGCGGCAGCATCAAGCCACAACAAGAGACGGTAGCGCTGCTCGATCATCGGCGCAGCAATGTAGACGAGCCCTGCGGCACCGACGCAGACGAGCAGATAAATCGGTGCTTCTATCCAGAAAACGGGAACGTCGAGCATGATGTCCCGGACGGTGCCGCCTCCGATACCCGTGAGGGTCGCAAGGAACGCAAAGCCGACGATATCCATCTGTTTGCGCGAGGCGACAAGCGCGCCGGTCGCAGCGAACAGGGCTACGCCCAGGTAATCGAGGAGAACAAGTGCGCTCATCTGCGCGCTTTAGTTCGCGATGCCGAGGGCCGCATAAACACCATTGAAGCGCCCAACGCTGTCATCCGCCACGTAGGAAAGCTCTCCAACGGTGACCGTTCCCGCACCCTTGCCTTTGAGAAACGCGACAAGATCCCAGATCCTCTCGCGCGGGCAGTGCAGAACCAACTGGCCTTGCCCAGCGACTGCGCCAAATGGGACAGAACAGCCGAACGCATCGACAGCTTGTCGGGAAGTCTTGGCCTGTTCGGCGACAACGACCCGAACCTCATAGACCGAACCGGCGCGATGCTGCGCGGCAACCCGGTCCAGGATCGCGCGCAGCGTCGCTTGCTGCCCTCCCGACCAATCGGCACCGCGTGCCGCCATCAGCGTGGCCTCGCTCCGCAGGATCGTGCCGTTGTCACCCGCCAGAACGCGCAGATGGTTGGCATCCAGCGTTGCGCCGGTCGTGGTAATATCAACAATCAGATCGGCCGCGCCCGACGCAGGCGCCCCTTCGGTCGCGCCAAGGCTTTCGACAATCTGATAGTCCGCAACGCCGTGTTTGCGGAAATGCTGACGGGTCAGCCGGACAAATTTGGTTGCAAGTCGCATGGGCCGTTTATGGCTGGCACGGAAGCTGGCTGCGACATCCTCGAGGTCATCCATTGTCTGGACGTCGATCCAGCTGTCGGGAACCGCGACAACCACATTGGCAAAACCGAAACCCAAAGGCGCGACCGTAACCATCTTCTCGTCGGGGACGGCGAGTTTTTCATAGACAAGATCGAGACCCGTAACGCCCAGGTGCACCGAACCAGCGGCAAGCTCTCCGGCAATCTCGGAGGCCGAAAGAAAAGCGACCTCGACGCCATCGAGACCGTCGATGGTGCCGCGATAATCGCGCGCACCGCCCTTCTTGCGGATAGGTAGACCCGCCCGTTCGAAGAAGGACACGGTCGCTTCCTGTAAACGGCCCTTTGATGGCACACCGAGCACGAGTGGGGCGGGATCGCTCATGGGGCCATGCCTTCAGGCAGCCTGTCCAGCCAAACGGCAGCCCCCACAGCCGGGACGCTCTGGCCGGCGCCGAGGCGCTCCATGAGGCTGTCGAAGCGCCCTCCCGAAACGGTGGGAGGGGCGGCGAAGTCTTCGCTTGCGCGCAGCTCGAACGAGAAGCCGGTGTAATAATCAAGGCGACCGCCTGCCCAACCGCAGAAGGTCATGCCGTCCGGCGTCAAACTGCGATCGGCGAACGCTTCCAACCGGTCAGCGAGGTGCGCGATCGGTGCGCCGATATCGAGGCCGGACACATCCGCAAGCCGCTTCAAGAGACCTGGCGCTTGAGGTGCCGGAACCTGCAAGTGAATAAGCGCCTCGAGACAGGTCAGCGCCGCGTCGCGGACCGGTACACTCTGGCGTTCGGCCTTGGCGATGAAGCGCTCGGCGATTTCCTGCGGTGTGCGGCCACCAACGGGCTCGATGCGCGCCAGCATCATCATCTGCTCGACCATCGCCCGCGCCTCGTCAGGCGCGGCGGCGGCGATGGCTCCCATAAGGGCCTGGCCATCCTCAGCGGGTGGTTTGGCGACCTCCGCAAGGGCTGCTTCAAGGCGCGTTCGCGAACCAAGCGCCCGCCTGAGGCGGCGGCGGGCGCGGGCTGAGAAACCCAGGCCATCAATGAAGGCGGTGAAGATGGACGAGTCGCCCAGAATGGTGACCGGTTCCGTCAGGCCACCGGCCGACGCAAGCGACGCGGACAACGCCATCACCTCGGCTTCGGCGGCCAGCCTGTCGTCGCGACCGATGCTCTCGATGCCCGCCTGCAGAAATTCTCCGGTCTCGCCCGGTCGGAAGCGGAACGTCGGGCCAAGATAGCCATAGTTCGCGGGGCGCGCGGCGTCGCCGGTCTCCATGTGATGACGGCAGATCGGAATGGTGTGCTCGGGGCGCAGGCAAAGCGCCTGGGCATCCTCATCCTCGGTCAGGAAAAGGCGCGTGCGGATATCTTCACCGACCAGATCAAGAAACACGTCCGCCGGCTGCAGGATCGGCGTTTCGACCGGCATGTAACCGGAGCTTTCGAGAAGCTCGATGATCTGCCGTCTGCTCATGGTCTGGGCAACATCTACGCGTCCGAGTCGCTTGCCTGTTCGGAGAGGCGCTTCTTCACCTCATCGATAAGGCGATCCTGAGGCACGGCATATTGGCCGGGGCGCGCGGCTTTGTACTCCTCATTGGTCTCGATAGCTGCGGCTTCGCGCTTGCCCTCGATCATGTCCTTAATCTGCACGGTTCCCGCTTCACGTTCATCCGAGCCTTGGATGATGCACAGCGGCGAATTGCGGCGGTCGGCATATTGAAGCTGCTTGCCGAACTGCTTGGGATTGCCCTGGAACATCTCGGCTCGGATGCCTGCACCGCGCAGCTCCTGCACCATTTTCTGGTAAGAAGCGAGCGCGCCGATATCGCGGTCCATCACGCAAACAACGACGGGGCCTTGCGGCGTGTCGGTCGAAATCTTGCCGAGATTCTTGAGCGCCGTCATCAGGCGCGAGACGCCTATGGAGAAGCCCGTTGCGGGCACCGGTTCGCCGCGAAAGCGCGATACGAGGCCGTCATACCGGCCGCCGCCACCAACGGAGCCGAACACGACCTCCTCACCCTTTTCGTTGGTGACGGGGAAGAGGAGTTCCGCCTCGTAGACCATGCCGGTGTAGTATTCGAGACCACGGACAACGGATGGGTCGATCTTGATGCGGTCCTCGTAACCGCACTCGCCGATCATCTGACGAAGAGCAATCAGGTCTTGTGCCCCAGTCATGTAACCTGCGTTGGTCACGAACGGGCTCAATGCAAGCTTAAGTAGCTCGGGAACAGCGACTATCTGGCGTACAGCTCGCGCCGAGAAACCCGCTTGTAAAAGACCGTCCACACGCTCGTCGTGAAAATCCCTAAGAAGTCTCTCGACCTCGCTGTTGCTTATTGGCTGGCGTTCAACGTCCTCTTCCCGGCGACGCAGGGCTTCAGCAATGTTTTCGATAGCCTGAAGGCGAGCTGTCTTTTCGAATAGCTCGAGAATCGCTTCAATTCCATTGGGGCTTAGACCAGCTCCGTCTGTGTAGTCCCCGCTCTCATCTTTTCGGCCAGGGCCGAGCCGCTCTCGGACACCTTCGAGCTTTATACGGTCAACGGCATCGATCGCCCGCAGCACGGCGAGCTTCTGGCCTTCATCGGTGACGCCGATGGCTTCCATTACGCCGTCGAGCACTTTCCGATTGTTCACCCGGATCACATACTGGCCGCGCGGGATGCCCAGCGCCTCCATCGTGTCGGCCATCATCATGCACATTTCCGCATCTGCCTGGACGCCCGGCGCGCCGACCGTGTCGGCGTCGAACTGCATGAACTGGCGGAAGCGGCCCGGCCCGGGTTTCTCGTTCCGGAAGACGTACCCGGCCCGATAGGACCGGTAGGGCTTGGGCAGCGCGTCGTAGTTTTCAGCAACGTAGCGGGCGAGCGGCGCCGTCAGATCATACCGCAGGCTCATCCACTGCTCGTCATCATCCTGCACCGAGAAGACGCCCTCGTTCGGGCGGTCGGTGTCGGGCAGGAACTTGCCGAGCGTGTCGGTGTATTCGAACAGCGGCGTCTCCACCGGATCGAAGCCGTAGCGCTCATACACCTCGCGGATTTTCGAGGTCATCTGTTCAAGCGCACGGATGTCCCCCGCATCACGGTCAACAAAGCCGCGCGGCAGACGTGCCTTCACCTTTTGAGGCTTCTTTTTCTTCTGTTTTTTCGGTTCGGACATTCGGGATGGTCGCGCGGGGTCAAGGTCGCGCGTGGGATAGACGGGCATGGGGTGGGATGCAAGCGCCGCTCATTGCAGACGTGATAGCCTCAGCAGACGTGCCCCACCTTACCCCTCCCTAGAACGGGAAGAGAACCGCAGCATCGGAGCGCGTTTGCTGGACCCGAGGCCCTGGCGTCTCCGCCCCCCTCCCCGCTCTGGGGAGTGGTAAGGGTGGGGCTAAGGCTTGGGTAAGCCCAGACCTTGCCGCTTGCTCTGACTGACCTCACAAAGTAATATTTCAGCGGTTACTGGGAATATTTGGCGAAATGATGAATTGGACGATATACTATTCGATAGGTTTCGGATTGGCTGGGCTGCGAGCAATCATCGAGGCGACTATCGAGCTGAGAAGAGGCCCGAAATACGCTTTTAACACGCTATGCCTATTCTATGTTGTTCTCGGTCTGCTGAACCTCGATTACAGCAACATGGAACTACCATGACGGATCACTAGGAACTACGCAGCCCTTCAAGCCGGTCGGACGAAGGCACGGCGCGCCTCTTCAACCTTGGGATAGATGAAGCACTTTTCTTCATGATCGTTCACGAGGCCCATCGCTTGCATGAACGCGTAGCAGGTGGTCGGGCCGACAAAGCTCCAGCCCCGCTTCTTGAGATCTTTGGACAGGCGCGTCGAGGTGGGCGTCTTGGCGAGGGCCATAAGCGCCTCTTTGGTGTTTTGTGCTGGGCGTTCATCCGCTGGCGGCTCATAGCGCCAGAAGAAGGCCGCCAATGACCCTGCCTCTTCGACGAGCTCAAGCGCGCGGGCAGCATTGTTGATGGTGGAGCGGATCTTGCCTTGGTGGCGGACAATGCCTGCGTCGCCCAGAAGGCGTGCAACGTCTGCTTCGCCGTAGCGCGCGACCTTGGCGAAATCGAACCCGTCGAACGCAGCGCGAAAGTTCTCGCGCTTCTTCAGGATCGTCAGCCAGGAAAGGCCCGACTGAAATCCTTCGAGGCATATTTTTTCAAACAGGCGCCGGTCATCGCTCACAGGGAAGCCCCACTCATCATCATGGTAGGCGATGTAAACGGGGTCGTCGGTCACCCAGAAACAGCGGTATGGTTGCGTGGTCATGACCGCTTTGTGCATCAGGTTGGACAAGCGCTCCAGCCCTTCGGCTGCTCATCCTGACGCGGGGGTGTCAGGAGCCTTCACCAGCTTCGCCACCAACCGCCGCGTTATCGGCGCAACGACCAGCACCGCAGGGAAAGCTACGGCCCATGAGTTGAGCCATGATAACAGCCACAGTGCCACGAAGTCAGCGGGCATGCCCGCTGCGCGCCATGTCGCAATTCCAGACACGAGCAAAGACATCAGGCCGGACAGGATGAAACCAAAGACTATCGGCGCAAATTTCGGGGGTATCATGCGTGGTACTCCAATGAAAACGAAGCCCCGACCTTTCGGCCGGGGTCTCGATGTTCGGTAAGCTGAAGGTCCCGGGCCAAGCCCCGGACCCGCGGTGGTTTATGCCGCTGGCTGCTCCTTGATGAACGTGCCCTCGCGCAAATCGCGGATGGCCTCAATCAGCTCCTGATTGGTGTTCATCACGATTGGGCCGTGCCACGCCACCGGCTCCTTGATCGGCTGGCCGGAAACGAGCAAGAAGCGCATGCCTTCCGGACCAGACCGCGCAACAACCTCGTTACCGGTGTCAAAGTTCACCAAGGTGCGGTTGCCCGACATGTCACGGACATGCAGCTCCTCCCCCTGGAACTCCTTTTCGACCTTCACGCCGATCGGGTTGGAGGCGTCGCGGAACGTGCCCGAACCACCGAATACATAGGCGAAGGTGCGCGCATACGTTTCCACGGGGAACGTTTTGCGCGTGTTCGGCGGCATGGAGATATCGAGGAACAATGGATCCGCGGCTATACCATCCACGGGACCTTTTTTGCCCCAGAACTTGCCGATAACGATTTTCACGCGGGTACCATCATCGTCGACGATCTCTTCAATGTCAGAACCTTGGATGTCCTGATAACGCGGCGTGGTCATCTTCAGGCTCGACGGCAGGTTTGCCCAAAGCTGAAAACCATGCATCTGGCCAGCCGCGTTACCGCGCGGCATCTCCTGGTGCATGATCCCCGAGCCGGCGGTCATCCATTGCACGGACCCCGGTCCAAGCAGGCCATGGTTGCCAAGGCTGTCGCCGTGCTCAACCTCGCCTTCCAGAACGTAGGTGATCGTTTCGATGCCGCGGTGGGGGTGCCAAGGGAAACCCTTTTCATAGGCCCGTGGATCGTCATTGCGGAAATCGTCCATCATCAGGAACGGGTCGGTCAGCGACGTATCGCCAAAGCCGAACACCCGGTGCAGGTGGACACCCGCACCTTCCATGGTCGGCGTAGCCTGTGTTTCGGACAGGATTGGACGGAAGCTCATCGGTTAAACTCCTGAAACGCTTGGCGCCGCGAAAGGGGGCGCGTTGGGGAGAGAAATAGGCGGTTTATGCGTCGTTCAATAGAGCGTAACGAGGCGATGCATTGTTCGCAATTTGCGGACAATCTACACCTTTGATAACGGCTTGCCGAACGACGAGGCATGCCTCGATAACGGCCCACTTGATTGACTGACGGTGTTTATGAGACCGGAGTGAACAGTCCGGTGGCTGATCAGGCTGACGTCTGCCTAGTCAAAAAGAGCGTCGATATCATCTTGGCTCGCAACGTTCTGGTCGTCTTGCGATGCTGGACCGTTGAGGAGTGCCAGATCACCCTTTGGCCCCACATCAAGAGCCTTAACGTCCTCAAAGCTCTCCATGCCGCCCCAAATCTCCATCATCGAATCAATACGTTCCTCAATGAACCGCATCGTCTTGACGACCTTGGTAATCCGCTGACCTGTGATGTCCTGAAAGTTGCAAGCCTCAAAGATTGCCATGACGGCTTCGGTTGCATCGTTGGCCATGCCCTGGTCGTCGCCATCCAGTTTTGCTGACAAGTTGCCAACCTTTTCCTCAATCGTCTCCGCAGACGACAAAATCACTTCCGTTGCTTGCTCTGTCCCTTGGACGACCGCATCGAGTTCATCGGTGACTTTACCCAGTTCCTTGCCTTGGAACCCAGCGCTGTGCAGGGTCGCGATCTCCGTCTTTGTTTCGCGAATGGCCGCCCGGATCGCGGCCATTTCAGCCTCAAGTCGTTTAACCTCGACAAGGTCTTTATTGAACGCGTCAATCTTAGACTGATCGAGCTCCTCGGACGGTTCGACAAGTGATTTGATTTCAGCGATCGCGGCGAGGATCGCTGCTGTATCTGAGCCGTTAAGCTTTGGTGCAGCGCCGGACAGGTCCGCCCCGCTCACCCCCGCCACTGTGCCGCCCATGGAGGCTTCAATCCGAAATGCTTTGCGCGCTGCAGTCGCCATACTCAATTCCCCGCCGCGTACCTGACGAGGCAAGCGCCCGTCGATCAAAGAGTGCAGGCTAGGGCGGCAGGGTTAATATCACGTTGGCATACAACTCTGGCCCGCGCGCCTGCGGTCCGTTGATCGCCGGCTGCTTTTGGTGCTTGCCCTCCTCGGTACAGCACGGCATGTGTTGGACATGAGGGGCTTTTTGATACAGCTGTTCGAAATTCTTCGACGAGGCGGACTCGGTCTGCGTTCGGCGCTCGCGCATGCAACGCGGCGCGCGCTGGTGGGACTGATCGCCGTGGTAACAGCCGCAAGCGTCTTTGCGCTTCCGGTGTGGGCACAAAGAAGCTTTACCAACGAGCAAATCGCCAACGGCTTCTATCGAACGGTTTTCGGCCTCGAATACCAAAACAGCGGTCGCGGCGCACGCGTCGTGAAGAAGTTCGTCGGGCCGGTACAAGTCTATATTGACCAGAGGGCGCGGCAGGATCGTCGCCGAACCGTAAGCCGATTTATCCGCCAAGTCGCAAGCAGTGTCCGTGGCCTCGATATCCGGGTGGTTGATAGCCCGCTGCAGGCGAACTTCACTGTCTATGTGGTCGATCGCGCCAACTATGCTCAGGTCATCCAAGACGACGTCTACAATTCCTCGCGCGCCCAAGTTCGCGGTCGCTGCATGGTGCGGGTGCTGACAGGACGGGGCGGGATCAGCAAATCCCAGGCGGTGATCGTATCCGATGAGGGTGACTTTTTGTTCAACCGCTGCATGGTTGAGGAAATCCTCCAGGGGTTAGGACCGCTCAACGATGATGCGTCTCTATCGGCGAGCGTGTTCAACGATACCTCCCGCCATACCCGTTTCATGCTGCACGACCGATACATCCTGAACCTTCTGTATCATCCCGCCGTCCGGCCTGGCATGCGCATGAACGACATTGCTCCGCTACTCCCCCGTCTCATCGCGGATATCCGACGCTATGTGAGGTGAATTGCCGGTTAGCCGGCAATTTATGCGACCTTAACCAAGGCGCTTTCCCATACGTTCACCATGAACAAACCTTTAGCGCGCTTCGGCGCCTTTTCGCGCATGCGTTCATTGTTCGGTTTTGGCTTTCTGGCTTCGTGATGTGACCGCGCCCGGTTTTTGGGCGCCCCAGCGTGTAACTTGTCGGGGACGAAGGCATGAAACTTGGAAAATGGATTTTTACCGCTGCGCTCGGCGCCGTTGTCGTTGGGTTTACCGGAGCGCTCACGACGGTTGATGCGAAGGCGCAAACCACCATGCATGTGCCGCCAAGCGGTTCCCCGTATGTCATGTTAAATCAGGAGCGCGCGGCTCCATGGCTGCTGCAGCTGCAACCGGGCTACCGTGTTCGCCAGCGGGCACCGTCGGGCCGGATCATTGATCGGTCCCGCCATGTGCAACCGCGGCATGCGCGCCCGATGCAAAGCCCACATGCTCATGTTCCGCATCAGCGCCGCGCTGCTCACGGGCGGGCGATGGGACAGTTCGGACACACACAGCGGCAACGTGTTGTTCCCGTGCCCGTGCAGCAGGGCCGACACCTTCAGCGCCATATCGCGCCGGGCGGCCATCCACATGTCCAACATGCTTCAATCCAGCCAAGCCATCAGCTGAATCCCATCTATCTGCCACAAGTTGTTAGCTATCAAACGCATCACCCAGTTGGTACGATCATTGTCGATCCGCACAACCATTTTCTCTATCTGGTTGAACCTGGCGGCCAGGCACGCCGGTATGGGGTTGGCGTTGGACGGGCCGGCTTTGGCTGGTCGGGCCAGGCAACTATCCGCCGGAAAGCCGAGTGGCCGACATGGACGCCCCCCGCTGCCATGATCCGTCGTCAACCAGAACTTGAGCGTTGGCGCAATGGCATGCCGGGTGGCGTTGAGAACCCTCTGGGTGCACGCGCGCTCTATCTGTACCAAGGCGGGCGGGACACACTTTATCGGATCCACGGTACAAATGAGCCATGGACAATCGGGCAGTCCATGTCGTCTGGCTGCATCCGCATGCGCAACGAGGATGTAGAAGACCTTTACACGCGGGTACGCATCGGTGCCCGGGTGGTGGTCCTGTAGCCAGCCACTGGCGGCAAAAGACAAAAAGGGCAGCCACCGGGCTGCCCTTTTTGTATCAACTGTCCCGCAAGCCCTTCGCCATAGCGGCCAAGGTTCCACGCAACGCTTCTGCTTTGGCGAGCGGTTTCGGATAGGGGACGCGGAGTAGCCGCTCTGCGCGCATCAAGTCGATCCCTTCCGCGTCGAGAGATACGGCTGACCAACCGCTTTGCGTCTTCGACAAGACTGAACTGGCATACAAATCAAGCGCGTCTTTGTGGTCGTCGTTCATATGCGACACCGCCCCTGGCTCGAGCTCCAACAAGCCGGCAGCGATTGGGCTCAGAACGTCGTTTGATGCGAGGGTGTAGGCCTTCCCGTAACCGCCATTAAGGGCAGCACCTGTTGGCTCAAGCACCCAGAAAGCAAAATCGGCGAAGTCGACATAAAGCGCCGCCTTCGGATGCCGGGCCAGATACCGCCCTCGCAACGCCGCTCGTTCCGCCGCATCGGAAACCTGGCGAGCAGTCGCCATCACGGTAATCCGCGGGTGGGCCAGCGGATCACCTTTGCCCGGCTCCCCCAAAAGGACCGAACAAGCGGGGTTCGCCTCAAGGCCCGCAAAGTGTGGGGAAAGCTGCGAGATCAAAATTGTCGGCGCGCCGTTGATCGCCGTCGCGACGCCAACCCGACTGACATGTGGTAAACCAGAGTGGGCGTCGGCATGCGCCAAAGCACCGTATCGGGCCGTTCGAACCAGAGATTTTGCGAGTGCCCGCGCATCGGCGTCGACGGGTTGCAGAACAGATTTGTTTTCAGCCATACCTCGTCCTATGCCAAATTCAGTCACCTTGGTAAGCGGCTTTGTCGCCGCGGCAATTGTCTCGATGGCTTTTGTGTTGTGGTTTGCGCAAGGCGATGCCAACGAGGACGGCCTCGTGCTCGCCGTTTTTCCGCCGATGACCTCGGAGGCCACCATCATGCGCTCAATCGCATTGGCCGATGGAACTTACGTTCGCGCAAGCCTGCCCGCTTCGATCATCATCGCACATTCCTCTCATCCCGGATTCGCTGATCGGCTTAAGAGCAACGGTGCGTGGCTCACTTATTCAGAGGCACCGTTTGGCGATCAGCTTGCAGGCTGCATGGCGCTGGCAACCGATTTCGATTTCGGTTCAATCGCGGACCGTCGCAACCGCCTCTAGGCTCGGGCGAGGTCCCTCGGCTCGTTCTCCGCTTTCATTCGAAGCGCTGACGCGTAGGCATCCTCGAAATAGCGCATCCGCTTTTCTTGGCTTGCCAGATAAACCGTTCCGTCCGACGTGCCCATGTTGGTCTGCAGCCCCTCGCAAACCTCATTGTCCTCAGCGATCACAGTCCGCGCAGAACGGCCAACAAAGTAGCTGCGGATTCGCTCGAAAAAGTCGTGACCTATTCCCATCACGCCCTGCCCTCGTGTGCTGAACGGCGATGGTTGGTAAACCACGTGTAGCCGTGTTCGATCGTGCGCGATTGGCTCATAATAAAGTGCCAGCATGTACCAAACCGACAACCCGCCGATCGATAAAACGTGGACATGCGACAGGACGAGGTTGGGAAAAACGAACCAGGTCTTGTACCACTCCGGCTTCAACGTTCCGGTCGCACACGCGCTCGCGACAGACTGCATGGTCTCATCTCCGCCGCGAGAAAAAAATGCGCTGTGCCATCCGTCTTGCAGGTAGCTGACATTCTCTGGGTCCAGATATCCGGACTTCCCGAAGGACTTCGGATGGACTGCGACGATATGGTAGTCATCAAGACTGATATGCGCGATCAAGCGCCAGTTTGCGCGCACATCATTGACGAAGCGGCGTTGGTGCTGGTCCTGCGCGCTCATCGCTTGAACGACCGGGTAGGTCGCGCCCAGATAAGTTTTGAGGCTTGGCGCGCCGCCAGGGGGCGCAAACCTGGCAAAAATGAGCCCGCCACACTCCTCCACGTCGAGGCGCGTCAACTGCGCATCCAGCTGCTTGGGCCTCGCGCCGTACATCTCCAGGCACTTCGGGATGCCTAGCGCCAGTCCATCATCGTCGTAACGCCAGTGATGAAACCCGCAAACCATTGGCCCGATCCCATTGTCGGCTGTTCGCAAGGGATAGGAACGATGAGCGCAGCGATTCTCAAATCCGCGAAGCCCGCTGCGGGTTTTCTGCAGGAAGATGGATCGCCCACCGAGTGTGGTGCGGAACCACGACTGATTATCCTTGAGGGCTTTGGTCGTACCGACGCACGTCCAAACCTGCCCAAGCCGCGCCTGCTCCTGCGCAAACCCGTCTGGACGCTGCAGTGCGGCGATGTTTGTAAGCGATGATTGAAACTCATTCATTCCAGCACAATGCCAAGGAATTTGGCGTTGGCAACAGGCACGCTGTTCGTACGCTCTTTAACCGCGCATGCGACGTGGCCTCAGCACCGCCTCGACTGGTGGAACGTCTGAACGCTGGCAAGGCGACATGACCACGGCCCAGCCGCCCGGGATTCTCTCGCCAACCCTTATCATGACCAATGCGCGCTGAGCGTGGCTTGCTCGCTGGTAGCCACAAGAGCGGGGCAGAAATCCATTATCGGATGCGGAACGTAACACAAGCATTGAGGCGTTTACTGGCACAATGCGCACAGCGTTGGTCAGTGCCACCTGGCGCTTAACTGTTTTCACCAGGCGCGCACTGTGTCGCGCTTGCATCGTGAGTGTAAGTAGTTTCTTATATAAGCGTACACAAATGCACACTCCTACGCGGGCACTTTGGAGAGGCATGATGAAGAAATATCACGCGTCCTGCTACCGGACGTCAAACATTAGCGACGATGCGGCGGCTGTGTTGTCACAACCGAGGCATCTAGCATGAGCAATTTTTTAGATCTTGAGATCTTCTCGCGGGTTGTCTCTGCGGGCAGCATGTCTGCTGCAGCAAGAGATATGTCCCTGTCGCCGGCAGTTGTCTCCAAGCGCCTTCGACGGCTTGAAGATCGTCTCGGGACGCGGCTCTTGCAACGGACCACGCGGCAAATTGCGCTGACCGAAGCTGGTAAAGGTTTTTACGAGCGCGTTGTTGCTATTCTGGCAAGCGTCGAAGAGGCGGAGAGCTTTGTCACCCGGCGTTCGGCAATGGCATCAGGCGTGCTCAAAATATCGGCCCCAACCAGCTTTGGGCGCATTCACGTTGCCCCTCACCTCGCCGCGTTCACGGAGGCAAACCCGGAGTTGACGCTCCATCTGGAGTTATCAGACGATTTTGTTGATCTGGTTTCCGATGGCTTTGACGTGGCCTTACGGATTGCAGAGCTCAACGACTCGACACTCGTAGCGCGCAAGCTCGCCCCAATTCATCGCGTCCTTTGCGCAACGCCAGATTACATCAAAAGAAACGGCTTGCCGGAGACTATCGAGGCACTCTCTGACCATGCGCTTCTGACCACACGCCAACAGGACAGTTGGCGCATGGAAGAAGCCAACGGTGATGCTCTTTCGATTAAGCCCTCAAGCGCAGTCATCACCAACTCCAACGAAGTTATTCGTGAAGCGGTTCTGGCAGGGATGGGCATTGCGCTCAGATCGACGTGGGATGTTGGACCAGAGCTGGCGTCCGGTGAGTTGCAAATTGTGCTCCCACAATACCGTGCGGCAAGGGGCGTGGGGCTGTTCTCAGTCTATCCCACGCGGCGGTTCCTGCCTGCAAAAGTTCGCGTGTTCATCGATTACATGGCCAGCATCTATGGCCCGTCACCCTACTGGGAAAAGGGTTTGGACGACGTTCTCAATCCGGTCGCACAAGACTTGAGAGCAGCCGCTGAATAACGGCCATGTGCTCGCCTTGCGCGCCAATTTGACGGACTAGACATTGCAAAATGTCGCCATAAGCTTGGCGTAGCGCAAACAAGGCGCCGCACTCCGCTTACTGGCTCTATCAAGCAATGCCGCATATTCGCATTCTCCTCTTTTTGATCACGCTATCGGCGGGCGTTGCTGTTTCAAGCCTCGCGCCGACGCCGGTATTTGCGCAGGACGCGACGGCTGGGGCGGACCAATTTCGACGCTGCTCAGCATGCCATGCCATTGGGCCGGGCGCCCAAAACGGTCGCGGGCCACACTTGACCGGGGTCATAGGCAGGCCGATCGCGTCGGTTCCCAGATACCCATACTCCAGCGGGCTGCAAACTCGGTCTTCAGAGGTCTGGGACCGCGACAAACTTGCCGCGTACATCGCCAACCCAACGGGCTTTATTGGCGAGAGAAGCAGCATGCCCGCCCAGCGACTTCGGCCGCGGCAGGTTGCGGACCTGATTGCCTACCTTGAAAGCCAAGCGCGATAAGCAGGGTTGCTAATGGCTGATCGGCTGCGAGGCGGCCTATAGTGGGCGCTCCGGGCGGCTTGTCCGCACGGCCTACAGTTTGTTTCTGCGCAAGCGCGCTTCTTGGTTCCGAGGCCTTCTTATGACCGTCACCACCATCCACGATTTGCAGGTGCTCGCAGAGCGCCGGGTCCCGCGCATGTTTTACGATTACGCGGACTCAGGTTCGTGGACCGAACAAACCTATGACGACAACGAAGATGACTTCGAACTCATCCGGCTCCGGCAGCGGGTCGCCGTCAACATGGAGGGCCGCTCGACCGCAACCAAAATGGTTGGGCAAGATGTCGCGATGCCGGTGGCCTGCGCACCAACCGGTCTAACGGGCATGCAATACGCTGACGGCGAGATGCTCGCGGCCCGCGCGTGCGAAGCATTCGGAGTGCCGTTCACATTGTCGACCATGTCGATCTGCTCGATCGAAGATGTCGCTATGGTGACGAATAAGCCTTTCTGGTTCCAGCTCTACATGATGAAGGATCGGGACTTTATGGCCCGACTTATCGAACGGGCGAAGGCGGCTGAATGCTCGGCGCTTGTGCTCACCCTTGATCTGCAAATCATCGGTCAACGGCACAAGGACATCCGTAACGGCTTATCGGCGCCACCCAAACTGACCATTGCCAACATCGTCAATATGATGACCAAGCCGGTGTGGTGCTGGAACATGCTGTTCACCGAGCGGCGAGAGTTTCGCAACATCGTCGGCCATGTATCGGGTGTCGATGACATGTCATCCCTGTCGGAGTGGACGGCAAGTCAGTTTGATCAGTCTTTGACCTGGGACGATGTCGAATGGGTGAAGGAGCGCTGGGACGGTCCACTGATCATCAAGGGCATACTCGATCCCGAGGATGCCAAGCTTGCTGTCAAGACGGGCGCCGACGCGATTATCGTGTCCAACCACGGAGGCCGGCAACTGGATGGCGCCTTCTCTTCGATCCGTATGCTACCGGTCATTCTCGATGCTGTTGGCAGTGAGATCGAAGTCCACATGGACGGCGGCATCCGCTCGGGCCAAGACGTGCTCAAAGCAATGGCTTTGGGCGCGAAGGGTACCTATATTGGCCGAGCGTTTCTGTATGGCCTCGGCGCTATGGGCAAGGATGGTGTCACAAAAACGCTCGAGATCATCCACAAGGAACTCGATACAACCATGGCACTGTGCGGCCAGACGCATATTGAACAGCTCAATCGGGACAATCTGTACCTGCCCGAGGGTTTTGAAGCGGGCTAGTCTCAAGCCAATGTGAGATTGCGAATCCCGCCTTGATTGACCCCACCGGTATCGTCGCTGTCTGATGAGACACCAAGCGCCACAAGGGTTTGGCTTGGGCTTCCAAATGCACGTTGATGGTCGCCGGCAAGGTCAACTGTCTCATTGGTCCAACCAGCAGTGCCAGCTGAGCGTAACACAATCGTTTTGCCGCGAGAGCGCAAATATGGGCTGTCCAGAATTGCGCCGCGACCCGATTGTCCGCCCCACACGTAGATGAGTGTGCGTCCATTTCGCATCCCCAGCAACCGCGAGAGTGCAGGCGTCTGATCGCCGAACCGGGCGGCGGTGTCGGCATCAACGAAAACGAAATACAGGGCCAGAGCCCGATCATCACCTCCTCGCCGAGCAAGGTTGGTAGCGCCAACGGCTTGGCTGACCTGCCACTGCCAAGTCGCCTGCGTTGCGGCTCGAGCGTTTGTGGGAACGACACCATAAAGCACCGAGGACGACTGCTGTGCCGTTACCGAAAGCGTGCTGCCCGAGGGTGCAAACTGAGTTGGTGAGATGCCATTGAACTCCCAGCTACGCCATCCCGAAAAGCTTATCGGCGTTGACGCCACCGTTTGAGACGCGACGAATGGCATGCTGGCCAGTCCAGCAATTCCGGCGATGACACCCCTGCGGGTCGTGCCGCTTGGTTCGGTCGAGAGCAGGGCGTTGTGATGAATGTGATTGCGGGTCATGGTGATCCTTAACGATCGGATGTAGCGTCGCGGCATCTTACGCATGCCTTGCCATTTCCGATGTTGAAACTTCTTACCGTCCAGATCACGCTTGCGTGATGATGTGCAGCGTGTCGATCCTAAAAAGGCCCTTGCAAAACAGGGTCCACCCGAGCGGCGACCTTGCATCGGTGGCTGCTCGGGGCACCTTTATGGGTAATCGCGGGGGTCGGATTCACACGTCCGAGCAGTGTCTCAAACGCGGCAAACCCTGGGCTGGCAAAAGATGGATCATCTGCATGCTTCGTTTCAAGGAACGGAAGCGAGAGGTCTGGGGTCCCGGATACAGCGAACTGTTTTTTCTGGACGAGGTGACGGCCTTGGCAGCTGGACATCGACCCTGTTTTGAGTGCCGACGCCGAGATGCTGAAGCCTTCCGCGGGGCGTTTGCAGACGCTGTGGGTGTGGCTCACGCAGCTCTGTCAGCCGAGGCCATCGACGAGCGATTGCATGCCGAACGCACGCGGCAGGACAGAACTCAGGCGCTGTGGGCAAGTCTGCCAGTTGGTACGTTGGTCGAAACCTCACAGGGGGTTCTTGCAAAAGCGCCGCACGGAGCAATCGGGTGGTCCTTTGGCGGTTATCAGTCTTCATACACTCCCTCAGGCTCTGATAGAATAAGGCTCCTTACGCCACCATCGACGGTCGCAGCTTTACGCGCTGGCTATCGTCCAAGCTGGCACCCAAGCGCATCCGAAGGTACGCACCATGGCTGATAAAGAAGCGGATGCGGATGGCGGTGTCTTGGCCTTCTTGGCGGCTTCCGGGGCGCTGAAGGATACGATGCGGTCCGCCTTCACAGATGCTGGTGCGCGGGAAAACACTGCGGCGCATAGCTGGCGACTCGCGCTTTGGATTGTTGCACTTGAGCCAGAACTCGACGGTTACGACCTCGCTCGACTTCTCAAGATGGCGATTGTGCATGACTTGGGTGAAGCGATCACCGGTGATGTGCCGGCAATCCAGCAAAAAGGCGATCAGGCACAGCGCAAACAGGCTGAAAGCGCTGCGCTTCGCAGTCTGGTTGCGAGTTTGCCCGACACCGCGCAGCAAGCGATCACCGAGGTTGCGGAGGCATATGATGACGGCGTTGAATCCGAAGCCAAGCTTCTTAAGGCCCTCGACAAGCTTGAAACCTTGCTCCAACACGCAACCGGGGAAAACCCAGCCGATTTCGATTATACCTTCAACCTGACCTATGGAACGGACTGGACGAACGCGCTTCCTCTTACGGCATCCTTACGTACACGGATCGACGCTCTGACGCGCCAGAGGCTCGCTGGCGACAGTGGCAAATATGTCAAAAAGTCATTGGTCTGATCCGATGGTGGAGCTTGGCCTTGTGCGGACTACTCGTCGATGTCATGGTTTTGCCGCAACGCAGCATTATACCTGCTTCAGGGGGAAATGCCTGATTCTCCGAACTGGAAAATCAGATGTCGATTCAAAATCTTGATGCGTTTTTTGCACCGCAGCATATCGCGCTGATCGGTGCTAGCCCAAAAGATGGTAGCGTTGGCCGCGCGTTCGCGGAAGGCCTCGTTGCGTCGGCAAGCGGGCGCAGGATTTCTTTTATAAATCCCAATCATGAGATTGTTCTTGACCACCCATGCGTCGGGTCTCTGGCCGAGCTTGAAAGCGCGCCGGATCTGGCAGTCGTGGCGACACCAGCCGACACCGTTCCCGGGCTGATCGCGGAGGCGAAACTGACCGGCGTTCGCGCTTCGATCGTCGTTTCTGGCTGCACAGGCGGCGATCAGGGCGCTCTGAAGCGGGCGATGCGCGCGGCGGCTCGACGATCAGACATGCGAATTCTTGGTCCCGATTCCGAAGGGGTTTGGTCCGCGGCTTCCGGATTGAACGCAACGCTGGCGGCTGCGCCGCCCTTGCCCGGTTCGCTGGGCCTTGTTGCCCAATCAGGCGCGATCATGAACGCGGTTATTGACTGGGGTAACGCGGTCAAGGTTGGCTTTTCCAAAGCCGTCTCGCTCGGTGAAGCGTCCGATGTTGATCTCGACGACCTGCTTGATCATCTCGCTTACGATATTCGGACACGGGCCATTCTCGTTTGCGTTGAGACGATTGGCGATCCACGGCGCTTCTTTTCGGCCGCACGAGCCGCCGCCAAGGTCAAGCCGGTGGTCATCCTCAAGTCCGGTCGCCACCCCGTAACGCTTGAGCGCAGCGGGACACATGCTGCGATGCTGGCCAGCGAGGATGCTGCATATGATGCGGCATTCAGGCGTTCTGGGCTTTTGCGCGTACACGACCTCGATGAGCTTTTCGATGCCGCAGAAGCCCTTGCCCGGCTCAAGCGACCGTCAGAAACGGGAAAACGACTCGCCATCATCACCAACGACCGAGGGATCGGCATGCTTGCCGCCGACCGGTTGCGCGACGAAGGCGGCATGCTAGCGGGGCTGGGCGAACAGGCGCACAGCGTCGTTGAGAAGCATACAAATCCGTATTGGCTAGGCGAAACCCCAGTGGTGTTGGAGCCTGCAGTACCAACCGAAGGACATGTGGAAACGATAGAGGCGTTGATCGACGACCCGCAAAACGATGCGGTGATGTTGGCCTACAGCCCCAACCGGCTATCGGGGATGCTCGACCAAGCAAAAAGCTTCGCCGAACTGATCGCACAAAAGACAAAGGATCGCTCACGCCCCAAGCCCGTGCTTGTTTCATGGCTTGAGCGTGACCCCGCTGCGATGGCCGCGTTTGATGAAGGCAATGTCGCACGCTACCGCACCCCCGGCGACGCGGTGAGGGGCTTCATGGACATTGTGCGGTATACGACCGCCCAACGCGAATTGTCGGAGACCCCGCCAGCTCTCCCCGAAGATCTCGCGAGCGCTGACGTCACGCGGGTGCGCGCCCTGTGCGATGACGCGCTGGCGCAAGGGCGACATTGGCTGAACCCTGATGAGATCACGGACGTCTTGGCGACTTACGGGTTGGTCTACGTCGCGCCAATCCGTGCGGCCGATCCGTATGCAGCGCGCGCTGCGGCTGAAGCATTGAAGCCGACCTGCAGGGCGATGGCAGTGAAGATCGATTCACCCGATCTGCCGCACAAGTCCGATGTCGGTGGCGTGGTGTTGGATCTGGCGCTTCCTGAACATGTTGCAGCTGCCACCGAAGCGCTTTTGAAGCGGGTGCGCCAGCGCGCTCCGCAAGCCCGTCTTGATGGGGTGACAGTCCAACCTATGGCGGATACTTCGGGTGGAATCGAGTTGTTCATGGGGTTGTCTGACGACCCGGTTTTTGGACCGGTTTTGCTTTTTGGCCGTGGCGGTGTTGCGGTTGAGGCAATGGGCGACATCACCCTCGAATTGGCCCCGGTGGACATGAGACTGGCCGGACAAATGATTGATCGGACGCGTGTCGCCAAAGTGCTGGCAGGGCATCGCGGTCGCCCTGCGGTCGACGGTCAAGCCGTGCTGGAAAGCCTTGTTCGGCTCTCCCAGCTTGCGGCCGATGTTCCACAGATTAAACGGCTCGATCTCAACCCCGTCCTTGCCAGCCCAAAAGGCGCACGCGTGCTCGATGCTCGAATACAGCTGGCGGAAGCGGATGTTGGCGACCGGACTTTTGATACCAACCCGCGCTTCACGATCCGACCCTATCCACGCAACTGGGAACGGTGGCTTGATCTCAAAGGCGGTGATCAAGTCTTTGTTCGGCCAGTTAGGCCGGAAGACGAACCGGCGTTCCGAGATTTCTTTGCAAAAACGACAGCGGAAGACCTGCGTTTACGGTTCTTTTCGAGCGTGCGCGACTTTTCTCACAAGTTCATCGCACGGCTCACGCAGATAGACTATGCGCGCGACATGGCGTTTGGGGCCTTTGATAGCCATGGCGAACTGATCGGCGTCGTTCGCCTCCATGCAGACCCGGAACGCAAATCCGGCGAGTACGCCATCCTTCTGCGGTCAGATCTCAAAGGTCAGGGCCTTGGCTGGGCACTGATGCGACTGGTGATCGAATATGGCCGCGCCGAGCGGTTTGAGCGGATCGAAGGGCAGGTGCTGGCTGAGAACACCACCATGCTCAGTATGTGCCAAGCGCTGGGTTTCTCGCTCAAAACAGACCCTGAGGAGCGCGAGATCGTCAATTGCAAGCTTGAGCTCAAGGATCTCGGAGACCAAGAGTTGCCGATCGATCAAGGCTAGCCGTCCACGCGCGGATGGGCCTTGGGCCCACCAACGCAGATGCGTGTTCTTGCGACTGCCGGGCAGGATCAAATTCTGGGATACTCTTTCCGAAGTGAAGACCGTTCAGCCTCCGCAAGAGCTCGGTCGGTAGGTCGTCAGCGACAAGAGCGTGTCGTCGGGCCTTTATGAAGCGCCGAACCGACGAAAAAGCACTTGTTCGGCCAAAGGAGCCGATCACAATGACGGCCACAGCACGACGCAGACCAGCTGACCGATCGGGAGAGCCCGACGCTAAGAAGCAACCAAGTGAGCCATACTCGTCTCATGAAAAAGACGCTGTCGATGGTTCGACCAGGTGTTCGTCAAGTCCGGCTGTCACAGGCCGCGAACGACCGCACAGGAACCCGTCACACACAGGAATCCGCTCCCAGGGCGACATTACCCACGTCGTTGGTGATCAATCAGCGGTCATCGCTTTTTTGAGCGACCCACGAAGCTACGGGCTTGATCAAGCGTTTGATCCGGTCGAGCGTATCGATACCCATGGTGCGATTGTCTTCCTTGCAGGCACGCGAGCTTACAAGCTCAAGCGAGCGGTTTGCTTTCCATTCATGGACCTCTCAACGTTGGCCCGTCGCGAAGAAGCCTGCAAAGCGGAGATCGCCATCAACAAGCCGCTTGCACCGGAAATCTACATTGATGCGGTTGCGATCACCCGCGGGCCATCGCGTGAGCTGACCATCAATGGGCAAGGCGAAGCCATTGATTGGGCCGTTGAAATGCATCGGTTCGACACTGGCCAGACGTTTGATCAACTCGCCGCTGCAAACGCGCTTGATGATGATGATCTCGACAAGGCCATCGATGTTGCGGTGGCCTTCCAAGCGCGCGCACCGGAGCGCCGAGCGAGCGACTGGATCGCAGACTTGGGGGGCTATATCGAGCACAACGACCAGGCCTTCCTTGAGGCACCGGCTATATTCTCACGCCCAGCGGTCAGTGAGCTGACCGCCAGAACCATTGAAAAGTGGAAGAGCCTGGAGCCTCTGCTTCTGCAACGCGGGCAGGCGCAGCGTGTTCGGCGGGCACATGGCGACATGCATCTGCGCAACATCGTCAAGCTGAAGGACAGCATCCGACTGTTTGACGCTATCGAGTTCGATGACCGCATCGCAACAGGCGATGTCCTGTACGATTTAGCGTTCTTGCTGATGGATCTGGACCATCTTGGTCTTCGGGACAAAGCGAACCGGGCACTGAACCGATACCTGTCAGCACCGACGGGGCCAGGTGATCTCGATGGGCTTGCTGCGCTGCCGTTCTACATGTCTATGCGCGCTGCGCTTCGGGCGAAGATTTGCGCAATGAGTGCAGCTCATCAAACGGGGACAGATGCAATGCGCTCAAAAGCTGAAGCTCGAAATCTGTTTACCTACGCGGCGGACATGCTCGAACCAAGAGACCTCTCCCTTACCGTCATTGGTGGACTGTCGGGGACCGGAAAGAGCAGATTGGCGCAAGCCCTCGCGCCACGCTTGGGCTGCTCCCCAGGAGCGGTGATCATTCGCTCCGATATCGTCCGCAAATCGCTTCTGGAATCCAGGCCTGAGGAGAAATTGGGCCCGTCCGCCTACCAACGTTCCGTATCGCAAACCGTGTACGCTGAAATGGCGCGGCAGGCCGCTGTCACGCTAGAAGCCGGTCAGTCGGTTGTGGTCGATGCTGTTTTTGCGACGGCCCAGGAACGGCAGGCAATTGAAGATGTTGCGCTGGCGGCAGAGTGCCATTTCGCTGCGGTTTGGCTCGACGCGCCGCTTGAAACCCGATTAGCGCGGGTCGAAAAGCGGTTTGGTGATGCATCCGATGCAGATAGCCGAGTCGTGGCGCTTCAGCAGGACTACGACTTGGGGGTCATGGACTGGCCCCTGCTTGATAGCAGCGGCTCGTTTGAGAAGGTTTGCGAACGGGTACGGCGCGCCATCGATCGACTGAACTAACGTCAGCCTCAGAACGCAGCGCGAACGAACCCAACAACCGCCAGCCCGCCGGCCACCGCAAGCCAATCCTTCCGGAAAGCAACCATCATGACGGCTGCAGCGAACAGGCCGGCTAGTCCAGCCACGCCGCTCTGCAGCGTGATGGGGACGACGGTGGCCAGTATGACGCCACCGGGAAGGGCCTCCAACCCGCGCCGCAATCGGGCGGTCAGCGGAACACGGCCTAGAATGAAGAAGCCCATTGTCTTGGCCAACACCGTCATGGCGACCATTGCAGCAATCGCGATCCAAGCGCCTTGCGTCATCAGAACGGCATCTTCGCTCAAGTCGCGCCGTCCCCTTGGGCAGGCATCACGGCTGCGGTGATCGCCGCAGCCAACCCCCCAGCCAGGACGAACCAATAACCAGGCGCCAAGGCCTGCACAGCGAGCGATACGGCGATCGCCATCAGCCACGGAACTGCGTCCGTTCGCCCACGCCACAGCGGCACCAACATGGTGATGAAGAAGATCGGCATGATGAGATCAACGCCAAAGCGTGCCGGGTCTTCCAACGCCGCGGAGGCAAAATAGCCGGGGAATACCGAAGCCACCCACAAGAGATACATGAAAACGCACGCGCCCAAATAGACGCCCCAATCGCTGCCGCCTTCACGATGGTATCGGATGCCTATCAACCAAGCGGGATCCGATAAAAGCGCCAAAGCTGGGTATGATTTATAAGCGGGAAGGCCTCCCATCCATGGTCGCAAGGCTGCACCAAGAAGCATCATTCGCAGGTTGACTGTAAAAACGACCGCGCCCATCGCAAAGGCTGTCGTCCACGTTATCGGCTCAGTCCACAGACCCAGCGCGACATATTGAGAGGCACCTGCAAGCACCAGAGACTGGAAGAAGAAGGCATCGAGGAACGTCAGCCCTTGCACAGCAGCGGCGGCACCAAAACCGGCGCCAAAAACCACGATTCCGGGTGTTACGACGAAAGCACGGCGGAACCCCATCCAGAAACCACCCATCGAAAAGGGTGCTGGAGATTTTGCGAAGTCGACGTTTCCGCTACTCAAGGCTGACGCAATCCCGTGTCGGCATAACCGCTACGCAGGACCGCGAGCACCGCAGCCATCGGATGCGATACCTTGGACAGGCGGACGATCTGACTGTTCAAGCGGCGGCGACCGAACTCAACCTTCAAGGACAAGCAACAAGTCCTTTGCGTCGACGCTTTCGCCGGCACTCACCAACAATTCAGCGATCGTGCCATCCTTATCAGCGTGGATGACAGTCTCCATCTTCATCGCCTCAACACCAAGCAAGGGATCACCAGCGCGTACCGTGTCACCTGCCTTATGGGCTACGGACGAGATAACACCGGGGACAGGCGCCGCTATGTGCGCTGGATTATCAGGGTCCGCTTTCTGGCGTACACCAACACCTGTCGCTCCGTGGGATCGATCTGGAACCTTGATTGTTCGAGGTTGGCCATTGAGCTCGAAGAACACCCGCACCATGCCGGTTTCGTCGGCTTCGCTCCGTCCCAGACACCGCACGATGAGCGTCTTGCCCCGCTCGAGTTCAATGGCAATTTCGTCCTCAACTTCAAGCCCATAGAAGTACACCAACGTCGGTAATACCTGCACCGGGCCGTAGGTTTCTGCGACCCGGGCGAAGTCGGTGAACACCTTTGGATACATCAGGTATGACGCCAACTCGGTCGATGAGACCGGACGCTCAAGGGCCTCCTCAATCGCCTTGCGCTCTGCATCCAGATCGGCGGGTGCGAGCCGCGCGCCTGGTCGCTCGGTGTAGGGCGCTTCGCCTTTCAACACCTTTGCCTGGATCGTTTCCGGCCAACCGCCCGGCGGCTGTCCGAGATCGCCACGCATCATCGCGACGACGCTCTCGGGAAACGCAATATCCTTGTCGGGATCGAGCACGTCCTCGATCTTGATGCCTTGGCTGACCATCATCAGGGCCATGTCGCCGACGACCTTCGATGATGGCGTGACCTTCACGATGTCACCGAACAGATGGTTTACTTCTGCATACGTCTCGGCAATCTCGTGCCAGCGGTTGGCGAGGCCGACCGAACGGGCTTGCTCCTTGAGGTTGGTGAATTGCCCGCCGGGCATTTCATGCAAGTAGACCTCCGACGCGGGCGCCCGCAGGTCACTTTCGAACGCCGCATATTGGCGTCTGGTATCTTCCCACGCGAATGAAATACGCCGGATCGCTCGTTGGTCGAGGCCAGTGCTGCGATCCGATCCTTCGAGCGCAGCCACCAGCGACCCAAGTGGTGGCTGTGAGGTCATGCCCGACATAGCGTCCATGGCAGCATCGACCGCGTCAACGCCTGCATCGAGAGCCGCTAGCAAGGTAGCGCCCGAAATCCCGGACGTGTCATGCGTGTGCAGATGCAGCGGCAAGTGCGTCGCTTCGCGCAACGCTTCAACCAGCTCGGTCGCGGCTGCGGGCTTCAAGAGCCCGGCCATATCCTTGATGCCGATAATGTGCGCGCCCGCATCCTCGAGTTGCCGCGCCAACTCGACGTAATAGGCCAGATTGTACTTCGGTCGCGATAGATCGTGGATGTCAGCTGTATAGCACAGGACACCTTCGCATAGTCTGCCAGCATCCCGCACGGCCTGCATCGAGACGGTCATGTTCTCGACCCAGTTCAGGCAGTCGAAAACGCGAAACAGGTCCATCCCAGCTTCGGCGGCGTCGAACACAAACTGGCGAACCACATTATCGGGATAGTTCGTGTAGCCGACTCCATTTGACCCGCGCAGCAGCATTTGCGTGAGGATGTTCGGCGCACTTTCGCGGATGCGGGTAAGCCTTTCCCACGGGTCTTCCGTGAGAAATCGCATCGCGACGTCAAAGGTCGCGCCGCCCCAGCATTCCAGTGAGAACAGCTCAGGCAGTCCTTGTGCGTATGCTGGCGCCATCGCGATCAGGTCGAAAGAGCGCATCCGGGTCGCAAGCAAGCTCTGATGCCCGTCGCGCATGGTGGTGTCGGTGATGAGCGCGCGCGTTTCCGCTTTCATCCATTTCGCAAAGCCATCGGCGCCCAACTCCTCAAGCTTCTGCCGCGTTCCAGGCTTCACCTCACCCGTCATTGCCGGCAAGTCCGGCGGCCCCGCGTCGGCGGGCGGTTTCGGCCGGTCACGCGCTTCTGGGTGCCCGTTGACCGTTACGTCCGCGATGTAGGTCAGGAGTTTTGTCGCACGATCCTGCCGCTTGACGCTTTCGAACAATTCGGGCGTCTCGTCGATGAAGCGTGTGGTGTAGCTGCCGTCAATGAAGCTCGGATGGCCGATGACATTCTCGAGGAAAACCAGATTGGTCGCAACGCCTCGAATCCGGAACTCACGCAGCGCACGATCCATGCGTTGGCGCGTCTCCTCAGGGTTCGGCGCCCAAGCTGTCACCTTTTCGAGCAGCGGGTCATAGAAGCGCGTGATGACCGCGCCAGAATAGGCTGTGCCGCCATCAAGGCGGATACCAAAGCCCGTTGCGCCTCGGTAAGCTGTGATACGGCCGTAATCAGGAATGAAATTCTGGTCAGGGTCTTCGGTCGTGATCCGGCACTGCATCGCGTGACCGTACAGCGTGATCGCGTCCTGCCCCGGTACGCCGCATGTTGCCTCGTCACCGATACGCGCGCCCTCTGCAATATGAATCTGGGCTTTGACGATATCGATGCCGGTGACTTCCTCGGTCACCGTGTGCTCGACCTGAACGCGTGGATTGACCTCGATGAAGTAGAACGCACCTGTCTGCGCATCCATCAGAAACTCGACGGTGCCCGCTCCACGATAGCCGACAGCCTCGCCGATACGCTTGGCGTACGCGCACAACTCCTGTCGCTGCGTTTCGCTCAGGTAGGGCGCGGGCGCGCGTTCAATGATCTTCTGGTGGCGCCTCTGAACCGTACAATCACGTTCAAACAGGTGTACCAGCGAGCCATGGCTGTCGCCAAGGATCTGCACCTCAACGTGGCGAGCGCGCTCGACGAGCTTTTCCAGATAGACCTCATCCTTGCCGAAGGCCGAGCGCGCCTCCTTCTTGGCAATGGGTACTTCGCGCGCAAGATCTTCTGGCGTGCGGATGACGCGCATACCTCGCCCGCCGCCGCCCCAGGACGCCTTGAGCATGACGGGATAGCCGATCTCATCGGCCAGCTTCGCCACAGTCTCCATATCGTCGGGGAGTGGATCCGTCGCCGGCATGACCGGCACGCCTGCTTTGATCGCGAGATTGCGGGCGGAGACCTTGTTGCCGAGACTTCGCATGGTGTCCGACGTTGGGCCGATGAAGACGATGCCGGCTTGGGTGCACGCGTCGACGAACTCGGGGCTCTCGGACAAAAAGCCGTATCCAGGATGGATCGCATCGACCTCATGCTCCTTGGCGATGCGGATTATTTCATCGATCGACAGATAGGCATCGATCGGTCCAAGCGGTTCATCAAGGTGGGGTCCGCGGCCGATCAAGTAGGCTTCATCCGCCTTGAAGCGATGCAGCGCCAACTTATCCTCTTCGGCGTAGACGGCGATTGTCTGCAAGCCGAGCTCATTGGCCGCTCGGAAGATGCGGATAGCGATCTCCGACCGGTTGGCGGCTAACAGGCGTTTGATCGGTCGTTGAGGGGATGCGGTCATTCGATTACCGGCAAGGAAACGGAGAAACTGCTAGCTGCGTAGCATGGGCGCTTTGTGCGATGCACTAGGACAGTCGCTTAGATCATGGGCAATCCAAGCCTATCACGCGCCTCTTCTTTGGTAGCAGGCGTCAGTCCCAGTTGCTGCGCGAGATGGACCATCCGCTGGACGCGGTCGGCATTGTTGGCCGCGAGCGTGCCATCGGCGTTCCACAAGCTGTTTTCAAAGCCGACCCTTACATCACCTTCGAAGGTTAACGCAGCCGCGAGGGACGCGGTTTCACCGCGGCCGAAGGCACAGACCATCCATGGAACGTTTCGGAAGACCGAATGCTTCTCGTATTCCGCTACGAAAGCCATGATGTGGCGTGGTTGGCTATCCTGCTCCGGGTGATAGCGCCCGAGCACAAAAAGCAGACTCTGCACCTTAAGCGATACATTCGCTGCAAAGTATCGAGCCAGACTTTCCAACTCTTTTGCGCTGTAGACGATCCATTGGATCGCCGTTCCTTGCGCGATCGTGCGTTCGATGAATGCCGAATTCTTGGCCAGCTCCGCCGGTGTAGCAAACAGTTCCTTGAACGCAATTGATACCGCTGCAGGCTTAACCTCATCGATCAGCGCCCGCTGTTCTGCGGGTGTGTATCGGCCCACCGCTTCTGTTGTGATCTGTACAATCAGATTGGGACATCGGAGTGATACTGCATCGAGAAGACCAATGTATCGGTCGGCATCGAGAATATGATTGCCGGCAAGGTCACGCACGTGAAGATGTGCAGCATGGGCACCGGCGACATGGCAAAGCTCGGCTGCTTCGACGATCTCGGCATCGGTAACCGGCAGCGCTGGATGGTCAGCCTTGGAACGGCGAGCCCCGTTGGGCGCCACCATCAAGACGTAAGGCGTCCTGTTCACGCGGCCTGTGCCACTTGGGAAAGTGCGTTTCCGATGGCTGTCTCAAGCTTGTCGGTGATCTGCTCGATATGTTCGTCATCGACGATGAAGGGTGGGGCGAGGAGGACATGATCGCCGTTCTGCCCGTCAATGGTCCCACCCATCGGATAGCACATAAGCCCATGGGCCATCGCCGCTTTCTTGATCCTTCCAGCGAGACCAAGATGGGGGTCAAACGGCTCTTTCGTGCCGCGGTCCACCACCAGTTCCAAACCGAGAAAGAGGCCTCGGCCCCGGATATCACCGACATGGGGATGGTTGCCGAAGCGGGCCGTTAGCGATGAACGCAACGCCTCGCCCATGGGGCGGACGCGATCGAGCACTTTGTCATCTACCAAGCGATCGAGCACCGCGTTGCCGACTGCGCAGGCCATCGGGTGGCCAAGATAGGTATGGCCGTGCTGAAAAAAGCCCGAGCCTGCCGAGATGCTGTCGTAGACAGAGTCTGATACCATCAGTGCACCAATCGGCTGAAAGCCCGCACCCAGTCCCTTGGCGATTGCAATCATGTCGGGAATGACACCGTCCTGCTCACAGGCAAACAAGGTGCCGGTGCGTCCCATTCCGCACATGACCTCATCGAGAATGAGCATCACGCCATGGCGGTCACAGACTTCCCTTACGGCTTTGAAGTAGCCGTCGACCGGTGGCACCGCGCCCATCGTGGCGCCGACGACAGGCTCCGCGACGAAGGCTGCAACGGTTTGAGGGCCAAGACGCAAGATCGTCTCTTCCAGTTCCGCTGCCAAGCGTGCAACGTAGGCCGAATCCGTCTCGCCTTCTTCTTGCCCTCGATAGGCGTTGCAGGCCGATACATGGTGCATGGCGGCTGATAGCATCGGCTCGAACTGAGCCCGCCGCCAACGGTTGCCGCCCGCCGACAAGGCACCGAGCGTATTGCCGTGATAGCTCTGCCAGCGCGCAATCACATGCCTGCGCTCCGTCTCACCGCGTTCCATATGGGTCTGGCGTGCGAGCTTGAGAGCAGCCTCGATGGCCTCCGAACCGCCGGAAACGAAATAGACGCGATTAAGACTGCCTGGTGCAAGCCCTGAAAGCCTCTCGGCCAATCGCTCCGCGGGCTCGGAGGTGAAGAAGCCTGTGTGGGCGTATGCGAGGCGGTCAACTTGCTCGTGAATGGACTGACGTAGCGCTTCATCGGAATGTCCCAAGCATGAAACCGCCGCGCCGCCGCACGCATCGAGATAGCGTTTCCCATCAGTGTCAATAAGAAACGGTCCGTCTCCAGCGGCGGCAACGGGCAAGTCTGATTTTGTATGGCGAGGAAAAACGTTGCGGGAGTGCATGACCGTCTCGGATGTTTGCGTGATAAGCCGCTATAGCGGTTCGGCGAGCGGCAACCAGATGGAAAAAGCTCAACGCATCCATGCACCCCTTGCATGGCAGGTGGATGCCTAGTCCCGAATGACCATAACCGATTGCTTGGCGTGCCGAACGACACGCGCCGCATTCGGCCCGAGCAGATAGTCTCCGAATTCCGGTCGGTGCGCCGTCATGACGATCGCGTCACAGCTCAAGTGGTCGGCACTGTGAATAATCTCACGGTAGACCGACCCCTTGACGACGTGCCCTTGCAGGCTCGCCGGGCCGCAAAGTGCCTTCTTATCCTCAAGCGCCTTGAGGAGCGCCTCACGCGCGGCGCTGATTGCCTTATCGGTGTAGTCGTCCGGAAGATAGCTTCCCACAACCGCCATCCCGGAGGTTGGAACGACCGAGACAACATGAATCTCTGACGCCTCGCCCTTCGACAGCGAAGCCGCGACAGGCAAGGCCTTATCGAGGCTCGAGGGATCGCTCAGATCAACGGGTACCAGGAGGCATTCGTACATTGTACTGGCCCAAGCTTAGAAGGCGGGAACTGTTTGGCGGCGCCGCTGCATCATGATCACGAAGCCGAGCAATGCTAAGGCAGGGATGTAGAACACCTCTTTGGGCATCCGATCACGCTCAAGCTGCACGTTGGCGATTGTAACGAACTCATCGCCGTAGAACTCGAACATCTGGAACGTTGTGAAGAAGGGTGTGCCGGCGAAGGGCTCTTCAAGGATCGCGTCCTCGCCTTCATTCACGACGAGAATTCCCTGTCGTTCAAGTCGCTCCTCCCCGGAGCCCTCCGCGCCCAAATCCAACAGCACAGTCGTCTGGGTCATCTCATCAAGGTTGTCGAAGTCCGGCCCCTGAATCTCGACGCGCAAGCGGGCGTCGGCAGGCATCGATTCGGCGATCTCAATAAGTTCGGTTCCAGGTCTGAACTCGTAACGTGGATCGACCTGGTCGAGCCAATAGCCCGGACGGAACAGGGTAAAGGCTATGAGCAAAAGGGCAATCGTCTCCCACCAGCGGTTCTTCGCAAAGAAATAGCTCTGCGTCGCCGCTGCGAACAACATCATCGCAACGACGCCGACGATGAAGACAAAGATGGCTTTCGCAATTCCGACGTCGATCAGCAGGAGTTCGGTGTTGAAGATGAAAAGGAACGGCAAAAGCGCCGTACGAATATCGTAAGCAAACCCCTGCAGACCGGTCTTGATGGGGTCACCGCCGGAAATCGCAGATGCAGCGAACGCCGCGAGGCCAACCGGTGGCGTGTCATCGGCCAGAATGCCGAAATAGAACACGAACAGGTGAACCGCGATCAGCGGCACAACCAAGCCCTGAGAGGCACCAACCGACACGATTACTGGCGCCATGAGAGAGGACACAACGATGTAGTTGGCCGTCGTTGGCAAGCCGAGGCCCAGAAGCAAGCTCATCACCGCGACCAGTAGGAGCATGATGATCAGATTGCCGCCGGACAGGAACTCGACGAAATCACCGACCACCTGGTGTGCGCCGGTCAGCGTGACCGTGCCGATGATGACGCCCGCAACACCGGTCGCCACCGCGATGGGGATCATGTTCCGCGCACCGGCGATCATCCCGATAACAAAGTCCTCAACGCCGCGGCGCCACTCATCAGAGGATGACGGACCAGCGAGCTCTGAGCCAGCGCGAAACATGGCTTTGAGGGGGTGCTGCGTAACGACGACGAAGATCATCGACAGCGTTCCCCAATAAGCCGAAAAGGCAGGCGATAGGCGCTCGATCAGAATGCACCACAAAAGCACAACGATCGGCAGGAGGAAGTGCAGACCGGTCACCGCCACCTCGCCGGGTCGCGGCAGCACTTCGATGTCCGCGTTGGGATCATCGATTGGCAAATCAGGCCGCTGCGCCGCGACACGGATGAGAAAGAGATAGGCAATCATGAACAGGGCAACCCCGGTCCAGAAGCCGAAACCGGGAAACGCCTCCTTGACCCAGCCCAGCCCGAAATAGACGACACCGCCCAACGCACAAATTCCAAGAAAACCTGTGAGGAAACCAATCAAGCGCTGCGCAAGTGTGCCCACCGCACTGGGCTTTTCCATGCCCTTGAGACCAAGCTTCAGGGCCTCCAGATGCACGATATAGATGAGCGCGATGTAGGAAATCAGCGCAGGCACCAGGGCGTGCTTGAGGATGTCGGTGTAGGAAATGCCGGTAAATTCGGCGATCAGGAACGCCGCGGCACCCATCACCGGTGGAGTAAGCTGGCCATTGGTCGAGGATGCAACCTCCACCGCACCCGCTTTCTCTGGTTTGAAGCCGGTCTTTTTCATCAACGGGATGGTGAAGGTGCCAGTGGTGACCACGTTGGCGATCGAAGAGCCGGAGTAGAGGCCGGACGCAGCCGACGCTAAAACCGCTGCCTTGGCGGGACCGCCTCGCAGATGACCCAGCAATGCGAAGGCAAGCTTAATGAAATAGTATCCGGCGCCAGCGCGCTCGAGCAGCGAACCGAATAACACGAACAGAAAGATCATAGTGGCCGAAACAGCAAGCGCGACACCGAAGACGCCTTCGGTCTGCATCCAGTAATGCCACATAGCTTTTTCGAAAGACGCGCCGCGCCACTGAATGACTTCTGGCACCCACGACTGGTTACCGAAGAAGGTGTAAGTCAAAAAGACGCCCGCTACGACCAGCATCGGCAAGCCGAGTGCGCGGTAGACGCCGATGGCGAGGCAGGTCATGCCGACCGCAGACGCAATCATGTCTGCCGGAGTAGGAAGGCCGGCTCGCATCACCAGCGATTCCTTGACGATGATGAGATAGAGGCAGCATGCCGCCCCTACTGCAGCAAGCATCCAGTCGTACCAGGGGACGGCGTTTTTTGGCGCACCTTTAAACAAGGGGTAGGCAAAGCACACGAGGATCAACGCGAAGGCAAGGTGCACGTTACGCGCTTCAACGTTGTTAAACGTAAAATTGACCCCAGTCAGTTCGGTCAGGAAAAATGGCAGATCAGAGGCGATGTATAGCTGAAAGGTCGACCACAAAAACGCAATCGCGGCGATGACGATCCCGACTGTGCCCGGAACCGCGCGGGAACCGGAATCAGCCTCTGCGACAATTTCGTTGACGTCGATTGTGTCGCTGGCCGTTGCCTCGGGATTGGACGCCCCCGCCGATACCGGTTCCTGAGTGCTCATGGTGGCGCAATCCCCTTTTTGCCGCACAACGAGCCAGACCATTGGACGCCCGCCCGCACCGTTTTCAGCCGACAATCAACCAAGCGCTTTGCGCTTTCCCCACGTTCACCGTGTCGGCCCTGCTTGAGTAGACAGGCCGGGCGGTTGTGCCGCCCAGCCCTCTATTGCTTTATTCGATCCAGCCGCGCTCGCGGTAGTAGCGCTCAGCGCCGGGATGCAGTGGCGCAGACAAACCGTCCGAGATCATCGACTCTTCGCTCAGGTTTGCAAAAGCTGGGTGCAGGCCCGTGAAGTCCGAGAAATTGTCGAACACACCTTTGACGACGGTGTAGACGATTTCTTCGTCCACATCGGCCGAGGTGACGAAGGTTGCCCCGACGCCAAAGGTCGTCGTGTCCTCATCGGTCCCGGTATACATGCCACCCGGAATGACGGCTGTCCGGTAGTAGCTGTTCTCTTCGATAAGCTGGTCGATAGGCGCACCGACCACGTCAACCAGTTTGGCGTCGCAAGTGGTCGTCACTTCGGTCACGGCAGCTGCCGGGTGGCCCACTGTGTAGATCATAGCGTCAATCTGGCCATTGCAGAGCGCTTGAGCCATTTCCGCGCCCTGGAACTCAGTGGCGACCGCAAAGTCGTCCATCGTGATCCCATACGCATCCATCACGACTTCCATAGTCGCGCGTTGGCCGGAACCCGGATTGCCAACGTTCACGCGAAGCCCCCGAAGATCTTCGAAGGTCTCAACTTCGGAGTCGCCCGGAACGATGAGCGTAAACGGTTCAGGGTGTACCGAGAAGACCGCGCGCAGGCCTTCAAAGGCCCCCGCTTCTTCAAAGCGCGACGTGCCGTTGAAGGCGTGATACTGCCAGTCCGACTGGGCAACACCGAACTCCAGCTCGCCGGAGCGAACGGTGTTGATATTGAAAATCGAGCCACCGGTGGATTCCACCGAGCAGCGGAAGCCGTGGTCGCGGCGGTTCTGGTTGACGAGACGGCAGATCGCACCACCCGTCGGATAATACACGCCGGTCACACCGCCGGTGCCAATTGAAAAGAATTGCTGCTGTGCGGATGCTGAGCCCATACCAAGTGTCAGGCCGGCGGCGACCGTTACCGAAGCAAGCGCAGATGTTGAGAATTTCATGCATGTCTCCCTTGAGCATGTTTTGCGCGCCGCCTCTGTCGGGCGATCGCGCGCGATCAAACCTACAAACGAAGGTTCGAGCCAGCAGCCTAGACCAGTGTTAAGAAGATGCGCAACTGCTTTGCATGGCGCGCTTTTGCGCAACGCGGCACAATGACGGTCTCATCGTCCCACTTTGGGGCAGTTTGGGAGTGGTACAGCAGGGTGGATTTGAACCACCGGCCTCCGGAGCCACAATCCGACGCTCTAACCAACTGAGCTACTGCTGCGCAAGCGACACAAGCCGCGTCACCGCGGGTGTTTAGTCCCTCACCGTATCGATTGCAAGCAAGCTGCCGGCCCCTCAGGCCAGCATTGCCGGGTGGACCTCTTCAGACCTCTGCGGCCTCCCGACCGGGCTCGCATACGGCCGGACCTAAAACGGCCACTCAACGGCAAAAAACCCGGCACGAAGCCGGGTTTTCATGAGTTAACGGTGCGAGGTCAGATGCTCGCGCTGTGACCGCGAACGCGCAGGTCAGGCCGCCTTGAAGGCATCCATGGACTTGGCAACAGCATCCTTCATCGGCTTGGTTGCATCTTCGGTCATCTTGGTAACCGTCGTCTGCATGTCCTTGGCCTGGGCGGTTGTTGCATCGAAACGCTCACGGGCAAACGCGGTCTGCAATTCGACAGCTTCCGAAACGCTTTTGACGTTCATGAAGTCTTTGAGGAACGCAAAAGATGCATCCACATTGGACTTCATCGCATCGAGCGACGTTGTCGACAGGGTCATGGAGTTTGTCCGAGCGGTTTCGAAACCCTCTTCGAGCATATCGGTCGCATCTTCAGCGGCCGCTTTCATTTTGGCATAGCCATCGCGGGCCTGAGCGACGGACTTTTCAGCCATATCCCGGAATGCTTCGGGCACGTCAGCCGTCGACATTGGGAACAGTTCGGTCACGTTGCTTTCGATGGTTTCCATCACATCAGCGACTTTCGCCTGAGCGGCCTTTGCGGGTGATTTACGAGCAGCCATTGGTCATATCCTTGTCTTGTCACATGATGGACCGGGCAGCGGTCCCTTCCGAGCCGGCGATACGCAACTTCTCTCCAGCGTTGACAAAGCTTGTAGCATCGATTTTTGTGCATTGCAACATTTTTTGCGCACTGCACAAAAATTTGTTGGCTGTCCAAACGAAAAAGGGCGCAAGATGCGCCCTTAGAAATCCCGTTCCCTTTGATGCAGACGTCAGGGCTTCATAGATTTGGCCGCTTCCTGCGCGACGGCTGTCATCTTGTCACCCATCTCTTTGCCCTGTTTGGTCATAGCTTCCATCTGCTGGCGCATGTAGTTCGCCTGAATGGTCATCAATTCCTGGGCATCTTTCGCGCGCACCATTTTTTGCGCTAAATCGAAAGCATCGGCGACCTGCGTTTCAGCAAAGGACATCGCTTCCTTTTGCATATCACTGCCAGCGGCCTGAGCGCTGCTTGCACTCACTTCAACTTTGCCGATCGCATCCTGGGCGTTGGCCATAAAAGTATCGAAGGCTTTTCGCGCCTGGCCAACGCTCTGATCAGCAAAATCGCGCATCGCTTCCGGAACTTCGAGTTTTGGTGTTGTGCTCATCGCGTCACTCCTTCGCGGGGCAGGCCGACGCTCAGCTGCGCCGGTACTGAAGAGACCCTTGTCTAGCGTGAACGTCACATATCCGCACCCCCGGCGTTCTGCTTAGAAGTGAAGTCTAGTTCAGCGCGTTTGCGTTCCCGAGCCCGCCCATCACAGCCGCCGACCAGCCGGTCGTTTACCCTAATCGGTATCGACTGCACCCTTAGCCTTGCTAGGGTTGGACAGGGGGCTCAGTTCAACAGTATGAATAAAAGGTAAACTGGCGCTGCACGGATCGGGCAGTCAGCGTTAGAGCCTGAAGGATAATACTGTGATCGGCAATCAGCCTGGCAGCGATGAGCTCGACGCGGCAGCCCGCGAACTGCTGGCAGACCATGGCGGCAGGCCAGCATGGGTGTTCTCCGCTGATGGCGATACACTGATCTGGGCAAACGATGATGGGCTTGCTTTGCTGCTTGCCGATAGCATGCAAACAGCGCGCGCTGCTGGCATCAAGCCCACCGTTCCAGCGACCCGCTCGCTTCAGGCTGTGGCGCGAACCCCGGTTCAAAGTGCTGGCCGCGGGCGCATTGAAATCTTGCGGATCAATACGGGTGGCCAACAGGAGACACTGGTTGCGACCTGCAAGCCGATCGAACTTGCTGGCCAGCGAGTCGTTCTTGCGCTCGGAAGTCTGCGCAACACACGATCTTTGAGGCAGACAGTTGCGCCGCCCACCGAGCCCCGCTCACGCGAGGTAGCGACTAACACTATCATGAACCCGAGACCATCGTCGGTTGATGCAGGGCGTCAGTTGCCAGAGCAATCAGTGCGAATTGATGCGCAGGGAAGACGCCACAGTGCTTCGGAGTTCGAATTCCAGCCTCGATCGCGTCCACATCGTTTTTCGTTCACCATCGAACTGGATGGACGCATCGCGGGCTTGTCCTCGGGCCTCGCGGACGCGGTGGGCGAGGATCGCGGGCTGAATGATGGTGAAACCGCCAGTCTGGCCGTCGCCGAACGCACGCTTGATGCGACACCTGCTTTAGTCCGGGCACTCGCAAATCGGCAGCGGTTCAGCGAACAGACTGTGCTTTGGCCCGTTACCAATACCTTGCTAGCCGTTCCGGTCCGACTATCAGGATTTGGCGAGGATGACGGTTCGCTGCGTGTCTTCGGTACGGTCTTGACCGCGAAAGCTCAAAGCGCGGTTTCCGCCGAGGCTGTCGCGGAACCTGCCGTCAAATCGGACACCGCAAATGTGGAGCCTGAGCCACCACTAGCGTCAGACGTTTCACCCATCGCCAATCCAGAAGAGACGATATTGGTCGATGCAACCAGCAACCAAACTGACGCATCAGGATTGCTGGATGCAGCCGCTGCCATTGTGAGTGGGTTTAAATCTGGCCTTTCCAAGACCGTTATGTCCGAGCAATCGGAAAGCCCAGGCTCGGCTATTGAGGCTCCCAATACTGACACTCCCACCACCGGTGATGCTTCCCAAGTCGCAGATCGTGATGGCCTGCCAGAGGTTGACGATGCACCATGGGATGGCTTGTCGGATGCGGACGGTGATCGCGTTGCCGAAGAACCAACTCTCCTTGAGCCCGCAGATGATGCAAGCGTTCCTGATCAGGTCTACCAAGAGCGCGTCGCCGCTGAGCAGCCGCCTGTTTTGACGAATATGGATCATGGAGCGACGGCGAGCGGTGGCCAGGTAGCCTTGGAGGGCGCAGACGCCGATGAGGTTAAAACCTCCGTCGCCTCGATCGAAGCGCCCGAGCCCAACACTGAAACACAGTCAGCTGCATCGGCGGTGGAGACCAACCCCAGCCTTTCGCGGCCCGAACGACTGACGTTTCAAGAAATCGCTCGGCGGCTCGGTGCCCGAATTACCGGTCGGGACGATAGCGAAAAGCCGCAGGAAGCCATCCCTACCAATATCGATGAAGTCGAAACGATGCCCGCGGAACAGGCCGACGTTCCTGCGCCTGAACGATTGCTGTCAACGTCCACGACTGCGTCGCCGTTTAGTGAAGAGCAAATTGGCGTTGGGACGTCAGACGAACAAGATGTCCTTGACACAGACCTGACGAATTCGACGCCGGGCGATGGGGATGCCGATATCTCCGAACCCGACGAGATTGATGATCTCGATGATCTGGTGGATGGCGATGAGGTCTTCGATGGCGAAGAACGCCGTACATCGCTTCCACCCCGCTTGCGCGTCGTTGACCGCAATACGACGCCTCAGGATGCCCTGCGGGCGGTTGAAGAAACCATCGGCCCACGAACAACCGGGCAGATCCTGCCATTCCGGGTTGTCGAAGGGACTGCGGAACGGCAGTTGCTGGATCGTATTCCCCTGGGGTTGATCGTCTACGCGGACGATAAGCTTCTGTACGCCAACAAGACCGCCCTCGACATGATCGGACTGCAGAGCATTGACGCTCTGCGCGCCTACAGCCGCGTGGAAAAACTGTTTGAGGGTGGAATGGCAGGGCGCGACGGCGCAATGACCCTTCTGCGTCTTGACGGAACGAAAACCCGGGTGACCGGTCGCCTACAGTCGATCCGCTGGGACAACCAACCGGCGGCGTTACTATCCATTCAAGATGCGCGCGGCGACCGATCCACTGCAGTGAGCATGCCGGCCACGGCAGCGCTCGCAAGCGCTGCGGATCAGCCAACTACAAGGGAAAGGTCCCAGGCCCTGCAGTTGGTACAGGCCCAGGTAGCCGAGCTTGAGGCAATCATCGACCTGGCCAGCGATGGGGTCGTGACGCTTGACAGAACCGGCGAGATAAAGAGTCTCAATCAAGCGGCTCAGGCGCTTGTCGGGTACGGTGCTGACGACCTTGTGGGTCGTCCATTCCGCTTGTTATTCGCCGAAGACAGCCGACAAATGGCTCTGGATTATCTGGAAGACATGGCTGGCCAGGGCAAACTCTCTCTGTTCAATCAAGGACGCGAGGTTGAGTGCCTGACAGCTCAAGGCGGGCTGGTTCCTGTCTTCATGACACTGGGTCTGCTGACGGACGAGCAGCCACCGCTTTTTTGCGCGGTCCTGCGCGACCTATCGCCCTTCAAGCAAGCGGAAAGCGATCTGGTTGAAGCACGGCGAGCTGCAGAACGCGCCAACGCGCACAAGAGTGACTTTCTGGCGCGTGTCAGTCATGAGATTCGCACACCGCTGAATGCGGTTATCGGTTTTTCCGAAGTCATGCTGGAAGAGCGCTTTGGCCCAGTAGGTTCGGAGCGCTACCGGCAGTATCTGCGCGACATTCACACCTCCGGCGAGCACCTAATGAGCTTGCTCAATGATCTGTTGGACCTGTCTAAGATCGAAGCCGGGCGAATGGAATTGTCATTCGGCGAGGTTGACCTCAATGACGTTGTTCAGCAGTGCCTCGCCATCATGCAGCCACAGGCTAGCCAAGCGCGCATTATCGTCCGCACATCGCTTCCACTTTCTGTGCCGAAGGTCGTGTCTGACGTCCGATCCATTCGCCAGGTCGTGCTGAACCTGATGTCGAACGCGATCAAATTTACCGATGCGGGCGGGCAGATCATCGTGTCGACCTTGTATGAACCAACGGGCGAAGTGTCCTTGCGCGTGCGCGACACCGGCCGCGGGATGACCTCAGCCGATGTTGAGCTTGCGCTTGAGCCCTTCCGCCAGGTTCCCACGACGATCAATCAAGTCATCACCGGTACGGGGCTTGGGTTACCGCTTACCAAGGCGCTCGTTGAAGCCAACAAAGCTCAGTTTGCGCTGGAATCAACGCCCGGCGAAGGGACGCTGGCGAAAGTAACCTTCCCGTCTCAACGCGTCCTGGCGGAATAAATCACGCCACCAACCCCCTGAAAGTTAGAGCGGTTCCAGCCCCTAAAGGGGCTAGTGCGCATGCACTCTAGAAACGTTCCAAGGTGTACGCAAAAAAAACGCCAAAAGCTGCGTTTTTTTTGAAGTTGAACTTGACCTGCAACTTTGAAGGCTACTACCAGAAGGCTCCGGGGGAATAACAACGACATACCAATCGGAGCAGTGTTTATGATCACGTCCAATCTCAAAAAAGCGCTCTTTGCAGGCGTCGCCAGTGTCGGCATCGTTGCAATGGCCGCCCCTGCACTCGCTGAAGGCGAGCTCAACCTCTATTCGTCGCGGCACTACGACACCGATGAGCGTTTATATTCCGACTTTGAGGAAATGACGGGCATCACGATCAATCGTATTGAAGCCAGCGCTGACGAGCTGATCACGCGTATTGATGCGGAAGGCGCCAACAGCCCCGCAGATATCCTGATGACGGTTGATGCGGGCCGGCTATGGCGTGCAGATCAGCTGGGTCTCTTCCAGCCTTATGAATCCGACATGCTTGATGAGCGCGTCCCGTCTTACCTTCGGCACCCTGCGGGCCACTGGTATGGGTTCTCGCAACGCGCACGCGTCATCTTCTACGACACGAATGATGTCGAAAATCCGCCGATGACCTACCAGGATCTTGCCGACCCGGCTTATGAAGGCATGGTCTGCGCACGCTCATCGTCCAACATCTATATGCTGTCTCTGATGGCTGGCCTTGTCGGTCACCTGGGCGAAGACGCTGCGCAGGAATGGGGCGAAGCATTTTACGGCAACTTTGCTCGCGAGCCGGAAGGCAACGACACCGCTCAGCTGCGCGCGCTGTTATCAGGTGAATGCGACATCGTTGTTGCCAACACCTACTATTTCGGCCGCATCATTCGCCGCCTGGCGGAGGGCAACCCAGTTGAGGGCTTTGAAGATCAGGCGGCTGTCGACCAGATCCGTTGGGTGTTCCCCAATCAGGAAGACATCGGGACACACGTGAACATCTCCGGTGCCGGCATTGCCGCAAACGCGCCAAACCCGGAGAACGCTGCGAAGTTCCTCGAGTATCTCGCTTCCGATCAGGCTCAGGCCTACTTCTCGGCAGGTAACGACGAGTATCCGGCTGTGATGGGTACACCTATCAGCTCATCGGTCGCTTCACTCGGGTTCTTCCGCCAGGATACGCAGAATCTCAGCGTTCTGGGTGAAAACCAAACGCGTGCACAGGAGATTTGGAACGAAATCGGCTATCCGTGATGAACGGATAGTCGTGGCGCTGGGCGACTGTATGCCGTATCCCGATTAACGGCACGCGCACTCCCGAAACTCGCGCTTACCGGCTGGCGTTTCCCGATGACGCCCCCGGCTCACAGCCCAGCACCATCCCAAGGCGGCTGGCATCTGTTCACACAGATGCCAGCCGTTTTGCGTTTGGGAGACCATCCAAAAAGATCTAAAAGGTGATTGAACGGTCACATTATTTATGTGACTATGTTGACACGTGATTGATTAGGAACATAATGGACCGCGTTGACGTGATCTTTAAGGCCCTGGGTGACGAAACCCGCCGCCACTTGCTCGATGAACTGCGCCGCAAAGATGGTCAGACGCTGAGCGAACTGGAGGCGGTCATGAGCACTCATGTTTCCATGACCCGGTTCGGAATCATGAAACATCTCAGGGTCCTAGAAGACGCATCACTGGTGGTGACCCGCAAGTCGGGACGTTTCAAGCACCACTTTCTCAATGCGGTTCCGCTTCAGGAGGTCATCGACCGCTGGATTGAGCCGTTGATCGTCAAACCGGCGGCCAAGGGGATGCTCGATCTCAAGGCCGCGCTTGAAGGGAACAGTCCAATGGCCCCCACATCAGAGGCTAAGCCGGACTTTGTCATGAGCACCTACATCAGGTGTTCACAGGATGCGTTGTGGGACGCTTTGACCGACGCTGAGACCAATGCACGCTGGCTCCACATCGAGTGCACCTGCGCTCGTGAGGGCGATACACTGACCTACAGCTTTCCTGATGGTTCGAAGATGCTGGTGTGCAAGGAAACACATCTCGATCCGAAGCGGCGCATTGAATCGACGTTTGAGCCGCACTGGGAGGGCCCGGCGGTTGCGCTCGAAGCCTCACACTTCGTCTACGAGATCGAAGTGGAAGATGCGCACTGCAAGCTGACGCTTGAGCACTTTAGAATTCCAGCTGGCCAGGAAGATGTCGCCGATGGTTGGAACCGCAGCGTTGCGGGACTGAAGACCCTTCTTGAGACGGGTTCTCACGTGCGCTTTGTCGAGATGGGGGCCATCCAATGACACTCGAGCTCTGGTCACTGCTTGGCTGTAGTGTGCTCGTGGCGAGCCTTTGGATACCGTATATCGTCGGGGTCAATCTTCACTTGCCGCACACCGAAGCGCCGGGGTTGCGGCCGCCCGATACACGGCTGCTTCCCGATTGGGTCCAGCGCGCCAACCGCGCCCATATCAATCTGGTGGAACAGTTCGCGCCGTTCGCCGCACTGGTCCTGCTATCGACTCTGACTGGACTATCAAGCCCTATGATCGGCTGGGCGGCTATCGCCTTTCTCGGGCTACGGATCGCGCATGCGATCGGCTACATCACCGCTAGGGCTCAGCTGCCGTTACGCCCGATCATCTTCACCGGAGCATGGTTATGCCTTTGCATCATCGCGTTCGAGATCGCGCGTCTCGCCCTGATGACCTAAATCCGTCAGCGCAAGCGGATCATTGCCGCCCAGCTTTCTGATCTGGCGGCTGATGAGGTAAACTGGCAAAAGGCCGACAGCGACGATCACCAGCGACGGGGTCGCCGCTTCGGCTAATCTCTCGTCGGAAGCCAACCTGAAAGCCTGAGTGGCAAGCGTCTCAAAGTTGAAGGGCCGCAAGATCAACGTGGCAGGCAACTCCTTCATCACGTCAACAAAAACGATCAGTGCACCGGTGAGGATGCCGCCGCGCAGAAGGGGCGCATGAATGGCTGCGAAGACCCGCCGTTTGCGCGCGCCCAAAACACGGGCCGCCTCATCCATATGCGGTGTTATGCGTTCAAACGTGCTGTCGACTGGCGCAAGCGCAACGGCGAGAAAGCGGACGGTGTAGGCAAACAGAAGGCCAACGATACTGCCGGTCAGCAACAAGCCGGTCGATACGCCAAAGCGCTCTCGCATAAAGGCATCTAGGGCATTATCGAAGCCTGCGAATGGCAACAGGATGCCAACGGCGACGATCGATCCCGGTATGGCATATCCCAACGCGGCAAAACGCATTGCAACCGCGAGGATGGGTGCCTTTGCAAGCCGTTGAGTGGCAGATAGCGCGAGCGCGATTACCACCGTTATTGCGGCAGCGGATGTTGCGAGAAGAAACGAGTTGCTGATGAAGCGGGCGTAACGTGGCCCGAACAGACTGTGCCCCCCACCGATTGCAAGATCGAGAAGCATCCAGACGGGTACAACGAAGCCCAGAACCAACGGAAGGGCACAGAAACAGAATGCGCCTGTCGCAGCGCCTCCACGAAGCTCAAAACGCTGGATGGGTTGTGTGCGACGTTGAGTTTGGTAGCGGGCGCGTCCCCGTTGGATGCGTTCGATCCAGATCAAAACGAAAACAAACAGAAGCAGCGCCCCTGCCAACTGAGCCGCAGCAATCCTGTCTCCCATCGAGAACCAAGATCGATAGATACCGGTGGTGAAGGTTGGGACGGCGAAATGCGCAACAGTGCCGTAATCTGCCAGTGTCTCCATGAGCGCCAACGCAATCCCAATCACGATGGCTGGTCTCGCCATGGGAAGCGCTACCTTCTGAAAGGCCTGCCATGGCGTCTTGCCCAGCACGCGCGCCGCCTCGAATGCGGCCACCGACTGCGTCATGAATGCCGTCCGAGCAAGCAGGTAGACGTATGGGTAAAGCACGAGCGTGAACATCAAAGCTGCGCCCTCAAGGGAGCGAATCCGCGGAAACCAGTAATCGCGCGGGCCCGAGCCAGTGACGTCTCGCAGAAGCGTTTGAACAGGACCGGGATGGGACAGAAATTCGGTGTAGGCGTACGCCATCACATAGGCAGGTACGGCCAACGGCAAAACCATCAGCCATTCAAATACGCGTCGCCCCGGAAAGTCGCAGGCTGATACCAGCCAAGCGCTGCCCGTACCGATGATCGCAACACCAAGCCCGACATAGACAGACAGAAGCGCCGAGTTTGCGACATACCCCGGCAGCACCGTATCAATCAGCCCGCCCAGTGTTTGCCCAGCGGCTGGCTGAACAAAGGACCAGACGATCACGACGAGCGGCATCGCCAGGATCGCCGTCGCGAGCATAATGGACAGCGCCAGCTTGGGATTGTCACCCAGAACGGAACGCAAAACCCCTGCCGCTGGCCGGCGGCCCAAAGGCTCTGGCCTAGATGATTCCTGGGTCGCCACGCGATACCTTTGATGCGAGAAACTCGTACGCATTCCCTTAACGCCTGAAGGGACCACAGACTAGCGGCATATCGCGCCTTGCGCAGTCGAACGTGACCGCATGCGCCCTGACTGGGCCTTTCGAAAAAGGCTGACTTACTGCGCGGCTAACCAGCCGCATCGGCACGCAACAGCCGATGCTTGGACGCAACGGACGCCGCCAGAATTCCGAAGGCGACTAGCCCGATCAAGATGGTACAGATCGCGTTGATTTCAGGCGTTACACCAAGCCTGATCTGCGAATAGATCTTGATGGGTAAGGTGGTCGCCCCCGGTCCGGTCGCGAAGCTTGCGATGACCAGATCATCCAAGGACAGTGTGAACGCAAGCATCCATCCTGCGAGTACGGCGGGTAAGATGACCGGTAGCGTGATCAGAAAGAAGCTCTTGAAAGGCGGACAACCGAGGTCTTGAGCTGCTTCCTCGAGGCTCTGATCAAACGTGATCAGGCGCGACTGCACGACAACAGCGACGTAGCACATGGAGAACGTGATGTGCGCGATCACCACGGTCCAGAAGCCGCGTGCGAAATTCATGGCGACGAACAGCAGGAGCAGAGAAAGGCCGGTGATTACTTCGGGCATAACAAGCGGCGCGTAAATCATTCCGGAAAATACGGTGCGCCCCCCGAACCGACCAAAACGGACCAGAGCCACTGCCGCCATGGTGCCGAGAACGGTGGCAACGGTGGCGGTCACCAATGCAACGCGCGCGGTCACCCAGGCTGCGTCCATCAGGCCCTCATTTTGAAACAATTCGCCGTACCAGCGCGTTGAGAAGCCTCCCCAGACCGTGACGAGCCGGCTGTCGTTGAACGAGTAGATGACAAGGATCAGGATCGGCAGGTATAGGAACGCGAACCCTAAGGTCAGCGAAGTAACGTTGAATGCGCTCATCCGGTTCATGGCATACTACCCGCCTTCGCGGCCTGGAGGGCAAGATAGTCCCAAACGACCGTGGCGGCTGTTAGGGCAGTGACCTCGGCATGATCAAAGGGGGGCGATACTTCGACCACATCCATACCGACAAAGTTGATGGGCGAGAGCCTCCGCATGATAGCCCGGACCTGCCACGCATGCAGACCACCCATCTCTGGGGTCCCCGTTCCCGGCGCAAAGGCCGGATCAAGCCCATCCACATCAAAGGTTAGGTAGGTAGGACCATCGCCAGCAATCTCTGTGACCTTTTGGGCGACTTGAGCCGGACCCAGTTCGTGCACGTCTTCAGCAGACAGGATGGTGATCCCCCGCGCCAGAACAGTTTCCTGTAGGAGCATCTGGCTCATCGGCGCGCGGATACCAATTTGGATTGTTCTTTTCGGGTCCGTCAGCCCTTCCTGCATCGCGTGGTAGAATGGCGTGCCATGGGCGAGGCTTTGACCGAAATTGTCTTCCCAGGTGTCCGCATGGGCATCAAACTGCACCAGACCAAGTGGACCATGCTTCTTTGCGACGGCGCGCAGAAGCGGCAAGGCCACGGAATGATCGCCGCCTAAGGTACACAGGTGGTTGAGACCGGTCGCGGCCTCTTCGATGCGGCGATGGCTTTCGGCAATATCACCAATCAGGACATCGACATCACCAAGATCGCTCAGCCCAAGTGAAAGCGGGTCAAGGCCGAAGTTGGGATGATCGCCATCGATCAGGAGCCTTGAAGCGCGGCGGATTGCGTGCGGACCCTCACGGGTACCGGAACGGTTGGAAGTCGCCCAATCCATCGGCGCGCCCATCACGCAGAACGGCGCATCGCGTTTTCCAAACGGAGCATCGATGAAACTCGTCCCTGAGGAGAAGGTGGGCCGCTCATAGCCACTCATCGGCCCGCTTCCTGCTGACGTTGCTGGACGTGCTGAAAGGCGACAATGGGCACAATCAGAACAAGCAGCAGCAGAACTGCGACGGCCGATGACACAGGCCAATCGCGGTTGTTAAAGAACTCGTTCCACAGAGTGCGACCGATCATCAGGGTATCCGAGCCACCTAAAAGATCAGGGATGACGAATTCACCGACCGCTGGAATGAAAACGAGGAAGCAACCCGCAATGATGCCCGGAACGGCCAACGGCACGGTGATCACCCAGAAGGCCTTGAGCGGTGTGCAGCCCAGATCCTGCGCTGCCTCAAGCAGCGAGCCATCAAGCCGCTCCAGCGCAGCGTAGAGCGGCAGCACCATGAACGGCAGATAGGAGTAGACGATGCCGACATAGACGGCGGCGTTGGTGTTGAGGATGCGAAACTGATCCTCTGGACCGAGCAGACCGATGGTCTGGCCAAACAGCGTGAGCAGGCCCTCAGGCTTCAGAATGCCGATCCATGCGTAAACGCGGATTAGAAAACTGGTCCAGAACGGCAAAATAATCGCCATCATCAGGATGGGCCGAAGCCCGCGCGGCGCACGCGCCATGCCGTAGGCGATAGGAAAGCCGATCAGAAGCGTCAGGAACGTCGAGACGCCAGCGATCCAGAGGCTGGACAGGTAAGAATTGATGTAGAGCGGATCGCCTGCAAGCCATTCATAGTTGGCAAACGACAACTGCTGAACGTCACGCCAGAACTGCCCAAGCCCTGCGGCCAGATCGAATGTGGGCGTGTAAGGCGGCATCGCGATAGCGACTTCCGAAACCGAAATCCGCAACACGATGGCAAAGGGCGCGAGGAAGAATACGAGCAGCCACAAGTACGGAACTGCGATGACAAAACGCCGGCCCCAACCGCCTGACGAGGCGCCGCCTGCCCTCATTGTGTCAGCACCACCCCAGCATCGACGTCCCAGGATAGCCAGACCTTATCTTCCCAGGCGATTGGCCGCTCGACGAGCCGGGTTGTGTTCGCAATCGTTGCGCGCATCAGGCGCTCGCCGTTCTCATCGCCCGGAAGCTGAACGTGGAAGATCGAGACATCGCCCATGTACCCAATGTCCCAAACCTCACCCTCGATGACTGCACGGGCGTCATCTTGTTCCGGCGCGGTCAGGCTGATCGCGAGCTTCTCGGGCCGGATCGCCAGCGTCGCTGGACCGGGAGCGACCTCGTCTGGTGGTGTTACGGAAATTGCATTCGGCAGCGCGTTCGGTTTCAGTTTCCAGTGGCCACCTTCGCGCTCAATTGTGCCTTCGATCATATTAACATCGCCGATAAAGCCCGCGACGTATCGCGATGCTGGCTCCTCATAAATTACCGACGGGGGATCGATTTGCTCGAAACGGCCAAGATCCATCACCGCGATACGGTCAGCAACCGTCATCGCCTCTTCCTGATCGTGGGTAACGATCAGGAAGGTCATGCCCAGCTTCTCCTGAAGGTCCATCAATTCGAACTGGGTTTCTTCGCGCAGTTTCTTGTCGAGCGCGCCCAGCGGCTCATCGAGCAGAAGAACCTTTGGTCGTTTGGCCAACGACCTTGCCAGCGCAACGCGTTGCCTTTGTCCGCCCGAGAGCTGATCAGGCTTGCGCTTTGCGAACGGTTCGAGCTTCACCAGCGCCAACATCTCGGAAACGCGAGCGTTGATTTGGTCGCCGGGCAGCCCGTCCTGCTTCAGGCCGAACGCGATGTTCTTCTCCACCGTCATATGCGGGAACAGCGCATAGGACTGGAACATCATGTTTACGGGGCGCTGATGCGGGGGGACCGCCGAGATGTCGTGGCCATCAAGGAAGATGCGCCCCTCTGTCGGCATCTCGAAGCCAGCAAGCATGCGCATAAGCGTGGTCTTGCCACAGCCGGATGGGCCTAGAAGCGCGAAGAACTCACGCTCATAAATGTCGAGTGTGATGTTGTCGATCGCGATGAAATCACCGAACCGCTTGGTGATATTCTCAAAGCGAATCAGAGGTTTTGCGATGGGGTCGTCCCAAGGTGCGAACGCGCGACGTACGGGTCCCAACGTTTTCGCCATGCATGCTCCCCCGAAACCTATCAACCCCGCGACGCTGCCGCGGGGCTGATGAATGCTTACTGACCAGTTTTGACCGTGGTCCAGCTGCGCGTGACGACCCGTTGCGTACGCGGGTCATAGGGCAGGATGGTGTAAAGCCGCCCAACCGTTTCTTCGTCAGGATAGATCGCTGTGTCTCCAATGACGTCTTCGTTCAACAGCGACTTGGAGGCTTCGTTGCCGTTCGCGTAGTAGACGTAATTGGAAGCTGCCGCGATGTTCTCGGGGTCCATGATGAAGTTGAGGAATTCATGCGCTTCCTCAACGTTCGGCGCATCGGCTGGAATGGCCATCTGGTCGAACCACATCAAAGCGCCCTCACCCGGAATGAGATATTCCACGTTCACACCATTGTCGGCTTCGGCAGCTCGGTCGCGGGCGATCAGCATGTCGCCGGACCAGCCGACAGCTACGCAAATGTCACCGTTCGCGATTGCGTTGATGTTTTCGGAGTTGTGGAACTTCTGGACCGTGTCGCGGGCAGCCATCATCATATCTCTGGCTTGGGCAATCTCGTCGGGGTCAGTTGAGCGTGGATCAAGACCGAGATAGTTGAGCGCGGCGGGGATCATCTCCGTCGGTGCATCGAGCCAGAAGATGCCACAATCCTCGAGCTGGGCCGCAACCTCAGGGTCGAAGACCAGGTCCCACGTGTTGTAGTCGAAGTCTTCGCCCAAACGCTCGCGTACCATATCGACATTGATCCCGATGCCGGTCGTGCCCCACATGTAGTTGATCGAGTAGGCGTTACCGGGGTCGTAGAGTTCCATGCGCTGTTCGATATCACCCCACATGTTGGCGAGGTTTGGTAGTGCATCCTTGTCGAGTTCCTGAAAGACACCGGCCTGAATTTGCCGCGCCAGGAACGTTCCTGTCGGCACCACAATGTCATATCCCGTCTGGCCGGCGAGAAGCCGCGTTTCGAGTACTTCGTTGGAATCGAAGACGTCGTAGGTCACCTCGATCCCCGTCTCCTCGGTGAACTTTTCGAGGATACTCTCGTCGATGTAATCCGACCAGTTGAAGACCCGCACCTCGCGAGCCTGAGCGGTGAATGCCGTGGATGCGATAAGGGCGCCTGTGAGCGCGGTCAGAACGGTGAAATGGCGGCGCATAAGTGTTGAATTTCCCTGATTGTTAGCTGCTACCCGGTCGGGTCTTTCCGCCCGACTTTCAATCCACGCTATTGCGCTTTGCGCCGACGGACAAGGGTATTCGCGCATGGCTGGCGCCTGCTTACGCCTCATTAACGGGCACGCTGTTTATTTGGGCTGTTACAGGAAAATGCTGTGCTCGATCGACGAAATGTGGTCAGCGAAGCTGCGATATTCAGCTCGTTTGAGAGCGCAGAAAAGCTTGCAATAGTCCGGACCCAAAGAATTTGAAACGAAGTCACTTGTTTCAAAGCGCGTGATCGCGTCCTCCATCGATGAGCTCAGCCGGGTCAGTTCGCTGTCTTCGTAGGCGTTGCCTTCAGATGCAGGAACCGGAGGTCGGCCCTCGTCCATCCCTTTGACCATGGCCGCTAAAACAAGAGCCATAACGATATAGGGGTTCGCATCGGCACCGGCGAGACGGTGTTCGAGCCGTCGCGCGGGCGGATCGGCTCGGGGCAAACGAACCGCAACCGAGCGGTTATTTTCGCCCCAGCTGAGCGACGCAGGAGCATAGGAACCTGGCTCCATTCGGCGAAAGCCATTGTAGGAATGGACAAAGCCCAGCTGTGCGTCGGCCATGGTCTCAAGGCATCCCGCGACCGCGAGGCGCAAAGTATCTTCGCCTGTCTGAGGATTTGCAAAGACGGGCCCACCCTGCCCCACCAACGACACATGTACGTGCATGCCATTTCCCGGCTGATCGGAGAAGGGCTTGGCCATGAACGTCACATCGGTTGCATGGGCCTTGGCGACGGCGCTGATTAAGCGCTTCAACATCACCGCATCATCGGCGGCGCCGAGCGGGTCGCGATGCTTGAGATTGATCTCGTACTGGCCCGGAGCAGCCTCAGATACGCACGCGTCGATGGGTATATCTTGCTGTACGCATGCGCTTAGGATGGCGTCCATCAACGGCCGGTGACGGTCCAGATCACGCAGCGCATACATGTCCTGTTGATCGGGACCGGCGGGCAGTGTGCCAATGGGGTGCGGACGACCGGTGTGCTCACTGCGCTCGTAAATATAGAACTCAAGCTCCAGAGCCACTTGCGCCGTAAGCCCTCTCTCCTCAAGACGCGCGACTTGCGCGGCGAGCACGTGCCTCGGATCACCCATGAACGGGCTGCCATCGCTGTGATGCATCGTGAGCATGGCCTGGACCGTGGGGCGCTTCGCCCAAGGCATGCTCAAGGTGCGCCCAGCAACGGGCAGACACAGCGCATCCTTGTCGCCGGAGGAAATGTGCAGCCCGGTTTCATGGACCTCCCGGCCCCAAACATCGACGCCCATAAGGGAGTAGGGAAAAGCGACGCCATCCGAGAGCTTGCTCAAAGCTGAGCCGGGCAGCCATTTGCCGCGCAGGATAGCGTTGGGATCGGTGAGAAAGACCTCGATCGACTGAGGGTCGGTCTGCGAGCTAGCGTTCATAGGCGTTCGTCGACTTGGGCCGGAGGGTGGGAGCAGGACGGCATTCATAGAGCATACCCCCCAAAACCTCCGTTCTCAGCGCTTTTCGCTCCATTGTCGAGGACCGAGGTTGCCAGAAACCTCAGCCTTGAGACGCCAGCGGATCGGGTCTAACGATGATGGTCAACGTATCAGCTTGGAAAAGCCATGCATCAGCCCCAGCACCAGGCAACGCCACCATTGGAGTTCGCTGAAGACGCTCCCATCAGCCTGGAGCGAGGCGTACGCGACGCTGCCGAGGCGCTTGCCTGGCTGTCGGAGCGCGGCATTGAGGACATTGAGTGCATCGTGCCGGATCAGGCTGGCGTTGCGCGCGGCAAGATGATGCCTGTCTCGAAGTATTTTTCGAGCGCAACCATGACAATGCCGAGCGCCATCTTTCGGCAGACCATCGCTGGCGAATACCCCGAAGAGAACAAGTTCTTCCGTTACGATCCGCGCGATGGTGATCTGTTATTTCAGCCCGACTATTCAACGTTGAGCGTCGTTCCGTGGGAGAGCGATCCAACGGCACAGCTTATTCACGACGCCTACGAGCGCACCGGTGAGCCCTTTTCGTCTTCACCGCGTCAGGTCTTGCAACGGGTGGTAGGCCTTTATGAGGCGCGTGGCTGGCGGCCCGTGGTGGCACCGGAGGTGGAATTCTACCTTATCAAGCCAAACAAGGACCCCGACTACCCGCTTGAACCGCCAATTGGGCGCTCGGGACGTCCCGAATCGGGGCGCAAAAGCTACTCCATCTCCGCACTCAATGAGTTCGATGATGTGATCGACGACATCTACGATTTCTCCGAGAAGCAAGGGCTGGAGATCGACACGCTAATCCATGAGGAAGGCAAGGCGCAGATGGAAATCAATCTGCGCCATGGCGACCCGATTACGTTGGCGGATCAGGTCTTTCTGTTCAAGCGGACCATTCGGGAAGCGGCCCTGCGCCACGAGATGTACGCGACCTTCATGGCCAAGCCCATGTCGCCGGAGCCTGGTTCAGCGATGCATATCCACCAATCCGTCGTGGATGCGGAGACGGGCCAAACGATCTTTTCGGACGCCGAAGAGGGTGGGGCGACACCGGCCTTCCACGGCTTCATAGCCGGCCAGCAACGGTATCTGCCGCATGTCATGGCGATCCTTGCGCCCTATGTGAACAGTTATCGCCGCCTCGCCCGGGGCGCGCTGGGCTCGCCACCGATCAACCTGCATTGGGGTCATGACAACCGCACTGTGGGGCTGCGCGTGCCGACATCGTCGGCGTCTGCGCGGCGGCTCGAGAACCGTGTTCCGGGATCGGACTGCAACCCTTATCTTGCGCTCGCTGCGTCGCTGGCCTGCGGCTATCTGGGCATGGTGGCAGGACTGATGCCGGATGATCCCATCGAAGATTGGGGCCATGACCTGCCTTACGGTCTGCCACGCTCGCTTAACGACGCGCTCGATGAACTGACCGCTGATGAGGGCTTGGTGGATATCTTAGGCCGAACTTTCGTTTACACTTTCAAAGCGATCAAGGAAGCGGAGTACGACACTTTCATGCGCGTTATCAGTCCCTGGGAACGCGAGCATCTGCTGCTAAGCGTTTAACGGAATGCGTCGGTCATGAACGAGCTATCCAACGCCTATCCCACCGCCGCGTTGCGCGAGTTAGACGCGCGACACCATCTGCATCCGTTTACCGATCATGGGGCACTTCGTGCGGAGGGCAGCCGTGTTATTGTGAAAGGCGAAGGCGTTTGGCTCACCGATAGCGATGGTAACCGGATCATGGACGGTATGGCCGGCTTGTGGAACGTCCAGGTTGGCCACGGGCGACACGAAATTGTCGATGCGGTCGCCACGCAGATGCGTGAGCTGTCGTATTACAACACTTTTTTCAAGACGACCCATCCGCCGGTGGTCGCGCTCTCTCACAAGCTCGCGGAACTGGCGCCTGAGCCCTACAATCAGTTTTTTTATGTCTCCTCGGGGTCCGAGGCTAACGATACAGCCCTGCGATTGGTGCGGCATTATTGGGACCTTCAAGGAAAGCCCGAGAAAAAGACCATCATCACCCGCTGGAACGCCTATCACGGCTCAACCGTCGCAGGGGCGAGCCTGGGCGGCATGGCGGCGATGCACAAACAAGGCGATCTCCCGATCCCTGGCATCCACCATATCGACCAACCCTACTGGTTTGGTGAGGGTGGCGATAGGAGCCCGGACGAATTCGGGGTCGTTGCCGCGCGAAAGCTCGCTGACGCGATCGACGCCATCGGACATGACAAGGTGGCCGCATTCATGGCGGAGCCGATCCAGGGGGCTGGAGGCGTCATCATACCGCCCGAAACCTATTGGCCGGAAATCAAGCGAGTGCTGGCCGATCGCGATATTCTACTTGTCGCAGACGAGGTGATCTCGGGCTTCGGTCGCCTTGGCGCGTGGTTTGGCTCAACCATCTACGACATTGAACCTGAAATCGTGACGCTCGCCAAAGGTATCACGTCGGGTTACCTGCCATTGGGTGCGGTGATGGTCCATGACGACATTGCGGCTGTGATTGAAGAGCAAGGCGGGGAGTTCTTCCACGGCACAACCTACGCCGGCCATCCGGCCTGTGCGGCTGCTGCGATGGCCAATCTGGAGATCATGGAGCGGGAAGCCGTCCCTGACCATGTCCGCACGGTGGCGGCGCCGATGATGGCAACACTGTTTGAAGAAATCGGTGATCATCCATTGGTTGGGGAAGCGCGGACCAAAGGCCTGCTTGGTGCACTGGAGTTGGTGCCTGGTAAGCCCGTGCGCGACCGATTCCCAAGTGAGGGTGAGGTCGGAACGATTTGTCGGGATATCGCCTTCGACCATGGGCTCGTCATGCGCGCGGTGCGCGATACTATGATCCTCTCGCCTCCCCTCGTTATTACACCGGACGAGTTGGCTTGGATGGCGAAAACGGTGACCGAAATTTTCGATGAGACGGGAGCGGAACTTAAACGCCGTGGGCTTTGGTAGAGCACGCGTCAAGTTGGTACGCCGCCAGCCTGCCGCCAGACCTCGATACACTTCGTGACCCGCTCGATGGCGATGCAAGTTTCGACGTCAGCATCGTTGGTGGCGGGTTCACGGGCATATCAGCTGCATACCATCTGGCGAAAGCAGGCTTCCGCGTCATCGTCCTTGAGGCGCAGCGCGTTGGTTGGGGCGCGTCTGGCCGCAATGGCGGGCAAATCCATCCCGGGTTCCGTAAAGAGCTTAGCTGGTTCGCCGAAAAGATGGGCGACGATATCGCCGAACGCGTCAAGAGCGCAGCAGATGATGCGCTTGCACATCTCGACGGGCTCATAAGGGACCACGCGATTGCCTGTGACCGCAAGTATGGGCTCATCACAGCATGCCGAAGCCAGAAAGACTTCGAAGAGGAGATCTTGGCTGCCGAGGAAGCGCAGACGCGCTTTGGTGCCGATGCTCCCGATATTCTCGATGCCGGACAAACCAGCGATGCGCTTGGTACGAGCGGGCATGTCGGTGGGCTTGTCGATCATCGTGGAGGCCACCTGCATCCGCTCAGCTTTGTAACAGCACTTGCAAAGGCTGCAGAAGCCGAAGGCGCCGTGGTCTGCGACAGGACGCCTGTTTTGTCCATCGAGACTGGTAGCGGGCATGTCGCCGCTGTCACCGCTCGCGGTACGGTTTCGGCGCAGACAATGGTTTTGTGCGGCAACGGGCTGATGAAGGGCCTTAATCGGGAAATGGATTCTCGGGTGCTGCCCATTACCAACTTCATCGTTGCAACCGAGCCCATTGGTGCAGGCGCACCCAACGGCATCCTACAAGGAGGTATGGCCGCCGCCGACACCCGGTTCATCGTCCGCTACTGGCGCCCAACGCCAGACGGTCGGTTACTGTTTGGTGGTGGCGAGAAATTCCACACAGCTTTTCCCGATGACCTGGCGGCGTTCGTACGCCCACACCTGGTGGATATTTATCCCAGTCTTGCCGAAACTCCGATCGCATTTGCCTGGGGCGGGACGCTGGCGGTGACGCAGCATCGTCTGCCCTTCATACGGAGGGTGGACAACAGGATCACCGTCGCTGCGGGCTTCTCGGGACAGGGGGTGGTTAACGCACCCTTCGCTGGCAAAATCATCGCCGACGCTCTTCGTCATGACGATAATCTGCTCGACTTAATGAGCACCTTTCCTTGTCCACGTTTTCCAGGTGGTCCCGCCTTTCGGGCGCCGATCCTTTTCCTGGCGATGAGCTACTTTGCGCTGCGCGATCGGATCGGTTAGCCCGCCAGAGAACGTTTCCAAATTGGAACAGCCGCTTTTCCAGATTGGAACAAATGCAGCGATTTAGAAACCGGTTGTTAAGCTGGATAACGTAGCGGTATTGCGTCGGGGTCAGTCGGCCGCCGATCTACGGTAAGCCCAATCCCTTGTTTCGTGTTAGGATTGTGACCGACGATGGCATCGAAGCCAAAACAAACTGCGACCAGCCATAATGCGCCAAAGGCGCTCCACCCGCTGATTAAGCAGCAGGTGACCGATGCAACGCAATCAGGCAAGCTGGACGTTGAGCGACTGCTGGAGGCAGTCAGCGCTTGCTATTCTGCCAGCAGTGCAATTGCTGAAGAAGTCCTCGACCGCGGCCTCACAACGTCCCAAAACCAATTTCAGGGACGTACGCCGACCCAGCACGTTGCTGCGGGTGGGCTCAGCCTGCCAACCACAAGCCTCGACTTGTTGGACGATGGCGTCATCATGGTCGACCATCGGGGACGCATCGCGCTTATCAACAAAGCAGCCTGGCAGCTGCTGGGCCTCGAAGTGCACGTACCGCGTGCCGCATTATCTGAAGCGCCACTTCGCGAAGCGTTTCGGCACGTCTCAAACGCGACGGAACCGCGATTAAGCCCCGCTGCGGACGGCAGCAGGCAGCCCGGCGCAACCGCTTCACCAACCCTCGAAGACTTGATCACGGCAATTGCCGACGGTGAACTAGCGACCCGCTTCGAAGCCGCGCCGCTGACGGTTAGCGGAAAAGTTGGTGGAGACCTGATGATCTACACCCAGTCTATCGAGGGCGGCAACTGTCTGTTGACCGTTCGTGCAAGCCATGAACAGGCAGAGCAGGTTCGACGCCTCCGCATGGCTGAACAAGAGTACAACAGCCTCTTCGATAATGCTGTGATTGGGATTTATCGCTCTAGTATCGAAGGTCGGCAATTGCGCGCCAACCCTGCCCTGGTACGCCTGAACGGTTACCGTACCGAGGATGACTTACTTAAGAGTGTCAACGACATAGCCCGCGAATGGTATGTTCAACCCGGTCGGCGCGAAACGTTCCGGCGCGAGATGCTCGAGAAAGGTCGCATCACCGACTTCGTATCGGAAGTCTATCGCCATAACACCCGGGAACGGATTTGGGTTTCCGAGAACGCTTGGCTCGTGCGCGACCTAGACGGCAATCCACTTTACTTTGAGGGGACAGTGGTCGACGCCAGCGACCGCATGGCCGCCGAGGAGGAGATCAGCCACCTTGCGCACCATGATCACCTGACAGGCCTTCCCAACCGCTTCATGCTTCTGAAAAAGCTGCGCGAGGCGATCCTGCAACCCCATACCGCGTCATCAGTGGCTGTGCTGTGTCTCGATCTCGATCACTTTAAAGATGTGAACGATACGCTCGGCCATCAGGCTGGCGACCGTCTACTGGTCTCTGTTGGCAAACGGCTCCGGCGTTCGATCAAGGCGGGTGACACCCTTGCGCGTCTAGGCGGTGATGAATTCACGATCCTTCAGACAGGTGTGCGTAACCGCAGGGACTCCGAAGCCCTCGCCCGCAGGATTGTTCGCACTTTGAATGAACCGTTCATGATTGGCGAAAACCAAGTGAACATCGGCGTGAGCGTCGGTGTTGCCAGTTTCCAGGGTCAGGAACCCGCTGAACTTCTTCGCGATGCTGATGTCGCGCTTTATGAAGCCAAAAAGGCTGGCCGCAAGACGTACGCTTTTTACACCGAAGCGATGGGCGAGGCCCTACGAGATCGGCGCGAGCTCGAAGACGATCTTCGTGTTGCGATCGAAAAAGGCGAATTCCAGCTTTACTTGCAACCGATCGTCTGCGCGCAGACCGCCGAGGTTAAAGTCTATGAGGCGCTTTTGCGGTGGGATCACCCGGCACGTGGGGCAGTTTCTCCAAGCCGGTTCGTATCAATTGCTGAAGAGAGCAGCCTTATGCTGGCTTTGGGTGATTGGGTCCTCGAGAAGAGCGTTCAGACAGCCTCACGCCTACCGAGAGGCCGTCGATTGGCCATGAACCTTTCTCCCTTGCAATTACGGGATCCAAAGTTCGTGCAGCGAGTGAGCGACACGCTTAAGCAATACAAGGTCGAAGCAGACCGGTTAGAGCTCGAGATCACCGAAACGGTGATTATGTCAGACGATGCCCGCACAATGCAGACGCTTAACGAGCTTCGCGACCTCGGTCTAAGGCTAGCGCTGGATGATTTCGGCACGGGACACGCATCGCTGAGCTACTTGCGGCGGTTCCCCTTCGATAAGATCAAAATAGACAAGTCGTTTGTCGAACGCATTATCGAAGACCCCATCAGCGCGGCCGTTGTACGGGCAGTCAGTTCGCTCGGTGCAGACCTCGGTGCTGAAGTCGTCGCTGAGGGCGTCGAAACTGAGGCACAGGTCGAAGCTCTGCGCCGAGAGGGTTGCGGACTGTTCCAAGGGTTCCTATTTGGCAGACCGGAGCCATGGGCGCAGCAGCTGGAAAAAGCGTGAACTGATCCCGCGTCTGTTCATCGGAATGAGCGCTGAGCGACGTAAAACCTCGCTGAGTAACGGCCTTTTACACAGTGACTGGCAGGTCGCTCTGTCGCTCCAGATCTTCAGGGCCCATCATCGGGTCTAAGAGATCACGTCTGGGGCGCTGCGTCCGGTGTGCCGATTGATGCCAGCAAGCAATTCAGCCGCTTTGATCACCGCAGCAAGCGCCGTTTGCGTGTCTTCGGCGAGCTTTTCTGGATCGGTCTCCAGCCGTTCGAGGTAAACGCGCAGCGTCGCGCCCTGTGTTCCGGTTCCCGAGAGCCTGAAGACCACGCGGGCCTCGCCTTCGAAAAGAATTCGAACTCCTTGGGCTATCGCTGTCGAGCCATCCACAGGGTCGGTATAGGCAAAGTTGTCAGCGGCGGCGATTGTCATACCAGCGACCTCTTGGCCAGGCAGGTCTTTCAATTTGGCCTCCAGCGCTTGCATGAGCGCGTGTGCGCTTTCACTGTCGACACCCTCATAATCATGCCGGGAGTAGTAGTTTCGGCCGAATTTGTTCCAGTGCTCCGCGGTCAGCTCAGCAACGGAGGCGCGGGCGACTGCGAGAATGTTGAGCCAGAAGAGCACAGCCCAGACACCGTCTTTTTCTCTGACATGGTTTGAGCCAGTGCCTGCACTTTCTTCTCCGCATAAGGTAGCTTTACCGGCATCAAGCAAAGAGCCGAAGAACTTCCACCCAGTTGGTGTCTCAAAGCAGGGGATGCCAAGCGAGGCGGCGACGCGATCCACCGCAGCGGATGTCGGCATTGAGCGCGCGACGCCTGACAGGCCTTCACGGTAGGCGGGAACCTTAGTCGCGTGGGCAGCAAGCAGAGCAAGGCTGTCCGACGGCGCAACATATTGTCCCGGACCGACGATCATGTTGCGATCTCCATCGCCATCGGACGCGGCACCGAAGTCTGGAGGGTTCGGCCCAAGCATCTCGTCCATCAGTGTCCTTGCCCAAACCGGATTTGGATCCGGGTGGCCGTTGCCGAAGTCCGGGCTCGGGGAACCATTAATGACCGTGCCAGCCTCAGCACCCAGCCGTTGCTCGAGCAGCGCTTTGGCGTACGGTCCAGTCACCGCGTGCATTGCGTCGAAGCGCATGCGAAAGCCGGAGCGGAAAAGGGCTGCGATCGCATCGAAGTCAAAAAGGCTTTCCATGAGCGCCGCGTAGTCGGCAACAGGATCGACGATCTCAACCGTCATCGCGCCGAGCGTCCATTCGCCGGTGGTGCTCAGATCGAGGTCCGGCGCATCAAAAATACGATAGGAGCTGACCGCCGCTGCTGCCTGCTCGATTCGCTTGGTAACGTCCGACGGTGCTGGGCCGCCATTCGGCGTGTTGTACTTCACGCCGAAATCACCATCAGGCCCGCCTGGGTTGTGGCTGGCCGACAGGATAATGCCGCCATCTGTCTGCCGGAGGCGTATAAGATGCGACGCGGCCGGCGTTGAGAGCAACGCGTTTTGGCCCACAATGACCCGCGCTGCCCCAGCTGCAGCCGCCATTTTTAGTACGATCTGGCTGGCCCGCTCGTTGAAGTAGCGACCGTCGCCACCCAAAATGAGAGTCTTGCCCTCAAGGCCCCCCATGCCCTGCCAAATCGCTTGAACATAGCACGCAAGGTAATGCGGCTCCTCGAAGACCCGCGTCTGTTTGCGCAGGCCGGATGTGCCCGGTATCTGGCCGTCGAACGGCCCCGCGAAAACGGTCTGAACGGTCATGCTGTTTCCTTTCACCGGCCGCTTCTGGCCATAATGCTTGCAGCGCGGCGGACACCGTTATGGTGCGCCAAGGCGGCTGGCGGTTCGGGCAGTCTTTGCCGCCAGTTCGGATATTGGGTACTGGTCCCGGGCAGGTTGGGTTGAGGCGTGATCTCCAGCAGGTTCTCAATCTGCAACAGCACAAGAGCACTTCTGGTCGACGCCAGAGCGCTGTGCATGGTGTCGACGTTGGCAACGTCCACAGTCCCCGCCATATGGGCAGACGTCATTGCATCGAACGCCGTTACGTCTTGTCGCCGCTCTTCGCACGCGGCAGCTGCCTCAACCTCGTCGATATGGCCAAGCCGTTGATGAGACCTGATATCGTGGCTCTGCCTCCAGCCCATCCAAGTGGGCAGATCGTGGGTGGAGAAGCTGGCCATCGAACGCTCCGGGAAGTCATCGGGGCGTTTGAACGCTGACCGATCCGAACGGTCACGTTCAAACAGCTGCAGCTGACACCCAAGCAGGCCCGCTGCTTCCAAAGCGGGACGCAAGCCGCGCGGTACGTTGCCAAGGTCCTCACCAACAATGAACGCGCCAGCGCGCGCAGCGGCGAGGCGCGCGACCGCAAGCATCGCGTCTCGCGGCATCCGCACATAAGCGCCCGGCTCGCCGGATTCGGGAACCCAAAAAGTCCTGTCGAAGCCTAATATATGATCGATGCGAAGAGCACCGGCGAACCGAAACTGGCGTTCCAACGTTTCGGCAAGGGGCCTAAAGCTCTTCACGATTAAGCTGATCGGATTGAACGGGGCCAGTCCCCATGCTTGTCCATCGGCAGCAAAGGCATCGGGCGGTGCGCCTAGCGAAACGCCATAAGCAAACGTGTCGCGGTCTTCCCATGTTTCCGCACCCGCAGGATGAGTCCCGACCGCAAGATCGAGAAAGAGCCCCGTCGCCATGCCAGCAGTTTGCATGCTCCGCTGCGCATCTCTCAAGGCGTCTTCCGCCTTCCACTGAAGCCAGCAGTGAAAGTCTACTTCCGGGGCCAACTCTTCAGAAGCTCCCCGGGCGGCCTGCCCAGCGGGTTCCTGCAGCTCGCTCGGCCAAGACGTCCAAAACGGTCCATGTTGATCTGATAGGGCTTGATGAAGCGCAAACCGGTGCAGTGGCTCACCTTCATGTGATTTGAATGCTGTAAAATCCTCATCGCCGTCGAAAGCTGCGTAAGCAGCTTCGAGCGCCTGCCGCCTTCGAGGGACTTCCACGCTATAATCTAGCAGGTCACCGGTTGGGCCGTGATCGTCGTTTGAGGGGATAAAGAAACTGCTGAGCCGCCGTCTGTGGGATGGCATGTAGGGGCTGTATCCACTTGCATCGCCCCAAAAGCCGGCATGGATCGGATTAAGACCTACGAAACTTGCGCCAAGCTGTGCAAAGCCCTCGGCCGCTTGCGTCAGATCCTTTGTGGTCGCGAGCCCCCCAAGCCTCGGGCTGCGCAGTGCGTGCAAGGGAAGCATGACACCCCAGGCGCGCGAAGGCAGCGGCAATTGTTTGGGGCAGGAAATGAGGATACTCCGATCAGTCGAACTGCCAGCGATAGAAAGCTCATGAAGCCCAAACGGCAAAGCTTCGAGCGCTGCCCCCCCTTCCAATTGGCGGCCGTCCTCCAAGGTCAGTTCCCAAGGTATCCCCTTAGGCATTCGAGGGGGCTTGCCGTCATTGCAGATCAAACACGGCGGTAAGCGCCTCGTGGATGCCACCGATTGCATGTGTGCCAACTGCTGAGCTGCGTTCGATGGGTCGTACCCCATCGCGGCAATAAGGGCGCGTTTGGTATCCCGTGAAGTACGGCGGCGGCGGTGCAACTGGTCCGTGTATGACCCACTGACTCCAAGAAACTTGGCAAGGCTATCGATCGGCTCAGCCATCGAAGCTTTCAAGCACACAAGCGCAGACCGTTGTGCCGGTCATACGCACCGACCGGCGAAGAGGCTTCGCGTCGAACGACGCAAGCGCACTGTCGAGCCGCTGAACCCATCGAAAGCCTTCCGGCGTCGGAGGAAGCTTGGCGCTTACAGGCTTTCCGCTCGCATTGAAGACAATGAACAGCGCGCCTTCACGCTCGGCATATCCGGGGGTGCTGGAGGCCATACGGAGCTCAACACACAAGACATGGTTGCTTGGGTCGTCCCAGTCTTTTTGGAGCAAAGGCCTTCCACTTGGGTACCACCAGAAAAGGTCTTCCTTGCCATCGTTTGGGCGTTCCTCCGAGTGCAGGAAGCGAGACTGGCTCAAAATGGGATGCATTTTCCGAAACCCGATCAGCTTGCTGGTGAACTCGAGGAAGGCATGGTCGGCCTCATCCCAATTCACCCAACCGATAGGGCTGTCCTGGCAGTAAGCATTGTTGTTGCCGCTCTGCGTATTGCCCAGCTCATCCCCCGCAAGCAGCATGGGTGTGCCTTGGCTGAGCAGTAGGGTCGCCATCATGTTGCGCCTGCGGATTGTTCGCGCAGCTTGAATGACTGGATCGTCGGTGGGTCCCTCGACCCCCATATTATCCGAGAAATTCTCATGATGGCCGTCGCGATTGTCTTCCCCATTGGCACGGTTATGCCGCTCCACGAAGCTGACAATATCAGCCAGTGTGAAACCGTCATGGGCGGTCAGAAAATTGACCGACGATGAAGCCGGCCTTGCGGAATGATCGAACTGGGTCGCCGAGCCCGAGACCCGCTCAGCAAGTCCAGGTACCTGTCCATTATCCCCGCGCCAGTACCGGCGAACGCAGTCGCGATACTTGTCATTCCACTCAAGAAAAGGGTGCGGGTACGCGCCCAATTGGTATCCGCCGGGACCGATATCCCACGGTTCTGCGATCAACTTGACCTTTGATAAAATCGGGTCTTGGCGGATCGCTTGAAAGAACGGGGCGTCGCGGTCAAATCCACGGGGCAGACGCCCCAGTGTCGAGCAAAGATCGAACCTAAAACCGTCGACATGCATGACCTCGACCCAGTAGCGAAGGCTATCAAGGATCATGCGCAAGACCATCGGATGTGCGGAGTTCACCGTGTTGCCCGTACCGGTGTCGTTGATGTAGCCGCGCCTGTCTTCGGTCAGCCGGTAGTACGCCAGATTATCGAGCCCGCGAAAGCACAGGGTTGGGCCGGTCTCATTGCCTTCACAGGTGTGGTTGTAAACGACATCGAGAATGACCTCGACGCCAGCGCTGTGAAGGCGCGCGACCGTATGCTGAAACTCAGCCAGACCGCCAACACCCATGTAGCGAGGCTCAGGCGCAAAGAACCCGAGCGTTTGATAGCCCCAATAGTTCACCAGTCCCTTCTCAACGAGAAAACGGTCATTGAGGAAGGCATGGATGGGCAGAAGCTCGATCGCGGTGACCCCGAGCCTTGTTAAGTGCTCCAAGACCGGTTCTTCCGCGAGGGCCAGGAAACTGCCGGGAGTTTTGACGCCGGGGAGGAGTTGGGTCAGCCCTTTGACGTGCGCCTCATAGATGATGGTTTCTTCAAGCGGGGTACCCAGGCGCGGCTTGTCCGCCCATGCAAAGGACGGGTCCTCCACTATGCAACGAGGCATGTGCGGAGCGCTGTCCCGAGTATCGAAACTGAGATCGCCCTGATCGTCTCCGACCGTGTATCCCATAAGTGCGTCGTTCCACACCGGATGGCCGGTGAGGCGTTTGGCGTAGGGGTCCACCAGCAGCTTGTTGACGTTGAACCGGTGGCCATGATGCGGCGCATAGGGCCCCGATGCTCGCAAACCGTAACGTTGCCCAGGTCGAAGGCCGGAAACATAACCGTGCCAGATGCCGCCAACATGTTCGGGGAAGGCAAGCCGTTGGAGTTCCGTCTGGCCGCTCTCATCGAACAGGCATAGCCAAAGTTGGTCTGCGTGTTCGGAAAAAACGGCGAAGTTGACACCCCCGCCATCGAACGTCGCGCCAAGCTGAGCGGCGCTTCCTTCGATCATGGAGTATTCGCTCATTCCGCGGCAACCATCTCGCGATACAGCGCCGTGTATTTTGCTGCGGCCTTGTCCCAACCCACCGGCAGCGCCATCGCTGTTTTTTGCATCTGAGCCCAGACATCGGGTTGGCGGAAGAGCGCTGACAGATCCTTGATGCTGAGCCGAAGCCCTTCTTCATCAAGTGGATGGATATGCAGGCCGGTGGCAGACCTTAAGGCCAAAGCCATTGGGCTGGCATGGATCACGGTATCGGCGAGGCCACCGGTGTAGCTCACAACCGGGATTGTACCGTACCGCAAACCATAGAGCTGAGTTAGCCCGCAAGGCTCGAACCGTGATGGTACCAAAATCGCGTCGCCTCCCGCGATGAGCCGATGCGCAAAGGCCTCGTCATAACCAATACGGACCGAGACATCGGGGTGACTGGCGGCCTGCTGAAATCCCAACTCAAGCGCGGGTTCTCCCGTTCCAAGCAGCGCTAGCTGCCCCCCTTCATCAAGCAAGGTTGGAAGGGCTTTGAGTAGCAGGTCCAGACCCTTCTGCTCTGTCAGACGAGAGACGACCACGCATAGCGGACCGCTGGCATCACGCAAACCGAGCTCCGCCCTTAGCGGCGCGCGGGCCTTTTGCTTACCCTTTGGCCGTTTGTAGCTCACCTTCAAATGCGGATCAGTCGCCGGGTTCCAGACGTCCAGATCGATGCCGTTCAAGATGCCCGAAAGCTGGTCCGCACGGCTGCGGATCACCCCATCAAGTCCGTGACCAAATTCCGGGCGGGTCAATTCCCGCGCATAAGTTGGAGAGACCGTTGTTATGCGATCAGCCCACACGAGACCCGCCTTCAGTGCGTTGATGTTGCCCCAAAACTCAAAGCCCTCCCGGTTCAGGTCGGACGGGTTGAGCCTAAGTTTTGAAAGCCGGTCTGCAGGGGCGGCGCCATGAAACGCGATGTTGTGAACCGTCAGCACGCTTGGAATATGGGCTGTGGTCTGGCGCAGATAGTAGGGTGCAAAACCGGCCTGCCAGTCATGACAGTGAAGACAATCGGGCCGCCAGCCTCCAGCGCCGTCCTGCGCGATGATGGCCCCCATCATGGAAAGGGCGGCAAACCGTTCGGGATTATCCGGCCAATCGCGGCCATCGGCGCCGAGATAAAGCTCGCCGCGTCTGTCGAAGAGATGGGGCGCATCAAGGACATACAGGTGCAAATCGTTGAAGACAGCCTCCAGCAGCTTTGCTTCGCCGCCGAAAAAATCAGGCTGACGGAAGATGACACCACCATCGCCAACCCGGTCCATCACGGCCGGATAGCCCGGAAGCAAGACCCGCATATCGACGCCCATGCCCCCAAGCGCATTAGGCAAAGCTCCGACGACATCAGCAAGGCCGCCCGTTTTGACCAATGGTACGCATTCGGACGCGACAGAAAGAACCCTCATCCCAGTGCAGCGGCCCTCTTGTCCAACATGTCCTGGGTGATCAGCGTGACCCCCGCATCAGAAACACGGAACCATTTGGCATCTTCTTCAGGGTCTTTGCCCACAACCAGTCCTTCGGGTACGTGCACACCTCGGTCTATGACCACCTTGGATAGATCGGCTGAGCGTTCAACGTAAGCGTACGGCAGCACAACGGCCTGATCGAGGGTCGCGTAGGAGTTGGTGTGCACACCGGTGAAGAGCAGGCTGCTCCTGATCTCCGTTCCGGAGATTATGCAGCCACCACAGACCAGAGAGCTGACTGCCGTGCCACGTCGATCAGCCTCATCATGAATAAATTTGGCCGGTGGTGCGTTTTCCGAATAAGTCCAGATCGGCCAATCGGTATCCCAAAGGTCCAGATCGGGGGCAAAATCTGTCAGATCCACATTGGCTTTCCAAAACGCGTCAACAGTCCCGACGTCACGCCAGTAAGACAGCGCTTCTGAACTGCTGCGAACACAGCTTTCTTCAAAGCGGTGAGCCATAGCCTTTCCGCCCTTCACAATCTGGGGGATCAGGTCACTGCCAAAATCATGGGTTGAAGTCGGGTCCTGAGCGTCCTGCAAGAGCAGCTCGCGCAGGAAGTCCCACTTAAAGACGTAGATACCCATCGATGCCAATGCGACGTCCGGATCATCAGGCGTACCGGGCGGGTCGGCAGGCTTTTCAAGAAAGCTGGTAATGCGATCCCGTTCATCGACGGCCATAACTCCAAACGCACTGGCTTCTGTCCGCGGTACGGTCAGGCAGCCGACGGTTACATCGGCGCCACTGTTCGCGTGCGCCCCGATCATCCGCTCGTAGTCCATCTTATAGACATGATCACCCGCGAGGATCAGCACGTAATCGACGTCATAACTGTCCACGATGTCGTAGTTCTGGGTCACGGCGTCGGCGGTCCCCAAATACCAGCGTTCCTCTGATATTCGTTGGCTGGCCGGGAGGACATCAAGATATTCGTTGCGTTCGGCACGAAAGAAGCTCCAGCCGCGCTGGCAGTGGCGGATCAATGAGTGTGCCTTGTACTGGGTGGCAACCGCCATCTTGCGAATGCCTGAGTTGAGGGCGTTCGATAAAGCAAAATCGATGATACGCGCCTTACCTCCGAAAAAAACCGCCGGTTTGGCGCGCCGATCGGTCAGCTCTTTCAATCGGCTCCCTCGCCCCCCGGCCAGAACGAACGCCATACTGCGCTGCGCAAGCCTCCTTTGTGTTGGCGCCATGATATTCCTCCCGTTTTGCGCGCGCCCTTGAGGCTGCGTCGTTTACTCCGCCAACAAAATGACGGTTGAAAGCGGTGGTAGATAGATTTTCGCGCTCGCAGCCTGCCCATGGGACGGATCAGCGGTAGCCTCTATCTCACCCAAATTCCCCCGACCGCCGCCGCCATAGGTTTCGGCGTCGGTGTTGATCACTTCACGCCATCCGCCGACTTTGGGAAGTCCGATGGTGAAGGCTTTTCGTTCGACCGGTGTCAGGTTGCAAATGATGACGGCGTTGGGTGAATCACCATGACCGCGCCGAAGCCAAGCGAACACAGAGTTCTCTGGGTCGTTCGCCTCGATCCATTGAAAACCTTCTGGGTCAGCGTCGCGCTGATGCAGCGCGGGCTCAGTGCTGTAGACCGCGTTCAGATCACGGACCAGTCGCTGGACACCAGCGTGGCGCGGATCGCCAAGAGCATCCCAGTGGATTTGCTCATCGTGCTTCCACTCGCTGCGCTGGGCGAACTCCTGGCCCATAAATAGCAATTTCTTGCCCGGGTGACCCCACATAAACCCGTAGTAGGCGCGCAGGTTGGCAAACTTCTCATCCTCGTTGCCGGGCATTTTCTGAAACATCGAACCTTTGCCATGCACCACCTCGTCGTGACTGATCGGCAAAATGAAGTTCTCCGAGAACGCGTAAATCAGCCCAAACGTCATCTGGTTGTGATGGTATTTTCGGTGCACAGGGTCGTGCTCCATGTACGACAGCGTGTCGTTCATCCAGCCCATATTCCACTTGTATCCGAAACCGAGCCCGCCCTGATCAACTGGCGCGGAGACTTTTGGGAAGCTTGTGCTCTCCTCCGCTGCAGTCAGAATTCCTGGAACCGCGCCATAGGCCGCTGCGTTCATCCGCTGCAACATGGCGATAGCTTCAAAGTTTTCGCGTCCGCCATCCTTGTTCGGGACCCATTCGCCCTCCGTACGCGAGTAATCGCGGTAAAGCATGGACGCCACCGCATCGACACGCAGGCCGTCAATGTGGAACTCTTCAAGCCAATAAAGCGCATTTGACACAAGGAAGTTTGCGACTTCAGTGCGCCCATAATTGTAGATCAGCGTGTTCCAATCCTGATGAAATCCCTCCTTGGGGTCGGCATGCTCGTAAAGGGCCGTTCCATCGAATTGCCCTAGTCCATGCGCGTCAGTGGGAAAGTGTCCCGGCACCCAATCGAGAATAACGCCAATCCCAGCCTGGTGAGCGGCGTCGACAAGGTCACGAAACTCGTGCGGCGGGCCGTGGCGGATCGTTGGGGCAAACAGGCCAACTGGCTGGTAGCCCCACGATCCATCAAAAGGATATTCGCTGACCGGAAGCAGCTCGATATGGGTGAAGCCCATGTCCTTGACGTACTCGACAAGTTCTTCTGCCGCTTCCTTATAGGATATCGGCCGCCCGCCCTCTTTACGGCGCCATGAGCCGAGATGAACCTCATATATCGAAATCGGCGCACTGCGGTCGTTGCGGCTGCCGCGCTCACCCATCCAGGCATCATCGTGCCAACCATACCCGGAGATGTCGCGGACAACGGAGGCGTTTGCCGGTGGATGCTCCGAGCCGAATCCAACCGGATCGGCCTTCAAGGGCAGTAATTCGCCAGTTGGCCCTCTAATTTCGAACTTGTAGACGGTGTTTTCGCCCAGCCCTGGCAGAAATATTTCCCAGACCCCTGTGGTGCCGCGCTTGCGCATCGGGTGCCGACGACCGTCCCACTGATTGAACAGACCAACCACCGAAACCCGCCCTGCATTGGGTGCCCAGACTGCAAAGTGGGTGCCCCCCACCCCTTCGCGAACGATTGTATGGGCACCTAGTACCGTCCAGATGCGTTGATGCGTTCCCTCATTGAAAAGATACTCATCGACCTCGCCTATCACCGGACCGAAGGCGTAGGGATCATGGAAGCTCCAACTGTTCCCTGCGTGGCCGGTCGCTGCCAATGTATATGGGGCGGAGCCCGAAACGCGGCCGGCAAAAAGACCGTCAAGGCCTGGCACTGGCGCAAGCGGAAACGACTTTTTGCCAACGTCTGCAACCACAGACACAGCGTCCGGAACAAACGCGGTCACGTGGCGGTTACCGTTAAAGATGTGCGGGCCAAGCACAGAAAAGGGGTCGCCGTGGCGACCTTCTAGAATTGCCGTAAGGTCTTGCCGGGAAGCGGGGTGATGGGCTTCGGGTACTGTGGAAACGGCCATGGTTGATACGCTAAGCCTTTGCGCACGAACTGCAACCGTGACGACCTAAATCAATGAACGGGCGTCCCACACATCCCTCATATAGCCGCGGATGGTACGGTCCGATGAGAACCAACCAGAGCGCGCGGTATTGAGCGCCGCCATTCGGAACCAGCTATCGCGATCCTTGAACTTCGCATCCACCTCGCGCTGTGCGCGCCAATAATCGGTGAAGTCAGAGGAAACGAGGAAATAGTCCGGGCCTGACACATTCTCGACGATCCCCTTATACCGATGCGGCTCTTCGGGGCTGAAGACACCTGTTTGAATTGCGTCCAGTGCCGCTGCAAGGCGCGGATCGTGCGCGATCGCCTTGCCTGCGTGGTCATCAACCGCGCGACGTGCCACGACCTCGTCGGCTGTCATGCCAAACAGGAAAAAGTTATCGGATCCAACCCGCTCGCGGATTTCCACATTGGCACCGTCGAGTGTGCCGATGGTCGGCGCGCCGTTAAGCGCGAACTTCATGTTTCCGGTCCCTGAGGCTTCCTTGCCAGCGGTGGAAATCTGCTCTGACAAGTCGGCCGCGGGGATCAGCCGCTCAGCCAGCGTTACATTGTAATTGGGGACGAAAACGATCTTCAGATAGGGGCTGGTGTCTGGATCGGCGTTCACGACGGCAGCGACGTCGTTGATCAGGCGGATTATGTCCTTGGCAAAGAAGTAACCAGGCGCCGCTTTTCCTGCGAAGATCTTCACTCTCGGCGTCCAGCCCGCATCAGGATCGGTTTTGATCGCTTGCCAAAGCGCGACCGCCTCGATGATGTTCAGATGCTGGCGCTTGTACTCATGCAAGCGTTTGATCTGCACATCGAACACCATGGTTGGATCAATGGTAACTCCAAGGGAATGGCTGAACCATTGTGCCAGTTCGACCTTGTTTGCGTCTTTAGAGGCAGCGTAGGCCAGCCGAAACTCCGGATCATCGACATGCGGTTCCAGCTTGGCGAGTTGTTCGAGGTCGGCGACCCAGCTTTCACCGATCCGCTGTGTGATAAGCGCGGACAGAGATGGGTTGCAGGCGTGCAACCAACGTCGCGGGGTGACGCCGTTGGTCTGATTGACGATCCTGTCGGGATGCAGCCGGTTCAGTTCGTCGAAAACCGTGGACTTCATCAGCTCGGTATGGAGCGCTGACACACCGTTCACGCGGTTGGCCATGATGAAGCTCAGTTCACCCATTTTGACCACACCCGGCTCCCGGATGGCCAGCTTTCGGCTCGGGTTCTGTTTGGAATGCGCCCCATCAATCTGGTCTATGATCTCCAGATGACGGGGTAAAAGGCGGCCAAACAGGCCCTCCTCCCAACGCTCCAGCGCCTCCGGCAGAAGCGTGTGGTTGGTGTAATTGAGCGTATGGCGCGCAAGCTCCATCGCGTCATCGAACGGAAGCCCGCGTTCATCGCTCAACAAACGGACCAGTTCCGGGCCGGCGATAGCCGGGTGGGTGTCGTTGAGCTGGATAGCAACCTTTTCTGGCAAGAGCCGCAGATCGTCATGTTCGCTCTCAAACCGGCGCAGAATGTCGGCGAGCGATGCAGCCGTGAAGAAATACTCCTGTTTGAGCCTTAGTTCTTTTCCAACATCCGTTGTATCGTCCGGGTAGAGAACCCGGGAGATTGTGCGCGCCATCGCTTCCTCGCTGGCTGCGCCAACGAAGTCCCCCTCGTTGAAGCTCTCAAGGTCGAAGGCTTGGATCGGTTTGGCTGACCACAGGCGAAGGGTGTTCGCCCATGCGCCGTTCCAACCCACTATTGGGGTATCATAAGCAGCTGCAACGACCGCATTGGTTGGCGTCCAATTGGCTCTGCCGTCCTTTTGGCGAACCTCGCCACCAAACCCCAGGCGGTACCGGGCTTCGGGACGTTCGAACTCCCAAGCATGGGTTTGCTGCAGCCAGGTTTCCGGCTTCTCGATCTGCCGACCGCCAGAGATCGATTGCTTGAAAAGGCCGTGTTCATAGCGGATGCCATATCCATAGGCTGGCACGCCGAGGGTCGAAAGCGATTCAAGAAAACAGGCTGCCAGACGGCCAAGCCCGCCATTGCCCAGCGCCGCGTCGGGCTCGTCAGTGATGACAGCCATCGGGTCAAGGCCAAGTGAGGACAGACTTTCGCAGGTCTCATCAAACAGGCGCAAGTTCACCAGACCGTCCTGGAGCAGCCGCCCGATCAGGAACTCCATGGAGAGGTAATAGACCCGCTTGCTACCGCGCGCATACGCTGTGCGCGTCGAGGCAAACCATGCGTCAACTATGCGATCACGCAAGGCATACGATACGGCCATGCGCCAATCGTAAGTGGTTGCATGATCAGCATCTTTTCCGACCGTATAGATGAGATGGTGCCGTATCGCGTCGCGCATGGGCATAGACAACCCGGAAGGCTTGTCGAGCATTGGGGGAACCTATGTCTGGTTTTGGATCGCCACAGGCTGGCAGGGGCTAATCAACGTACTTTTTTACGCTCTATGCATGCAGCAAAAAGGACACTCCGAAAGTATGTATGCAACACAGCGGTGCCGAAGGTCGCAAGTGGGCAGTGCTGAAAAAGAACCTCGCTTGACCCCGTTTTGAACAATTTGTCCCAGATGCCCAGAGGCGTGTTAACTGGGCCTGTCTCTGAATCTGCTTTCGCTAGAGCGTATTGCGGCGTAAATCCTCCGTTACCAAGCGCCTCTTTGCTCCGGTGGGGGCGATGCATGAGCCCGGAAGGGAACCCCATGGAGCCAGTCCAAACAGCAATTGGTTACCAAAGAATCGCCGTTCTTGGCGCCGGTGCCTGGGGAACGGCGCTGTCGTGTGTTGCCAGAAGTGCCGGTCGGAGCGTGGTCCTTTGGGGCCGTGATGCCGAAGCGTTGCACACAATCGCAAACGAACGGACCCATCCCAAGCACCTGCCTGGTGTTCCGTTACAAGCGGGGATCGAGACGTCCCCGGTTATGGAGCAAGCCGTCAACGGCGCCGAGGCCGTGCTCGTGGTTGTGCCCTCCTACCATACACGTGAAATATGCACTGAGCTCGCGCCGCTGCTTGCGACCGATGTGCCCGTCGCCCTCTGCGCAAAAGGGATCGAAGAAGGCACCGGTATGATCATGACGCAGGTCGCCGAAGACGTCCTGCGAAGCAATCCGGTGGGTGTCTTATCGGGCCCGACATTTGCGCGGGAAGTGGCACTCGGACACCCAACATCGGCAACCGTGGCATTCGCTTTTTCACCTTTTGATCGTGTTCAACCCATCAGCAATCCGGCATCTCGGCTCTCTGTCACGCTGGGGACGGAAACCTTCAGACCCCACGTTTCCGACGATGTCGTTGGGGTTGAGATCGGTGGCGCTATCAAAAATGTGATCGCCATAGCCTGCGGGATGATGACAGGAGCTGGCTTTGCAGAGAACACCCGCGCAGCCCTTATCACGCAAGGGATCGACGAGATGCGTCTGATCACCGAGGCGCTCGGCGGGCGGCTTGAGACAGTGACGGGGCTGGCGGGGATCGGCGATCTTTCGCTGACATGCTCCAGCCCAACCTCACGCAACATGAGTTTGGGCGTCCAGCTTGGAAGCGGTCGCAAAAGGGCTGAGTGCTTCGACGGTCAGCCTGTCGTCGTCGAGGGGGAGCTAAACTCCAAAACGGTCACCGATCTGGCGCGTCGGCTCAGACTGTCGCTGCCCGTATGCGAAGCCGTCCGCTCCGTACTTCACGACGGTGCCGAGTTCGGCACAACGTTTGCGCGCTTATGGGCTCGTCCTCTGGGTGCCGAACCATCGGCCATGCGGCTTTCGCTCCAGCATCCTGCGTCTGACGCTGCAATTACCGAATTCGCCAAGCGCCTGGCCTGACCACAACCCATCATACCGTGGCACGAGGCACCGTTGGGCGCCCGACGCCAGCATGGTCAAATGATGGGAAGCAAGTCGCTTGCAAATGGTGCCCCTGACGGGAGCAACATTGAACTCGGTTCTCGAGGAATTGGCGAGTTGGGAAGAACAGCTAAACCACGTTGAGCCGCATCCGTTCGAGGCCCGTTCGGAGCGTGAAATTGAGGAGCCGCAGCCATGAGCGGTTCCGACGTTCCAACTATCAGATCGGTGTTTTCAGCGAGCGTGATACCGAAGTCCAAACGCCGTCCACCTGTCTCGATCCGGTTTTCGGATGACGAGCTCGAACAGCTGCGGTCGTGGGCGGATGACCGTCCGCTTGGAGCCGTGGTGCGTGAACGGTTGTTTGGTGCGAATGCAAAGAAGGGCCGGAAGGTCGCGTCGCCACCAAGGCAGCGGAAGGCAATTGCGGGAGCGTTGCGTCGTCTTGGGCAGTCTCAAATCGCGGCATACCTAACATCGCAGATTACCGCGCTTGAGGAAGGCCGTTTGATGTTATCGACGTCAGAAGAGCAGCAACTGCGTGATGCAGATCGCGAGTGCTACCTCATACGCGGCGATCTCGTGAAAGCGCTTGGTATCGATGCCGATCATGGTGAGAGCACCTCGCCATGATCCTGCACGGCAATCAGCGAGGTGGCGGCAAGGATTTGGCGCTTCATCTCATGAAGGATGAGAATGAGCGTGTTCAAGTGCATGAGCTGCGCGGCTTTGTCTCCGACACGTTGATTGGTGCCTTCACCGAGTCTTACGCCATCAGCAAAGCAACCCGCTGTAAGCAGCATCTCTATTCCCTGTCGATTAACCCGTCCAAGGATGCGGATGTTGACGACAGCGCCTTTGTGGACGCGGTGGAGCAGGTGGAGAAGAAGCTGGGGCTATCCGGTCAGCCTCGCGCCATCGTGTTTCATGAGAAGCGCGGCGAGGATGGCGAACTGCGCCGTCATGCCCATGCGGTGTGGTGCCGGATCGATGTTGATCAGATGAAGGCGGTGCAGATGTCGCATGATCGGCACAAGCTACGGGATGTCTCTCGTGATCTGCATATTCAGCACGATCTGACCATGCCCAAAGGCCTGATTAATTCCAAAGACCGAGACCCGCGCAACTTCACCCTTGAGGAATGGCAGCAATGCAAGCGCGCAAAGAAGGACGTTCATGAGGTCAAGGACACATTCAAAGATGCGTGGGCTATCTCAGACAGCCAAGCGTCCTTCGCCCATGCTTTGGCAGAACAAGGCTACATCCTCGCCAAGGGTAACCGCGGTCATGTGGCGGTCGACTACAAAGGCGAGAAATACGCCATATCCCGCTATGTAGGGATCAAGGCCAAGCAGGTGCGCCAGAAGCTTGGTGAGGTTGACGCGCTGCCAGATGTAGAACGGGCGCAGCAACTTGCTGCTAAGCAGGTCATAGATCGCTTAAACGTTCTGAAATCAGAAAAGCAGGCTCAAGCGAACCGCATAGCCAAAGCTGCGCGCAGCGAACAGAATCAAGTTAAGAAACGACAAGCTCGCGCCACGGATGCTCTAAGACTGGCACACGCCCAACGACAGGAAGCAGAGGAGCAATCACGCCAAGACCGCCTCCGGAAGGGGTTTATGGGCCTAGTGGATCGAGTGACAGGTAAGCGCAAGCGCACACTGCTTAAAAACCAAATGGAGAAAGCCGCAGCCGATCAGCGCGACCGAACCGAAGTACAGTCGTTGCAAAACCTGCAGTGGCAAGCCCTTGCGGAGCGCCGCAAACGGAACATCACAGCCGAACAGCCCTTTAGAAACGCCATTAAGGAGCTTGAGACCGACATTGACGCCTGCAGGAAACCGACACAACAAACACTGCATCGCGATCAAACACGATTAGCGGCTAAAGACTTAAGACAACGATCTTCGTGCGGCTCTCATTCCAGGCAAAGCCGGCTTAATCCATCGCCGGAGATCTAGCAGTGGCAAACCCATGCTTAATCGCATTTCCACTTAGTAAACTGAAACTTGTAAAACTGCCGCCTAAAGCAGAGTTTTCGAGCATCGTCTCTGCCAAACATCTTATGTGTTACCATCCACAGAAGAACGACGTTTGTCACAAACCGCAGTAAGCAGCTTGACGCATAAGTTTTTTTTCCATTAGTTCAAATATCGCATTTTTGACACAAATTGGTCATGTTCAGTTTTCTCAGAGTTTTTCTCAGAAATTTTCGCCTCGCGCTTTTGAGTTCCGGTTTTTGGGCCGGTTGCTGGGCCGTCGCATTTCTTCTATCGAATGCCATTGTTGAATTTAGCATAAGAACTTCCGACCTAAACGGGGCTTTGTCCGAAGGAAACCAAGTGCAAATCACAGCTTTTGCACTTACGGTGACCGTTGCTTCCAGCCATATACCAAAGTTGATTTCCTACCTTATGGAGTGCGGCACTGATTTTCAGAACGTGTTTGACAGCGGAACGAGAAAATCCGAAGGCCTGCACTACACCAGGTTCTTTTATGCTTCGTTTTTCCTTATATGCGCGTTCGCAATGATATGGGATCGAATCGAATTTTCTAACCAGAGTGTAGATATTATTTCATTAGAATTCGGCATATACTCAGCTAATCTTTGGCCTATTATTGCCTTAATCTACTCTACACAGTTAGTTTTTTCTTGGCCCCAGGAAGACAGCGGTGCGCAGCTCATGGGCTCACCAACAGCATCAAGCAACGCGCCGGTACAACAAAACCAACTGTAATTATCCACATGTCATTGACTTCATTCTTTGAATCATGTTTCCAGTACGAGGGTTTCTTGCGATCCTTCGGGAGATGGAACAGTTGAAGGATCAAGATACCCTAGTGCCATGGTTCACCCGAGCGGTGACGCATTTGCTTGGCGTTAAGATGGTGTCTTGTGCACCCGTTTTGGCAGGGTCATCTGATAAGCGTTCCGTTACGGATGCCGCGCGTCGCGATTTGCCTCTGTCTGAACCACCCATAGAGACGGTATTTTACAATTTAAGACCTGATAGGACGGTTTTGAACGACCATCTTGGATCACGATTTGACTACGTCATTGGCGATTCAGACGCAGAGAATGATCCAGTTCTGAGGATCGGCAACTTTGACATGATTTACTGGTCGAAGATTGGCCTTGATCACGTATATGATTACAATCAGGCTATCATACTCAGGTCCGCTGACTTACCCGCTCAAGATGCCGATCCGCAAAGTACAGATAAGAATTGGCTTTGTATAAGGCGTGTAGGCGATGAGAGTAGAAAAGTATTCGCTGGCAACGGAGATATATTAGTTCGGTCAAAGCAATCAGATGGAAGCCTACTGACACAAGCTGTCCCCAGAAGTATAATTGTGGGTTACGTTTACGGAAAATATCATATCGTGAATAAAAACTTTGTGAGGGCCGCTACATCGGCGCCTCTATATAAGCCTGAAGGCATCTCATTTGATAACTTTTGAATTCATTCATCTGATTGGGTGAAGCAAGTTCTTTAGCATAGTTGCACAGCGCCAATGCAATGAAGAACTAATATGCAATTATTATTTGAAGATTTTGCAAACAGACTGCGCCTGGATTTCGTCGCAGAGCAATCACCAAGTCTTAGCGAACGCACCTTTGGCAGGGGGGAGAAACGGGGGGCGGCACGCACCCCTACCAATTGCCGCTCGCGGCGTTTGGCAAGGGCGCTGGTATGACCAGCGCACACCTTGCGTGCATTAGATTTTCCCAATTTCACCTTTCAACAGGTGTTACCAACGGATCGGACTTCCCGCCCGGTGGTCCTTGCGCGTCGGCACCGAACGTCGTCAAGAAACGTCTTTCGTTTTCGATATCCTTTGTATGCACAGCCCACCCAGGGACCGAGAAGCAATCCCGTTCGTCTCTAAGAAGAATGCCGGAGCATCAAGCAGTTCGGTAGGTCTCTAACTTACCGGCGATAAAGTCCGTTCTTCTGCTCTGACCTGAGACCCGTTTCTCCTCCAGCCATTAGAAGAACCCGCCGGTTGGTGCACTGAGACCGAACTTTGGACCGCCGGGAGTTGGATTTTTCCGGCTCTTGCACTGAGACCGAACTTTGGACCGCCGGGAGTTGGATTTTTCCGGCTCTTTCACGATGACGGGCTGATAGCGCCACCGGGATTTTGCAATGCGACCGGGACGTTATATCCGATCGCGCTGTGGGGACGAACCTCGTTGTAGTCTCTACGCCAAGTCTCCACCTTTTCGCGGGCATCGGCAAGCGTCAGGAACCAGTGAGCGTTTAAACACTCTGCTCGGAAGCGGCCATTGAAGGCCTCGATAAACGCATTTTCGGTGGGTTTGCCGGGCCGAGAGAAGTCGAGCGTGACGCCGTTGGCATAGGCCCACAGGCCCATGTCTCTTTATACGAACCCCAACCCTTGATCGACCCGAATGGTCTTTGGATAGCCGCCCTCTCCACACACACGATCCAGCGTAGCTACGACGTCCTCACCTCGATAGCTGAACGGTAGATCAAGAACCGGGACGTAACGATAGAATGTGTCGATCATGGTCAGGACCCTGATCTTCCGCCCAGTTGCGAGCTGATCACATTGCGACACCAATATTCTAACTTTTATCTCCATGATCAGGTCATGCTCGACGGAAAATTCGCGTACATTCTTAGCGATCTTGCCCGACAGATTATCGTTTTCGTGTACTCGTTTTGCGCCAAAATATTCGGATGCTTTATTTTGCTCCTGCACGTATTTTCACTGTTGTACACGCGCGCTCTATTTGCTCCACTATGATCAAACTAAATAGCTCAGTGGTCAATATGCGTACCTTTTATGGTCGTCCTCTTAAAGCGATTAATGGTATTTCAGCGAGCGTTCGCCGATGGAAATTGAACATATTATTGCTTGCGGGCATTATTGCGCTGCACTCTTCTCCAACTGTGAGCAATGACGCCCAGACAAATAACGTGGATACTGTGGGGCTTTTTGGGAACGGTGGTATTTCTATATATACCATTAGTACCGATGTATCATTTAATAATTTTTCTTATTCGATTCTTTATAATTATTTTTACCAGATTGGTTATGATATTATTTCAGGCAATCCACGCGGAATATACGTTATTTTCGGCGACGATATCATCGTCCGTCAGTCTATCTCTCCCCCAATCCCAGATACACCAGACGCCCTTCTATCTCTTATTAACTCTCACACGTACGAGGATACTAATTGTCAGTCGCGCGCTGGTCCTGATCTATTCATTATTGCAATCTCCAATCTACTTCCAGCTCAAGCTGAGAAGTGCGTCACATGGCTATTGATGGATTTCTTAGGTCATCGCCAAGACCCACGAGATGACACTGCGCGGACCCGCAGCCCCCGGGAGGATCTCATGGTCTTAAATTCACTGATCGCGCCAAATGACTGACAACACCCAAAACACTTCGTCTCAATCCGCAGGAATAGTAAACTTCGGCTTGACCGCATTTGGCCAAGCCACCGTTCGTGTAGGAGAGTTCGAAGTCGGGCCAGAGTTCGACGCAGACCTAATCAGCCGCGCGATTAGTTTCGACTTTCTATATGGCGTCAGCGAGGCCTCTCAGTCTGCCGTGAACGGCAGAACAACGATTGGACCGAGTTTTCTAAACCTTAGCTTGGGCGATCAAGGCTTCTGGCAAGTAAATGTTGATGTAGGTTCACCCTTTTATGATTATGAAGCTACTCTCCGAGATGACTATCTGTCCTTAGGCGTCACGCCCAACTTAGGTCGTCGACTCTTTGAGAACTCGCCCGTAGGCTTCGATATTTCTGCAGGCGTAAAGGTCTCCGCCAGTCTCTTTAACGAAAGCGAGATTGATTACAACTGGTTTGATTTCTTAAACACTGGTGTCAACTACCTTTATAATTATCCCAGTCTGTTATCCCCATCCTCAACACCAGACGACCCATTTGTTCAGCCAGGTGACCCTTATATCACCGAGGATTGGTTCTCGGTCGGCAGTCGTTTTCCGTCCGATGAAGCAGGATATTTACTTCCTACCCTTTATCTCACCAGTAGCACAAGTTTTATAAGCCGCTTACTAAATGGCGTCCGAGACTTTTTTACGGTCATTATAGATGAGGTTACTTGGCTCCTGGGTTTACCTATTGTTATCGATATTGGAGCAGACGGCGTTGAAATTGCGCCCCAGCATCAGAACTATACATTTTTCGATTTTGACAACGATGGATATGCAGAGCGCACGGCATGGGTCGGCAAAAACGATGGTTTACTAGTCTATGATGCAAACGAAGACGGCGAGGTGACGGCCTCTGAAATTGCCTTCGCGACACTTACAGATGTTGACGATACCGACCTGCAGGCGCTGGCGGCCTTATTCGATACCAATAACGACGGCTATCTTGATAACGCGGACAGCGAATGGTCAAAGTTTCGTGTTTGGCAAGACTACAACAGCGACGGCAATGTTGATGCCGGGGAATTGAAGCCAATACAAGACGTAGTCCAAAATATTCGTTTAATTCCCGACAATGACCAACAAGGACTTTCTCTTTCTGACGGAACATTTTTGTTTAACGTAGTTGACGTTCTATTGACCGATGGAAGGACAAGCTCAGCAGCAGATGTGGCCTTTGCGTATAGTGAAAGTGGCGTGAAGCGGGACGATCAAAATAATAGAAGCATATTTATTTATGAAGATGGTGGCGCCGTTGAACACGTCCGATTAGATAATACAGAGATTAATTTCTTAATCGATAATAGACAGGCGGCTAGCGGATCCAATCATCCATATTATAATGGACCTTCGTATATTACTTCAGTCATTGGAAATGATTTAGACAATATTTTAGATGGTGGAGACGCGATTATAGACATCGGTTTATCGGGCGCAGCGGGTGATGATACTTTAATCGGCGGTATCGGAGACGATTATATATCTGGCGGAAATGGTGCTGACATTATTATTGGTGGTACCGGCGTCGATATTCTACAAGGCGGAGCTGGCTCCGACAGCATACAAGGTGGTGCCGGTGATGATACACTGATTATTGACACCGAAGACCTCATGGGAGCGATCAGCGGAGGAGAGGGGATAGATACGCTCGTTTTTGATGGGGATCAGGGCAAAACGTTTTATATGCAGGGTCTGGACGTTGAACTGCTTATCGCGGGTGGCGGTAATGATCATATATACATTCCTTCTGATCCTGATCAAAGAAACCAGGCCTTTGACCCCAACGATAATCTTACACCTTCGTGGTTCCTTATTTTTCCTTCAGATAGCGAGCAACCGGCGCTTAAATCGTTTACTGTAGATGCTGGGGGCGGAGACGATTACCTGTATGGCTCCATGTCGAGTGATGTGCTGATCGGTGGCGAGGGTAATGACCATTTACTTGGCGGCTTAGGAAGTGATCACTATCTGTACAAAATTGGGGACGGAACCGATATTATTTCTGAGGGACAAAATATTTCGGATGACATCGATACCATTCGGTTCGTGGATGAGACGACTATAGAAGATCTTGCATTAGACTTCACATCAGCAAAGGATCTAATAATACACCTTCGAAATCCGGTCACAGGTGACTTTGACAGAGATTCTCAGACAGGACTTTTGAACGGGGATTATATAAAGATAAATGGTCAGTACGACCCCGCGTTGGCGTCTTCCGTTGAATATCTCGTATTCTCTAATGGCTTATATATTGAGCTCCAGTATTTACACCTCACTTTTACGCCAGGGCAACTCTGGCATCTGAGTCAATTCCACAATCAATATTGGGCCTATGGCAATGGTGCATATGCGAGTAGCGTAATTGGAGACGGCGAAGACGGGGTATACGGGCAAGCTAATGATATAATTGATCTTGAAACAAGAAACCAACTTATTTCAGGTGAGCAAGCCTTTTCACATACCTTTATATATGCAGGCGTAGGCGACGATCACATCACGGGCACGCCAGAGAATTCCCATTATTTTTACGCGTTGGGTGATGGCAACGATACAATTATTGATCGTGGTGGTGACGACAGTCTTTTCTTCGGAAGGGACATTAGCCGAGACAACCTCGAATTCTTGATTTCCGGAACGGATCTTACCGTCCTTATTCGCTACGCGGATGACCCAAATAAAGATGGGTCAATATTTCTTAAGGACGGCGCCGCAAGTGCGGCGACTGGCTCGGGGGATGCCGCTTTCGAACGGCTAGTATTTACTGACGGGTCAACAGTTAGTTTGGCCGAGATGGTGGGCTTAGCATTAGCATCGAACGGCGATGATACCATCAGTTGGGATAATACGGCTCTCTCAATTGATGGAGGAGACGGCAATGACACAATAATATCTGGCGCCCGAGATGATTATTTGTTTGGCGGCAACGGAGTGGACACTCTCTCATCAGGGGGTGGTGATGATCTTCTCAATCCCGGCAAGTCTGACGGATTTACACCACAGATTCTAAAGGGGGGGGATGGCGACGATGTGTATGTCGTTGATCGCAACGCCGGCGAAGTTCATATTGCACCAGACGCGGAGTTGATTGATGGCGGCTTTGACGTACTTTATCTTCCAGACTTATTATTCGCTGACATCACAGTCTCTGTAGTCGCGGACTCTAGCATTTCGTGGCTTGTTCTATCTTGGGATGGAGATCCAAACGGAAGCGTTCGTGTTGCGCAGGATGGGACGCGAATTGAGCGATATGTTTTCGCGGATGGGACTACAATCGATGGGTTCGATTTTGATGCTAGTGGTCTTGCGGTTCCTCGTCTGAACATCAACCAATATCCAGAGGAATTTTCACAAGACGGCTGGTTGCGTTCTAACGTGCCAGGTGGCTATCGGCTTACCGATCAGTCTGATCAGACCATTTTCGTAGACTTTGCTCAATTGCAGCCGTCGGACCCGGCTAACCTTGAGATAGACGGCACAGGCTATCAGGGTATTGAGGGTGACGACCGCGCGAACTCTCTTAGCGCCGTTGAAGCCACCGAAAGCAGCATTCTCATTGGAGGTTTGGGCGCGGACACCCTCACAGGTGGAATAGCTGACGATACCCTGTACGGCGACGAGGGCGCTGATACGCTTCACGGCAGACGGGGCGACGACATACTGCTCGGCGGAGACGGCGCTGATAAGCTCTTCGGGGATGGGGAGGAGTATATAAGCACCAGAACTTTCAACCAATCGATTGCAAGTGCTTGGTGGACTTCTCGAGAAAAACTCATTGGTGATGTCGATGGAGACGGACGGGATGACTTAATCGCTTTCACCGAAGTTGATGATGAGAATGAAAATGGCCAGATTCATGTCTGGCTCGGGCAAGGCAATGGGGACGCGGCGCCAGGCACACTGGACTTCGATGCGGCCGCCCAAACGACCACCCACGGTTTAGCTGGAAGTTGGTGGGCCGAGCGGGAAAAACTGGTCGGTGACGTGAACGGTGATGGGCGCGTTGATATCATCGCGTTTGTTGGCGGTGATGCCACTGACACTGAAAAGGTTATTGTTCTGTTCGGTCAATCATCAGGCAGTTTTGCTGGGGTGGCCCACACCTTCGACGGCATCGGCGGCTCATGGTGGGCTGATCGAGAAAAGTTCATTGGTGATGTGAACGGCGATGGCTTTGACGATATCATAGCTCTAACCGGCGGAAACATCGACAACGGTCAAAGCATCAACCATGTCAATGTGTGGTTCGGTAGCCAGCAAGGGACATTCACGCTTGGCCAACAGACAATGGATGGCCCAAACGGTAGCGCCAACTCTGCAATCGCAAACATCTGGTGGGTCACACGAGAGAAATTTGTCGGCGACTTCAACGGCGACGGTCACACTGACATTCTCGGATTGATCGGCGATTCTACAAACAACGCGTACGTCTGGTTTGGCCAAAGCGACGGGAGCTTTGTGGCCGGTCCGAGTACACAAACGGAGCTAGCCGGCGTCGACTGGGTGGGACGCCAGAAGTTCACCGCGGACATTAATGGTGATGGCCGCACGGATATCGTGGCATTGTACGGTGATGGATCCGGAAAGGTCTACTCGTGGCTTTCCACCTCAAATGGTCAGCTGGTTCGAGGCGATGTCGTCGCAGATGACCTAGCAAGCGCCTGGTGGGAGTCGCGTCAACATCATATTGGCGACGTAAACGGCGATGGTCTCGATGAGGTCATCGCGCTAGCCGGCGACGGCAGCGAGGAAGTTCTTATACGGACTATCGAGACGGGTCACGACCGTCTTGTTGGGGGAGCCGGAGACGATGAGCTGTACGGCGGCTCAGGCAACGACATATTGGCAGGCGGCCCCGGAGATGATCGACTTTTTGGTGATGATGGGATTGATCACCTGCTTGGGGGAGACGGCAGTGATGATCTTTACGGTGGCGATGGTGGCGATACTCTAGACGGCGGCGCGGGTAAAGACAGAGCTAACTACACCAACGCGCGCTCAGGGGTTACCGCCAGCTTGGCGGACCGGTCACTCAATCAAGGCGCTGCCCTAGGTGACGTCTATTATCGTCTTGAAGATCTTATGGGGTCATCTTTTGACGACGTGCTAATCGGAAATTCGCAAAGCAATAGTCTTTGGGGTGGCGAGGGCCAAGACGAACTCCTCGGGGGCGATGGAGACGATCAACTAATCGGTGGATTGGGACCTGATATCCTGTCAGGAGGGGCAGGTGTTGACTTGGCCGGATACTTAGGCGCATCCGCGTGGGTAATCGCCAACCTTTCTAATCCAAGTCAAAACACTGGCGAGGCAGCTGGCGATACGTTTAACAGCATAGAAGGTCTGCAGGGTTCAGCTTACGATGATACGCTGATCGGCGATAGCGGGAATAACCGGCTATTTGGGGAGAATGGATCAGACACCATTTATGGTGGAGCAGGCTCGGATGAATTAGATGGCGGTGACGGAAACGATAACCTGAGTGGTGGGTCGGGTTATGATACGCTCTGGGGAGGTGGCGGAAACGATACGCTGGCTGGCGGGGAAAATTTCGATATCCTCTACGGCCACACTGGTAACGATATACTGGATGGGGGTGGCGACGATGATATCCTGTCGGGTGGTGGAGGGAATGATACCCTTATTGGGGATGAGGGTAACGATACCCTAAACGGAGACGGCGGCAACGACCTTCTTTCAGGCAATCAGGGTGATGATGTACTTGTAGGCGGTGCCGATAACGATGTCCTCAACGGCGGCGATGGCAATGATCAATTATTCGCAGGCTCAGGCGACGATGTCTCGCGGGGGCAAGCGGGTGATGATTTTATCTCCTCCGGCGCGGGTGACGACACACTTGAAGGCGGCAGCGAGAATGATAGCCTCTTTGGTGGCTTTGGGGTCGATACGCTCTTAGGCGATGCTGGAGACGATTACCTTCATGCGGGCGCTAGCAACGATTTCCTGTTTGGGGGTTCTGGTAACGATATTTTGGAAGGCCGAGAGGACGACGACGTTTTAAATGGAGGCGCGGGCACTGACACCCTCACCGGCGGAACCGGAGCCGACACATTTGTCTTTGGCGTTGCATTTGGGCACGACACCGTTAAGGACTTTCAAAACAACATTGATCAGCTTGATCTGACGGCGTTCAACTTCGCCGCCGTCAACGGCGCTCTGTCATTTATGACCGAGGTGGCTGGCGATGTGATCTTCGCCTCCGGACCCAACACGTTCACCATTGAGAATATCACAAAATCGCAGCTGACCGACGATATCCTGATTTAGTGAGGACGCCAGATCGTCAAGATAGATAGGTGCTAGCCCTATCTGTGCATTTGTGCGGCCGTTTGGCCTGTTGGCGGGCTCCAAGGTGGCGATGAGCACTGCTCCGCAAGCATATGATCTCGAGGCAATTCGGCGATTAAGCGAACACGGCACAAAGGCGGATATTGAGGCCACCCTAAACTCCCTTCTCCAGGACCACATGAAACTGTTGGATTACGTGCGAGAATTGAGTTCGGCTCAATGCAGCCCCAAACTAAACCGCGCTCGACACGCAGAGTTGGACACGCTTGCAGATGAGGCATACGCCCGGCTTTCAGTCATTGGTGAAGCCATCAACGTGCTCCGAGGTTAGGCTGCAAAGAGAAACGCTAGGTCAGCGATACGACTAGAGAAGCCGCCCCGCGCCGGGTTTCGGCGCGGGGCGATTTTCGAGTTCCATAGTAGATCTATGAAGCTGGCTGTCGATCCTTGAGGCTCTCACCAGTCGTTACGGCTTCAATGGTGTTCTGCCGCCTTGTGTAACCCTGCATGGGGAAGGCCATGTAGCGCGGTTGCCAGTCGGGCTTGGCTTGCATGCCATTCTCACCCTTAATGCAGTCCTGGATGATCTGCTTCTGGGTCTTGGCCGTGGCTGTGAGGTTGCCCTTGGCGACGGCTTCTCCTGCGATCTCGGATACCATCGCATTGATCGCCTCCTTGTCGCGCAAGAGATCGAAGAAGGTGGTATCGGGTTCCCAGACAGCACCCATCTCGACCTGCATAGTCACGCCGAGGGCTTCCACCAGTGCCGCACCCGCGTCGAGGTTCTCAGCCGCGAAGAACGCCATGAGGTCGCCGATCTCTGCATCACTCAACGCTATGAGCTTCGCCAGCAGCGTCTCAGTATCCAGCCCCATAAGGGCATAGGTCAGTCTGGGATAATCGCGTTCCGATACCAGATCGGTGGTGCCCAACATCTCCCAAACGGCTTCGCGCTTCTCCTGCCGCGCGATGGTCGCTTTGTTGGTCTCAAGGGATTCGGCGACCGCTTTGGACTGCGGAAGGCGCGGCCGGACTTCTGTCTGCATGATCTGCTTGGCCAGCATCACCCGCATCGCAAGGGCGGGATTGCGCCCGAGTTCTACGCACACCGCTGCGTGACGATGGTGGTCGAGATAGCTTTGCATCGCCTTGGTGAGTTCGGGTCGTTCGGAAGCTGCGTCCTGCTCGTCCGCGCTTGCTTGCAGCCGTTTGGCCTCCTTGCGAGACAATAGCCCTTCATGGATGGTCACTTCGCCGTTGGCGCGGACTTCGATGAAGACCTTCCCGCCATCTTCCTTGGCGACAGGCTCGTGCTCCCACTTGCTCCACGACTGTCCGACATCAAGGACGATCACTTCGCTCCAGCCATCGTCCTCAAACTCCAGCTTGATCTCGGCAAGGGCGCGGCTCTGATGCCCCCAGAACAGGGCTGGATCGGCAAACGTACGTTCGTCCTCGAACAGGTCTGAGACGATCACCCCCTTGTAGGTGGCAAGATCGAACAAGGCTGCATCAGTCGAGATAGCCTCACCGCCGAACAGCCATGCCTTGAGCTGCCACGCACGGGGATGCTCATCATCCTTGAACAGCTTGAACCAAGCCTTTTGCTGCTTGGTGGATGCCATGGTCAGTAAGCGCACTTCTTTCGCTTCGATCTCCTGTTTGCGGTAGGCATTGAGGATGGGTGTGTAGAGGTTGGCGATGGCAAGCCGCTGCTTCACCAGCCTTGGTGTCACCCCAAAATGGTCGGCAATGTCCTCAACGGACTGCCCAGCTTTGGACAGCACTCTGAACGCTTCGTACTGATCGATCTCATCCATCGGCAGGCGCTGGATGTTCTCGGCAAGGGATGCCTCTATCGCCTTGGCATCATCGCCATCTTCCATGATGGCACAGGGGATGGGATCGAGTTCCCCTTCCCGCGCCAAAGCCTGACAGGCTGCAAGACGGCGCTGGCCTGCCACCACTTCGAAGCCGTCACAGTTCGGGCGCACCAGTAAGGGCTGGATCACGCCCATCGCACGAATGCTGGGGATCAGATCATCCCCGTTCACTGTGCCGTGCTTGCGCACATTCACAGGTGAGGTTTTGAGGTTTGTGATGTCAATAAAGTCGAGTTTCATGGGGTTTTCCTTTCACTGTTGTGGTGCGGTAGTGCACCCGCGAAGCCAGCAGCCCTTGGCCGCCGGCCTCTGGGCTGCACTCACGCGCAATGGAAAAGGAAAGGCGTTCCCGCGATTACCGTCTCGGCATAGTCGACCGCCAGATCACGGGCGATGGCGTCATAGTCGAGATAGGCTTGAAGGCGCTCCGGTATCTCCCCGAACAGCCCCTCATCGACAAACTGCTCGGCAAGCTCGCGCATGCTGATGTCTTGATAGAAGGTGATATCGATCTGATCGGGATCGCTTGCGACCTGCCCATGATCATAACCGCACTCTCCGACGGCGATGATGAAGCGGGTCTTCTGATCATCATCCCATAAGTCACACGCCTCAAGGAACGCTCCGACGTTCGCTTGGTTCACGCCCCAAGCCTGCGCCAAGGCGCAATCGAGCGCCTCACCATCGATGAACTGGATTTCGTATTCTTCGACCGGATCGCCGTACTCGTTCCGGTTGGTCTCGGCCTTTGCTGCGTAGTCATTGGCGCTTTCGAAGTAAAAGCCTGTCGCTGCAATATCATAGGGTTGTGCATAGAGCTGGGTCATGGCTGCCTCTCTTGGTTCGGGTTCTGGCAGCGAAAAGAGAGTCACCCCTTCCGCTTGAACCCTTGCCAAGCGGCGAGCGCCCACACCCCACCCAAAACAAAAAAGCCGGCCACCAACGGTGGCCGACCTACTGGGCGATCGTTCAAGTTCTGGGCATTGCGATGGGACCGGGATGCTAGCGAGACACGCCATCTATGATGGCGATGACGAGGTTATGTTTCGAAGCGCTTCGCCATGCTCAGGTTTTGAAGTAAGCTGGAAATAGGGTTCCAAGCGCATGGGACATGCGCGCCAACAAACAAGCGGCGTCACACCTGACGCCTCACCTTTCCCGCACGAAGGATGGTTACCCGCATGGGCCGAAACCGCCCTTTCTGAAATTGCTTGGGCGGGTTCGGTGGAGCTTGCCGAGGCACGAGGCTAGCGCAATACAGCCTGGTCGCAGAAGGCGGCGTGTGACGCAAAAAAGGCTCAGCAAACGCCTAACGCGTGCCTCTAGGTACTAGGTCAAGGGCTACGGGGAGATGGTCCGATACGCCAGTCAATGCGACAGGATCAAATCGCCTGGGTTCAATGAAGCCCCCCGCATCGACCTCAAGTTGATGGTCAGACGAAATAACCGTTCTGAAGCTTCCCAGGTCAGCAAACCAATTTGCCTCTGTACGTCGGTCAACGAGAGCATTGCTTACAAACACTGCATCCAGAAAAGACCATGTAAACCAGTTCTGCGAAAAACCGCGCTGGCGGAACTTCTTTGTGCCGGGCTGCCCGCAACCGCTCAGGATTTCCGGGGGCGACCACCACTCGCCATCGCGCAACAGTCGCGCGAAAAACTCGGATTCGGTCTCATAGCATGGGAAATTAATGTCCCCCGCCATCACTGCGAGCTCCGGAGACCCCTCGCCACTTTGGGCATCACGAACCGTCGTCATAGCAATCTGACGACAAATTAACGGGTTGCTGCCTGATGGGAAATGGACACCGTAAACCCTCAAGGGTGCTCCATCGGGCAGAGCAAGGTCTGCAACAGCTACGTCTCGCGTGGCGCGACATTCTTCCTGGTTGTCACCAAAATCAACCCGCAACGCTTCTGCTTCGCCGATGAGTGCCAGATCTGTGAGAATTGCCACGTCGATCCCGCGATCCAGAACCTCATCTGTACTGTCGAGATGAATGAGTTCGGCAAAACGGTGCTCACCGAGAAACTCGTCATTCAATCTCGCAACGATCTCTGCGTTTTCCGTCTCTTGAAGGACTAAGATATCTGGCCGTTCCGGCATCGAGAGAATGACGTCGGCAATGTTTTCAAGCTTGGCTGCCAAAACCTCCTCAGACCAATCGAGCTGCTTGCACTGGTCGGCAAAGAACGGAATCGAGATATTTGCATCGCAGTTTGAGTTGTGTTCGGGCCGTGCCTCTTTCAGGGATAGTGGCAGGTAGGTATCATCTCCAAAGTTATCGGGATCGTCTTCCGCATCGAACAAGTTGCCGACATTAAAGCTAACGATTGTAACGCGATCTAACGCCGCTGCGGGTGTCATCAACCCAGCAAAAACGACCAGGATCGGAAGGACCATACGCATAGAGTTTCTCCGTCTTTACAAACGTGCCGCTTGGCATTCGCGGTAATCACCGTCACGGCGAACTTATACCAGTAGATATTGCGTTCATTACTGAGTGTGTGCGTGATCATTTGACAATACTATACATATTTGCCCTTATGTTCGCGATGAATTCAGGTTCAACAAAGCAATCAAGTTCTGCGCGTCGGCATTCAAATCGTTTAACGCACGGCTTGCAAACCCAAGAGCTAGTGCAGCATGGGCAAGAACATCGTTATTTTGTGTGATGGCACGTCCAACGAAATTGAGCACGACCGAACCAACATTCTTCGCCTGTACGGCTGCTTGGTGAAGTCTAAGCCCGCTGAACAGATCGTTTTCTATGACCCCGGAGTTGGAACGTTTGGGGCAGAGGAATCGGCCTTTGGGTTTTGGCGGAAAGCTACAGAGATTTGGGGTTTGGCCACAGGATGGGGCCTCGATCGGAACGTCAAAGAAGCCTACGAATTCTTAGTGCACCACTACGATCACGATGCAGTCGATGCTGAAGGCAACTCCGAGCCCGATCGTATTTATGTTTTAGGCTTTAGCCGCGGCGCCTATGCATCGCGGGTTTTAGCGGGGTTCATCCACGCGTTTGGTCTGATCCAACCAACACAGCTCAATCTCCTAGATTATGCTTACCGGGCGTACAAAGGCATTGGAGAGAAGGCTGGGAACGCTGCAAACCCGAACACTGCAGATGCATTTGCGCGAATACGCCTCTATGAGCGAACGCTCCGTCCAACCCGACCAGTCGTTCACTTCTTGGGGCTGTTCGATACCGTGGCTTCCATTATTGAAGCTGGCCAAGTGGGGCTGCGCCAAGGTAAATACGCCTTCTCTCACACCAATCGTAGCGTAGCTCACGTTCGCCACGCTGTCGCCCTTGATGAGAGACGAACGGCCTTTCAACCGATGCTCTGGCCTACGGGACAAAAACACCGGCCGGATTACTGGCATAAGACGTCAGAGGTCGAGCAAGTCGCCAAAGAGCTTTGGTTCCGAGGCGTTCACGGCGATATTGGCGGTGGCTATCCTGAAGGATTGAGTGCGCTTGCCAAGATACCGCTGGCCTGGATGATCAATGAGGCGACGGACTGCGGTCTGAAGTTCACCACCAATACCGTCAATAGCATTGTCCTTGGCAAGGAACGCCGGGGCAGCGCAAAGTCCTATACAAAGCCAAACCCGTGCGCCGAGATGCAAAACTCGATGACCTGGGGATGGAAAGTGCTTGAGTTCATCCCCCGGAGAAAAGGCGATCAAGTCAGAACAAAGAAGGGGACTCTGGCCGGGTTCTTTGTTCCCAATGGCGAGCGACGGATTGTTCCCGATGACGCCGAGATTCATCCGTCAGTCTATGCGTGCGAAGACATCGATATCGCAAAGGCGCATCCGAACCTGCCTCCTGAGAAAGCAAAGATCGCATGAGCATCCAAGTGGAAGACTGTAAGCCCTATCTCTCCGGCGTGCTGTTTCACACCGGTACGGCCATTACGGCACCAAGGTTGTTGAAGATCCATGATGCCATCTTTGAGCTCATTGCTAGCTTGGAAGACACCGATCGTGCCGCGCGCGAACTCCAGGCCGTGGCTAACAAAGTGGGCCAAAGCGGTTCTATGCATTGGGCCTGCATCCACTATCGCGAAAAACGAAAGCCTGCTTGGTACTCGGATTATACGCTTCTCGACAGCTCCAACCACATCATCATCCTGAGCGGTGCAGGCAAGTACCTGATCGCAAACTTCAGCGATCCCAGTCTTCGCAACAAGATCGTTGGTATGATCAGCAAAACAAAGGATCAACCTCTGGCAAGCTTGCGCAGGTTTGAGCGTAAGGACGTGGTCGCATCACTCGTTGACGACGAAGTTCGCACCCTATGGATGACCGGGACCCATCGACAGTCAGCCGTCAAGGCAGACAGCAAGACCCTATCTGGCATCGAGCTGGAGGCGGCCATCGATCCGCTCGGCGACCAAACCTACTACTTCAGCTCGATCCGTTCGACCGTGAATTCGGAAACATTCCCGAAAGCCGTGATCGGCAGTAGCCCAGCGCACGGTCGCTTTTGGATCAGCCCGTCAGAAAACTGGGAGAGTTTCCTCGAACGCACGGAAGCGCTCTTAGGTCACGTTTCAGCCTCGCTCCTGGATCCGAGTGAGAAAAGAGTCCTTCCCTCGTTGGCACAACCAAGCACTGATCTTAGTGCTGTTAGTGAGCCTTATGGCTTATCGCTGGTGGTGCCTGAGGCGCAGTTTCCGGATGCGGTTCGCGATGGTGACCAAGATTGGCTGCAGAACTTCGCGGATAGCGCCCGTTTTGTGCTGGCGACACGCGATGGAACACCCGACTTCGAAGCGACAGTGTGGTGGCACGAAGATAGGCTGGGGACGATTGAGTACCGCTTTGAGATCACCTCCACAGGCAAAACGCGGCTCGTGACTGACGTGCTGCAATGGACTGATGACACGGAAGAACTCTCCTCTCTCAAGCAGCTATGCCAGTCGAGAGACTTGCTGACGATTTACTTCGACACCGGCCACACTTTTTCGCGTGGCAGCTTTTATGAGACAGCCTTTCGAGACCCCAATTATGATGGGTGGAAATGGGTCAATTGTGCAAACTGTGATGTCAGCAAGGAAAAGCCCATTCGCAAAAACAGCAACAACAAAAGCGTGTTCGATCCGTCCAAAATCGGAGAGACAGGTGAGGACTCTTTGTTCTCCTTGGTTGTTCATCACTGGCCGAACATGGAAACCCTCGGTGAACCAAAGGGTTGGTTGTTGTGTGACGATGGCTCCATGGAGTCGGCAGATTTCATCCACCTTGAGCCTACTGCCAGCACACCGCAGCTGACGCTTATTCATGTTAAAGGCAGTGGGAGCGATGCCGCGAGCCGGCAGATTTCGGTGGCTGACTACGAGGTCGTTGTTGGACAAGCAATCAAGAACCTACGCCATCTTGATCGCAATGAGCTTCATGAAAAACTGAGCGCCAGTGATGGCGGATCGGTTGCAAAAGCCGTTTGGTTTGAAGGCAACAAAGCCAACCGTGATGACTTTCTGGAGGCACTGAAGACTATGGGAAGCAACCTTTCAGTTGAGGTTTGCATCTTCCAGCCGAGCGTACGCAAGGATGAATGGACGACGGTTAAGGACAGGATCAACCAAGGCTTGCCGGATAATCAGAGGGCAAAGCGCATGCGGCAGCTCGATGCTCTGCTTCAAGGTGCAAGCGCGAACTGTTTTGCTCTCGGCGCCAAGCTTATCTGCCTTGGCGAAGCTTGATGCGCAACTTCACCTATGGCCATTGTTTAGCCCACCACGCGAACGTTGCCCATGCGCAGTTCCGCAAGTCACGCTCTCCAAGAGCTCAGTTGAGACCATTCCAACCGCGAATGCGGTTGGCCAATTGATCGAGTTGAGCCCTTAAATCTAGGGATCCGTTGATGTCTGTTAGTTCGAATTCATCGACCACCGCTCTGGCGATTGCCACTTTGTCTTCTTTGAAAGACGGTAAAATGCTTTCCTTCCAAACCTGATCATACGGGCTAAGCTGGGGCATCTCCTGATCCTCTATGCGTTGCAGAACGACCGCCGGAATGTAGTTTTCCACCTCTCGTCCGGCTGTGACCCAGGCAAAACCACCTATAGCTTCAATTTCGCCAACCATACGCTGTTTGGTGTCATTCAGCCTGGGCCGAGGGCGGCGACTAGCGTTGGTGTTTGGCCTACGATCACTATCCAATAAAATCGCTGCGTTGCGGTTGATGGATATCAGCGAGATCAGCTCGTCGGTCTCGTCAGGAGGAAGTGCATCAAGGTGGCTGAGAAGCCTTCCGCCATAAAACATAATCGTGTAGTGCACGCTCTCTTTCAGCGTTCCGTTTGATATGAGATCGATCCATCGCCGAAGATATAAACGGTCGGTCGGTCCCTCGACCCAAAGCACGCAGTTCGCCTGGAGAATATCGGAAGCTCGAATATCGAGATCATCCAGGACATCGCGCTTCGCCTTGTAACCAAGGGCACGATGGCAACTTGATTGCCCGGCCTTGTGCCTCACATGGATCAGTTGCGTGTCGTTCCGACCGGAAGCCCAATCGATGCAGATCGGAGAGTGCGTTGTAATCACCAGGGAGAAGGATTTCTCATCTCGTTGCCTAGCAAGAAACTCAAGTAGTCGACGCAGAAGCGCAGGGTGCAGATTGTTCTCTGGCTCTTCCACGACGAAAATCGTCTTCGACCAATCCGTGTTATCGATGCGCGGGACGAGCCGGAGCATAGCGAGAATGATGAAAACCGATTTGAGACTGCTGCCCGATTGCGAAAGCGGTACATCGCCCTTTGAGGCTTCAGTGAGGTAAATCTCCCAAATCCCGCCCCCATCCTCTTGGCACGTTAGGCGTTGGAACCGATTGTCAGCTTGATAGATCTCGTTGAGTTCGCGAAGAAGCTCCTCCTCCACCTCTGCACGAGGCAGGTCGACGCTGTTAATGAAGCCTCGAACAATGTTCGTGAGTCCCTTACCGTTCGCTTCGACCTTAAAGTTGGTGCTACCGCTACTCCCCTCCGGGGCGACATCCCGCTCCGAGTCCACCTCGACCAACTTAAGACCGTCGAAAGGACTTGAGTTGTAGCCCGCCATTTTCCGACGAGCTCCCTGCAGCGCACCAGTAGGGATGGACTTAAAGGCCTCGCCAGATACCTCCTTTACCTTCCAGTCCGCCCCGTACGTTCGCACAAATTCACTTCCCAGCAGGTGAGCCCCGGCAGTCGTCCAATGGTTGCCGCGGATATCGCCGCCACTTGTGCCCTCGTGAAACAATTGACGAAGAACCGCCTCATCGGTCGCCTGAGTGATCTCGAGCGAAAAATCGCCAGACCCGCGTGCATGTTTCGATTCGTCGTAAGCCTTTCCTTTGCTGACACAAATTTCGATTGCGTCGATCAGCGCCGACTTTCCAGAGTTATTGCGGCCAATAACGATGTTGATCGGAGCAAAGGGTTCAAACCCGCCACCCTCTTCCCCGAAACATTTGAAGTTTGTCGCTTTGACGGAGATGTCTTTTAGCGGGTGGGTAGTCAAAGGTTGCTCCTATGACGGCCGCAGGCTTTGATCGTAGAAGTTTCTTGAACATCGACGCTTAGCCCGTTCGATATTTATCGTGGAACTTGCTTTGCTTCGCTCAGCTGCTCAATAGCCGACAGGACCTCCGCGGCTAATTTCTCGATCTCCGTTCGCTGATCGTCCTTCGGCTTCGAACTGATGCCGAACATGCGCTGCTCTCTGATGTAGCCCACAAGGTCCATCCATGGCGTTCGGTGGTGCCCGGACCTTCGGCCATCGAAGCTGCTGTGCATCCAGCCATCCTTCATTTGCTCCGCCTATCTGGATTTGCTTACTTTAGGCGGCTTTCAGCAAACTGAGTTGGATTGACAACTTAACCCCTGCCGCGTGTGGTGTGGTTCCTTCACCGATAATGATGTTCCCGTCGACACTCCCCCTGATTTGCAGGCTTGCATTATCGGTGCCGAGTACGCTTGGAAGGCCGTCAGAGTGGCGATTTACCTGAATGGTCGAGGAAAACGTCCCAGCATCGACGGTATAACTCCCTGTATAGGCTATCGCGGAGTCCCCGCCGTTTGCCTTTCCGTTTTCCAAGTTGATCACGCCAAATCCCATTCCCAAGGGGGTCTGAAACTGCACTTTGTAAAGTCCTTCAATCATCTCGAATTTCCTTTTCGAACCTCGCATTGCTAGCGGGGCGATTTAGGGCTCGCCCCGCAATTACTCCCGTCGTGGCATCCTCATTTTTTCCGGTTGGGGCGTTGAGTGAGAGCTGAAGCTGCGGCGGTTTTCGCAGCTTTGCTCGACTTTGGATTTCTCAATACCTTGCTCGCGGCCGACGCGGCTCGTTTGCTGGTTACTTCGCTATTGGCGTTACGTGTCATATATCAGTCTCGATATTGCTGGGGTGGCTGTTCGTTGCTAGTTTGCAACTGCAAGGGGTAGCCGATTCTCCAAAAATTGCAACAGTGAAACTTGAGGTCATATGTCGAATTTTTTTGATGCCGAGGGCTTCTACGCAGCCCTCGATGCAATCAGGCGGGGTAAAGAGTTCTCATGGAAGAAGGTTGCAGAGAAGTCGAATGTCTCTGCTTCAACGCTTACACGTATGGGTCAAGGAAAGAGGCCAGACGTTGATAGCCTTGCTGCATTAGCCTCCTGGTCCGGAATTGATGTTAGCCAGTTCTACAGAGACAAGGTGATCCCACGAGCACAAAAAGACACTATGGCGGAAATAACGACGCTCTTGCGCGCTGACAGACAGATTGCCGGTGAGGATGCTCAAACGATGGAGCTGATGATCAAGACGCTGTACGAAGACATGAGGAAGCGCAGAGCAAGTGGGCTATAAGTTCAAGCATGGCTTTAAAGCGGAGGCTGAGCGTTACGCTGAAGAGTTTCGAGGGGAACTCGGCCTAGCGCCTGACGCGCCTATGTGCCCGCGAAAACTGGCTTCGCACCTGGAAGTTCCTGTTTTCGGCATCAAGGACAATCCTGTGCTGCCAGCCGAAATGACGGCGTACTGGGCGAGGCATCCGAATGATCCGTTCTCTGGACTTATAATCTCCGACAATTCCTACAAAGAAATCCATCACAACGATTTCCATCATCCTCGTAGACAAAACTCCGATTTAGCACATGAGCTTGCGCATATAATCCTGGGTCATGACCTGAACACTCCGATCAGGGAAAACGGCGAACGCGCTTACGATAGAAATACTGAGGAAGAGGCAAAGTGGCTGGGTGCAACACTGTTACTGCCAAAAAAAGCCACTGTGATGATGGTATTGAACTCATACGATCGCGGACGAGTTGAAACCGAATTTGAGGTTAGCTGGGCGATGTATCAATACCGCCTGCAGGTCACGGATACAGTTCGCGCCGCACGGAACATCAGGAAGAAGTACGCCGCCTGAACCACGTTACGGAACGACGCTGCTAACGCTCAGAAAGGTAGTGAAGTGGGAATGGTTCCCTGGGCTTGGGACAGTTTGGCAATTACCTTCCATGCGGCTGCGCGCCAATAAATTTCACACAGTGAAGAGGGGGGCTGCCAGGATTGGAAACAGCTCTGCTATCGCCCAAGCCAGTCCCAAGACCGCGACCATGCAAGCGAGCAGGAACTGCTTCCGTTCGATGCGATCGAGCTGCTCCTGGATGGCGATAATCTTGAGATCATTGATCATGATTTAAGGGTGTTGCATTGCGAGCTTGCTGCAAAGCTAAAGCGACAAATCGCCCAATGATGCCTGTGGGTAATTTGAGCGGCGGTCCGAAGTGCTGTTGCCCACAGTGTAGGTATGGCCGCGTTCATTCAGGTCCTGGCATGCTGATCCCGCGCCCACGCTTCGAGCGTTCGCAGGAACTCGGCGCGGATACTCGGGTCCTCAATGGACGTATAAGCGACCTCCAGCCTGTACAGTTCGGTCTCCGTGATGTGGATGATGGTTTCAGGCATTGGAGCCTCCTTTCGGTTTGTGTGGAACTGGGTAGGCGTAGCCGCCGTCGTGAAAGGCACGTTCGAGAGTTGTACGTCCGACACCGATTTCAGCGGCGACGGATGCGGACGGCCTTCCGGCTTCGCTGACAGCACGGTAGGCATCTGCGACTTGTTCTGCTGTCAGGATTGGTGGCCGCCCTAGGCGCTGGCCGCGCTCCCTTGCAGCTGCGAGACCTTCTCTCGTGCGGCGGCTGATGATACGGCGCTCGAACTGCGCAAAGGCGGCGAGGAGCGTGTAGAACAGCTCGCCCTCCGGTGTGGTGGTGTCCACTTGCAAGGAGAGAATGCGGAAGGCGACATGGTGCGCCCGTAGGTCCGCAGCAATCAGCATCGCATCAACTGACGAGCGAAACGCGCGGTCCAGATCCATGACAACGAATGTGTCGCCGGGCTGGAGTCGCTGCATCACCTCATCAAAGACGGGTCGATCGTCTGCTACCGCCGAGACATGCTCGATATGCAGGGTGTCGCACTCCGCGCGAAGAGCATCGACCTGACGATCGGGGGCTTGGGATCGGGTGGAGACGCGGATGTAACCCAGACGGCGCGGTGAGCGGGACATGGCAGGTGTGCGAAATCGATCCTTTCTCGACACACCTGTTTTGCGTTTGAGCGTTTGCTGACAATGCGCGCAAACCCCCGCTGACCCTGGTCTCGTGTTTACCGTTGTCTCGGAATCTCGTAAAGCTCGTCCCTGCCAAAAAACCATGATTAATGAACAGCATAGCGAGGCGAGTCGCGGCAATCACGATTGTTGGTGCCTGCGGATTCTACCCACAGATTCTCTCAGCAGATGGGTTCACTGGCGAACAGTTCTTGGAATGGAGCGACGCGGCTCAGGACAGCTACATTCAGACATCTGTTACGATGGCCGCGATTCTGGCCACACAGACCAACAAGCCATCTGGAGACTGTTTGACCGATTGGTACTTCGAGCCGGCTGCAAACCGCGCGGAACGCCATAACAGCATCAAACAAACAATCGCGCGCAATGGAGAGCATCACCCCAGCTCGGTTATCTATCTGATCTTGGAGGAAGCGTGCGGGCCTTTCGCAATTGATCCTAGTTGAGAGTGGTGGGCAGGCTCGGTGCGGATGGCGTGGCCGGTGGCGCCGCGATCACCTCCGGTTCAGCTGCTGGAAGGGCGAAGATCGCAGGTTGAGTGCTCTCTATCCTATCTAACGCATCGTCCATCTCGTCGAGGCTCATTGGATTGTCGTCGTTGTCGTGCCGGTCACGTATGCTGCCAAGAGTGTCAGTTCGATAGCCGCGCCATTGATGGAGCTCATTCTCAAGTGAGTTTAGCTGTTCTTTCGCCGCAAAATACGCTTCAGCCGACGGAGCATTCTCGGGCCATGTGATGCCCGCAGCAATCTCCGGCGTCACATCCCGACCGTCTGCATCAACGACCCGCCCGTCGGCATATCGAAACACGAGCTGACCATCCGGTCCACGCGCGGCATCTGCTTCCATATCCGCAAGCAGGGTCTGCGCGGCTTGGATCGCGGTCTCGTAGCGCTGGATGGTCTGATCAGCGTGTGTTTCAGCCTCAGAGAGTTGACTGCCTAATCGTTCGTAGGTCGCCCTGTAGATCGGATCGGTTAGCAGCTCGACCAATCGGCGCTGCTCGGCCTCTTTGACGCGTTTACGGCGCTTCGCTCCAGGCGAACGGCCGTCGCCCTCGGACAGAAACCGCTGTATGCGTCCTGGATCCATACCTGTGATCTCATTTTGCAGATCATCAAAATCGCGGCGCTTCTTAGCGTCATTGGAAGAGAGATCATGTCTCAAGGCACACCTGCTTTGTCGCGAGCATCTGCCGCCAGATCGAAGTATTAGTTATTCGTAGTCTTACACTGTTCATATATATGATAATAATAGCACAATATCTTTTGCATTTCCAGAAAACATGCTAATGTATACATGTGACTATTGCAGAAATAATAAGACAGCGCTCAGCTCTACAGAAACAGATTACACGGCAGTTCGTGGCGGAGTTAATGGACGTTCGCGGATTGGACGTCTTGTCCACCGAAGGGGCGGCGGCGAGTCATGTGCAAATAGACCCTGCTTTGCCATCTGAGGGCCTGGCGGAGCAGGACCGAAGTGACTGCGGTTTCAATATCAGTATCGAAGGTAGCGGCACGATCGAAATCATCGTCGGCATGTGGAGCGACGAGCACAATCCGTCGTGGCGCGAATGGCAACGAACGATAACGTTTGGGATTGAAGATAATCCTCAAGATGTGGCTGCAAGGCTTCTGCTGGACTTGGCTGGACTGTCACGCCGCCAGCCGGTGGCCAAAATCCTTAACCAGCACCTTTTTGAAACGCCAGTAAGCCCAGACCTGAGGCCCGATCCATCGGGGATGGCCCATGAGCCACGCTAAGGCTGCTTACAATTCCGTGAGGGCAGAACATCGCGCCACATCGTACATAGTTCGGGTGAAGCAAAGACTGATGCATCTGTGCTGAACGCGTACTCCACGACCCGCCACTGCTCACCTTCACGACGTAGCAGGGCCTCGATGGTCGGAAACTCGGAACTTGGCTGAAAGTCCGGCATCCCAGCGCGCGGCGTTTGCATCATATTGATTTGTACGCCGCCGGGTCTTTGCGCCCGCAAACTCGCATGAGCGATATCGCCAAAAACCGCCAGGCGTATGACGTAAAACTCAACTGGGGCACCCAAGTCGCGAACGGCCTGAGGACGCACCGCATCCATGAGTACGGCTCTTTCGTCTGAGCCGCGCCTAGGCTCGTATGCTGATTGGGCGTTCCATCCAGCGAACTGTGCGAAGAGGCCAGCTTCCTCGTCTGCTGAATCGAAAGTGGAAAACACCGCGACGACGGAGACCGCCAACAACGAAAGTGCGATCAACCAAACTGGTCTTTGATTGGCGGCGTCCGCGAGCGCTTCAAGATTTGGGGAAAGCCAACCCACCGGGCCGGAGCGAGGCTCCGAGACGTCGTCGTCAGCAACAACGATCTCGTCGGCTATTGGTTGGGGCGATTCATCGACGAGCTCAATATCCACATCGGCATGCACGAATTGGCCAGTGAACTGGATGCCCGGTGTGGATATAGCCTTGGCATCTTCCGACGGCTGGTCTTCAGTTTCGACGCTAACATCGTCTGATCCCACACGATCGACGATGAATTTCTTGTACAGGGTAGCGATTTCACCCTTAATGCTAGCATCATTTGTATTGTCGTAAATGCTGACTAGCAGTTTGCTGAGCGTCTTTAAAGTCGTTCGGCTACCGTCAGAGTGGGTTATCAACCCGATCGTTGATTTTCCCACATCAACGATTTGGGCAGTGGCCACCCGGTCTATTCCTTGCTCTTTTTCAAACTCTTCAATGATTAATTTTATGTTTTGCGCATCGCTTGGGTTAATTTTACAAGCATCAATACTTCCGATTTTTTTGACATCCATGCGTTAGCTCGAAATCTAATCGATCTAATAGATAATTTAGACCACCCCTCCCCACCAATACATGCCATCAAGGCGCTCAACAAGGCGGCGCACACTCAATCGCGTCGCCTGATAGTTCGAGCGGCACCGTAGACGGGAGATAGATTGATGTTTCGAGCTGGTTTCGGCGGTTCCGGTGGCGGCCTGATGGGTGTGATGCAAAGCGTGACGTCGCTTGTGGCAATCGCAGGCACAGTGTTCATCGCCCCGTTGATCTGGCCGATTATCGAAGCTCCCGTCATGGGTGCACTGACCGATCTGTACGGACGCGCCAACGCCCAATGGCTCGGTTGGCTGATCCTAATCCTGACCTATCCGATTTCGTTTTCACTCATTCGCGCCGGGCTGATGGGGGTCTTGATGGCCGTCTCTGCCTACGCGAGCAACCGGCTCATCTGAGGTGAGCCAAACTTCTACTCAGAGGAAAGGAGGCCGTCATGGCCAAATATGAACGCGTTGGTACCGTGTACCGCAAAAAAGAAAACCCGTGGCCCGCAGTGATTGGCATCGTCATCATGCTGATCGTGATCGGCGCAGCCATCGGCTGACGCTTCACAACAAACCGATACAACCATGGAGAACGCCAATGGCAATCTATGACCCTGTGGCGCGTACCACGATCTACAAGAAGCGCCGCGATCCCATCGCCGTCATAGCAGCACTTGCGGTTCTGGGGCTGGGGCTGCTCGCCTTCCTGACCTAGCGCGCAAGAGAGGAGAACGAACGATGCGGATTAATCGCAAACCGAGCGGCGGCGAAAGCTTCCGCGACTTCCTGGCGCTCTTGTTGTTCGGTGGCGGTGCCTACTGGTGCTTTGCCGATCAGCCGGTCGAGAACTGGATGCTCTACGGGCTGGCCAGTGGCGGCATGGCGTGCCTCGCGCTCTACGCGCTAATCTGGGGCTATCCCAACGGGTGAAGTGACCATGGGTAAGACTATGCTTACTCATGATCACCTCGGCAAAACAATGATTATCCCGGCCAATATGAGCTGGGGTGGTCAAAGCCGGGAGGGTGTTCACAGCACCGCTCCCGGCGCCCTTATCGCCCAATCAGGGTGATCAACGCAAACCGCACAGAAAGACCATGTTGGATTTAACCGAAGACTGCTTTGGTTCGGCGGGCTTTGCGGACGCACGTGCGCGCAAGAAAGCGAAGCTGAACAAAGGCCGAGGTGCCTATATCGGACATGATGCTGCTGGCCGCCCGTGCCACAGCGATCAGATGTCCGCGATCCTGCTGTGCGGCGGCGCACGCTCGCTGAAGGGTTCATTGGTTGTGCCCTGGCTCGTCGATGGACGGCTGGGCGGCAAGCACGGCCTCGATCACATCGTGACCCTCGACTGGAAGGGGCAGGACACCGTCATCGCAGCACAGCAAGTGTCCAACGGGCGCTTTGTGTTCGCATTCAATCCACGCTCCAAATGTGATTTACCCTTCAACCGGATGAATCCGTGCTCCCACTTGGTTTCGGATTCCCCGACACTCATTCCCGATGTCTTGGCGCTGATGGAAAGCTGGATACCCGTCACCGATCCACGGGCGGCGTACTTCCAGCGCAACGCGCAAAAGATCGTTACGGCGATCTGCGTGACCGGCGTGCGGCATTATGGGTTCATCACGCTGCCGATGCTGGCGGACCTGTCGGCAGGCTTTGGCGAAGCGACCGATGATTGGCTCGCCTTCGAATACGAAATCGCCCAACAGCCCGAACCCCAGATCAACGAAGTTGCTTTGATGCTGCAACGCTTGCGCGAGGGCACCCACGATGGTGGAGGCTGGGAAGGCATAAAGGGGGAGATCACAAAGAGCTTTATATGCATGATCGATCCCCAGCTGCGCGAAGCCTTGTCGCCGCCGTTTGATTTTTGCTTCTCGGAACTGACCAAGCCTGTTTGCCCGCCATGCCTGGTCTCGATCATGGAAGACCTGGAGTTTGCCGAAACCAGCGGGCCGGTGGTCCGCGCGCTGTTCAATTCGGCGCTGATATGGAAACGGCGAGCGCTGTCTGCGCGTCCCCAGTTCTGGTGTCTGCAAGAAATCGGCAATGTCGGCGCCTGGCCGCTGGCGCAAGATCTTGCGACCATCTCAGCGGGCTACGGCATCCGCACGGCCTATGTCGTTCAGTCGACCGAGCAACTCAACAACCTCAAAGCCGGCGCCAGCAAGGTCATTCCGAACTCGTGCGGCACGCATATCTATCTGGGTACCCGCTGCCCCCATCAAGCGTCGCTGATCCAAAGACAGCTTGGCCATATGACGCTGGAGTATCCGGACGAGCGGGCGATCGAACAGGCAAAGGTCGCCCAAAGGCGCGCGCTGATGAGCCTGTTTAACAAGGATGGCGATCCGTTCACGGCCATGATGGACGCCACCGAACAAAAACGCCAAGCGATGCGTCCGCAGAAGATGGGTCGTGAACTGCGCGGGATCGACGAGATCCTCAACGAAGAAAACGGCAAAGCCTTCGTCTTCATGCCGGGCGTGTTGGAGAAACCCGCCTATCTCACCATCCGCCCCTATTGGCAGCGCACCGATCTGCGCGGGCGGTACCTGGGCGATCCCTTCCACAACGCGCCGGGGACGGTCGCAATCCGGACCCGCTTTGGTAACCGCATCGTTCGCGAAGTGCACGAACCGGTACCGCACATCTACCGCGATTGGCCGCAGTACCGCGACAGCGGCATGTGGCGCTACGTCAAAGGATACCGCCCATGACCAAACACGCACCGAAGGCTCGGATCGTCACCCGGGATGAGATCGAACGGCTTGAGGCCGAGCGACCGACCCATAATGCCTTCCTCGACTACACGATCGATGGTCCCATCAAGACGGTTGTGCATGCCAGCCAGTATGCCCAGCGCGAGGGTCAGATCCGGCAAGGACGCAAAGTCCTTGCCCAAGCTTCCGAGCGGCTGCGGCACGATCAGTCCGCTGCGCGATTGCCCGGCCATGCGAAGGTGGCGTTCACCGGCGTCGCGAAACCGACAGCGAAGCCAACGCCCGAACGACAACCCAGCGGGCAACACAGCAAACCCGCAAAGCAGGCAGCCAAACAGGACAAAGACGCCTATGTGCGGGCGCAAAAGCGCGCGGCGACCAGGTCTCCGCAGCGCAGCAACACCCGATCCCATTCCCCGTAACCGATCCAACCGACGAAAGGACAATCCATGGATCAATTTGACGACAACACCCCGCCAACGCGGGACACCAACAAGCCCTATGAGAAGCATCGTGATGGCGGCTTGGAGATCGCTGTGTGGAAACGGTCGACCGACAAAGGCACCGTCTACAACACCGAGATGAAACGCTCCTACAAGGACGATCAGGGTGAATGGCAGAGCACGCACGCCATCCCCGAGCGTGATTTGCTGAAGGCCGCACGGCTGCAGGAACAGGCCTACACCTCCATCCAGATGTCCCGTGAATACGATCGTGTGCAGTACATGGAGCAGCAGAAGGCGAACAATGCTGATCGCAATCGCGCTGCAGGCCACGACCGCAGCCGTGATCACGGCCGAGAACGCTAACCAACGGGCCTCACGGCCCACCAAAATCCTTGATGGAACGGTGCATCTGCGTTACGATGTTCACTTTATGTTCTTATCAAGGGGAAGGAGCAAAACGATGACAAAAACCTAGGACGAAAAAGGAACCCACCGACCGTGCCAACACAAACCAAGGACCCGCCCCACAAAACACAAAACACAGCCTTCAAAACCCTCACCCTGGACGTCGACCGCTACCAAGCGCTTCTCGATTATCCCGAACTTACTGAAGACCAGCGGACGCAATTTCTTGTAACGCTTTGGTCGATCATGGTGCAGTTGGTCGACTGGGGCTACGGCATTCATCCCGTCCAGCAGGTACCCGGCAGTGATGCCGGTGACCTCGCAGGCTCTGAAGCGCTCATCGCAAGCCTGTTTGAAGACGTGGCAAGCCCCGAGACATCGGATAGCCCAACAAACCAGAAGGAGATGGAAGAGGAAGGAGCAGCGCTATGACACAACCCGAAAACCCCCAACACGCAGTCCTGTATTGCCGCGTATCGAGCCTCAAACAGGTCGATGAAGGCCATGGCCTTGATAGTCAGGAGACCCGCTGCCGGGAATACGCCAAACGCAAGGGCTATGAGGTAATCGCCGTCTTCGCCGACAAAGGCGTATCCGGCGGTACGCTTGATCGCCCGCAAATGCGCCAGCTTCTGTCGTTCCTTCTCGCCCAACCCCAACCCAATACCGTTGTGATCGTCGATGACCTCAATCGCTTCTCACGCGATGTGCGGGTGCACTGGCAGTTGCGTGAGCTCGTCAAGAATGCGGGCGGCTTGCTTGAAAGCCCATCGATGAAGTTCGGCGATACCTCCGATGACAAGCTCATCGAGAACCTCCTCGCCTCGGTCTCGCAGCATCAGCGCGAGAAGAACGGCGAGCAGGTCGTCAACCGTATGCGGGCGCGGGTCCAAAACGGATATGCGGTAACGGCAAAGGTCATCGGCTATCGCTACGAGCAAACCAAAACCGAAGGCAAAGTGCTGGTGCGCGATGAGCCGGTCGCCTCCATCGTCGCCGAAGCGCTCGAAGGCTTCGCCAGCGGCAGGTTCGCCACGCAGAGCGAGGTCCAGCGCTTCCTTGAAAGCCAACCTGACTTCCCCAAGCAGAACCATGGCGGGATCCGGCTGCAAAAGGTCACCGATATCCTCAAGCACCCGATCTATGCGGGCTACGTCCATTCCAAGGCCTGGAAAGTCTCGTTACGCAAAGGCCGTCATGAGGGACTCATCAGCTTTGAGACCCACAAGGCGATTCAGGATCGCCTGGAACAGAAAGCCTATGCGCCGACGCGCAAAGACATAAGCGAGGACTTTCCGTTGCGTGGCTTTGTAACATGTGGCGACTGCGAGAAACCCCTAACTTCGGGTTGGTCGCGCAGCTGCACCGGCAAGCGCTACGCTTACTATCTGTGCCAAACAAAGGGCTGCGAGAGTTACGGCAAGTCTATTCGCCGCGACACGATTGAAGGTGAGTTCGCGACCGTCCTCAAAGCCATGAGGCCGTCTCAAGGACTGTTCGATATCGTCAAGGCGATGATTACCGACGCTTGGGATCAACGGGCCGCGCAAATGAACGAGACGCGCAAAGCGCTCAAGCGTCAGATGCGAGCAATTGATGAGCAGATTGACGGCTTCCTCAACCGGCTGGCCGATGCGTCCAGTCCAGCGGCGATCAAGGCCTATGAGCGCAAGATTGAACAGCTGGAAGGGGAGAAGCTGCTGGCGGCCGAAAAGCTCGAAACAAGCGGCCAAACCAAGGCGACAGCACCGCAGCTGCTAGAACTCGCGATGCGCTTCCTGTCAAACCCTTGGAAAATATGGGAAAAAGGTGATCTAGCACTCAAGAAACTGGTGCTCCGACTGGCCTTCCAGGAGCCGCTGCCCTACCACCGAAAAGGAGGGTATAGAACTCCAAAAACCACCTTGCCCTTCAAGGTGTTAGAGCAGTTCTGTACCCAGCAATGTAAAATGGTGCTGCCGGAGAGATTTGAACTCTCGACCTCTCCCTTACCAAGGGAGTGCTCTACCCCTGAGCTACGGCAGCAATGGCAATGGGCAAAACGTTTCAAAGCCTGGGCGGGTGTTGCCACAGGCCAAAAGACCACGCAAGAGCCTACGACGCCAAGGACACCGACAGAGCTAAGAGTTAACACACGCGAGACTGCTGCCTATGCTTAGTGCGCAATTCATCAAAACAGCCACCCTTGAACAATGCCTTACGACGACAAAGACAAACGCTCCTCCAAACCAGACCCCCGCGCCGCGGCACTGAAGGCGAACATGGCCAAGCGGAAGGCCCAAGCCAACGCCAGGCGTGGCGGTAAGGCGATCGGGAAATCGGAACCGAGCGCCTTTCAGCCTCGCGACGGCAAGTAACCGCGCGACAAGTATCCGCGCGACCTGCATTCACGATTGGAAACGGCAGTTCGCGAGCGCGATCATGCCTTGCTTGTTTTGCACCCGCGAAAGGCTTAAACCCACCGCTCGTTCATCACCACGTGAGTTCAATCAATCATGGACAAGATTCGGATTGTCGGCGGGAACGCACTTAACGGCGTTATCCCCATTTCCGGTGCGAAGAATGCCACGCTCCCCCTGATGATCGCCAGCCTCGCCAGCGCTGAGACGCTGACGTTGCACAACGTACCCGGGCTGCAGGATGTTGTGACCTTGTCCCGAATTTTGGGCAATCACGGCGTGGATTATGCGGTCGCGGGCCGGCGCGCCGGCCAAAGTGGACGCAACGGCTCAACAGTTCGGCTCACCGCCAGTGAAATCGTCGATACGACAGCACCTTACGACTTGGTTCGGCGCATGCGCGCCAGCTTCTGGGTCATCGGGCCGCTTCTCGCGCGCATGGGTGAGGCGCGCGTCTCTCTGCCGGGCGGCTGCGCCATCGGCACGCGCCCCGTCGATTTCTTCCTTGATGCTCTCGCGGCGCTGGGCGCCGATATCGCAATCGAAAACGGGTATGCGGTGGCCCAGACCAGAAAAGGCCTGGTAGGCAACCGGATCACCTTCCCGAAGGTCTCGGTGGGAGCGACCCATGTTGCCATGATGGCGGCGGCTTTGGCGCGCGGCGAGACCGTGATCGAGAACGCGGCCCGCGAACCCGAAGTGGTCGACGTTGCCGATTGCCTGAACAAAATGGGCGCCAAAATCGAAGGCGCTGGGACCTCGACCATCCATATTCAAGGCGTGGACGTTCTGCATGGGGCAGAGCATTCGGTCGTCCCGGATCGGATCGAAACCGGCACTTATGCCATGGCGGCAGCCATGACAGGCGGTAAGGTCACCCTTGAAGGCACGCGCGCGGAGCATCTATCGGCAGCGCTGGATGCTTTGGAACAGGCCGGAGCCAGCATCGAACGCGGCCCTCAAAGCATCACGGTCGCACGCAACGGCAATGGCCTGTTGCCCGTCGATGTCACCACCGACCCCTTCCCCGGCTTCCCAACGGATCTTCAGGCCCAGTTCATGGCGCTGATGACCCGTGCGCAGGGCACGGCGACGATCACCGAAACGATTTTCGAGAACCGCTTCATGCATGTCGCCGAGCTGGCGCGTCTGGGGGCCCAGATCCGTCTCGATGGCCAGAGAGCGCATGTGGATGGCCAACCCGGCCTTACCGGGGCTGAGGTGATGGCGACCGACCTACGCGCGTCGGTGTCATTGGTCATTGCGGGTCTCGTTGCCGACGGTGAGACAACCGTCGGTCGCGTCTACCATCTCGATAGGGGCTTCGAGAATCTGGAAGCCAAGCTGTCTGCGTGCGGGGCGCAAATCGAGCGCCTGGCCGCCTGAAGTCGACCATCCATGAGTGCACCCCCCAGCCTCTTGAAACTGGCCGCGTTCGATGCCGACGATCTGGCGGTTGTTTCCGCAGCGATGCAGGACTGCGTCATCAAAGCGGATGACATGGCGTTCCTACAACACGAGAAGCGATTTGCACTCGTTGGCAACCGTTTCGCGTGGGAGGTCAACCGCAACCGTAAAGCGCCCCCTTATGAGCGGCGACGGACGGGGCTGCAGGTTACCCGCGTGCTGCGCGCGGAGCGCGCCGGACTGGCCGACGACCGTCCCGACGATGTGTTAAATCTGCTCTCGATTGCCTTTACCGAGGGCGATGCGCCAGCCGGCCTTGTCGAATTATCGTTCGCAGCGGGCGCCTCGGTGCGGCTTCATGTCGAGTGTCTTGAACTTGCCATCGCCGATCTCGGCGGGGCATGGACCACTGACAGCCTGCCAGATCACCAACTGAGCGGATCCGACGAGGACTCTGCCTGATGCAGGCATGTCGCTGGGAGGTGGCAATGCAGACAAAGCCCTCGATGCGGCTTTCAACCCAAGATGCCGACTTTGAAGCGTCGTTCACCCGTCTTCTCGCCGCTAAACGAGAAGACGCGCCGGACGTCCGCGCTGCCGTCGACGCGATCCTTGCTGACGTGCGTGAGCGCGGCGATGAGGCGGTTTGTTCATACACAACCCGCTTCGACCGCCACGAAGTTACGCCCGATAACCTGCGTGTGACGGACAAAGAAATTGACGACGCAATGGCTACGGTCGACGCCGATGTCATCAAGGCGCTCGACCTCGCCGCCTCCCGCATCGAGTCTCATCACCGACGCCAGATGCCCTCGGACGATGCGTACTCGGACGACCTGGGCGTTCGGTTGGCGTCGCGCTGGACACCGATCGATGCCGTTGGACTGTACGTTCCTGGCGGAACGGCGAGCTACCCATCCTCCGTCCTCATGAATGCTGTACCAGCCAAGGTCGCTGGAGTAGCTCGCGTTGTCATGGTCGTCCCAACGCCCGATGGCGTTACAAACCCGGCAATCCTCGCTGCTGCAAGGCGCGCCGGCGTTGATGAGATCTACCGGATCGGTGGTGCGCAGGCTGTGGCGGCGCTCGCCTATGGCACCGAAACAATCGCGCCGGTGTCCAAGATCGTCGGCCCAGGAAACGCTTACGTAGCAGCGGCGAAGCGAGCGGTCTTCGGCACAGTTGGGATCGACATGATTGCGGGCCCTTCCGAGGTTCTGATCATCGCTGATGCGACGGCGAACCCCGATTGGGTGGCCGCCGACCTTCTTGCTCAAGCCGAACATGATGTCGCTGCCCAATCCATTTTTATCACGCTTCACGCCGAACTTAGCGAGAAGGTCGCAGAAGCGGTCGATCGTCAGCTGACGAGCCTGCCACGGGGTGAAATTGCTGGACGCAGTTGGCGCGACTATGGCGCAATCATCACCGTTGAATCGCAGGAACAAGCCGTCTCACTTGCTAACCGCGTTGCTGCGGAACACCTCGAACTTGCGGTAGCCGATCCAGAGGCACTTCTACCGCACATTCGCCACGCCGGAGCCATCTTCCTTGGCCACCATACCCCGGAAGCTATCGGGGATTACGTTGGTGGCTCAAACCATGTTCTGCCCACCGCGCGGTCCGCGCGGTTTTCGTCGGGGCTGTCGGTTATGGACTTTATCAAACGCACATCTGTCCTCGCCTGCGGGCCGGACGCCCTTGCTGCACTTGGCCCAGCCGCCATCACACTGGCCGAGACGGAGGGGTTGACGGCGCATGCCCGTTCCGTTGCGATACGGACCAACCGTTTCTGATCGCCCGCTTTGTTGGCGGCAACCCATCAGCTGAGCCCGATCCGCGCGTGACCGATACCATGACCGCTGACTTCAGAACCTCCGATCGGCTGATGGGCGTGGTGATCGACGAGGTGTCGATCGGACGCTCCAACCCAGCCGTTGACCATGAGCGGCAGGTCGCAATCCACGATCTCATCGAAGAGAACAGCTTCGCGCTACCGGGCCATGACAAAGGACCTTACTGCCTTAACCTTGCGGTGGTGGAACGGCGTCTGGTGTTCGATGTTCGCAATGAGGCGAACAGTGAGCCAGTCGCGGCCCACATGCTGGCTCTGTCGCCTTTGCGTCGCGCTGTGAAGGACTACCACATGATCTGCGACAGCTATTATGAGGCGATCAAATCAGCCAGCCCGCGGCAGATCGAAGCAATCGACATGGGGCGACGCGGCCTCCACAATGATGGCTCGACGTTGCTCATGGAGCGGCTTGCCGGCAAGATTGAGATGGATTTTGAAACCGCTCGCAGGTTGTTCACGCTTGTATGCGTTCTGCATTGGAAAGGTTGAGGGCTCAGGGTGGCGGCCCATCCCGACCAACTCCATGATGAGCCCAGCTCAGTCCTGTTTGCCTGCTCCATGAACGCCGTTCGTTCGCCAATCGCCGAACGGATCGCAAAGCATCATTTTCCAGGCCGCTTTTACATTCAGTCCGCAGGTGTGCGGGCCGGCGAACCCGACCCTTTTGCGATAGCCATCATGGAAGAAATGGGCCTCGAAATGGGCCGGCACCGGCCGCGTACCTTCGAAGACATCGAAGACAGCTTCTTCGACCTGATCGTCACACTAGCTCCCGAGGCGCATCACAAGGCACTCGAGTTGACCCGAGATCAGGCCGTTGATGTCGAATACTGGCCTACAATGGACCCCACGCTGGTCCAGGGCAATCGAACGGCGATTCTGGATGCTTACCGGAGCATGGCCAACGGGCTGCTCATGCGCATGCGCAAGCGCTTTGCACGATCATAGCTGGTGACACGCGTAGCGGCCGCTCTCGGCTGGGGTGCCCGAGCCTTCACTTTGCTGGGCTTTTCGGATACATCGCGCTGCAGATGTATATGGGCTCGCTAATAAGGCTTGCTCCACAGGATAGGAACCGAATGACGAAAGAAGAAGTACTTGAGTTTCCCGGCGTGGTCACGGAGCTGCTGCCAAACGCGACATTTCGCGTCAAGCTTGAGAATGAACACGAAATTGTCGCCCACACGGCTGGGCGGATGCGCAAGAACAGAATCCGTGTTCTCGCTGGCGACAAGGTCCTTGTCGAAATGACCCCTTACGACCTTACAAAAGGTCGCATCACCTACCGGTACAAATAGGCTCTCCGTCCAATTGATTTGCCAGCGTAGCAATTATGGTAATGCCTCAGCATCCCCGCTCATCTGGTGAATTGCAGTGTCGCTAACCTCCCCCGATCCGTCGGATGTTCCACTGTTGGTGTTGGCGTCAGCTTCGCCGCGGCGACTGTCTCTGCTGGAACAGATTGGCTTGGTTCCCGACCGACTTGAACCGGCCTATGTCGACGAGTCACCGCAGCGCCTGGAGCTGCCGCGCAATCTGGCGTTACGTCTTGCAAAAATGAAGGCCGTGACGGCGCAACGGCGACTGGCGGTCGAAGACAATTACCGTGGCGCACTTGTGCTGGCCGCAGATACTGTTGTCGCAGTTGGCCGCCGCATCTTACCGAAAGCCGAAACAAAAGCGCAGGCTGAGCGTTGCCTAGAGTTGCTGTCAGGGCGCGCGCACCGCGTTTTCACGGCGGTTGCCGTCGTTGATCCAAATGAAAAGGTTGTCACCAAAACGGTCGAAACCCGCGTGCGGTTCAAACGCCTGTCGCGCGTCGAAATTGCGGCCTACCTGACGACGATGGAATGGGACGGAAAGGCCGGAGGTTACGCTATCCAGGGTAATGCGGGAGCGTTTGTCGTGCAGATCGTCGGCTCTTACACAGGGGTTGTGGGTCTGCCGCTATACGAGACAGCGCAACTGCTAGCCGGACGCGGGCTGCCCATAACCGAAAGTTGGGTGCAGACTTCGCCCGCTTCAGTGGATGTCTGAGGCATCAATCGATGGCTGCACGCTCGAAACCTTGTCCGATCTGCGAACGCCCCGCAACGAAGGCCAACGCACCATTTTGCTCGGACCGGTGCAAGCAGGTCGATCTCAACCGCTGGCTTGATGGAAGCTACGCCATCCCAGCCGCTGAGAGCGATGCACCCGATGCTGAAGACTATGCGGCAAGCGTGCATGATGATCCAATTGTGAACGCGTCTGTTCGTTCGCGGCCAACGAAGCACTGACCGTTCGGCGTGAAACGCGGGTGGGTTCGTCCTAAGCCCTTTCTGCCGCGCGCCGCGCATGCCCAAAGCAAAAGACCATGCTTAACCTGTCTTTAAGCTCAACTGTGGCTATTCATACTACAACTTTAGATTGAATAATCACACAGAGCATCTTGAGGTGTAGGCATGCTTGAGCGAATTTCCCTGAAAACGATGATTGTCGCTGGCTTCACTTGCACGCTTGTCTTGCTGGTACTTCTGGCAGCGGTGGCGCTACGCGGCAACGCGATCATTGGCGCCGACTTTACCGATTATCGGCAAGCCGCCCGCGAAGGTTTGCTGATGAATGAGGCCAATGCCGCGCTGCTGGAGACCCGTTTGGCGGTCACGCAGTTTCGTATGACGCATGACATGGCGCGCGCGGATGCCGTACGGGCGTCACTAGACAGTCTTGACGGCATCAAGGCGCAGGCAGACTCCATCATCACCGAGCCTGCAGTGATTGAGCGGCTCGAACAGCTGCGTGCGGGGGTCGGGCACTATCGCGCCGCGTTTGAAGAGATGATGCAGGTTCATCAGGAGATGGCAGTTCTCACGCCGGAGATTTCAAATGAAGGCCGAGCCGCGCGTTCGGCAATCAGCGAAATCATGCAAAGCGCCTATGCCGATAATGATGCCGAAGCGGCCTATCTTGGCGGGGTGCTACAACAGAATATCATGCTCGCTCGGCTGTATGCCGATCGCTATCTTGCGACCTCCTCACCTGATCACCTCGAACGCGTCTCGCTTGAGCGTGAACGGGTGCTTGAAGCAGGCGCAACCTTGTTGCGGGCCCTCCAGAATCCGGCCCGTCGCTCGCTTCACCGTCAGTTCATCGATCATTTCAACCGCTTTTCATCCAGCTTTGACGATGCGGCAGCGTTATTGCAGCAGATGAACGCCATCAAGAATGAGCGACTTAATATCCTCGGTCCGCAAGTCATGGCCGGCTATACAAGCTTGCTCCGCGCGGCAACCGATACCCAGAACACGCTTGGGCCAAAGGCAGCGTCCGAGATTGCAAGCGTCAGCCGTACGACGGTCATTCTTACGATTGTTGCGTTGGCGATTGGCGCCCTCGCCGCCTACCTTATTGGGCGGACGATCACCAAAGCCCTATCGGCTGCTGTTGGCCGGATGAGTGCTCTGGCGGAGGGTTCACTAGACATCGAGATTGAGGGCGACGCGCGCGCCGATGAGTTGGGCGACATGGCCCGAGCACTGCGCATCTTCCAAACCAATGGTCATGAAAAGGTGCGCCTTGAGACTGAGCAGGCGGCGCAAGCCGAACGCGCGGAGGAGGAAAAACGGGCCTCGATGAACGCGTTGGCGGATGGCTTTGAAGCCTCCGTGAACGAGGTCGTCGCAGCAGTGTCAGCGGCTGCGGAGCAAATGCTTGGCTTGGCGCAGGCCATGAGTGAAGCCGCTGACCGCGCCAATCATCGGTCATCGGCGGTCTCAGCGGCGTCCGAAGAGGCTTCAACGAATGTTGAGACCGTTGCGGCAGCATCTGAAGAGATGACCAACTCGATTGCGGAGGTCTCTGAGCGTATCAGTCAGTCAGCAACGATGACGGACGACGCCGCACGCGGAGCCGAGCGCGCAACCTCTACTGTGTCGCAACTGTCGACGAGTGCCCAAACCATCGGCGACGTGGTCAGGCTGATCTCAGACATTGCGGAACAGACCAACCTGTTAGCCCTCAATGCGACCATCGAGGCAGCACGTGCAGGTGAGGCAGGCAAAGGCTTTGCAGTCGTCGCATCGGAAGTCAAAAGCCTCGCAAACCAAACCGCAAAAGCGACAGAACAAATCTCTAACCAGGTGAACGGCATGCAAGGCGACACCAATGCTGTCGTCGACGCTATCAGCTCCATCGGCAGCATGATCAGCGAGCTCAACACGACGGCGTCGTCGATCGCTGCAGCCGTCGAAGAACAGCATTCGGCTACCCAGGAAATTGCGCGCAACACCCAACAGGCTGCTGACGGTACCCGCGAGGTTTCTTCGAATATCACAGAGGTGTCTACGGCCGTTATGGAAACCGGTGAGGCGGCCCGGGAAGTGCTCTCGGCGTCTTCCCAATTAGCCGGTGACGCAGAGCGATTGCGCGACCGGATGCGCGCGTTCCTTGAACAGGTTCGCGCCGCCTAAGTCCGGGCCTGACCATCAAGGGGCGCCGCGTGTCGAAAAGATGCGCGGCGCTGTTTTTTCTGCACGCTGATTTCTGTTGGTATCGGTGTTGCACCGCCCAACGGCCCGACCTATAAGACCGCTCGTGCCGCTTCGCAGGCGCGTGCCCAGGTAGCTCAGTTGGTAGAGCATGCGACTGAAAATCGCAGTGTCGGTGGTTCGATCCCGCCCCTGGGCACCATTCATTTCCGAACCTCAATGTTTACAGTGGGTTGGGTGGCGATTTTGTCCCACCGTCTGCCACCACGTCGAAAAGTGGGACACTTTTGTCCTACTTCCGTTCCGCCGTCATGCGCTTCAGGGCGCTTTCCGCGCGGGTCTTCTGACTGGCGGCACGGGTGTAGCGGGTGACTTCCTTCGAAGTCCGGTGGCCCGTAATCGCCATGATCTCGAATTCGGTGCAGCCCATTTCGGCGAGCCGCGCGGCGGCGGCCTTGCGGAGTCCGTGGACAGAGCATTGGGGCAGCCCTGCTTCGTCGCACCACTTGCGGAAGCGATTTCCGAAACCGTTCGACGTGAAGGGCCGATTGAACGCCGTCACCAGGAACGTCAGGTCCCCTGTGGGGCTGGCGTCGATGATCCGCTGAAGGTCTTCCACGATGGGGATTTCCTGACGGACAGGCGAGCGGTTCCGGTTCTTGTGCTGAGTGAAGACCAGCCACCCGTCGCGGACGTGCTGTTTGCCCAGCGTCACCAGATCGGAACGCCGCTGGCCCGTGTAGAGCGCCAAGGCGAGCGCCAGACGCGCCATTGTCCCCACCGGATGCGTCTCTTCGAATTTCTCAATTTCGGCCAAGGTCCAAGAATGGAATCCATCTGCATTCTTCGGGCTGAGATATTCGATTTCCGTCGCCGGATTCCGATCATGCAGATCATAGCGGACAGCGAATTTGTAGAGTTGGCGAAGCGCCTTCACCATTCCATTCGCAGCTTCAGGGCGGTCCATCATTTCGTCGCGCCGCGCCCGGATGTGCTTCGGCTGAAGCATCGCGAAGGGCTTGTCCCCGTCGTTCTTGTGCTGACAGAAGCGGCCCAGGATTCCCCGGCGGACCTTCTGGGTCCGGGGGTCCAGTTCCCGAAACATGGCGGATTTGAAGTATTCAGCGCAGAGGAACCGCACCGAACCGGGCACCAGATGCCCCACCTTGGGCGCAGTCTTCGCCTTTGATTCGCCCGCGAAAGCGGTCTTGTAGGCCGCCAAGAATTCGGGCGAGCCAACAGGGCTGGGAAGCCTGATTTTCTTGCCGTTCCGCCGGAAATACAAACGGACGTTGCCGTGGCGATCCACGTCTTCGACGACGTATTTCAAGCGTATCTTCATAGCGTCCCCGGTCATCTCAATCGTCCCAGGGATTGTCGTCTATGTCGCCGTCACTCGGCAAGGCTTCAAAGAATCTGTCCAGAGCGCGCACGTCCCAGACCTTCCGCCCGTCGATCCTCTTCGGCTTTGGCATTCGCCCATCGGAAACCATTTCGTCGAATTTCGTCGGGCCGACGCCGACATAGCCCGCCGCCAGGACACGCGACAATCCCCGCTTCGTGGGCGGAAGGACTGCCGGTTCCCGGCTTTGGGTATGGTCGGCGACGCCCATCGGGGGAGCGTCAGAAGGTGCCGTTGAGACGGACGCCGACGCTCGCCGCGCCGTTGCCCGCGACGGACACGGCGACGCCAACTTTCGTGTTGCCGCTCGCCGTCGTCGTCACCAGCCCGTCGCTCGACCGCCAGTAGACGGCAGCGCCCAGGTCGAAGTCGTCGGCGGCCACCTTGGGCATGTCGAAGACGCCCGCCGTCACCAGGACCAGCGGTTCGCCGATGGCAGCATCGCCCGACGCGATGCCGAAGAGGTTGCCGATCTTCACGCCGTCCCCGCTGGTGGCAGCGGCGGCGGCGGTCACGGTGATGTTCTCACCGGCTTGGACGAAGTTCTTCATGGTCACAGTCCTTTCGAAGTCTGGAATCGGATGGTGTGCGGGGGCGTCCGTGCCCCCGCGACTTGGGCTTCGAGGTCCGCGACATACCGCTGAAGGTCATTGCGGCTGACGGGGCGAAACTCGATTTTCTCGCCGTTCTGGTCCGTGACGGACACCGCTTGGGTGCCGGTCAGAAGCTGGTGAAGCGCCTCTTGCGCCTCTTCCAGCCGCTCTTGGGTGGTCAGGACGGCCATGGGTTACGCGCCCGGAATCTGGTGCGCGCCGCGCCAGTCCAGCCAGCCCGCGCCGAAGTCCAGGAAGGCGCGATACTTCATGCCCAGCGTGTCCCAGGCTTCCGTCCGCTGAATCTGGACGCCCTGGGCGGACGACAGGTAGGCGTATTGCATCGCTGCCAGCCGCGCCGGGTCCGCGAAGACATACCACGTCCCCGCCGGAAGGCGCGGTTCCACCAGAAGAGTGAGCTTCCCGCCGAAGGGGTTCACGGCGCCCGTGGTGGACGGCTGGATCGACGCCAGCACCCGTTCCGCTTCGGTTTCGAGGTCCGCGCCCACCAGAAGGAAGCGGGGCGCGGCGGCGATGATGGTCTTGCCGTCCAGGCCCTTGCGGGTCCGCATGGCTTGCCGCGCTTCGGTCAGGGCGTCCACGTCGGGGGCGCTCGCCGTGCCGATGTTGTCGCGGCTGGCGTCGAAGACCGGGTTCCCGTCCGACAGGTTCGGGTTGCCGGTCAGAAGGTCCACCAGAATGTCGGCTTCGGTCTGGGCCGCCGCTTCGCCCAGGGCTGCCGTCATGTCCCCCAGAAGGCCCAGATCGTCGTCGATCATCAGCTTCCGGGACACCGTGACGCCGCGCGCGAAGGTCTTCAGGCGCATCGTCTCGCCGTTCTCCGCGCGGCTGGTGTGGGTGATCTCGCCGGACTCGGCGAGTTCTTCCAGGCGGCCCATTTCGCCCAGGCGGATCGACGTGGACTCCTTGAAGTTCGGAAGCGTCCGCTGGCGACAGAGCCGTTTCAGCGGCGACTCGGCGGCCCGGTAGGTGTCCAGAGCCACCTTGCCCATGGCGTTGCTCACGGTCAGGGGGAAGTCGCTGGTGGTGTGCTCACCGGCCCTCGTGAACACTTCGTCCGCCGACATGCCGCGCGTGGACACGCCCGCGCGGGTGAGGGAGTCGACGGCCATGTCCCGAAGGCTGAGGTTCAGGAAGGGCCGAACCTCTTCGGCGGGGTCCCCGCCCGCGCCCATGCGGAAGGCCAGCGCGTCGGACTGGCGGCGGGTGATCGTCGCCGGGTCGTCGTTCGCCGGGGCATGGGACCGGATGATCGGGGCCGCACGGCGACGCTCTTGCAGGGCGTCATAGACCTCGGCCTTGGCCCGCGTCATGTCCGCGCCCGCGTCGATCAGATCGTCCGCCACCTGGGCGTCCAGGCCAGCGGTGCGGACAAGAGCGCGGATGTCGCGTCGGCGGGTCGTTTCGAGTTCCGCCGCATCCGGCGAAACCGTTTCGATGATGTCGTCAGGCATGGGGGACTCCTCTTTTTGCCGCAGACGGGCGGACGGGTCCGCCGGGTTCGAGGTCAGGGTGACTTCGGTGATCTTCCAGGCGGTGGGCGACTTCACCCGTCCCGCGCTGGTCTGTTTCTCGGTCCATCCCGCGACTCGGTAGCCGATGCTGACACCGCTGACGGTTCCGTCCGCGATCCGCTGCACCACGGGCGCAGCATCTTCGGCGGCGGTCATCTCCAGAACGGCGGTCACGGACCCACCTTCCAGAGCGACAGACCGAACCCGCCCCAGGGTGTCACGCACCGTCGCGGTTCGGTGACTGTCCAGGACCGGCAAGCCTTCGGCGGCGGACAAGTCCAGCGTGTCCGCCGTCAGGATTTCGAGGAACGGGCCGCGCGCATCGCGACGGCGCACCGGGGACGGCGTGGCGATGACCGCCGAAACCGTTCGGGCGTCGGGGTCCCAGGTGTTCGAGCGCGTCGGCGCGGCCCGCGTCAGGGTGTCAGTCGTCATGGGCGGACTCCGGGGTGTCGGCGGGGCCAAAGGTCAGCCCAAGGTCGCGTTCGCGGGCGCGGTCGGCGGCGATCTCTTCGTCCAGATCGTCCGCGTTCCAGCCCAATTCGTTGATGGCCTTCGTTCGGCTGGTCAGCCCCAGGGCCAGTGCCTCTTTGACCGCCGCCAAGTCCTTCTGGGGGTCCACTTGCATCGGGCGGGGCATGATCCATTCCGCCGCCAGATCGGGCGTCAGGTCCAAGCGCCCGGACAGGACTTCGGTGACGATCCAGCGTCGCCAGACAGGCCGCAGGAATTGCGGGACCAGCGTTCCGTATTGCGCTTGCTCCACGCGCGCCCGGAAGGGCAGCAGGCCCGCCCGAAGGGACGAATAGTTCGCATTGGTCAGGTCGCCCGACAGAAGGTGTTCGGGAAGTCCTAGGGCGGCGGCGAGCGCTTGAAGGTTCATCCGCAGGAACGCGGGCGAGTCCTTGGCTGCGTCGGGCGCGCTGAATTTCACGTCCACGCCAGCAGGCAGCACCTTCAGGGTTCCGGGTTCCAGGCCGGTATCCATGATGTTCCCGGCTTGCTCGCCGTCGAAGGGCAGCGCGCCCGTCGAGTTCAGATCGGTCAGGAAGCCCGCGAACATGGCGCTAGTCTTCACCCCCACCAGAAGGGCGTCCATGAGCTGGTCCAGTTCGGACGCGGACAGAACCGCCGGGGCCAGCCATGACAGGCCGCGAACCTGCCCCGCGCCTAGGGGGCGCATGATGTGCAACACGTCGGCGGCGTCGAAGCGGATCGACGGGGCGTAATCGGTGAAGGTCGAATGCGGGCGGTGGGGAAGTAGCCAATAGGCGACGCGGCGGCCCTGGGCGTCGAATTCCACGCCGCCCGCAATCATCCGCCCGCCGCCCAATTCGGCGGTTTTCGCTTCGTCCAGTTGTTCGGGCGCGACGACTTGAAGGCGCAACCCGTCCGTGTCGTCATGGACGATGACCAGAGCTTCCCCGTCCACGATCAGGTGACGGGCAATGTCGCGCTGAAGCCCCCAGAAGTCCGACCGCCCCGCCGCGTCCGCGTCGTCCGCCCAGGTCTCGAATGCGCGGCTTGCGGTGCGTCGCGTGTCGGCGTCATCGGCGCGCGGTGTCGGGCGTATTCCGGCACCCACCAGTGCGGCGGACCAGTTGTCCACGCCGTTGGCCAGGAAGGGGTTATTCGTTGCCAGATACCGGGCGCGGGACCGCGTGAGCGTCGCACCTGCCGCGACTTCCGGGTTGATCGGCCCGAAGGTGCCCATGCCCCCGCCACGCCGCCCACCAGCCGCCGCGTCGATCATTCGACGGGCGGTCGGCGGACTGGTCCGAAACAGTTTCGGCAGGCGAAGGCGAAGGGCCACGGCTAGTCGCTTTCCAGGGTGTCGAGAACAGGTTTTGCAAGTGTCGTTACGGGCCAGATAAGAACCTGCGTTGCGCCTTCAGCGGGTTCCGCTTTTTGAACGCTTGCGTCCCCCATGAAGGCGGGGTTCTGCGGAAACGGAGAGGGGATGTGCTCAATACGAGCGAAGATCGGTTGACCGGATTTGATCGAAGCCAGATTTCGTTCAAACATCGGTTGTCCGGTCGCGCTCTTCACCTTCCGTAGTTGAAGGTTCAACAACTCGATTGTTCCCCAACTGACGCCGTTCAGGCTGGCGGCCAAAGCGACAACGGCGAACGCGCAATCCGCTTCGGTGAAGGTCATGGTTTTCCCCTGGGAACGGGGATTGGTGCTACAGATTAGCCCTTTGTCTCGGAGCATCCGCGCGCGGTCATAGATGCGCTGACGATCATCGTCGTTTTGATCGACGCCCCAGTTTTTCCAGTAGGCGTCGGCAATTTGTCGAAGGGTGTAGTTCATGGCGATCTCCCCGGTGTAGGCAAGGCGACCATATCACTTGCAAAGTAGATTCGCAAGTTACTTGCAAAATCACTGCGCAAGACCTACACTGTCTCCCACAGTGCGGCTCATCACCGGGCTGTCCTTCTCTAAATGAGTCGGGGGGCAGGTCTTCCAGGGTTTGCCCCCCGGCAACTCGAAAGCCTCCCCCATGCACCGAACGGACGAACACAGGGCCAAGGCCCGCTGCTACACAAAAGCCGCCCGCCGGGGGTTGTCCTTCAGGTCCTGCTGGGACGTGAAGCGTGGGGTGTCGAGATACCACATCGTCCGCGACGGGGATTTCGAGGTCTGGTGGGCCGATCACATCGGAGACGCTGAAGCCTATCTCGACAAGGCCCCGCCCAGGTTGTGGACCGACTAGCTATCGAATAGGTCCAAATCGACCTTTGAGAGCAGCCAACCAAACGGGAAATGTTGATTTGTGAAGCATTGGTCACAGTCTAGGCGCTCGCCGATGAAGAGGCGCGGTGCATCCGCCTTCTTGATACGAAGCTGAGCCTCACAGACCGGACACTGCATGAATTCGGCGAAGTTCGAATTCACAAAGTTCGTCATCCGAGAGCGGCCCTTGGTAAAGAGAGCTTCATATGCACCAAGGGAAGTGAACAACATCCAATTTTGGTATTTCTTGCTGGGTTCTCTCATCCGTCCATACAATTCAATCTGCATGATATGAAGAAAGAGAATCAGCATTGCTAGTTGGGCATATGTCCCACCGGCATAGATGTCTTCATCCATCGGATTCTTGAAGATGAAATTGAGGTTATAGTCTTCGGTCTGGTTTCTTCGAAACTCCGTCACTAGGTGCGTAGCTTTATCGAAAAGCCCTGCAAAACCTAGATCGTTCTGAAAGTTGAAAACGGTGTCATAGACCGCATCGGGGTTTGTGAAGCTGCACCCCCGGCTCGCCTTCATGGCGGCCTCAAGCAGAGCCTTTATCCCTGCTTCGTCCAAGTCCCTCCGATTCAGCAGGTTCTTTGCGTCAGACTTCATCTGGTCGAAGAACGCCACTTCGTCCGCGCACATCTGAGCGACGATCAACATGCCTTCTTTCAGGGGTTTACGAAGGAGGGAGAAAGCGACAGTAAATTTTCGCTTCTCCAGCGCCCGAAGAGCTTCGTAAATGAAGTGGAGCATATCAGAAAAAAGCGCATTACAGACGTGATTTACGACCGCGCGCCTTTCTAAGTCCCCGCGTCCCGACTTATCCAGAAACTCCAAGATATGGATGCCGCTTGCCAATAGGCGGCGATCTTCTTCGGACTCGATCTCAAATTGAATATGCCCCGCCTTCTGGATTTCCATTTGCACAAGCAGCGCTGCCATGAGGTCGTGCAGGTGGAAGCAAAATTCGTGCTGCGCCCTATACTTTTCCGGGATGTTTTGTAGTCTGTCCGGGTCGATCAGTCCGATTGTCTTCAAATCATCACCCTCCAAGCCAGCGTGACTTAATGACAGTAGGTCTATTCGGAGTCGCAGCTTTGGTCGAGACTTCCGCTTCACGTCGTTCCAGGTCCACGCCCACCAGCGGGCGCACGGCGAGCGCATAGACCATGCAGTCCAGCGACTCGGCCCGTCGCCCCGTAATCCGTTCCCAGACGCGCACGGGCGCGCCCCGCTTGTAGCGCACCAGACGGCGTTCGCTGGCCAGTTCTTCGAAGAACCTGTCTTCCAGGCTATCGCTGAAGCGCACCGTGCGCCCGCGCGACAGGTGCGACGCCAGCGTGGCCTTCAGCCCGTCCACGCCCAGGATGAAGAGCCGGGACCCGCGCGTTTCGCTGGCCTTGATCGACGGGCGCGCGCCAGGTGCCCCCTTAATGGCCACGATCCGGCGAGCGAAGCGCGGGCGGCAGAAGGACATAACCGGGTCCATGGTCTCGCCGTCCCCGGCGTCGATTGCCACGGCGTCCATGCGTAAGGTCCCGCCGCCAGGGTGCGGCCACTGTCCGCAAAGGAAGTCGTCCAGTTCCGCCCAGGTGTGATCTTCGTGGGGAGTGCCCCAGATGACATGCTGCGCCAGAACGAAGAAGTCCGTCTTCCCGTGTCCCAGGATCACGATTTCCAGGCGGTCCCGCTGAACGTCGACTCCGGCGGTCAGGACCAGCACGTCCGGGGGCAGTGCGTCCAGCCCGAACCGTTCCCGCCGCGCGGCCAAGGCGGCTTCGTCGATCTCTTCCGCCGCCTCTCGCCAGCCTTCGGCCAGGATCGTGTTCACGAAGGTCTGTAGCTGGTCCGGGTGCGCTTTGGCCGCGATGAATTCCACCGCCAGCTTGCCCCAGGATGCGTTCGCCAGCGTGGACACCAGGGCGTTGAGCCGGAAGCCCGCGTGGCATTCGATCTCGGGGCGCGTCGCTCGCCATGCCCCGGCTTCGACCATGGCCGCCTTGTGCGTCTCTGCGATCAGGGACTCGCAATGGGGGCAGCGGAAGGCCGCCGTCTGGGGCTTGTCCGGTTCCCATTCGATGTGCCGCCATTGGATTTCGGTGAAGGCCCCGCAGTCCGGGCACGGGACTTCGAAGACGCGGGCGTCGCTCTGGGCGTAGGACCGCAGGACGTTGGACGTGTCCAGAAGCGTCGGGGTCGATCCCAGGATGATCTTGCGGTTCGCGAAGCTGAGGGTCCGCCGTTCGGCCAAGGTGATCGGCGAGCCTTCGGCGGACGGTTCCATCGCGTCGGCTTCGTCGATCAAGAGAATTCGCACGTTGTGGCGGCGCAGGTTCCGGGGGGATTTGGCGGCGACGATCTTCAGCGACCCGCCTGGGAAGCGGCGGGACAGAAGCGTGGACCGCCCGGACTCGTCAGCGTCACCAGAGATGAGGCCGCGCAAGGCCGGGGTCGCGTCGAAGATCGGTTCCAGATCAGAGACGACGTAATCGCGGGCGTCGGCTTCGGTGGGTAGTAGGGCCAGAATCGGGGACGGCTCATTCGCAACGTAGCTGGCGAGTGCGCCAGTCAGAAGCGTCGTGAACCCGACGCGCACGGGCTTCACCAGCGTCACACGCTCCACCAGCGGGTCGCTGATGGCCTCTGCAATGCCCCGCTGATAGGGCCAGAGGGTGACGCGCCCAGGTAGGGCAGAGACGCCTTCAGGAAGCCGCATGTGAGCTTCCATCCAATCGCCCAGGGACAGGCGCGGCGGGGGCTTCAGGGCGGCCAGCGCGCGGCCTCTGGCGGCGGTCAGGGTGTCAGTCGTCATGGCTGGCCTCTTCGAGCGCGTCGCGGACTTCGCGGTCGATCATCTGCACGTCATGGGCGGTCAGGTGCCCAAGACGCTGTTGCACCCGCGCGGGGATGGCGAGCATGGCGGCGCGCACGTCCCGAAGGACCGACGCCCAAGCGGCTTCCACGTCCGCGACGGGGACCAGCGCCGCACGGGTCTTGGCGTTGGCCAATTCGATCTTCTCGGCATTGGCGCGGGCCAGCCGCAGCTTCTCGGCATTCAGTTCGGGGTCCGTCGTCGTCCGCCCCTGCCGCGCGTCTCGAAGGTGGGCGGCATAGGCGAGGATGGCGGCCCGCAAATCGAACCGCTTGTCGTCCGTCCGGGGGATGACGCCCTGACGGGCCAGCCGGTGAACCTGGGTCCCGTTGACGCCCAGCCATGCGCCGACTTCATCCGCGCTCACCGTGTCCGCGTCGGCAGGTTCGGGGCCGCCGCCCAGGACGGCTTCAATGTCCGGGTCATAGGCGGTCATGCGTGTCCCCCATTCCAGGATTTCTTGAAATTCCAGAGATGCTGAAATGCCCCTGCGCGAGTCCCAGATTCCAGAATTTCTGGAAAGCGTGGAAAGCCGGGGCTCCGCGCCCCCCGCGACGCGCCACGCCCAGGAAGGACCCGCGCGGCATGTCCCCGGTCCCTGGGATTTCCAGAGTTTCCAGAGATTGCCAGAATGCTTCTGGTTCACGGGGCAGCGGGTGAGACAACGAGACAGCCCCTAAAGGGGCTTGTCTCGGTCTGTCTCGCCTCCCGCCGCAATGCCGGGGTGAGACAATCGAGACTTGTCTCGCCTTTGTCTCGGTCTGTCTCGGTTTCACGGGTCCGTCTCCCCTTCGTCCAAGTCGTCAAAATCGTCCGTCAGATCGTCCCCCGTTCGCACCAGGGACACTTTAGACTCGGCCAGTTCGATCACGTTCTTCCGCACAAGTTCTCGCAATGCCCTGTTGAACGTGTCCTTACGGCTGGCGGGACGATCCGAAGTTGAAACTGAAGCGTCGTTTATGGCCGCGTCCCGAAGGGCCGTCCTGTCCACACTTGCCGCGCCGTTCGCTAGTCGTCCGACGACCGCCATGACCGCCCGTTCGGTGGGCGACAAACTGGGCGTCGTCTTGGCCGCCCCAGGGGGCAATTCGTCCGCGAACGCCGCCTGAATTTCGTCGCCGTCGTCGTCGGGGCCGAACCCGTGAACGCCGATGGTGAAGGCAATGTCCAGATCGCACGGGCCGTTGCGGTTCTTCGTCAGTCTGCCCCGGACTATCCCGTTCTGGTCCTTCGCCGTCAGGTGCAAGGCCATGTCGAGCGCGCCGTTCAAGACGCTATGGCCGCGCGGCGTGTTGCCTTCCGCCTTCGTCCCGTGGTGGACCAGAATGACCGCCGCGCCCCACTTGGTCAGCGCCCGCGCGACGGCGACGACTCGGCCCATGCCCTTCGCGTCGTTCTCTTCCAGCCCAGGGAAGGTCATGGCCAAGGTGTCGATCACGATCAGGCCGGGACGGTCCCGCTTCACCGCGCGCCGCAGTTCCTTCAGATCGGGCGCGTCCTGGGCGAAGAGGTTGGACACGCCGCCCACCAGCTTGAAGTCCTGGGCGCTGCCATGGGCGGCCCTGAGCGCCCGCACACGCCAGCCCATGCCCGCTTCGTCTTCGGCGGCCACATAAAAGACGGACGCTTCTTTCGTCCGCAGTCCGAACGTCTCGCGTCCCTGGGCGACGGCATAGCCGATGCTGGGGGCGATCAGGCTCTTGCCCGCCCCAGGGTCGCCGAAGATGCAGCCGATTTGCCCAGGCGCGATCAGGCCCTTCACCACATAGCCTTGCGGGGCTTCAGCGGCGCATTCGTCGGGCGTCCTGAAGGTGAGCTTCCCAGGCTTCGCGGGCGTAGGGTCGTCCAGGCCCAGGATGCGGGCGATCTCGCCATCCAGATCGTCGTCGGCGTCCAGGTCGTCGAAGTCGTCTTCATTGACTTCCGGGTCCGGGGGATAGCGCGGGACCTTGCGGCCCGTCTTCCGTCCACTCTTGATCGTGGCCAGACAGGCTTCCTTGCCGTCTTCCTTCAGCAGCCCGTTCGCCGCGCAGGCGGCCAAGAGCCGGAACCCGACTTCGTTCGCGTCCAGCAGCCCCAGGGCTTCGACGCCGCCCAGGCGGAAGGCCGCGTCGTTCAAGGCATGGTTGCGCCCGCCGGGTTCTGCGTCTGCCAGGGCCGCGCACACGTCGTCCAGTTCCCGCCGCGCCCAGGCGCGGTCATGGTCGCTCGCGTCCGGGGCCATGGGCTTCACCGGCTCTTCCGCGCGCCGCATGGGCTTCAGCGCGTCGGGCCAGTCGGGCAGCCCCAGCACGTCGTCGGCGATATGTGTGTCCAGAACTTCGAAGACGCCCTCTCCGTTGACCGCGCCCATGGCGTGGACGTAGCCGCCTTCGCCCCGCACATCGACTCCGTCTGCGATCTTCGACGCCGAATTGGTCAGGCCCTTCCGGTGCCGGAAATAGATGTGACTTCCGCCGCTGGGCGTCTGGACGCGGACATGGCTCAGGGCGTCGGGGTCAAGCCCCAGGGACCGAAGGGCAGCGTGGCCGTCTTTCCCATTCTTCATGTCCACGTCCAGGACGCTCACGCCGCTTTTCGCGCCCGTTGGCATGGCAAACATGGCGTCGGGCCAGCGGTCCCACCAGCGGCGCACCTGGGCGGCGTCCGCCGTCGCCGCGTCCTTCCACTTCACCAGCGGCTTGCGGTCCTGTGACACCGGGAAAACAGGGATACCAGCGCGGGCGAGCTTCAGCGCGGCGGCCATGTTGGGGTTGCTCTTCGGTTGTCGAGTGTGGTATTCAGATACCGCGCTGGTCATGCTTCTTCTCTCCGGTTTGGCAGGACCCGCGTGAGTCCCAATCGGTCTTGCCGCCGTCCAGGTCATCCCCCTGGGCGGCGGTTTCCGTTTCAGGTCGATTGTCGTGAGTTGGCGGGGCTTTTTGGTGGGACACTTTTCCCGAAAAACCCTGAGAAATCATGGGACATTTTGGTGTCCCACTTTCCGTTATCTATCTGATTTTTATAGGTTTCTGCATTCCGCCCCTGGGCACCACTTTTCAGAAAACGGCAGCTTGACCCTGTGGGCCGCAACCTCAACTCAGTCTTCGCGGGCCGCGTGCTCGGTCACAGCTCCCATTCTGTCCCGTGGCCCATATGAGCTATCGAGGCCTCAGCGTGTATTGGCGTCAGGCCAGCCCATGGATCTGATGGCGATCGCTTCGAGGTCGTTCCAAACGCCAGGAGCGGCTCCAAGAACCGGGCCCGGTGCCTGATCGGCGGCGAAAGGCTGGATGACGCCTCCCGCCTCGTCGATCATCAAGAGACCTGCGACCGCATCCCAGCTGTTCATTTCTGGCTCAATGTAGCCACCTAGACGCCCCGCAGCCACGTTGGCCAACATATTTGCGCCCGAGCCGTTGCGGTAAAACATGCCGCCGCTGGCGAGCAGCCCGTCCATGATCGAGGTTACCACCGCACGATCCGCACGATCGTTCGCGCCCACAGCGACCAGAACTTGATTGATGCGCTTCGATGGATCGAGCTTGAGCGGAGAACTGTTCAAGCGTGCGCCCTGCCCCTTTCGGGCGGCGAAGTGCTCGCCAATGCAGGGAACCTCGATAATGCCGACCAGCGTTTCCGACCCCTTGGCCACCGCGATGACGACACACCAGTGCGGCAGTCCCATCAGAAAGGGGACAGTTCCGTCAATCGGATCGATGATCCACGTGTAGCCGCTTGAGCCCGAAGCCGCGCCGCCCTCTTCGCCCACGATGCCATCATCCGGAAAGGCCGCTTTGATCCCATCACGGATGAGGTCTTCGACGGCACGGTCAGCTATGGACACCAAATCCAAGGCGCTTGCTTTGGTTTCGATCTCGAGGCTGTCTCGGTTGGAGTAATAGTCAAGCGCGAGCTGGCCAGCACGTTTTGCCAGCGCTGATGCCAGCTGCTCGCGCGCGGCGACGGGGTCGGTCATCGGCAAGTCAGTCCTCGTGAACCAAGATCAGGTCTTCAGGGTCCAGCGCCAGGGATACGGCGTCCCCAGCATCAAAGCGAGGCTCCGAAATCGGCCGGGAAATGAGAAACTCGATCCCCTCATCCTGAACCGCATATTCAACGCGGCTTCCCAGATAGGTGGCCGACAAAACCTCAGCTGCCCCACCCGCTACAAGGCCTACTCGCTCGGGCCGAATGGTTGCTGTTACTGCGCCATCGGGCGCATCAACTGGAAGATGAAGATGAGCCGCGCTGAATGTACCGCCATGGACATGACCATGGATAAGGTTTGCGTCCCCGATGAAGTCGGCGACAAACGTCGAGGTCGGATGTTCGTAAAGCTCGGTGGGCGTACCAATCTGGGCGATCTTGCCCATCTTCATCACAACGATGTGGTCGGAAACTGCAAGCGCCTCTTCTTGATCGTGGGTGACGTAAACGGCCGTCAAACCGAAACGCTGTTGCAGCTCACGAATTTCAGCGCGCACTTTTCGGCGCAGCTTTGCATCAACATTTGATAACGGTTCATCGAACAGCAGGACATCGGGCTGCTGAACGATGGCGCGGGCAACCGCAACGCGCTGTTGCTGACCACCCGACAGCTCGGACGGCAGGCGTTCGTGTAAGCCACCCAAACCAACTTGCTCAAGAATATCCCGCGCCTGTTTTTGCGCGTCTGCCTTGGTAACGCGCCGGATCGTCGGGCCGTAGGCAACGTTGTCCAAAACGCTCATGTGCGGGAACAGAGCATAGGATTGGAACACCATTCCGACATTGCGCTCCGAGGCCGGGTCCCGGCTGACATCGCGGCCGGCGATCTTCACCTGCCCTTCGCTCGGTAGCTCCAAACCAGCGATGAGCCGCAAAGACGTCGTTTTCCCGCAACCTGAGGGCCCCAGAAATGTCACCAGTTCCCCCTTCTGGATGGAGAAGTTGATGCGGTCGACGGCAGTGGTTGCCCCATAGCGCTTGACCACGTCGACGAACTCGATGGCGCTTTCAGTCATGAAACGGCCTTCACTCTGCAGGAACGGCGGTCGAAGCCGCATCATCTGATGGCGGCGAGCGCCCCTGCAGTTCCTTGCGTCGGCCCAGCTTGCGGGTGCCGACAAGCAGCTGAATGAGCGCAACGCAGACAATCATCACGATCATCAGCGTGGCCGAATAGGCAATAGCCAGTGCGTACTCCCCAGCCTCGACGCGGCCCATAATGTATGCGGTCGCCATGTTGTGGCGCGCCGAAACGAGGAATATCACCGCCGAAACCGCCGTCATTGCCGTCACGAACGAATAGACCAGTGCCGTGAACACGGCAGGCTTGATGAGCGGGAGGACGACCCGCCTCAAGGTCGTCAGGCCGCCACCGCCCATGGTTTGGCTCGCCTCCTCCATACTTTTGTCGATCTGCGCCAGCGCGGCGAGCCCCGCGCGCATACCAACCGGCATGTTGCGGAAGACAAAGCAGATAACGAGGATTGCCGCCGTCCCGGTCATGTCAACCGGTGGCACGTTGAAAGCCGCAACGTACGAGACGCCGACCACGGTGCCGGGGATCGCGAAAGAGAGCATGGTACCGAACTCAAATGCTCGGCGGCCGGCAAAGTCTTGCCGAGCGACGAGCCAAGCCGTCAGGATGCCCACCAAAGTTGTCAGTGGAGCGGCAAGGCCTGAAACCCAAAGGGTCGTCAGCATGGAGTCCCATGCTGAACCGAACAGGCGCAAACCTTCCTCGTTGATCTCGAAGCGGAACGCGGTGACCAGATGGTTGAAGGTTGGTGTCAGGTCCCAACGACCGATGTCGGTGACGAAGCCGCCGGCGGCGACAATAATGTAGACCGCCAACGTGAACACGACCCAGGGGATAACGACGGCGAATACACCGATTTTGAGGATCGGAGGCAACGGCGCCGCGAGGCCAGCGTCCGACTTACCGGTCACCGTGACGTAGCTTTTGTTGCCCATCCACTTCATCTGCAACCAGAAGGCGATGAGCGTCAGGCCCAGAAGGATCATGGCAAGCGTCGCCGCGTTGCCCAGATCGTAGCGCGCACCGACAACGGCGAAGAATATTTTCACCGACAGAACTTCGAAGCCACCGCCCAAAACGATTGGATTACCAAAGTCGGCGAGGCTCTCGATAAAGGCCAGCAGGAATGCCGCCGCTAAGCCCGGTCGCAGCAGCGGCCAGGTGACCGTTCTGAAAGTCTTCATGGACCGCGCACCGAGCGTGCGCGCCGCTTCCTCAAGCGTAGGATTGATTGCTTCCAGCGTGGATAGAAGAACCAGAAAGGTGATGGGCGCGAACGCGAGAACCTGCGCCATCAAAACGCCGGGCAATCCGTAGACCCAGCGCGATGGCCTTACGCCCAGAAGATCCGCGCCCCAGCCCGTGACCAGCCCTGTGCGGCCAAAAAGGACAATAATGGCGACGCCGACCACGAAGGGCGGGGTAATGATCGGCAGGATAGAGACCGCCCTTAGGGCCCGCTTCATGCGGAAATCTGTGCGGTTGACCAACAGGGCGAGCGCAAGGCCAAGTGCCGTCGCAAGGGTCGCCGACAGGACTCCCAGTATCACGGTGTTGACCACAACGCCGCACCGCAGGCCGCTATAAAAACACGCCATGCCCCAGAGTTCGGGTGCAATCAGCCGTTCGACGAAAGTCACCAGCGCCAGATTGCCATCAACGTCGATGAAGGCGGCGAGCCCAAGCTTAAGGATCGGAAAGAAAACAAAGGTCGTCAGCGCGGCGACGATGCCGACGATCGCGAGAGACGCGAAACGTTCGCCGCGGCAAAATCCGCGCGCGGCGAAGATATCGGACAGGAGGCCTACAAGCATGGCGCCTGCGATGAAACCGCCCCACCCAAGGCCGGTTTGACCTTGGAGTGCATCGGGAAACACGCCGCCCAACCAGGCAGCATTCGGGCCGCGAAGGCCAACGGAGAACGCCTGCCAAATATAGAGGGCAATCGCCGCGACCACGAGACCCAACGCAGCATCACTTGCCTGCCATTTGCGGCGTGTCGCCAGCAAGCAAAGCGCCGCGATGACGGCAAGCATAGGCCATAACCAGCCGTGACCGCCTAGCGCTTCAGAAAGCGCCGAGGTCGCCGGTCCCGCCCAAAGTGCCTGCGCCTTGTACCAAGGCAACAGAACCATCGACGCCACGAGTGCACCGAGCCAGATTGCTCCGGCTCGGTCCGATGTTATGGTTCGCGTTTCCACCTCGCGACGCCGCTCAAACGGGTGGTCTTACTGCGGCAGAGAGCCGATCTCATCGTCCCAGCGGGCGAGCAGACGGGTGCGCTCCTCACTCGAACCATAGAGCGCAAAATCGTAATCGATCAGCTCGATATCCTCCAGACGAGGCGACGCGTCAGGGGTCGCCGCGTTGACGTTCGATGGGATCTGGAAGCTGTTGGCCGTCGCGCCGATTTCCTGTGCTTCTGGCGTCAGGGCCCAGTCGTAAAAGGCTTTGGCGGAATCCGGATTTGGACCACCCGCAACAATAGACATTGAACCGACCTCGTAGCCTGTGCCCTCGCACGGCGCGACGGCTTGAATGGGCGCTCCCTGCACTGTCTGTGCGACAGCGTCGTGCATGAATACAATACCGATGGCGGTTTCGCCGGTTGCGGCCGCGCGGATCGGGGCCGAGCCTGACTGGGTGTACTGGCTAACATTGGTATGGAGCTGGGCAAGGAACTCAAACGCTTCGTCTTCGCCCATCAACTGCACGACAGTAGCCAGCAGCGTATAAGCTGTACCAGACGAATTGGGATTGGCGACCTGCACGTCATCGGCGAAGCGTTCATCGAGCAGATCCGCCCAGCAAGACGGCGGATTGTCTTCCACCAAGTCGGAATTGTATCCAAATCCGAGGCCACCGGCGTAAATTCCGACGGTTTTGAAGTCAGCGGTTTCCGCCTGACGCACGGCCCAGTCCTGCAACTGGTCGAGCATTGGGGAGCGATACTCCATCGTCAGGCCTTCTTGCGCGGCCTGCAAATGTGGATCGCCAGTTCCACCCCACCAGACATCCCCGCGTGGCTGTTCAGCCTCTGCAGCGAGCTGTGCGAACGTTTCACCCGAAGACCGGCGGGTCATCAGAACCTCGATGCCGGTTTCGCGCTCAAAGGCTTCCGACATCGCCCGGCACCACTCCTCCTGGACGGAGCAGTAAAGTACCAGTTCGTCCGCCTGAGCGGCTGTCGTCGGTACAAGCGTCGCAGTCCCCGCCATCAGTGCCGCGAGCAGCAGAGGTGTCTTTGTCATAATTGTCTCCCGGATGGTGTTTTGGTTTTTATGACGCGCATAAAGGCGCACACCGCAAACAGGCGCAAGCCCCGAAAGGAACTTCGAGGTGCGTTGCGCTCAACCGGAGAGCAGGAATCGTACCGGGCTTGGGCAAGACGGCCTTAAATCGGGGGAGATCGGTTTCAACAAGAACCGAGTCAGGCTGTGCCCTGTAGGCGCCCACTCCCAACTGCAATGCTCTATCAGTACAGACCCACATGCAAAAACGCCGATGGTTTTCCTACCGTTTACCACACCCAAATTTGTGTGACGGTGGGCAGCTGCTTTTGCCATGGGTATGGTGCGCCCAAGAGAGCCGGAGGAGCCGATCATGCCCCCCACGAAAAGCATTGTAACTGTTGGCGAAATCCTTGTGGAATTTGTCTCTCATGAGCGCAACTGCGGTCTGGAGCGGGTGGCGCGCTATTCCGGGCCCTATCCGAGCGGTGCACCGGCGATCTTTCTCGATCAGGCTGCGCGGATGGGCGCAAGGGCGCAGCTTATAGGCGGCGTTGGAGATGACGGTTTTGGGCGTAGTGTGCTGGAGCGCCTGCGGACCGATGGTGTCGGTACCGAGGGCATTACTGTCTCACCCGATCATGCGACGGGGGTCGCGTTCGTGTCCTACTACAATAGCGGAGAGCGCACATTCATCTTCCATCTGCCAGGAACGGCGGCCGACCGCTTCGCAATTCCGCTGGCAAAGCTGAGGGCAGACGACACGATCCTGCATGTCTCGGCCTCGTCTTTGGGCGCACCAAGTCTGCGAGAGAAGATCATGGAAGCGGTCGACGCGGTCAGCGATGCCGGTGGTATGATCAGCTGTGACCCCAATGCGCGGCCCGAGTTGATGCGTGACGCAGCCGCCAAAGCTGCTGTCATGGATGTGGTCGGGCGCAGCACCTATGTCCTGCCCAGCATCAGTGATCTGCAGTTTCTTTATCCGGACATGAGCGAAGACACCGCGATTGCGCACCTGTTGGAAAACGGCGCACAGATTGTCGCGGTTAAACGCGGCGACAAAGGCGCCACGGTCATAGGGCCAGATGGGCCATACGAGTATGACGCGCACCGCGTTGACGAAGTCGACCCAACCGGGGCCGGCGATTGTTTCTGCGGGACTCTGATGGCGCTCTTAGCCCAGGGCGTCCCACTTCAAGAAGCCGGAAGGCAGGCCAATGCAGCGGGCGCAATTGCCGTCACGCGGCTTGGGCCAATGGAAGGCAATTCCACGCCGCAGGAGATCGCAGCCTTCCTTGCTCACGCGGATCAGCCGGGCCTAAGTGCATGAGCGTCGTTCGCAGTCTCATCGAAGCGAACCGCTTGGGCGCTCGCAAAGGTCTGCCGTGCTTCTGCACGGCCAACGAACATGTTTTGAGGGCGGTTCTGGACCAAACGGCCGCCACCGGCTTGCCAACGGTCATTGAGGCCACCTGCAACCAGGTCAATCAGGATGGTGGCTACACGGGCCTCGCCCCGCGGCAGTTCAAGGCCTGGTTAGACGAGCTTGCTACCGATGCCGGGGTACCGATGGACCAGATCATTTTGGGCGGCGATCATCTCGGCCCGAACCCGTGGCGCGCGCGGCCCGTGGATGAGGCAATGGACAAGGCAGGCGAGATGGTGCGGCTGTATGCTGAGGCCGGGTTCACCAAGATCCATTTGGATGCCAGTATGGCCTGCGGCGGCGAACCTGACCCAAGCTTTGAGCAAATTGCGAACCGCGCAGCTGACCTGTGCGCAGTGGCCGAAGCGCACGCTCCCGATCCCGGCAAGCTTATCTATGTCATCGGGACTGAGGTCCCCATACCCGGCGGTGAGATTGACGAACCTGATGCGCTAGACGTGACCTCCGTTGAGCGCTTTCATCAGACGATTTCAACGCATCAGGAAGCGTGGAACGCCCGCGGACTGAATGGAGCGTGGGAGCGCATCGTGTCCGTGGTGACCCAGCCGGGTGTCGATTTTGGTCACACCTCGGTCTACCCGTTTAAACCGGAAAAGGCGCAGCCGCTTGCGCAGTCCATTGCTGAGCATTCGGGCCTGACATTTGAAGCGCATTCAACGGACTACCAAAGCGATGACGCTCTGTCGGCGCTGGTCGACGCACACTTCTTTTTTCTCAAAGTGGGACCGGAGCTGACCTTCCGTTTTCGCGAAGCGGTGTGGGCGCTGGCGAGGCTCGCGGCTGAAAGCGAACAGCCACCAAAACGCGATGTGCGCGCGGTGGTGATGGACGCGATGCAAAAAACGCCGCAACACTGGAGGGACTATTATCGGGGCAACGCGCGCGAAGTGGAGACACTGAAGGTCTTCAGTTACAGTGATCGTATTCGCTACTACTGGTCGGACGCCACGGTTGCAGAAGCGCTCGATGAGTTGATGTCGTTACTCGAGGCTCAACGCATCGCCGAAACCGAGATATCGCAAGCCTTCATGGGCCTCGCGTTCGGCGCGCTTACGTCGGATCCAACAGAGCTGATCAAGCGGCACATCCAGACAAGCGTCCGTCGGTACTTCCAAGCTGCGGGGCATGGCTGATCGGGAGATCCTAGCTATCTGCTTTCACACCATGGAGAAGATCGCCTCGCGCCGCAGATCGCAGCATCCGCGTGCAACGGCATGCTGCGCAAAGGGGAGCAGCACAAAGCGGGGTTTGGCCGTGCCATGCATGAGCAATCCCTCGTAGGCTTCGTCAAGCAGCGGAAGCGATCGTTCCAAGAGCGTCGTGAGGGGTCCGCCGAAAACGAGACTGCCGGGGTTCAGGACGCTGGTAATCGTGGACAGAGCCTGGGCGAGAACCTCGACCCATTCGTGTTGAACTTGCCGTGCGGCGCGCTCGCCTTGGTCTAACGCGTCAACAAAAGCGTCAAGCGAAACGCCTTCGCCGCCCAGCGCACCATAACGCGCCAAAAGGGCAAAGCGGCCAATGAAATTCTCGAGCCTGACAGGCGCTTCGGCAGAGCTTGGTTGCACGAACATGTGGCCAAACTCGCCCGCAAGCCCAGACTGGCCATCCATCAGCTTGCCGCCGCTGAGAATGGATCCGCCCACGCCAACATCCATGGACAGCACGATGGTCATCTCGTCGGGCGCGACATGGCCGCGAATGACCTCGCCCATTGCAAGTGCGTTCGCATCGTTTTCAAGCGAGAGCGGGCCATAATCACCCAAATGGCGAGCCAGTTGATCGCGGAAGGACACATCTTTCCATCCAAGAAAAGGTGCGCGCATGACATAGCCTTCGCGGGTGATGATACCCGGCACCGCAACCGATACCCCGCCGATAGATGGCGCGCCTATCGCGACCTCCTGCACAAGTGACACCACACGATCCAGCATAGCTGCGGGCGCCCTGTCTTCGGTCTTGATTTGTTCGGCGGCCACAACGGTGCCAGCAAGATCCATTCGCAGCGCGATGACGAAACCAATGCCGGCATCAACTCCGATGACGTGACAGTGGTCGGGGTTGATGGACACGCGCTCGCCTGGGCGACCAATGGTGCGGTGCGTATCGTGCTCAGCCGAGCCTGCGGTCCGTACAATGCCTTCTTCCAGCAGCCGCGCGACGACGTTGCCCGCGGTCGCGCGGGTCTGCCCGATCGATCTGCCAAGATCTGCCCGGCTTTGCGGACCTTGCTGTGCAAGGCTCTGCAACAGATTGGCCTCAGCCTTTGAACGCCGCCTCATAATGTTAGGCTCCTGCCAAAGGGAGCAGACGAAGGCGCTGCTTAACCAGTAGCTCCCATCATCAGCCGCACGATCTCCTCATCATTGGTGTCTGCCGGCCTGCGCTCGCCCGCCACGATCCCGCGCGCCAGCACAATAATGCGGTCCGCCGCCGCGAAGATATCCGGCAGATTATGCGAGATCAGAATGATGCCAACACCTTGGGACTTGAGCCTCTCGATCAGCGCCATGACCTCGCGTTGCTCGGGGACCCCAAGGGCGGCGGTCGGCTCGTCCATGATGACCAATTTGGCTTTCCAATGAATAGCCCGCGCGATCGCGATCGCCTGTCTCTGCCCGCCTGAAAGATCGCGCACCGGAGCCGAAGGATCAGGGATAACGATCCCCAGTCCCTTGAGCACCTCCTTGGCCGTCTCTCGCATGGTCCGGCGGTCGACGACGGGAATGCCCAAAAAGCGGCGCGTAGCCTCACGACCAAGATAGAGATTGAGGCCAGGGTCGAGATTGTCGGCCAAAGCTAGGTCCTGGTAGATCGTTTCGATCCCGGTCTGCCGTATTGCGTTCGGTGTCTTACCGGTGAGGCGTTCATCCTGGAACCGAACTTCGCCGCCTGTCGGCGTGTGTACGCCAGAGATCATCTTGATGACCGTTGATTTCCCGGCCCCGTTATCACCCGCAAGCACCACGCACTCGCCCGCGTTGACGCCAAAGGAGACGTCCTTCACGGCCTCGTTGCCGCCGAAGCGTTTGTTCAGGTTCCGAGCTTCGAGGATCGGCGTCATGATTGTGCGCCGGTGAGTTTGTCTCGCGACTGATCGACAAGCACGGCGACGATAATCACGAGGCCCACGGCGACAAACTGCCAGTAGGGCGGCAGACCCGAGAAGACGAGACCGAATTGGATGACAGCGATGATGAACGCTCCGATGACCGTTCCCGTGATCGTCCCCTGTCCGCCCGTCAGGGATGCTCCGCCGATGAACACAGCGGCGACCGCGTACAGCAAGATCGGCTCACCCGCATTGGCTGCACCGGCAGAGAAGCGTCCGGTGTAGACCAATCCGCCCACACCGGCTGTCACGGCCGAGATCACGAAAAGCCAGATCAGATGCTTCTTGACGTCAACGCCGGCCCGCTCAACCGAGGCACGGTTCGCCCCCAGCGCGTAGGTGTGCACCCCGAAACGGGTGTGTGCCAGAAGGTAATGGCAAAGAAACGCCAGCACAGCAGCGACAACCACTGGCACGGGAAACCCCAGAATATCGCCGTTGCCGAAGGCCCGAGCCTCATCGCTTCGGATGGAAACGGTTGCACCACCGGCGACGATCAACGCTCCGCCGCGCGCGACGCCGTATGTTCCCAAAGTTCCGATGAAACTTGGCACGTTGAGGATAGCCACGAGCCAGCCATTGACGAGGCCTACAATGACGGCGGCGAACGTTCCGACCAGCATGGCGAGGATGACAATTCCCCACCCGGAATCTGGCCCCGCGACGCGGATCACCAACGCCATGACGACGGCCGAAAGGCCGGTCGTGAAACCGATCGACAGGTCAATGTGCCCTGCCACGATGACAAGCGTCAGGCCCAGAGCCAGCAGCAGAATCTGAGAGGCTGCGATCGCGATCGACTGGATGTTGTAGACCCGGAAGAGAAATGTCTGCCCGGTTTCAGCGCGCGCATACAGCTCGAAGAAAACGAGGATCGCGAGCAGAAAGATCCATGACCACGCGCCCAAAAGGGGCTTCAGAAACGAAGCCCCTACTGGTTTTTGTGCAGATATATCGCTCATTCAGAGTAGATGAACTTAGCGATATCCGGATCGTCCACATTGTCAGCGTTGATGACCGTGAAGCCGGTACCGATGGAGGTCGGTACCGAGTTACCCGTCAAGACGGCATAGGCGGCCATGACACCGAAGTAACCGATCTCCGCGGGATGCTGCGCAATGGCCGCGTCCACCAAGCCGGTGGAGATATTATCGACAATGCTCTGCGGCGCATCGAACGCAATCACGGTCACGTTGTCGGCTGCCCCTGCCGCTTCAACGCCGTTACCCGCGCCGAGGGCGGAGAACAGGTTGGCACCGAAAACGCCGCTGACGTCGGGGTTACGTGCTAACACGGCGCTAAACTGCGATGCCGCAAGCGAAGCATCGTTTTCGTTGTACTGCGTGTCCAACACGGTGACGCCCGGGAAATTCTCGGCCATTTCAGCCTTGAAGCCCTCTTCGCGCTGGTCTGTGGTCGAGATACCCGGACGCACGTTCGACACGTACACCGTGCCTTCGCCACCAATCGCTTCCGCCATGAAGCGTGCGGCCATGCGGCCACCGCCGACATTGTCGGAAGCGACATAAGCCATTGGGAAGTCGCCATCGCCAGCACCATCCTGGTACAGGCCATCGTCGATGAAGGTGTCGACGGTGATGACGGGAATGCCGGCTTCATGGGCGCGGCGCAGCGGCTCGATCATCTGCGTGGTGTCGGTCGGCGCAATCAAAATGGCATCGGGACCGCGCGCAATCACAGCGTCGAGAACAGGGGTCTGGAGCACGGGATCAAACTCTTCGGCACCCTGGAAATTCACGGTTATGCCGAGAGCTTCAGCGGCAGCTTGTGCGCCGCGGTTCATGGTGATGTAAAAGGCGTCCGTTGTGAGACCCGGCACCAACGTGATATTGATGTCGTCCTGGGCGACGGCGGGCCCCGCCAAACCCAGCGTTGCCGCGCACACTGCGGCCTTCATGAAATTGCGCATGCTGACTTCCTCCGTTTTATAGCTGGCCTTTGGCCATTCTTGTTGTTTTCGGCACATGGCCGGGGCGGTCTGAACGTGAGCTCGACACGACCACCTTCCGACATCGTATCCTTCTTTTACAAATTGTCCAGAACGCAGCGACCGTTACGGCCAGCGGCTCAGCAGGCGGTGTAACCGCCATCAATGGGAAGCGCGACTCCGGTGATCATGGATGCCCCATCAGACAGCAGGAAAGCGACCGGTGCCGCGATCTCATCCTCAGTGGCCCAACGCCCAAGGGGCATCGCTTCAAGGAACGGCTTTTCAATATCTGGCCGTCCCCAATACCAAGCCGACATTGGGGTCATGACAACAGTGGGATGAACTCCGTTGACCCGGATGCCGTGCTTGCCCAGTTCGAGAGCGGATACCCGTGTGATGTTGTCGAGGGCCGCCTTCGATGCGCCATATGAAATGTGACCCTTCAAGGCGACCAGCGCGGCTTGGCTGGAAACATTGACGATCGCGCCGCCCTGACCCAGTCGGATCATCGTCTGCGAGGCATATTTGGTGACCAGCAGCGCCCCGCGCGTGTTGATCGCAATTGCCTTGTCGAAAATCTCGATGTCGGTATCCATCGGCGTCGCGATCTCGCCTCCGAAGCCCGCGCAGTTGACGACGCCCCACAGATCGAGGCCTTCCAAAGCCTCGCGAACGCTGTCTTCGCTGGTAACATCAAACGCCAGCGCCTGTGCTCCGGTTTCCTTCGACAGTGCGTTGAGCTTGTCCGTATCGGTGCCGCTGGCGATTACCGGGACTTGAAGGCTGGTCAGATGCCGGACAATGGCACCGCCAATGCCGCCGCTTGCGCCGGTTACCAGAACGGGTCCAGCGATGTTCAGACCGCTTGCAGAAGACGCCATCAAAGCCCTCCCTTTCTTCTTGTTTGCCACCATGGATGGCCGGTTTTATCGCGTGGCAAGAGCCCCCGCAGCTTGCCTTTGTCGGTTGGCCATAGCATAGCGACCTGCAAACAAAAGCAATGCTACATGAGCTTCGAACGTTCGCATGACCCATGAAATGACGACCGCCGAGCGGCGCGGATACCAACAAATCTGCGCCCAGAACGGAATGATGATGGTGGTTGCAGCCGATCAGCGCGGCGGGATGCGCAAGGTCCTTGCAGACACGCCAGAAGCGCAATCAGCTATTGATGAGAAGACCCTCGGACACGTCAAATCGGGGATCGTCAGGCATCTGGCCAACAAGGCGTCCTGCATCCTCCTCGATGCGGTGTGCGCGGTACCTGACGTGGTCGATGACGGCACACTGGCACGAGACACCGCCCTTCTGATTGGACTTGATGCGTCAGGCTGGGACACCGATGAAAATGGCTTCCGGATCTCCAAACTGGTTCCCGGAACAACCGCGCGCCGGGTCCGTGAATTGGGCGGAACAGGCGCCAAACTGATGGTGTATCTGCGCTCGGACACGCCCAACGCCAATACCGCTAACATGGAAACGATCCGTCAGTGCGTGGCAGACTTCGCCACCGAAGACCTTCTGCTTGTGGTGGAGTTCTTGACCTATCAGCTCGAAGGGGAGAGCGATGCGGACTACGCGGCGGCCTTTCCTGACCTGATTATTGGCGGCACGAAGATCTGCATCGAGTTGGGCTCCAAGGTCCTCAAGCTACCCTATCCGGGTCATGCGGAAGCGTGCCGGAAAGTCACCGATCTGTGCAACGGCATACCCTGGGCCGTTCTCTCAGCGGGTGTCGATCACGAGACTTTCCTTGGCCAGGTTGAGACTGCCATGCAGAACGGGGCTTCGGGTGTCATCGCTGGGCGTGCGCTTTGGAAGGATTGCATATCGCTCGATGATGCTGTGCTCGCCGACCGCCTTGAGACCATCGCGAGCGCTCGTCTGGCTGAAATCCAGGCGATTTTGCAGCGCTACGCATGACGTACCGCGGCGTGCGATCGCCGACTGGTCACCATCGATGAACACGCCTGCGCGCACGGCAATCGGCGTGGATGTCGGCGGCACCAACATCAGGGCAGCGCGCATCGATGCCTCTGGAAGCATCCTTGAGCATCGCATTGAAAAGGTTGAGCGGGGCCGCGAAGAGTTCGCCCGACAGATCAGCGCAATGGTCGGCGGCGTAAAGGATGCCAGCTGCATCGGCGTTGGGGTCGGCATACCCGGTCGGGTTGAGGCTCACCACAATCGCATTCTATCCGCAGGTTACCTTGATATCGCGGGCCTCGACCTTGTTGGCCTTCTCGACGGCACGCATGGTCTACCAGCGACCTTGGAAAACGACGCTCTGATGGCCTTGATCGCGGAGGTGCATTGGCGACCGCAGTTGAAGGACGGGCTCATCCTGATGGTAACGATCGGCACCGGAATTGGTGGGGCAATCGTTCACGATGAGATGCCGTGGTATGGCGGTGGCCTCGCCGGGCAGTTCGGTCACATCGTTGTAGGGAACGCGGACGGCGAACCGGGCGACGTGCGATGCAATTGCGGTCGCTATGGCTGCGTTGAGACTTACAGCTCTGGGACCGCACTGCGCGCCCTCATCAAGCAAGCAGGCCTCCCCGAGGACCTTAGGGCAAGCGATCTGTTGGCGCGCGCTCAAGCGGGCGACAGCATCGCTTCCGACATCCTGGACCGTTGGAGCGTGCCGTTTCAGCGTGCGCTTGAAACGCTGACCTCGGCGTTTGATCCGCGGCTGATCATCATCGGCGGTGGGCTAGGTGAGCAGATGGTCCAAGCGCTGCAAAGAACCGAGCAGCGCAGCGCGTGGTTTGAGGTGCCGGTCGAGGCCGCCATCTTGAAGGATGATGCGGGCGTGATCGGCGCGGGGCTGCATTGCTTCCCCCTATCACAACGCATGGCAGCACGGGCATGAAGCGCGCGGTGCTCATCAATGGCGTGCCCGCAAGCGGCAAATCAACGGTGGCTGCCAGCCTGGTCGCCTACTTACAAACGAATAGTGTCATGGCGATCCCTCTGACCCTGGATGTGGTCAAGGAGGCGCTCTTCAATCATGTTGGCACGGGCGACCGGGAGCACAACCGTATGCTTGGCCGCGCAAGCTATGAAGCGATCTTTTCGAGCATCGCCGCTTTTCCCGATGAGGTCGTACCCGTGGTGGATGCATGGCACGGCTTTCAGCCGACCGAGATCGTTGAACAACGCCTCAGCATGGCAAAAATCGAGCGCTGCGTTGAGATTTGGTGCAAGGTCTCACCACAGTGCGCGGCGGAGCGTTACAGGGCTCGCGCTGATGAACGGCGAACGGGCCACCCGCCAGCCTCTTATGCGCTGGAACTTCAAGCGTTGGCCGAAAAGGCCAAACCGCTCGGCTTAGGGCCGGTTATTGAGATCGACACCGAAAGGCCACTTGATCAAGTGCGTTTTGCGCGCGTCTTGGCACATCTGGCGACCAGTTCTTTCTGATAGACAAGGATGGCAGCAGGCTGCAAACCGGCTTTGTTCTGATCGAAAAGGAACATTTGAAGACTGTTCACGCCGTGGTCGCCGGGTGCTGCTTGGCTTCCAAGTCTCTATCAGACGTTCGGACAACCGCCTTTTGCAAGCGTGTTGGCAAGGTCGCTTGAACCTGTGAAATCATCGCCGTTGCAACCAAGCTTCATGGTCATCTTTCAAACCCGATTGAGGCCCATGCCCGATAACAACTCCACCAGGACATCGCGCGCATGCATGCGATGGAGCTGGTGGCGGGTTCTGGCCTGCTCGGCGTCTCCCTTGCGGATCGCATCGCTCACGGCCCGATGATCCTCGTTAGATTTCAACGGCAAAGGTCGAACAAAAAGCGTGACCCAACGGGCTCGACGAACCTGGTTGCTCATTCGCTCGACGATTTCTTCGATACGGCTATTGCCGCCTAGGCGCACAAGCTCGCGGTGGAAGTCATCGTCCGCCACGGCCCAAGCCTGTCGGTCCTCGCGAGCAATGGCCCGGTCCATGCGCTCGATGGCATCTGTCAGGTCAGCAAGGTCCTCGTCTTGATACCCAGCCTTGGCGGCATTCTCAGCAGCCAGACTTTCAAGCGCGGTCAGGACATCGTAGATATCGCGCATATCGTTGGGAGAGATCGGTAATATGCGAACGCCCTTGCGCGGGCGCACCGACAACAGGCCCTGCCCTTCCAACATGACGACGGCCTCGCGAACCGGCGTTCGGGACATTCCCAGTCGATCTGCGAGTTCGGATTCCAGATGGTCGGAACCGGGGGACAGGTCGCCGGAGAATATCAATTCCCTGATCGCGGCTGCGGCCCGCTGGGAGTTTGATTGGGTTTTTTCGGTCTGCGCGTCCATCACATTGCCAGTTCTAGCTTCTGTCCGGTTTCGGCAGACTTATAGATCGCCTCTTCGACTTCGATAACCTTCAGGTAGTCCTGCGCCGCATTCTCGACCGCGCTGCCATCAACAATTCCCTCGATAACGTGACTTTGAAGCGCGTGGACGCAATCCCCGCCAAACTCCGGGCTCGTATCTGGGGAACGGATCATCTGACGACTGGAGCGTCCGAAACGGCGCAGGCCGACCGAGCCATCACCAAGCAGGTCGATCGAACCCTTTGTGCCTTCGATCAACGCCTCACCCATAGTCCTGCGAGGGTTATCACTGGCGTGGTCAAGCAGACGGTTGCCATCGAACAACGCCCGAACCCCACTGGCATGATCAAACAGAATGTGCCCCGAATCCTCGCCTGCGATAGCAGGGTTTAGACGCCGCAGATCAGCGTAAACAGCGACCAACTCACCGAACAAATATTGGAAGGTGTCGATCCAGTGCACAGCCGTTTCGTGGACCAGAAACCGCTCCATGGACTGAAAATAGGGCTGACGGTCGAGGTAAGCGCGAAGACCCTGACCATCGCCCGGCCGCAGTCTGAAGGTCATCTGCAACACTTCACCGATCAGGGCGTCATCAATCGCTGACTTGATGCACCGATACCAGGGTTGAAAGCGAAAGTTTTCGTGGATCACAAGGATAGCATCGGCCTGTCGCGCTTTGGCGACAATCGTGCGTGCCTCGTGAAGTGATCGGCAAAATGGCTTCTGGCAGATGATCCACTTCACGCCGTGCGCAAGGGCGGTCGAGATAGCTTGAGCCTGAGCTGCCGGTGGGACGATGATATCCAGCACCGTGGGGTTCTGGCTCTTGAGCATCGCTGGCAGGTCATCGAACGAGGCAACGCCGGTTGCCTGCGCCTTCGCGATATCCTGATCGCATACACCAACGAGCTTGACGCTGGGCATGCGTAACCAGCTGCGGATATGGAACTGACTGAAGTAGCCCGCGCCGACACAGGCGACCGTTACTTCATCGACGGGCTGCGGGTTCATGAGACGAAGAGAGCGCTCAATACCGCTTCAGCCGCCTCATTTGTGGTCGCCCGCCCCTTCAGATCGCGGGTGAGTGTGGACGCCTCATCGATCACGGCGTCAACGGCGTCACGCAGCTTTCGGCCGTCGCGACGCATCTCACTGAGGTCGTGCTGGGTGCCCAGCCATTCCAACATCATCGCAGCAGACAAGATCATCGCGAGCGGGTTTGCGATGCCTTGGCCCGCAATGTCAGGAGCCGACCCGTGGCATGGCTGAAAGACAGCGTGGTTCTCACCAATATCCGCCGACGGGGCCAGACCGAGACCGCCCATCAAGCCCGCTCCCAAGTCCGACAGAATGTCCCCGAACATGTTCTCGGTCACCATGACGTCGAAAGACCAGGGCTTTTCGATCATCCACAGCGCCGCCGCATCAACATACGCATGATCGGCGGTCAGGGCCGGCCAGTTGACGGCCTCGTCGTTAAACAGCTGCCGGAAATAGGCGAAGGCACGAAAGACGTTTGCCTTGTCGACGCATGTCACGCGGCCTGGACCGTCACCGTTCGCCTTGCGGTCTGCTGCAAGGTTGAAGGCAAACCGAAAGAGCTTTTCTGATGTTGTCCTGGTTATGCGCAGAGTTTCCCGCGCTTCGTTCTCGCTGACTTGCCCCGCGCCCAGCGAGAAGAACAAACCCTCGGTGCTCTCACGTATCAAAACGAAATCAACCGCCTTGCCTTTTGGTATCCGTAAGGGGCTGGCCTGTCCTGCGCGAATGCGAACCGGCCGCACACCGGCAAACAGATCAAGCTGCATGCGTAGTTCGATCTGCGGCGTGATCTCGGTACCGTCAGGATAGCGGACATCGGGCAGCCCCATGGCCGCCAGCAGAATGGCATCCGATCGACGCGCACGGTCCAGCGACTGGTCCGGAAGAGATGCGCCCGTTTGAGCGTAATGCCCCGCACCTGCAGCTAGGCTGACGAGATTGAGGCCATAACTCTTGGCACCCTTCTGTATCTCACGGAGGATCTCGAGGGTTGGCGCCATGATCTCCGGACCAATCCCATCACCGGGGAAAACCGCGATCTCAAAAGTCTTAGCCATGGTTTCTTCTCTGTAGGTCGCCTGCAGTCGGGAATGACAGGTACGTGGCGAATGTCAACTTGACAACGCATACATTAATGCATACACAAAATAATGCAATACAAAATGCGTTAATGAGGGGAAACGTCAATGTTTGAGAAAATCAATACGGTTGCCGCACTGGCGATCAGCGCGGTCGCACTGGGCTCCGCGGCAACAACTGCCACCGCTCAGGAATATCCATTCCGCGACATAACCACGGCCGTCGTCTGGGGAGCGGGTGGTGGTACCGACACCATCAACCGCATGATCATGGCCGAGATGGAGGCATTCCTTCCGGTGTCGATCAATGTGATCAACCAGACCGGTGGCGTCGCTGGATCCAACGGGATGGTCTACGTCGCCAACCAGCCAGACGATGGTTACACGCTGGTTGGCCTATCAGAATCAAACGTTACAGCTGCCGTTCAAGGCGGTTGGACCGAACGCTTCGATTACTGGTACCCGTTCATCGTCGGTGGATCACCGGACCTCGTGTCGGTGCCAGCCAACAGCCCGCATGAAACCCTCCAAGAGCTCATAGAGGCAGCACAGGCAGCTCCAGGTACGATCCCCGCCGCCGCCAGTGGCGCAGGTTCCATTCACCACCTCAACCTACTTGCCCTGCAGAACGGAGCAGATGCTGAGTTTCTATTCGTGCCCTATCAAGGCTCCGCTCCGGGCCAGGAGGCGGCGATCGCGGGAGAAGTTCAGCTTGTGGTCACCTCGCTTGCCGAGCAGGCAGCTCTGATCGAAGGTGGACAGTTGTTGCCGCTGGCCATGCTCACACCGGACAGCGTTGAGATCGCAGGGATGACCGTTCCATCGGCCTTCGACATGTATGATGGGCTCGACCAGTACCTGCCGCTTATGCAAGCGATCGGCTTTGCTGTTCATGACTCTGCGCCTGATGAGGTCAAGCAGGTTCTGAGCGAAGCCTTCTCACAAGCGATTCAAAGTGACACCGTCGCGGAGTGGGCCGCCGCAAACAATTACGCGGTCTCCGGCGCCCATGGTGAGGACGCTCAGGAAATATTCTCCACGCTTGAATCCAACTTTGCCTACACCTTGCAGGAACTGGGAGCGACGACCGTCGATCCATCCTCGCTGGGCATTGAAGCGCCCTGATCGAGACCCTAGACACCTGACGCGCGCGATGATGGTTGCGCGCGTCGGCATGCCACGGAGACGCGTCGATGGCCGAAAGCAACGATATCGCAACGTTGCGCACGCGCGACTTTTGGGCAGCGCTCGTTCTAATTGGGCTGTCACTATTCTTCCTCGCCGAAACGCTTACCATCCCCATCTTGGGAGAGAACCGGGCGGGCGTTAGCGGCGCAGCTTGGTACAACTCGGCTGCAATCGTTCCCTTGGGGATCTTCTCAGGTCTTCTGGTTCTCGCACTGGTTCTGTTGATGACGTCCATCCGGGCCGGTGGAGCAGCGCGGGCCATGTCCGCCATCGGCCTTGGCTGGAACGCGCAGGAAGCATGGCGCGCAGCCGCGGTTGTGATCATCATCGCAAGCTACATCGCCGGACTGGTGCCACGGGTGGACTTCATCGTCTGCACCGGTCTTCTGATCACCGCCCTGATCTTTGGTTTCCACGGCGGGTTTCGCGCACGCGCACTGATCGCGATGGCGTTCGTGGCGGCACCGGCAGCCTTTGCGCTCGTGTTCTTCCCCGCCCAAGCTGATTGGCGGTCACACACCGATGACTGGGTCACGCTGACCTGCTGGGTTGCGCTGACCGGCGTCGTGCTGTGGATGGGGCGAGGATCGCGCGTGACGCGGTTTATCCCGTTCGTCTCCGTGCTCGCGCCGGTCATTCTTGTGACGGCGATGGCATTCGGCTTTCGCCAGAATGTGCCGGCGCGAACGGGTTTGCTGTTCACCAAGATCGAGTACCACTACTATGTCACCCTTCGCCCGCTGTGGAGGGACTGACGTGGAGTTCGTTGCCTCGCAGCTTTCAGGATTTGGCGTGCAGTTCGCTGGCCTCGTTGTTGACCCGCTTACTTACATCTATCTGGTCAGCTCGGTATTCCTCGGCATTACATTCGGCGCGCTGCCGGGGCTGACCGCAACGCTCGCGGTGACCATTCTCACCGGGTTCTTCGGCAACAAAATTCCACTCGATTATTCGCTTATCGCGCTTTTGGGCGCGTATGTCGGCGCCATTTATGGCGGCTCCTACCCGTCGATCCTTCTCAATATTCCGGGCACCGCGGCAAGTGCGGCGACCGCCATGGATGGGTACCCCTTGGCCAAGGCTGGCCGGGGTGGGGAAGCGCTTGGCCTGACCACCACCGCCAGTTTCATCGGCACGGTGATTGGGACCATGGCCTTACTGATTTTCGTTTGGGCGCTTCTGTTGATTTCGCAGAACATTGCAAGCCCGGAAAAGGCAATGCTGGCGCTGTTTGGTATTCTTTTGTCCGGCACGTTGATGAGCGAGGACCTCGCGATAAAGGGCTGGATCGCGGGCCTGATTGGCCTCGCAATGGCGATGGTTGGCCTCGACCCACTGCTTTCGGAGCCGCGCTACACCTTTGGCTGGTCTTACATGTTGTCCGGGTTCCAGGTGGTCCCGGTCCTGATGGGCGCATTTGCCGTTCCGCAGATCATCGAGGGTATGCGGCATGTCGCCAGTGGCAAGGTCCAGCCATTGCAAGGGCGGATCTTGCCCAACATGGCCGCCATCCGCCGCCATCTCCCGACCATTGGCCGTTCCGGTGTCATCGGAACCGGCGTTGGCGCACTTCCCGGCGTCGGTGAGGATGTGGCGGGCTGGGTGAGCTATGGCGTCGGGAAGACAGTCAGCAAAGATGGCAAGAACTTCGGCAAGGGGAGCCTTGAAGGTCTGCTGTCATCGGAGACCGCCAACAATGCCTGCATCGGCGGCGCGCTGATCCCGCTGTTGGTCCTGGGCATACCTGGCTCGCCGCCAGCAGCGGCTCTCATGGGAGCGTTGAAGATCAACAATGTCATTCCCGGCCCCACAATTGATCCCGCGCTGATCCTGCAGGTTGTGGCGATCCTGGTCCTGGCATCCCTGACCATGTTCCTGATGGGCCTGTTCGCGGCCCGCGTCTTTATCATGATCCTCCGGCTGCCGCAGACCGTTTTCTTGCCCATCGTGATGGCGCTGACGACGATCGGCTCTTTCAGCGTCGGTGGCGGTATCAACGACCTCTACCTGATGTTGGGCGTCGGGGTGGTCGCCTATTTTATGAACCTCATGAAGTACCCCATCGCGCCGCTGGTGATTGGCGTCATCCTTGGTGGCCTGCTCGACGAGACCTTTCGGCGATCGTTGCTGATATCCGGTGGCGATCTCTCAGTTTTCATCTCGCGGCCGGGCGCAGCCATTCTTTTGTCGCTCAACGTCGCCCTGGTTCTCAGTCAGCTACCCCTTGCAAAACGCATGTTCGCCAAACTGACGAACAAGGAAGCGTGATGTACGCCGTCACGGTCCACTTCTCGGTCAGGAGTGACACAGTCACCGCGTTCCTACCCCTTATGTTGGATAATGCGGCGACGTCTTTGCGGGACGAGCCCGGCTGTCACCAGTTCGACGTGTGCTGGAACGATGATGAGCCGGCCGAGATCTTTCTCTACGAGATATACCAGGACAGAGCGGCCTTCGACGCTCACCTCAACAGTTCACATTTCCAGCGCTTCGACACGGCCGTCGCTGACATGGTAGTGGCCAAAAGCGCGAAGACATTTCAGCAGGTTCAGCATGACACCTTGGGAAGTATACGCTGTCAAATATGCGGATCGGAATGCACGCCTTCGTGGCGACAGTTTTATCTTCGATGACCGCCATGACGCGCCGCATCCCATGGACTACTTCATGTGGCTGTTACGCCGGGACAACGAGATCATTCTCGTCGATACTGGCTATGACGAGGCGGAAGCAGCGGCTCGCGAACGGCCCATCCTCAAAAACCCGCGCGAGGCGCTGGCGCCGCTTGGTGTGACGCCAGAGGACGTCACCGAACTGATCGTCACCCATTTGCACTATGATCATGCCGGCGGGCTTCATCTGTTTCCCAATGCCCGACTCCATATCCAGGCCGCTGAGATGGCCTACGCAACCGGTCCGTGCATGTGCCACGATACGCTGCGTATGCCCTTTACCGCTGGCCATGTTTGCGAGGCGATCAGACGGCTGTATTCGGGAAAGGTCGCTTTCTACGATGGCGACGCGCAGATTGCCGAGGGTGTCACGGTGCACCGGATCGGCGGCCATTCGCGCGGGCTCCAATCGGTGCGTGTATCAACGTCCGCTGGATGGCTTGTGCTCGCATCCGACGCGGCGCACTTTTATGAGAATTACGAGGCTCGCAAACCTTTTCCCATCGTCGTCGATCTGCAGGACATGTTGGACGGATTTGACACGCTTTATCGTTTGGCCTCCTGGCCTAACCTCATTATCCCTGGCCACGACCCATTGGTCATGCAGCGCTTCCCATCCGGTCCGGCGGACCACATCGTGCGGCTGGACAGCGGCCCCGAACGATAGTTTTGCCCGGTGCTACCAACAAGCGCAGCACGCCGGTCGGCGCTTTGGGCACAACACGTCTGGGTCGTCACCGGCTCGGTAGAGACGAAGATACACATCGAGGCGTGGTTGCGCCCTTCCATTGGTTGTGAATTCGGTAGGCGGACTTGCCACGCGCACCAGATGCGCACCAGTCCGCACCTTCGGCAAGCCTAACGCCTAGACCGGAGCCGATCACTGCCGATAGGTGAACGTGACATGGATTACTGGACCGAAATCAACACCGCTTACTGCGTCGCGAAGGCGGGCACGATCAGCAAGGCCGCAAGGATGCTCGGCGTCCACCGAGCCACCGTGAACCGGCATATTGACGCCCTCGAAAAGCACCTGGGGGCGCGGTTGTTTATCCGGCACAATCGCGGGTACCAACTCACGGAGATTGGTCAGGAATTTTTCGATTCAGCCGATCGCGCCCATGACATCTTGGACGATTTTGTCGGGCAGGCTAAAGTCAAGAACGTCGGAGTGGAGGGGGAAGTGATCATCACGACCCTCTTGCCGATCTCGACATTCCTGATGCCAGCCCTGCACGCGTTTCGCCGGGACCATCCGAAATCGAGGGTGGCCCTATTGACCGGCGCCGAGCAGCTCAGACTGGAGCGTGCCGAAGCGCATATTGCCGTTCGAGCCGGGCACAAACCCGATAAGGGCGACTACGTCGTGCAGCAGTTTTGCGTGCTGGACTTCGCGCTATTTGCACATGCGTCCTACCTTGAAGCTCACGGCCAACCGGGCGGCCTCGACGACCTGGCCGACCATGATTTTGTGGGAAACCCGATAGCCGATTCGCCAAAGAGATTTGAAGCATGGCTGAGCGAGAACGTTCCGATTGAGCGTGTGGTGTTCCGTTCCGGCGATGCTTTCCTCCAGGAGCGCGCGATCCGCGACGGTATGGGGATCGGCTTTCTGCCGGTGGCCGAGTCAGAACCGAACCCCGACTTGCATCAGATCGGTCCGTCACTTGACGAATGGACGGTCAATGTCTGGCTGGTGACCCATGCCGATGTTCATCGCACACGGAAAATACAAGCCATGTTGGCGCACCTTAAGGCACTCAAGCTCTGAGCGCGCGATGCCTATCGTGGGGCGAAGGACAAACTGGTTGTCGAGGGTTGAGGGTCGCCACCGTCCAGCGGGCGATCAAACAGCACCCCGGGGCGGTTGCCTGCGAGGTCTTCCAGCCGCTCATCCACGATCAGCTCATAGGGCACCGCCCGCCATGGCTGTGCGGGCGTAAAGCTCCAACTGCGTTCCCCGGGGCCAAGATCGATCGATCCGGGCACCACCGAGGCTGTCTGGTCGAAAACACGCAGACGATAAGCCAACGAAAGGTGATCGTGCGAGCTACCTAAGTCGAGCTGAACAGGTTCTTTGGTGCCCGCAGCGGGCGCCGCAAAGGTCCAAGCCTCGGGGTCGGGGGTTTCGAGGTCAGCATCGATCACGGAAAAGCTGTAGCGGGCGGATGTGCCAAGTTCACAGCCGTTCGCGGCTTCCATGTCCGCAGGCACCTCCAAGGTATAGCTCTGCCCGGGAACAAGGGCGCGCCCCAAAGCATTGTGAGCAGCTAAGCCCGACTTCACGCGTCCGGGGTTCAGCAATAAGGTCAAACGCCGCCGGTCTGGCGACCACAGCTCCTGCCGCGACACCAAAAACACGTCGTCTATCGGCGTCCCATCCTGTCCCAAAAGCCGAACGCTCTGGACCCCCTCATCAGCTGCCATGGCATGGGGGAAATAAACATACATCCGCAGGAGATTTTCCGGCAGCGTCGCCGCGGTCGGGTAGATGTCGACCAAACTGCCCGCTTGTGGCTGGCAGGCAGCGGATACCGGCGCGCTCGCAATCATCAAAGCCGCGAGCGCTGCACTTACCCTCACAGCGATCATTGCACGATTTCGCCGGGGAAGCCTTCATCCGCTTTCAGCATGTTCTGGAACATGCGGATACCCTGTGCCTCTTCAGAGTAGGCATAGTCGGGAAAGTTATACTCGCTGATGAAGTCGCTGAGGCGGAAGAAGGCGCCCTTGCGGAACGACACGAGCTCCATGGCGCCGGTATCAAGATCACGCCGCATTGTCAGCAGAAACTGGTTGTCCTGATCGGCACCGTGGAGGACGCCAGACAGCGGGAGTGGCACCGTGTTGACGCCTGCCGTAGCACCCAGGAACGGAATGGGCTGGGATAAGCCCGGGCCGTTTGCGGCCGCGGTGAGATCACCCAAGGAAATCAGGTCGGCATCCATTTCCCGATTGATCACCAAAACGTAGCTTTCAATGTCGCCCTGCATGTTGGCGGCAGAAAACGGTATGACGTCCAAAGGCGTGTTGCCGTAGCCCAATTCCGCAATGGTCTTCCCGAACACATGTTCTCCATCCTGGAGCGCATCGACCGCGACAGTGACCAACGGTGTGCATGTGTACGCAGCCACCACCGTTGGCTCTCCGTCCAGATCCAGGACGGTCATGGCGCGTATCGGAGCCCGCGTCTCGTTCTGGCCGTGAGCAGCGTGGTACATCTCGACACTGGTTGAGACCTTTGACCCGTCAAATGGATAGGGGACCCGCCTCAGCGTCGAGGCAAACTCACCGGTCGAAATACCGGAGATGAAAAGTTCACCATCCACGAAATCCATGTCCGTGACGGTCAATGTGGGAGCGGGAATATCGCGCCAGAATGCGACTGCATCGTCAGCAGGATTTTGGATCGCAAAACGCGTCGAGGGGATTTCCTCGAGGTTGAGCGGGACCACTTCGCCATCATGGCTTATCGAGACAATGGCGCTGGTTTCCTCGCCATCGATCTGAGTGGTCAAAGAGATGTAAGCCGCCCGGGTGACGGGATGGACTGCGAGATCATTGTAGATGATCCGTCCCTCGGAACCCAAGGCATCAGCAATGAGTGCATCGATGTCCAAAAGGTTGAATGCGCGATCTTCGGCGGGTGCGGATCCGTCATCTGGCAAATCGTAGGCCCAGATTTCACCGGCCGCCGAATCCGCGACAAACAGCGTGTCATCCAAGCCGAATTCGAGCACGCCATAGCGGGGAGATGTCTCCGCCGCAGCCATGCCCGTGGACAAAACCAAAGCGCAAACAGACGTTGTAAGGCGAAGGGGCATGATTGCGAGCTCCAATTCCAGTTGCGATGCAGCGCGCTGGGCGCACCCTACGCAGCCTGCGAAACCGTTTGCGTAACGGCAATAGCCTCTGGCGCGCTATGGGTGCGCATCTCGATCGCTTCCCAGTTCAACTTCGCTGCCGCACGCTTTTGCGAGTTAGAGCGCAATGGCTCCGACATGAAAGATCAAAATGCGTAATCATTGAGGGCTTTTGATGTCTTACTTATGTATTAAAAAAATATATTGATTTTTTACATGCGGATTTAAGAAATGCAAATGTATAATGGTCGATATCACAGAAATTTTAGATGGATATTGCTGATCAATTCTTTCTTATATTTATTGTGTTCGATCTCATTTGCAAATGATACTCCAGCCGCTGACAGGGCGTTGAATTATTATGATCGACACCTGATCGATATCTCCAACCTGAGGGAGTTCACCGAAGGATCGATGGTCGGGGATGCCATGATCCACCGCGGTGCCATGTTCGAGGAGACAACGAAATGGAAAATGACGTTGTTTCAGATGATCCGAGCCGACAGCCGCCATCATCAAGCGCGCAGTGCCTTTCAACTCTCATTTCTGGGCGTGCCTGACGACGAAATCCTGGCGGTGTGGAAACCTGATTACATCGACAGCATCGAAGACCCCCGTACGAGGGCTGCGTTTAGATTTGTCGATGAGCTGGCCACCCTGCCAGGTCGGGTGACCGCCGGTTCCCACGCCAATTTACGCGCACACTTTGTCGATCGTCAGATCGCTGAGCTTATCGAACTGATCTCCTTCAACGCAGCCAACGCCGTCCACGATAACATTCTACCGATACCGACCGATCAACAAACTCTGGAGTGGGCACATTCCAAGCTCGCGAGCGTGGGCTGGTCGGCAGCCAAGAATGTGGCCAGCAGCAGCGACGAGCAGAGGGCTGCCCTGTTTGCGGGCGAACTGATGGAGGCAGCTCGCCAAGAGATACTCGACGGCTGGGATCGCCAGGATCTTTCGGCTCCTTCCCCACGGTTTAGCCGCGACTGGCTAAACTCCGTCACAGGCTACGGCATTCCTCGGGTCACGATGGACAGCGACCGGGATGGTGTTGAAGACCCGTTCGACGATTTCCCGCTCGACCACAGCCGTTGGGCCGCACCCGGGCGCTGGGAGAGCAATCTTCCGGGCGATGACGTCTTGCCTTTCGATGGGGCGGCCTACGACGTCCCCTATTATTTCGCGCCAGAAGCCCGTCCGGCGGACGTTCCGTTCAGCGACCGGATAAACTTCGATACCGAATGGACCAGACAAACCGCCATGGGCACATCGCGGATCGAGGGCTACTTTGCCGCCGGCGATCGCGCACTACCCATGAAGTTTCTTTGGCAGACCTTCGTCACCTACCAATTGGCTTCAGGCTGCGTGCACTGTCAGGTTCATGGCACGCGTTGGCTCTACGAGTTTCTGGAAACCGAAGCCTCCGATGGCGTTGTCGGCGACGAAGCGCTGCGCGACATCTACGATCTTTTCGACATTGAGCGCTCGGACAGGTTCTCACCAGCCGAGTTGGCAGCACTAAGGTTCGCGCGGGACGCCGGCCCCCTCCCCACCCGGACGACGGCGGCCCACATCGAAGAGCTCCGTCGATATTATGCAGACCGGGAAATCCAGGAACTCATGATGGTGGTGATAGCGGGCGCCCGCTTGGCCGCCGGGCAACAGGGAAACGTTACGGTCACCGACAGAACCTCAATGGCATGGGCCTTGCGCGCTCTGCCTCCAATCGGGTGGCGGCCGGGCGATCATCTTGGGCTCCCGCAAGAGCAACGCCGGCTTTTCATGTCGGAGGTTGAGCCGACAATGGCCGGAATTGTGATGTCTGGGGCCGAACTTGATTTCGCCTCCGAGTGGGTGGGCAAACACGTGCCGCTGGCGGTTGATCGAGATGATGACGGCGTTGAGGACGCCTTCGACGGCTTTCCTGACGACCCAACCCGTTGGGAGGATACCGACAGAGATGGCATCGAAGACGGCGCTGATTCAGACATTGATGGAGACGGTCTTTCCAACGAACTGGAAGCGCAAGCGCGAACGTTCCCTTACAAGGCCGATTCCGATGGCGATGGCATCCTTGATCCCGATGAGCTGAGGGACAGAAGCGACCCCTTGGACCCCAGAAGCTTTTAAAGCGAGCCGCGAGCACTATTGCTGGCCAGGTGCCCTCTGTGAGCCGTTCAATGCTCCGACCTCTACTTTGTCTTCCGACCCAACCGGTTTGAGGCGATGGCCAGCCACGTAAACAGCGCAGTCGAAAGCTCCACCTTCGGTGCCATCTATGGAACGATCACCGTGCTCTCGGTTCTGATCGCACACGCCCCACCTATCGCTGACCCTTTCAAGCTTGCAGTCGTCCTGTTTGGCGCGGTCCTTGCCGTCGCACTTGCCGAAGCTTTTGCCGACATCTGCAAACTCATGATGGACACCGGCCGAACGGCCGCTTGGGCTGATTTCAAGCTGGCTTGGCAGCATTCATCGACGGTTCTGCTCGCAGCCAGTTTGCCATCAGTTTGTATGCTGTTGGCGGTCATGAACCTGCTTTCGAACCAAGCCGCTTACACCGCCGCACACATCGCAGCGATTGCAACGCTGACCGTCTTCGGTGCCCGGATCGGATGGAAAGCGAAAAGGACCATCTGGTCTTTACTGGCGGGCGCCCTCACAACAGCTCTCATCGGCATGCTGATCAGCTCGATGAAGTACTTTGCACATTGATAGGCTGGTCCCCTCAACTTTCACTGAGGAGGTACAAAGTTGTTTTGCTCTTTCCATGTCGGCAGCATATCGCCCGGCTGGGGCGTCGCTTCGAACACACCGCGCGCGATGGCGCGCGCAACGCAAACCGCAGCGCCGTGACCGATCTGCGCAAGTGTAGCGTCATCAACGATAGGGCCAGACCCCGTCGCGGCTCCAAACACCAGATCACCATCAAATGGCGAGTGGGCGGGCTGGATCGCCCGAGCGATGCCGTCATGCGCCGCCACTACAAGCCTATGACACTGCGCCTTGGTTAAGGACGCATCGGTGGCAACAATGCCGATCGTTGTGTTAGCGCGATCCTGACCGGCTTTCGCAATCAACTCCGCCTTGCGGCTAGCCGGAGGTTCAACGAGCCCACCGCGTGGGTCGGGTCCCCGCCCGCCAAACTCGTCATTCATCTCGTAAGGTGCCGCCCAAAAGTGCTGCATGCCGGGCGTGGTGACAGACCCAACAGGGTTCACAGCCATCAACGCTGCAACGATGATCCCGCAATCGAGGCACAGTGATGCCGAACCCAGACCGCCCTTGACCATACCATCAAGCGCGCCCGTACCTGCGCCAGTGGATCCGAGCTCGAATGTGTCGGCAGCGGCCTCAAAGGCGGCTTTGCCGATCATCGGGTAAGGGTTCTCGTCCCACACCTTATCTCCGCCATTCACGAGATCGAACACGATAGTTCCAGGCACAATGGGCACCCGCGCTGGGCCAACGGCAAAACCTCGCCCAGCATCGCGTAGACCCGCCATGACACCATCACAGGCGGCCAAACCAAAGGCGGAGCCACCCGATAAAACTAGAGCGTCGACCGCCTGAACGGATTTGTCCGGAGCAAGCAGGTCAGTTTCCCGCGTTCCGGGCGCACCGCCCATAACATGAACGCTCGCAGTGAAAGGCGCGTCCGACACGACCACGGTCACGCCTGATTTCAGGCTCTGATCTTGCGCGTTGCCGACCCGCATGCCCGCGACGTCAGTGAGCAGGTTCTTAAGTCCAACCTTCATGCGGAAGCCTCCGGGTGCTTTGCTGTTTCGAGGTGCGCGTCCAGGCGGTTGGATACCGCGTTTCCAATGCAATCGAGAAGGCCGCAAAGCCTAATGGGAATTAAGCCTGTCGCTTTACCGAACAACAAGCACAGTGAAGCTAACGTGTGCGCCAATGGACGCAGCAGCGCGAACGGGTTCACAGACCATGCGAGGCGCTGCGGAAAGGTCGGGGCGCTATGGCAGATGGCCGCCAAACACACCGTCGTACGGCTCATGCCAACCGCGGCATCATCGACGCTGAGCAACTCAAACTCATGTTCGAGACGTGGCCGCATGGCGTATTTGCGCTCGATAATCGCGGTGCTTATGTCTACCAAAACGCGCTCGACCGCGCAGCCTTCGGTGACCTGACAGGCAAGGTTGCGGCAGACCTCAATGACGATACAGCCGAAGCGGAAAATTGGGCGGAAATCCACCGCCGGGTTCTGTCAGGCGAGACGGTTTCTCTGACCATCACCAACGAGGAAGGTGATCCTTCGGCGCGTGAAGTCGAGGTTACCATGTCGCCGCTCCATGAAGACGGCCAGGCAATCGGTATTCTTGGCATGGCGATCAATCGTTCCGATGCGTGGCGCCTGCAGCGGGAACGGGAGCTTGCGGCAAAGGAAGTCGAGGCGTCCCGAGATCGTCTCAAGCGGTTAACCGACAGTGTTCCCGGAGGGATCTTCGAGTTTGTAATCGATAGCGAAGGGCGCTCCAGGTTCCCTTATGTCAATTCAGGCATGGGGCCACTGCTCGGCACCACGAGCGAGGCTATCGTCGTCGACGCGGAAGAGGCGTTCGCCAACGACCACCCTGAAGACGCCACGGCGGTTCGGCTTTCTGTCGAACGCTCTTTCCAGACGCTGGAACCGTTTAGAATGACCCATCGCATCAATCACCCGGAACTGGGGTTGCGATGGAACCGGGTGCAAGCCACGCCGCGCCGCCGCGCCGATGGTGGTGTTGTCTGGCACGGCTGCGTCTTCGACGTTACCGAGGAGCGCGCGCGGTCCGAAGAGTTGGAAAAAGCTCGCAACCGCATGGCTGCGCTGTCGCTACTTGATACCCTGACCGGGCTGCCCAACAGACGCGCATGCGATCAGGAGTTGCTCCGCCGAGCGAACGATCCGGACGCGCATAATCAGTCAGCCACCGTTATTCGCATCGACCTCGATCACTTCAAGGCTGTAAACGACACCCTCGGCCATGAGGCTGGCGACGCAGTTCTATGCCGGGTTGGCGAATGCCTGTTGGAGGTCAGCGAACAAGGCGATTTCGCTGCAAGGCTTGGGGGCGACGAATTCGTGATCCTCCTCGCGCCAGGCAAAACGATGGAGTGCGCAAAGCAGGCCATCGACCAGTTGCGCGATCTGATATCGGTGCCCTTAACCCATGATGGCCGCCATTGCCGCTTTGATGCGAGCTTTGGCGTTGCCTCAGAACCCAAGTTGCCGCGCGATCTTGCAGGCTTGTTGAGTTCTGCTGACGCCGCCCTTTTGCAAGCGAAAGCTCGGGGTCGGGGCCGACTGGCGGTGTTCACGCCCGAACTTCAACGCGAAATTGCGCACACGCGGAAACGAGCGGCACAAATCAAACTGGGCCTCGAACGCAGTGAATTCGTGCCGTTCTTTCAGCCGCAGATTGATGCCACCAGTGGTGAGCTGGAGGGCTTTGAGGTCCTCGCGCGCTGGGAACACCCCGAGGAAGGTTGCCTTGCGCCCAGTGAGTTCGTTTCGGTCGCCGAGCAGATGCGAGTTGTCCAGGACCTTGATCGCATGATGTTTGAGAAAGCGATCGACGTGCTGGGGCAGCTTCAACGGGATGGTATTTCAGTCCCCAAACTGTCCTTTAACGTCTCTGCCGCGCGGGTCCATGATCCGCACATCATCCAATCGGTGAGAGACCTTCAAACCAATGGTACGCGGGTCGCCTTTGAGCTGTTGGAGTCGATACTGCTTGAAGATGAAACCGCCCTGTTCGCCCACCATATCGATTTGTTGAAGGACATGGGCATCGATATCGAGGTCGATGACTTTGGGTCAGGGCGTGCGTCAATCCTGGGCGTCCTCAAGATTTCGCCGAATACGCTGAAGCTGGACCGGCGACTTGTGCTGCCGATCTTTGAAAGCCGGGCGGCCCAGGATTTGTTGAGGGCAATGGTTGATATTGGACGATCATTGAACCTCAACGTAACGGCAGAGGGTGTCGAAACCATGGAACACGCTTGGGCGGTGCGTGACTTGGGCTGTCAGACGCTGCAGGGCTATGCGTTTGGCCGACCGATGCCAGAAGCGGCGTTGCGGCAGTACCTTGCTTGCTTCAAGCCGGCCTTTTCAAGCTTGCGTTCAGCGAGCTGACGGCTTCTGCACATTCCCGGCATGAAAGCGCGCCGCAATTGGCCGCTGCCGGCAACGCAACAACCGATCGATTGGACTTGGCCTTGCGTCGATCCGTGAACGAGCGTTTGCTTGCCTGCGTCGGCCTTATCGCCGCATAATGGAGCGTCTGCGGTGTCGGCTTGCGAGCCAACATCGTATCGCGCCACTATGAGGCTTCACGAAAATGCTAGAGCGACGCTCAGCCGGGCACGGCCCAAGTTTAGCACCCTTTGATTGGGCCGATCCATTCCATCTGGGCGATCAGCTCCATGAAGATGAGCGGCTGATTGTCGACAGTGCGCGCGCCTATGCAACGGACAAGCTTCTGCCGCGGGTGACCGACGCCTACATCAACGAGACGGCAAGCCCTGAGATTTTTGCAGAGATGGGCGCCATGGGCCTGCTTGGTGTCACCATTCCCGATGCTTACGGCGGTCTTGGCAGTGGCTATGTCGCCTACGGTCTGGTCGCCCGCGAAATTGAGCGTATCGACTCGGGTTATCGCTCGATGATGAGCGTTCAATCCTCGCTCGTCATGTATCCGATCCACACCTACGGCAGCGATGCGCAGAAACAGACATACCTGCCCAAATTGGCATCAGGCGAACATATTGGATGCTTTGGACTGACTGAGCCCGATGCCGGCTCCGACCCGGCGGGGATGAAAACCACCGCCAAAAAGACCAATAGCGGCTATGTTCTATCGGGCTCGAAAATGTGGATCTCCAATAGCCCGATCGCCGACATCTTCATTGTCTGGGCGAAATCAGAGGCCCATGACGGCAAGATCCGAGGGTTCATCCTTGAAAAGGGGATGAGGGGCCTGTCCGCGCCCACCATCAAGGGGAAGCTGTCACTACGCGCCTCCGTCACTGGCGAGATCGTCATGGATGACGTCGAGGTCGGCGAAGAGGCGCTGCTGCCCGGTGTTGAAGGCCTCAAAGGTCCGTTCGGCTGCCTCAACCGGGCACGGTATGGTATCGCCTGGGGGGTCATGGGCGCAGCCGAAGACTGTTGGATGCGGTCGCGTTCCTACGGTCTTGAGCGGAGCCAGTTTGGGCGACCCATTGCCCAGACCCAGCTGTTTCAGAAGAAGCTTGCGGACATGCAGACCGAGATCAGCCTTGGACTGCAAGGCGCGCTGCGGCTGGGGCGGATGCTCGACGAGGGCTCCGCGTCGCCCGAGTTGATCTCCTTGATGAAACGCAACAATTGCGGCAAGGCACTCGCTATCGCGCGCGAAGCCCGCGACATGCATGGCGGCAATGGGATCATGGGCGAGTACCATGTGATGCGTCACGCGCAGAACCTCGAAACGGTCAATACCTATGAAGGCACGCACGACATCCACGCGCTGATCCTGGGTCGGGCGCAAACTGGCTTGCAGGCTTTTTTCTAGGGGATGGACAACCCGCAATCGGCCCCTGAAGACAAGGACGGTTTCGCTGGGGGCGACCCACCCCTCAAAGGGCTGAAGGTTCTCGAGCTAGCGCGCGTTCTCGCAGGCCCATGGGCCGGTCAGGTGCTGGCTGATCTCGGCGCGACGGTTATCAAGGTTGAAAGTCCAGACGGCGATGAAACACGCGGCTGGGGCCCGCCATTTATATCGCGCGATGGCGATACCACTGCAGCCTATTTCTACGCGTGCAATCGCGGCAAGACGTCCGTTGCCGTCGATTTGAAGACGGCCGAGGGCGCTGCCTACGTCCGCGAGTTGGCTGCCGACGCCGATGTGCTGATCGAGAACTTCAAGACCGGCGGACTTGTGCCGTTCGGGCTCGACTTTGCCAGCGTGGACGCGGCCAATCCGCGCATCGTGTATGCCTCGATCACAGGTTTTGGACAGGATGGACCCGCTGCGCACCGGCCCGGCTATGACTATCTGCTGCAGGCGATGTCGGGGCTCATGTCGATCACCGGTGAGCCGGACCGACCGCCACAGAAGGTTGGTGTGGCCATAACGGACCTGTTCACGGGGCTTTATGCGGTGGTTGGCATCCAGGCCGCGCTTGCCGAGCGCGAACGCTCGGGCAAGGGCCAGCACATTGACCTGTCCTTGTTTGATTCAGCGACCGCCATGCTTGCCAATCAGGCCATGAACTACCTTGCCAGCGGAACCGCGCCAGGTCGCATGGGCAACGCTCACCCAAACATCGCGCCCTACCAGGTTTTCGACGTCAGCGACGGCGCGTGCGTGATTGCAGTCGGCAATGATGGGCAGTTTGCCCGCCTGTGCGAGGTGCTCGGACTGGCGCACCTATCCGCCGACACACGGTTCGCCACAAACGCCGCGCGCGTCGCACACGCACAGGCTCTTATCCACGTGCTGCGTGGGCCTTTGTCCTCATGGCATCGGGACGAGCTCCTGGCAGCGCTCGAAAGTGCCAATGTACCCGCTTCGCCGATCAACAGTGTCGCTGAAGCGCTCAATCATCCACAGATCAAGGCGCGCAATATGGTGATCGAGCCTGAGGACATTGCAGGGCTCCGGACCCCCTTACGCTTTTCGCGCAGCGAGCTGGCGCTGGGCCGCAGTGCGCCGACAAAACCTGGGACAACCCAAGGTGGACTGCGCGTCTCCGTGCCACGCTTTGAGCGCGACTGAACCGTCGGTCAGCCCCTTCATATCCGATGAACGGTGCTAATAGGCCCAGATTTGCAAGCCGAGATTACAAATCTTGACAGCTTTTGGGGCGCTCGCTATCCCTTTCATAGCTGGTTTTGCGCACTCAAAAACCACCGTCAAAACGGCGGTAAACAAACAGCGCAGACAGCCTAACTGGGAGGTATTCATGAAACATGTCGGGCGCCTTGCGCGCACTTCCGCGGTTGCTCTGCTGTGCTCCACAACAGCGCTGTTCGCGATGGACTTTTCCGAAGCACCCATGCTCACGGAAATGGTGGAGGCGGGGCAGCTTCCGCCGGTCGAGGAGCGGCTGCCGGCCAATCCCGAAGTTATCACGCCGATTGAATCGGTCGGCGTTTATGGCGGCACGATCCGTCGCGCTCTGGGCGGGTCGAACGACCACAACTCCATTCTGCGCTTCGTCGGCCCGCAAGGCCTTGTGCGTTGGAACCCCGAGTTCACCGCAGTGGTGCCGAACGTCGCCGAAGCGTGGGAAGTGAATGAGGATGCGACCGAGTTCACCTTCACTTTGCGCGAAGGCATGAAATGGTCCGACGGCGAGCCTTTTACCGCTGACGATGTGATGTTCTTCGTCGAGGACCTGCTCAACAATGAGGAGTTCTACCCCAACGCGCCGGCGCGCTTTGCCATTGAAGGCGAGCGGATGCAGGCCGAAAAGATCGACGACACCACCGTGCGGTTCACATTCGCCGGGCCCTACGGCACCTTCATGAACGAGCTGGCGACGCCACTCGCTCAGGAACCGGTTATCTGGGCCAAGCACTACTGCCAGCAGTTCCATCCAACCTACAATCCCAATGTTCAGGACTTGGTCGATGCGACTGAAGCCGTCGAGGATTGGGCAGCTCTGTTCCGGCTTCGCTGCGGCGAAGTTGAAGCGCCGAACCGCTGGAGCAATCCGGACCGCCCGACGCTTGATCCGTGGGTTGTGACCGAGCAGGCCTACACGGCCGGTGCCACGCAAGTCGTCATGGAGCGCAATCCGTATTTCTGGCAGGTCGACACCGAAGGCAACCAGTTGCCCTACATTGATGTCTTCAACAACATCGTGTCACAGGACAATCAGGCTCTTCTCCTCGAAGCTATCGCCGGGAATATCGACCTGCAAAGGCGGCGTCTCGATGGTCTCGCAGATCGTCCGGTCATCGCTGAAAACCGCGATGCTGGTGGGTACGAATTCTACAATTTGACCCCGTCCGCGTCGAATGACATGGCGATCCACCTGAACATGACGCACAAGGACCCGGACATGCGTGCGGCGATCAATGATCGCAGTGTGCGCGAGGCCCTGTCGATCGCCATCGATCGCGAGGAGATCATCGACATTGTTTATCAAGGTGTCGGCGAGCCCTGGCAGATCGGCGCGGTGCCCGAGCATCCGCTGTACAATGAACAGCTTGGACGGCAGCATACCGAGTATGATCCTGACCGGGCGAACGAGCTGCTTGATGCTGCCGGTCTCGACCAGCGCGATGGTGAGGGTTTCCGGCTTCTGCCCAACGGCGAACGCTTTGCTTTCAACGTCAACTACAGCGCCGAGACAACCCGCTGGGGTGATGCGCTCGAGATCATTCGCGAGCAATGGCAAGAGATCGGCGTTGACGTAACATCGTCGGGCGTCGAGCGGTCGATCTACTACAGCCGCGGCGAAGCCAATGAGCACGACTTCATGGTCTGGACGGCGCCCGGTGGCCTCGATCCAACCCTGTCGCCGCGCAACGTGATGGCTGTTCACCCTCAGGCATCGTGGTTCGCAATTCCGTGGACCCGCTGGTACCTTTCCGGCGGTACCGAGGGAGAAGAGCCGCCCGCATCCATGCAGCGACGCTACGAGCTGTTTGAAGAGTACAAGGCCACCGGCGACCCGGCGCGCCAGCAGGAGCTGTTCGCGCAGATCCATCAGATTGCCGCCGACGAGTTCGAGGTGATCGGCATCACCAAGGCGCCGCAGATGACCGGCGTCAAGAACACACGGCTTCGCAATGTGCCCGGTGCCATGCCTGCCTCCTGGATGTACCCGGACCCGGCTCCAACGCTTCCTCAGACGTATTTCTTCGCGCCTGAGTAACGCCACGATACGCGCCGACGCAGTACCAGCTGCGTCGGCGTTTCGGTCTCCGCTGGAATGGGCACTCGCCGATGCTGCTGCGCTACATCGTCAAACGCATCATTTGGATGATCCCGTTCCTGTTCGGGATCTCGCTGGTGTCGTTCCTGCTTATTCAGGCGCCGCCAGGCGACTATCTAACCACCTATATTGCGACGCTTGCGGAATCGAATGAGGTCCTGAGCCAGGAAGCTATCGACAATCTGCGCGAGCGGTTTGGCCTCGACCAGCCCTTGCTGGTTCAATATTTCAAATGGATCGGCAACATCGTTCAGGGTGACTTCGGCATGTCGTTTGAGTGGCGGCAACCGGTGTCCGACCTGATCTGGGAGCGCATGGCGCTGACGCTGCTGCTGTCTTTCGCAACCCTTCTGTTCACCTGGGCCGTCGCGTTCCCCATCGGCGTCTACTCCGCAGTCCGCAAATACTCGGTCGGCGACTATGTCGCCACGTTCGTGGGCTTCATTGGACTGGCCACCCCGAACTTTCTGCTCGCCCTGATCCTGATGTACATCGGCGTCGTCTATTTCGGCTCGTCGGTTGGCGGGCTGTTCTCTCCGGAATACCAGAACGCGCCTTGGAGCATGGCGAAGTTTCTCGACCTTCTCAGCCATCTCTGGCTGCCGGTCATCGTCCTTGGTACCTCGGCGACGGCCAGCCTCATCCGCATCATGCGGGCCAACCTGCTCGATGAACTCGACAAACCCTACGTTGATACCGCTCGCGCCAAGGGCTTGTCCGAATTCTGGCTGATCGTGAAGTACCCTGTGCGCGTCGCGCTGAACCCGTTCATCTCGACCATCGGGTGGGTACTGCCATCTTTGGTTTCGGGAGCCGTCATCACGGCCATTGTTCTCAGCCTGCCGACGGCGGGGCCCTTGATGCTATCCGCGCTCAAGTCACAAGACATGTATCTTGCCGGCGCATTTGTCCTTCTGCTGTCGTCTCTCACAGTCGTCGGCATGCTGCTTTCCGACATTCTTCTGGTGCTTATGGACCCGCGGGTGAAATATGACTGAGCAGACGCATGACTGACGTCGGCCTCAACGTCGGCGCCATCGCGGATAAAGCCAAATCGCGCGATGTTGAAGTCGCCTCGCAATGGCAGCTGACCTGGTGGGCGTTCAAGAAGCATCGCCTTGCCATGATCGGCATGTGGGTGATCGGTTTTCTGTATCTGTTGTCGCTGTTTGCGGAGATCATTGCCCCCGCTGATCCGCTGCAGCAGAACCGCCGCGCGGTGTACCACCCGCCACAGGGCATTCACTTCATCGACCGGACCGAGGATGGGACGGCCATCCGCCCCTATGTCTACAAGATGGAGCGGGAACGCGACCCGGTGACCCTCGCGATCACCTATGTCCGCGGCGATGAGAAAATCTATTTGCGCCTGTTCGGCGAGGGCGAAGAATACAGGCTGTGGGGCGTCATCCCCATGACCTTGAAGCTGTTCGCGACGGTGAACCCGCGCGACCAGTTCTTCTTTTTCGGGGCGGACCGGCTGGGCCGGGACATGTTCTCGCGCGTGATGTATTCGACCCGCGTGTCCATGTCGATTGGCCTGGTCGGCGTCGCGATCTCGCTCGTGCTCGGCGTCGTTCTAGGTGGCTTATCCGGCTACTATGGCGGGCGAACCGATGCGCTCATCCAGCGCCTGATCGAGTTCATCCTGTCGCTGCCGACGATCCCGATCTGGATGGCATTGGCCGCGTCGCTACCGCCTGATTGGCCGATCTACATGCAGTATTTCGTGATCACCGCAATCGTCAGTCTTGTCGGCTGGACGGAGCTTGGCCGCGTGGTGCGGGGTCGGTTTCTCGCCATGAAAAATGACGATTTCGTCCTCGCTGCACGCATTGACGGCGTGTCCGAACGCAGGATCATCTTCCGCCACATGCTGCCATCGCTGACGAGCCACATCATCGCCTCGCTGACGCTGGCGATCCCCCTGATGATCCTCGCGGAGACGGCGCTCAGCTTTCTCGGACTAGGGCTTCAGCCGCCGGCGCTAAGCTGGGGCGTCCTTCTCAAGGAGGCGCAGAACATCCGCTCGATCAGCCAGGCACCTTGGCTGTTCATTCCCGGCGGCTTCGTGGTGATCGCCGTTTTGGCCTTCAATTTCCTGGGCGACGGTCTGCGCGACGCCGCCGACCCGTATGGCCACTGATATGGACGCGGTTGTCGAAGACGGCACTCTGGCAACGGACGCCGAGGGCGGGACCACGCCGATCCTTGCCATTCGCGACCTGAACGTTGGCTTCGACCTGCGGCTTGGGCGCGTCGAAATCCTCGACAATGTGAGCTTCGATCTGCATCGCGGCAAGACGGTCTGCGTCGTTGGCGAAAGTGGCTCGGGCAAATCGGTCACCGCGCGCGCCGTCCTCAACATGGTCACCCGCCCCGGCTCGATATCGTCCGGCAGCATCATGTTCACCCCAGACGTGGGGATGGTAGGTTTTGACCTTGCCAAGATGAACCCACGCGGGCGCGCCATTCGGGACGTTCGCGGCGGCAAGATCGCAATGATTTTTCAGGAACCGATGAGCTCTCTGTCCCCGGTGCACACCATCGGGGCGCAGATCATCGAAGCGGTGATGCTGCACCAACGGATCTCCAAGGCGGAAGCGCGGGAGCTTGCCCGCAAGGCCCTTGAGCAGGTCGAGATACCTGAACCGGAACAGGCACTCGACAAATACGCGTTTGAGTATTCCGGCGGGATGCGCCAGCGGGCGATGATCGCGATGGCGCTGTCCTGCGAGCCGGACATTCTGATCGCCGACGAGCCGACCACCGCGCTCGACGTGACGACCCAAGCCGAAATCCTCGACCTGATCCGCAAGCTGCAGGACGAGAACGATATGGCGGTGATGTTTATTACCCATGATATGGGCGTCGTGGCCGAAATCGCCGATGAAGTGGTCGTCATGCAGAAGGGCCGCGTCGTCGAGCGCGGCGACGTCTTCCAGATTTTTGAGCGCCCGCAAGACCCCTACACGCAGCAGCTGCTCGGCGCCGTCAAACAGCTCAACGGGCGCGCGGCGCGCAAGCGCGACGTCCCCGCCGATGCCCCGGCGATCCTCAAGGTGCGCGACCTGACCCAGCATTTCGAGAAGCGCTCGGGCTTCCTGCAGCGGGTCACCAGTTCGACGCGTGCCGTCGATGGTGTCACCTTCGACATCCGCAAAGGTGAGTCGTTCGGTATTGTGGGCGAAAGCGGGTCCGGCAAAACAACCGTCGGGCGCTGCCTGTGCCGGATTTACGATCCGACGTCCGGGCAGATGGAGTTTGACGGCTTCGACCTGTCGGCGGCCACCGGCAAACAGCTCACGCCGATCCGCCGCGACATCCGGATGATCTTCCAGGACCCGTTTGCCTCTCTGAACCCGCGCATGACGGTCAAACAGATCATTGCTGAACCACTGCTGGTGAACGGCATCGCATCGGGCGCGGAACTCGATACCCGCGTTTCAGAACTTCTGGTGAAGGTTGGCCTCGAGCCAAAGATGGCCGAGCGCTACCCGCACGCGTTCTCCGGTGGCCAGCGCCAACGCATCGTGGTTGCGCGCGCCATCGCCCTCGATCCCCGCCTGATCATCGCCGATGAGCCGACCTCGGCGCTCGATGTGTCGATCCGCACCAAGGTCCTTGATCTCCTCCTCGACCTGCAGGACGATCTCGATCTGAGCTTCGTTTTCATCTCCCACGACATGGCGGTGATCCGCTATTTCTGCGACCGGGTGGCGGTGATGTATCGCGGCAAGATCGTCGAAGTGGGCGAGACCGAACAGATCATCACAGACCCGCAGCACCCCTACACCAAGGCGCTGCTGTCTTCGGTGCCCATTCCCGAACCGAGCCTGCGCGGCACGCGCACGCGCCACCGCTACGTTGAGGCGGCTGGAAACTAAGAGCCTCCCATGAAGATTGAAAGCGTCGCGGTCCGCACGTTCCGCACCACGACCAACACCATGTCCGATAGCGACGGACATGCGCACCCCGGGCCGGAGCGGCAGACGACGAACGCGCTGCTGGAGATTACCGTAGATGACGGCACCGTGGGTCGCATGGTTGCCGGGCCCAGCCTGCTGCGCGAAGAAATCCTCGACAAATTTGTCCGTCCTGTCCTGGTTGGCGCGGACCCGATGCGCACCGAACAGCTCTACATGGGCATGTACAAATGGCAGCGCGGTAGCGCGCTGAACTTTACCGACCAGACACTTGGCGTCGTGGATCAGGCGCTTTGGGATTTGAAAGGCAAGATTTGCGGCCAACCGGTCTGGAAGCTGCTGGGCGGCTACCGGGATAAAATCCCGGCCTACGGCTCAACCATGTGCGGCGACGATATGGACGGCGGGCTGGCAACGCCTGAAGACTACGGCCGCTTCGCCGAATGGATGGTCAAGACGCGCGGCTATCAGGCCATCAAGCTGCACACCTGGATGCCGCCGATCCCCGGCGCGCCCGATGTGAAGCTCGACTATGCGGCCTGTGCGGCGGTGCGCGAAGCGGTTGGGCCGGACATCAAGCTGATGCTTGACCCGAACCATTGGTACAGCCGCACGGACACGCTGTGGCTCGGTCAGCGGCTCGAAGAGCTGGGCTATTTCTGGATGGAAGAGCCGATGGAAGAGGCATCGATCTCGTCTTACGTTTGGCTGACTGAGAAACTGCCGCGCCTCAACATTCTCGGGCCGGAGACGGCGCCCGGCAAATACTGGACGCGGGCCGAGTGGGTGCGCGCTGGCGCGTGCGACATGCTACGAACCGGCGCTCGCTCCGCAGGCGGGATCACGCCGTCGATGAAGGTCGCGCACCTCGCCGAGAGCTTCCATATGAGCTGCGAGTTGCACGGCACGGGGGTCGCCAACCTCGCCATCGCCGCGGCCATTCCCAACACACATTTCTACGAGCGCGGCCTGCTGCATCCCTTCATCGATTACGAACAACCACGCGACTATCTCAACACGCTGGAGGATGCGATGGACGCCGAAGGGTACGTGCACCTTTCCAACGATCCCGGTTTGGGGCAGGATTTGAACCTCGACTATATCGAGGCGAACCTGGCCTGAGAGCCGGGGCCTGAAGGGAGCGGTGTGACGATGACGAATGTGACGCCCTTACGGGGGTTGGACGATGCCACGCGGAAGGCTGTCGAACGCAAGTCCGGTGGCGTCTTTGTTCTTGATCCGCAAAAGCGGTCCGAACTTCTCGAATGCCTTGAATTGCGCCTCGCCATCGAAGCGGAAGCCGCGGGCTATGCCGCGACCCGGGCGACTCCAGCGCAACGCCAGCGCATCGCCGAGTGCCTTGAAGACATGGCAGCGATGGTCGACAAACGCCGATCAGCAAGTGCGGCGGATTTCGCCTTTCACATGGCTGTCGCGGACGCCGCCAACAATCGCTATTTCGTGAAGTTTCTGATGGCGCTGGGGATGCGCGCCGTCCCGCGCGCCCGACCTGAGGTCCACGCGCTTCTGACCGAGGAAGGCATCACTCAGGAACGCGCGCTGATCGATGAACATGAACGGGTGCTGGGCGCGATCAACTCCGGCAAGCCGGAAGTTGCGCGCGAGGCCATGCGCGGTCACCTCATCAAGGCGATCAAGCGCTACAGCGCCAGCCACGACCGGGGCACACCCAACCCGGCCTAGATCCGTTCAGCTGGAAAACCGCATCAGCGGCATATCAAGCCCTTGAATACCGGGAACGTGCACTGTGAGGACCAGCCCCGATAAAGGCTGCTCGGCATCGTCCGGCACGGCAATCGATGTTGTATAGATGACGTCCCGATTGGGTCCGCCGAACGCGATCCGCGTCGGTTTCTCAACCGGCATATCGACCGTCCTGTCGACCTCGCCCGCCGGCGTGATGCGCACCAGCTGCCAGCCCGAGACGCCCGCCATCCAGTAGCAGCCGTCGGTGTCCATCGCGCCGCCATCAGGGCGAGCAGCGATACCCGAACAATCGAAAAACACCCGCTTGTTCGTCCAGGCACCGTCATCCATGTCGTAATCGTAAGCCCAGATCGTCTGGATGGCCGGGTTGCTGTCGGAGACGTAGGCTGTCTTGCCATCGGGGGAGAACGCAAGCCCATTGATGGTCTTGAAGCCGACCATGACCTCCTCGGCCCGTTTGCCATCAAACGCGTATAACCTGCCTTGCGCCGTTTCCGCCGTCGGACCATCGAGCCCCATCGTTCCGGCCAGAAACCGCCCGGCGGGATCGACGGTTCCGTCGTTGAAGCGGTGGTTGTCTTCTCCAGGTTTCGGGCCGCCCAGCGGGGTCATGGTTCCTGCTTGCGGATCGAGCAGCGTGAAGCCATCGGTCAGCGCGGCGACGATCTGGCCGTCTTCGGTTTCCGCAACGCAGCCGACGGGCCGGCCGAACGCCCATGTCTGTGTCTGTCCTGTAGAGGGATCGGAGCGATGCAGCTTTCCGGCGGGGATATCGACCCAGTACAGCGCGTTGTGCCGCGCCGACCAGATGCTCCCCTCGCCCACTTTGGCGCGAACCCGAAAGGCGGCGTCGACGTCAAATCCGCTCATCTGTCGCCCCTAGTGCTTTACGTTGAACCACGGGCCCGACCCTTCGGGCCATGGTTCGCGCTTCCGGAAATGCCCCGGCGGCTTGAACACATATTCGTGGCGCGCGGCCGCGTGCTCATCAAGCTCGATCCCGAGGCCCGGCGCATCGGGGATGATCATCTCACCAGCTTCCAGAACGCAGGTCTCCTGCACCACCTCACCGCGCCACGGCACGTCGATCATCATGGTTTCGAGATAGGTGAAGTTGGGAATGACAGCGGCGAGTTGCAGCGTCATCGCGTTGCCAACGGGGCCCATCGGGTTGTGCGGCGCGACCGGCAGAAAACGCGTGTCGGCGATCGATGCGATGGCCTTCATCTCGGCCAAGCCGCCGACATGGCAGACATCGGGCTGCCACCAGTCGAGCGCCTTCTTCTCGGCGACTTCCATGAAGCGGGCCTTATCCATGTACCGTTCGCCGCCAGCCACAGGTACGGGGATGCGCGACTTCACCTCGGCCAAGGCTTCGAGGCTGTCAGGCGGTATAGGTTCCTCGAACAAAAGCGGGTCCCATTCCGCTATCGCATTGCCCACCGTCACGGCGGTCGGGACGTCGAGGCGGCCATGCCCTTCAATCAGCAATTCGATACCGTCACCGCCAGCCGCTCGTGCGCGCTTGATCTGCTCAAGGGCTGTGGCCCGCGCCGCGCGGTCCATGTGCATCCAGGCCTGCCCGAACGGGTCCCACTTGACCGCGCCGAAACCCATCTCGAGCGGCTTTGCGATAGCCGTTTCCATCGTGTCGGCACCCGGTATCGCCTGCACCGGTGCCCAGTTGTTGGCATACGCCCTGATCCGATCCCGGCACTTACCGCCCAGAAGCTCATAGACCGGCACATCCAGCGCCTTACCCTTGATGTCCCAAAGCGCCGCTTCAATGCCCGACAGGGCCGAGCGGTTGACCACACCGGTGCGCCAGTAGCTGTCGCGGATGATGGTGCGAGCATGGTGCTCGACCGGAAACGGGTCCTGGCCGATCAGATAGTTGCCGATGCTTTTAACCGCTTCGGCCGATGCGCGCTCGCGCCGTTCAACCGTCGCTTCGCCAAGGCCGTATATGCCGGCATCGGTCTCGATCTTGACGATCACCCAATTGGTGCGGTGGGCATCGACGATGAAGGTGCAGACATCGGTGATTTTCATGGTCGCTAGTTCCAGAGCGCCCGCTCAGCGTCACCGGAGAACTCTTCGGATGCAAAGCCACCACCTTGAAACCGGTCGGCTACCGGGTCGGCGGGAATGGCTTTCTGCGCTTCGAGCGCTTCTGCGGCGAAATCCTCGGCGCGATGCTTGGGCCTGTAGCCAAGCCGAAACGCCACGTCATTATCCCAGAAGCCGCGAATGTTGTTGGACGCTCCGAATACGATCTCGCTGTGCAGATCTGGGTGTTCAAGCCCGATGGTGCACAGCTGAAACAGATCTTCGGGATGGAGCATAACCGACAGAAGCCGTTCGTTGGCCGGTTTCTCGCAAACGTTCCCGATACGGATCGAAAGCGTGCGCAAGCCGTGCTTGTCGGCGTAGAGCGCGCAAGCTGCCTCGCCGAACGCCTTTGAAAGCCCATAGCGTCCGTCGGGGCGAACCTTCTCGCCGGTGCCGATCTTGCGGGTCCGAGGATACATGCCCACCGCATGATTGGAGGAGGCAAATACGAAGCGCTTCACGCCCTGCACACGGCTTGCTTCGAGCATGTTCATCATGCCCTGAACATTCGATGTGCTGACTGTCTGCCAATCGGTCTCAGTCGGCTGCCCGCCAAGATGGATAATGCCGTCAACACCAGCGCACAGCTCCATGACCTGTTGAGCGTCGCCCAGTTCGGCTGGACGGTAGCTTTCATTGCCCGCCAGATCGTCCACCGGATGACGATCCGACAAGATGATGTTCGCATAGCGCTGACGCAGCATGGGGCGCAGCATGCCGCCAACCTTGCCGGCGGCGCCGGTGAGCAGAACGGTCTGGGTCATTGGGTGTTGTGCCTTTGGGTGTTGTGCCTGTGGGTGTTCGATGAAATGGCGGTGCGCGTAAGCGAATAAGCACGCCCGACAATGCGTTTCGTGACGGTGTCTCTGCCCACTGTAAGCGGCATCATCAATTTGTCAAAAGTCGTGCTTTTTTGTTCTTTCTAATTGACATATACGCGATTTCGCAACAAATTCTGCGGACGTTTGCGCATGCCCTATCACGTGTCTCGCTCGCATGTTTCATCGCATGCTTCGGTCGTGGCCCAGCACCCGTAAAGAGGTGCGGCGTTCAGCGCACACCGAGGAACGCCCCCCTCTATTGAGACGCCATGACTGACGTTGCCAAATCTCTATCGCTATCGGCCCCCATGCGCGACTGGTCCCTCGCCGATCAGGTTCATGAACGCATCTTGTCGCTGATCGTTGACGGGACATTTGCGGAGAACACCAAGCTTCCGCCCGAGCAGACTTTGAGCGAGAACCTGGGCGTCTCCCGTCCGGTCCTGCGGCAGGCGCTGAAGCGTCTGCGCGACGATGGGGTCTTGATCTCCCGGCAAGGGTCCGGCTCGTTCGTCAAGAAGCGGCCAGAATCGGCGCTGTTTGCGTTCTCACCGGTCAGTTCGTTCTCCGATATCCGCCGCGTGTTCGAGTTTCGCGCGGCCATCGAAGGGGACGCGGCGGCCGCAGCCGCCCAGCGCGCCAGCAAACAGGACTGCGCATCGATGGTCGCAGCCATGATCGCCGTCGAACGCAGCGCCAGCGATGATGGCTTTGACAGCACGGCGGACGCCGCGCTGCACATGGCCATTGCCGAAGCATCCGGCAATCCGTTCTTCAGCTCGGCACTTGCCTCAATGAAAGCCAATATCCTCGCCTGCGAGACGCTGCGGCGGACGTTCAAGCAGCACACCTCATCGTCTCATCCAGTGATTGCGGAGCACCGCATGATCGTTGACGCCATCGTGGAAGGCGACGAGGCAGTTGCGCGACAGTCGATGCGTGAGCATATCGATGCAACCTGCAAGCGGCTGTTCGATGGACCGGATGCCTTCTAGAGAGCATCTGGCAAACATCCATGAAAATCACCGCTATCGAGACCATCCGGCATAAACGCTGGACGAATTTTCTTTGGGTGCGGGTTCAGACCGATGAGGGTCTGGTTGGGCTGGGCGAGACCTTCCGCCACCCCGAGCCGATTGAAACCTATATTCACGCGCACCTGGCCGACTACCTGCTCGGGCAAGACCCAAGCGACCTCAATCGCCACGCCCATGCCATGCACACCTCGGGGGGTCTGCGCTTTCTCGGATACCCGACCCGCTCGGTCGAGATTCGTGCCAATTCGGCCGTCGATATCGCACTGTGGGACCTGAAGGGCCGCGCGACAGGGCAATCGATCGCGCAATTGCTCGGCGGGCCGGTGCGCGCAAAGATCCCGATCTACAACACCTGCGCGGGACCAGGCTACAACTGGACGGCCGGGCTGCACCGGGCACGCATGGTGGATGAGGCCGGGGACGACAGCCCCAGCGACGCGGTGCCCGACGATCTTGAGCTCCAGAACTCCGACCCGGCAGGTCTGGCGCGCTCGCTCCTTGGTGACGGCATCGCGGCGATGAAAATCTGGCCGTTCGATGTCGCTGCCGAAGCAAGCGGCGGCATGCGGATCAGCAGCGCGCAGATGGATGATGCTCTGTCAAAGATCGCGGCCATCCGCGAAGCGGTTGGCAACGAGGTGGACGTGCTTGTGGAGTATCACGGCTTGTGGAAACCTGCTGTGGCGCGGCAGATTCTGCGCGAGACCGACGCTTTCAAGCCATTCTGGCACGAAGATATCATCGACATGACCGATATCGGCAACCTTGTCGAACTGCGCCAGCGCAGCACCAGCCCCTTTGCAGGCAGCGAAAGCCACGGAACGGTGCCATGGTTCCGTGATGCGTTGGCCGCGCGGGCAATCGACTATGCCCACTTCGACGTCGGTTGGGTTGGCGGGCTCTCACAGGCGCAAAAGATTGCGCATCTGTGCGACGCGCACGAGGTGATGATCGCACCGCACGACTGCACCGGTCCCGTGGTCTGGGCGGTGAACCTGCAACTGGCGCTGGCTATGCCCGCTGCGGTGATCCTTGAAAGCGTCCGCGCCTACTATCAAGGCGTTTACCGGCAAATGGCGACAGGTCTGCCGGTTATCGAGACCGGTATGGCCCGAGCACCGGAAAGCGTCGCCCGGTCTGGCGGGCACGGGTGCGCTTTGGCGCAGCGCCTACTGGATGATCCCGATAGACTGGTTCGGGTATCAAAGGTCTAATCACTGCCACCGGCCCGCGCGGGGAAGCCTTAAACTTATCTGTCGCCTTGCTCGGCACACACCGCCAGAAGAATGGCTTGCCAACCCATACAAAAGTAGCTTCACTGGCGCTTGTTAGACAATGTCCAGCGTTCTTGTGTCCTTGACGCACCACCAATCTGGCGGAAATTCCACCAATGAAACTCTTTCACCTATGCGTATGCGTTGCAGCGGCGGCCGGGCTTCTCCCCGTTTCGCAGGCAGTGTCCCAAGAGGCCTCAGACCAACTTCGCCCGGCGGCGTTGATTACGGTCCAAAGCATGGAGGACGCATCGGAGCGGGTTTTCTTCGGGCGGGTCAGAGCTCGAGAAACAGTTGATCTCGCCTTTCAGGTTGGTGGGCAAATCCTGGAATTGCCTGTTGATGAAGGTCAGCTCATAAACGAGGGCGACTTAATTGCAGAGCTTGATCTCGAACCGTTTGAATTGAGCCTGTTGCGTGCTGAGGCGGAAGAGGCGCAGGCGCAACTCGACTTCGACCGTTTCAGCAGTCTGAGCGATCTGGCGGTGACCCAAGCAACAATCGATGAAGCCGAAACGGCCCTGCAACTGAGCCGTATCGAGACCCGCAATGCCCAGAGGGACCTCAGGCTGGCGACCCTCCGCTCGCCGTTCGAGGGGATCGTGGCGAGCCGAACGGTACCCAACTTCACAACAATCAACGCGGGAACATCCGTTGTTCGCTTGCACGACATGTCCGATCTGCGGGTCGAAATCGAGGTGCCGGAAGTCCTTTTTCAACAAGCAGGTCGCGACCCCAACGTCGCCCTGCAGGTGGAGTTTGCCGCAAACGACAGACGCTATGACATTGAGTTTCGCGAGGTCGTGGCCGAGACGACCCAAGTCGGCCAATCGTTCCGCCTGACCTTGGGAATGGAACCACCTGACGATCTGTTTGTGCTGCCGGGTGCATCGGCAACTGTGTATGCACGCATGCGCGACCAATTGGGATCACTCGTGGTTCCACCCGCTTCGCTGGTCTTTGATCCCAACGGCGCAGCGTCGGTGATGGTGTTCGAACCGACGGGTGCAGAAAGCGGTTCCGTACGCCGCCAACCTATCGAAATAGGCTCGACAGGCTCGGGAGCGGTACAGGTGCTATCGGGTCTAGAAGAGGGCCAGGAGATTGTCGCGTCCGGTGCCGCACTTCTGCGCGACGGTGATCAGGTAACCCGTTTCTCAGGCTTTGTGAGGTAGACCGTGGATATCGCAGCGGGCGCCATCAACCGGCCCATCTACACATGGCTGATCATTCTCATATGCTTCTTTGGCGGCCTTTGGGGCTTCGATACGCTCGGCCGGCTGGAAGACCCGGCCTTCACCATCAAGGTCGCTGTGGTGGCGACCGCCTATCCGGGTGCATCGGCAGAGGAAGTTGCGATTGAAGTCTCCGAGCCACTGGAATCGGAAATCCAGAAAATGGGCGAAGTCGACGAGATCGAAACGCTCAACCAGCCAGGCGTCTCGATCATCAATGTCACGATGCAAGACATTTATGACGGGACTGAACTTCCAGATTTATGGACCAAGCTGAGAAACCGTGTTGAAGCGGCCGAGCTACCTGATGGGGCCTTCCCACCCAGCGTCAACGATCAGTTCGGGGACGTTTACGGACTGTTTTATGCTGTTTCCGCGCCGGGCTATTCCGATGCCGACATCCATCGGCTCTCATCATTTCTCAGGCGCCAGATGCTCGCACTTGATGGCGTGAAAGATGTTACGCTTGCCGGATTGCCCGAGGAGGCGATTTACGTTGAGCCAGACCTTGCGGTGACCACCGCACTGGGAATTCCGCCCTCAGCCATAGGCGGTGCCTTGGCGGAGGCTGACGAAGTGGTTTCCGCGGGCAGTATTGTGGGTAATTCCGGTCGGCAGTTGCTGCAGAGGCCGACCGGAAGCGACACGGTAACGTCCATCTCCGCGCTTTCGATCGGGGTGGCGGGCGAGGTTCTGACGCTCAGTGACTTTGCCACCATCAAACGCGAACGCGTCAGCGACCCAAGTATTATCATCCGGCATAACGGAGAGGAGGCGTTTACGTTCGGGGTGGCTGGCATCGCTACCGAGAACATCGTGGAGATCGGTGAACGGGTCGACGTGCGACTGGCAGAGCTTCAATCTCAACTCCCGCTTGGCGTGAGTGTCCAGCCGATCTACCAGCAACACCTCATCGTCGATGACAGCGTCAACGATTTCCTGGTTAACCTCGCCACTTCGGTGAGCATCGTCATCGTCGTTCTGGCGCTGTTCATGGGGGTCCGGGCCGCGATCGTCGTTGGCATGACCTTGATGCTGACCGTGGTTGGCTCGCTGCTGTTCATGGCGCTGGGCTCAATCGAAATGGAGCGGATTTCGCTTGGGGCGCTTATCATCGCCATGGGCATGCTGGTCGACAACGCCATTGTCGTTGCCGAAGGCATGCAGCAGGCCATGGCGCGGGGCAAGAACTCCCGTGAGGCAGCGCGCGAGTCCGCCAACAAGACGCAAATCCCGCTGCTTGGAGCCACCGTCATCGGCATCATGGCGTTCTCAGGTATCGGGTTGAGCAACGATTCAACGGGCGAGTTCATGTTCTCCCTGTTTGCCGTGATCTGCATTTCACTGCTGCTTTCGTGGATCCTCGCAATCACCGTCACACCCCTGCTCGGCCATTACCTGTTCAAGGTGGGCAATGAGGACAGCGCTGATGCCTATAGCGGCGCCATCTATCGCGGTTATGGAGGCATACTGCGCTTGATGCTGAAGGCTCGGTGGGCGGTGGCTGTTGTTTTGATCGCGATCACGGCGGCCTGCTTCGCCCTGTTCGGCCAGGTGAGGCAGCAGTTCTTCCCCGACAGCAGCACACCGCTGTTCTTCGTCCACTACAAGCTGCCGCAGGGCGCGTCGATCCATAAGGTGGCGAGCGATCTGCAGATCGTCGAACAGTGGCTTCAGGAACGCCCCGGCGTGACGGACGTGACAAGCTTCGCCGGGGGTGGCGCCGCCCGCTTCATGCTGACCTATGAGTCAGAGGACGATAACGCCAGCTATGGGCATCTGATCGTTCGCGTCGCGTCTCTTGATACCATCTCGGACGAAATGACCGCGCTTGAGGAGTTTGCCGCCGATACCCTGACCGCCGGACAGTTTCGCACCGAGCGCCTGGCGTTTGGTCCCGGAGGCGGGGCGTCCATCGAAGCGCGGTTCTTCGGGCCCGACCCCAAAGTGCTGCGCGCGTTGGCGGTTGAAGCGCGTGCGCGGATGGAGGCGGCGACCGAGAACGCGCTCAATATCCGCATCGACTGGGCCGAGCCCGAGCCTGTACTGCGGCCGATGTACGCCGAAGCGCGCGCGCAGGAATCCGGCATCTCCCGCACCGACATCACGCAGACCTTGGAGTTCGCGACAACCGGGAGCAGAGCTGGCACCTATCGGGAAGAGGATCGACAGATCCCGCTTATCCTGCGGGCACCGCCGGACAACCAGCTGCTCTTGACCGATTTCGTTCTGTACTCTGAGGCGACCGGCGAATTCGTTCCGATGGAGCAGGTCGTCGACGGGCTCAGCTTTGAGATCCAAGACACCCTCATTGAGCGGCAAGACAGGGAAAACGTCATCACCGTTGGCGCCGATATTCCGCGAGGATTCACGGCCACCGAAGTGCAGGTGGAGGTCAACGAAACGATCGAAGCCATGGAGCTTCCGCCCGGCTACCGCTTTGAATGGGGCGGAGAGTTGAAGAACTCAGCAGATGCGCAAGAGTCTTTGGGCACGCAGCTACCGACAGCGATCTTGATCATGCTGTTGATCACAATCCTTCTGTTCAACGGCTTGCGCCAAACCGCCATCATCTGGCTGCTTGTGCCCATGTCGGTAAATGGTGCGGCGCTCGGCCTGGTGGGAACCGGGCTGCCCTTCACGTTCACCGCACTTCTCGGGCTGTTGTCGCTGTCGGGCATGCTCATCAAGAACGGCATCGTTCTGGTGGAGGAGATCGACCTCGCCCGGGAGGCTGATCCGCAGAAACCTCTCGCCGATGCCATCACCGAAGCATCGGTTTCGCGCTTGCGACCCGTCCTTCTGGCAGCGGCGACCACCATCCTGGGCATGATCCCGCTTCTGCCGGATGCGTTTTTCTCCTCCATGGCGGTGACCATCATGGGAGGTCTTGCCTTTGCGTCCATTCTGACGCTGATCGCCGCCCCGGTGTTCTACATGATCTTCTTCAACGGTTCCGTGCGGCGGGCGCAGCAGCGCATGGCGGAGGCTGGCGACGCTGAGTTGCAACCAGCGGGCTGACCATCGCGCGGCCCGCGGGTGCTAGGGCGCTAATAGGCTTTGCTTATCGGGATTGTCCTGCAAGTACGTGCGAAATAGAGCAAGGCAGGCTTCGTCATTCTGAACGAGGACGTCGACGCCGTTTTGTTCTAGAAAGCTCTCATTGCCAGTGTAGTGCTGCGCATCGCCGATAACGACGCGGCCGACCCCAAGCCACAGGATCGTACCCGCGCACATGATGCAGGGCGACAAGGTGCTGTAGAGCGTTGCATCGCTCAGATCGCCATCAGGAGCACCACGCAAACAGACCGTTTCGCCATGCGCCGTTGGGTCGCCGAGCTGAGCGGTCAGGTTGTGCCCCTGTGCCAGGACGGTCTGGCCGCGTGCGAGCACCGCTCCCACCGGAAACCCGCCTTCGGCGAGGCCCTGCTTGGCCTCCTCGAGGGCGAGCGCCATGTGTTGCGTGTCGATTGGATCGACTTGTCCCTCAGCCTTTTCCATAGGTCTTGTCGAACATCGCCTGCACATGGTCGCCAATGTTGGTGGCGGGGTAAAGCGGCTCACCGCTAGCGGGCATACAGGATGGTACGCAGGCGATCCGTGTTTCATAATCGGGATCAACAAATGTCGGTGCGGAATAGCGGTCGCGGCCACTGGTGTTGCTTTGCACCCGATGGGAATTCGATTTGTACAGACCGTTGGTCATGATTGGCACCATGTCGCCCATATTGACGACGAATGTGCCGGGAACAGGCGGCGCGGGTATCCAACCGCCATCCGGACCGGCCACTTCAAGACCGCCAACATCATTCTGCAACAGAAGCGTTAGCATACCCCAATCAGTATGGGCACCGGCGCCAAGCTGCCCTTTGGGCGCACCCGCTGGCTTGGGCGGGTAGTGCAGGATGCGCGTCTCCAGCATCGGCGTTTCCATCGGCTTGTCGAAATAGTCTTCAGGCAGATCGAGTGACAGGGAAATGAGCTGCATCAGCTCCCGCGCGAGACCAATCATCTGTTCGCTATACGCCTCGAAATGATCGCGAAAGCCCTCCGGGCGTTCGGGCCACAGATTGATGGCCGTCTTGCCCATACCAGCCTTGAACCATCGGTGATCCTCGGTCACCTCCATACCCATCTGGTAGCCCTCTTTAAGGTCCGGGGCGGTCCCGACATCGAGCGTTTGCGCCGCAACGGGCTCATACCCGCGCATCGCACCGCTCTTGGTTCCGTCGATGCGCATTTTCTCGTCGATTGGGAGCGCAAAAAACTGCTCGGCAATCTCGAAGTGCCGGCCGATCAGATCGTCCGGGACGGCGTGACCGGCAATGTAGAAGAAGCCAAGGGTCTTGCAGGCATCGGCAATCTCGCGCGCCACCTGCTTGCGCTCAGCCGCAGCGCCAGCAAGCGCGGGCTGTAAATCGATGACGGGCACAGATGCCGTGCCGCCTGCATCGCTCACCGTTTCATGAAGTGCCACCGCCATGTCCTCCCGTGTCCTCCCGTGTCCGTCTGCCTCACTGACCCTGGGACGCGCACGCAGCCCGTCAGGTTACGGCAGCATCACTGTTGGCCAAGCATTCTGTCGTTTTCGCACGGCCATAGCTGCGAAATAAGGGTTCTTACCGGTCAGAGACGGCTAGTTTTCGGGCAAATACGGTCAACGCATGCTGATTATTTCAGCATGCCCACAATAGAGGCAGCTGACCTGTTTACGCCTCACCGGAAACGTTGGCAGACTTGCTTCGATCACTTTCGACAAGGGGAAGTCCATGCCAAGACGACTGTCAGACCTTCATTCAACTGTTGCACGCCTGGCCATCCCAACCGCGATGGCAGCCGGTTTGGCGAGCGCGACCATGCCCGCATCCGCTCAGGACCTTGAGCAGGTCAGCTTTGCGCTCAACTGGGTACCCGTCGCCGAACATGGCGGCTTCTATCAGGCCATGCTCGACGGGACTTATGCCGCGTGCGGCATCGAGGTGGAGATCATCCCCGGCGGTCCGCAGGTCAACAATCGCGCCATGATGATGGGTGGCCAGATCGACTTTCACATGGGCGGCGACCTTCTGCAGGCCTTCAATGCGGTCGCTGAAGATGTGCCGATCGTCGCCATCGCTGCAATCTTCCAGAAAAACCCACAAATCTTGATGACCCATCCGGGCCGTTCGGAAGGCCTGTCCGATATGGATGACATGACGGTGCTGGTCGATGATAACGCGTTCCTGAGCTACTATCAGTGGCTGATCCAAGACTTCGGCTTCACCCCTGGCCAACGCGAGGTCTACACCTACAACGCTGCCCCGTTCCTTGTTGACGAAGACAAGGTCATGCAGGGGTATCTGACCTCCGAGCCCTATCTCATCGAGCTTGAGGGCGGCTTTACCCCCGATGTCTGGCTGCTCGCCGACTTCGGCTTCGACAGCTACGCGACTACCATTGAAGCGATGCAATCGACGATCGACGAGCGGCCCGACGCCACCCGCTGCTTCGTCGAGGGTTCGATCATCGGCTGGTACAATTACCTTTATGGCGACAACACCGCCGCAAACGCTGAGATTCAGCGGCTGAACCCAGACTTCACCGACGACAAGATCGAGTTCGCCATCTCGCAGATGCTTGAATATGGGGTGCTGCTGTCGGGCGACGCCGAAACACTTGGGATCGGCGCCATAACCGAAGAGAAGGCTGGCGCTTTCTTCGAAAGCATGGTCGGCGCGGGCGTGCTCGATGGCGATCTCGATTGGCAGTTGGCGTTCGACACGCAGTTCATCAATCAGGGTCTGGGGCTTGACCTCGTGCCTGATAATTGATGGCACTCGCGCATGCGCGCGCTTGTCGTCTTCTGCCATCCCAGCCCCGAAAGCTATTCGGCGGCGATCTGCGAGACGGTTGCCTCCGAGTTGCAGGGGCTCGGTGCCGACGTTCGCACACTCGACCTTTACGGGCGCGGCTTCCAGCCGATCCTGACCCGCAAGGAATGGGAGACCCACACCGATACCGCGCAGAACGTCGACAAGGTTGCCGACGACGTTGCGCAGCTTCAATGGTGCGACGCGCTCATCTTCGTCTACCCCACCTGGTGGTACGGCCCCCCGGCGATGCTCAAAGGCTGGCTCGAGAAATCCATGGTGGCCGGCGTGGCATTCCATATGCCAAGTGACGAGCAGGCCAACATCCAACGTGGCCTTGAGAACATCCGCACCCTCGCGATCTTCACCACCTGCGGGGCGACGCGGCTCCTGTCCACCATGATCGGGCATCCGGGCAGGAAAACCATCCTGCGGGGCCTGCGCATTCTGTGCCATCCGCGGGCGCGCACGCACTATCTCGCCCTGTACGACATGAACCACGCCGATGACGCCAAACGCACGGCGCATTTCGCCCGCGTGGCCCGCGCCTGCAAGAAGCTTTTCGCCCGGCACAGCCCTACCCGCGAAACCGCTGCGGCCACACAGGTCATTGCGAGCGAGCCGTAGCTCTACGAGGGCTCACGAAACGATTGACGGCGCGGGCGGCTCGCATAAACTAAGGGAACTTACCTAGTCCCTGATAGACCTATGCGCGAAAGGGGATTTGGTGAGATGGGCTGGCAAAGCAAAGCGCGTCGAAGACGCTCACATGAGGATGTGCCATGGCAACCGTCATTGACCAACCCAGCCCTCAATTTCCTCCCGGCTCGCTGCGCTTCTTCGGCTCCTCGCGATGGCCCGTTATCACGCTATTGGTCTATGTGGGCCTGTCTATCGCGGCGTTCACGCCACGGCTCGTCGATTACGTGACCGAAGGCCATTGGGGGCGCTCGGCGACGAACGCGTTCGAGTTTGCGCCGATGGCGCTCAACACCCATGCGCTATTCGGCATGGCGCTCATCCCGCTCTTCCTGCTCCAGCCGATTCTGGGGCTCAAGATGGATGGAAACCGGTCTTCCGGCATTCGGCTGTTCCATCGATGGCAAGGCCGTTTCCTCGCGCTCGCGTCGGTCGTCCTGTCCCTTCTGGGCCTGTACATCACCTACACGTTTGCCATGAACTCCGACAGCATCACGTCGGTCATCTTCATGTTCCTGGTGGCCCTTTTCGTCATCATCTTCTTTGTCCAGGCCATCATAGAAGCACGGAAACACCGGATCGCGCGCCACCTCGACGCACTGGTTTTCGCGATGATCTTCCTGTCGGTCCCGGCGACCGGCCGCATCATCGAGAACAGCATGAACGCGCTGGGCGTGGAGAACACACGCTCCAAGGAGCTGGTCTCCATCGGGTTCGGTTTCGAGGTCGAACTGGTGGACCTGACCATCCTGATGGTTGCATCCGGCCCCCTCATTCTGTGGGCCCTGTTCGCCATCCCGCGTGGCGTGTTTCTCGCCCATGGTGCGAAGCTGTCGATTGCGGTTGCCTTTGTTGCGCTGCCGCTGGCCGCAATCTTGATGCAGACCCTCACCCGGTAGAACGCGAAACAATGGCCCCAGGCTGGACCGGAGGCCATTGCGCGCGGGCAGGTTGCGGACCGCTACTGGGAGCCGTTTTCAGTGAGAACAGCCTGTAGCTGTTCGATTGCCGCCTGCGTGTTGCCGGTCTCGGCGTACAGATCACGTAGCTGGAAGCGAATGATGTTGCGCGCTGCGCGATCACCGGGAAGCTCGGTCAACGCGCCTTCAAGGATCGCAATGGCCTCGGGTAGCGTTTCGTTTTCCTCGTGGATTTCCACGATCCCTTCAACAGCGAAAAATACCGCTGCTTCGGGCTTGCTCGCAAGCTCCACGAATTGCTCGGACAAGTCGAAATACGACATGAGCTCTTCGAGGTAGTCGAGCTCGGCTTCAAACTCCGCATCGTGATCTTCGGCGAAAGTCGGCGCGGCAAATGTCGTTGAAACGGCCACAAGTGCAGCGAGTACAAGCGTCTTCATCAGTCAGGCTCCTGTGTTGGATGCTGCCCCAGATACTGGCGCAGCGCTTGGGTGGCCCGGTTGAGATGGGCCTTCACGGTACCGCTGCGACAGCCCACAATGGCGGCCGTTTCGGCGGTATCAAAACCTTCGTAGTAGCGAAGCAAAACCACTTCACGCTGCCGCAATGGCAGGTGTTGCAACGCCCTGTGCATGTCTTTCAGCGCATCACGCAGCTCTGGATCGGCGCTATGGTCGGGAAGCTGTGTAAGATCGTCACCAGCCCCTTGCCCACCCCAGATGCGGCGACGCTTACGGGCATGTTCCCGCGCTGTATTGATCGCAACCTGGTAGAGCCAGCTTCTGAACTTCGCCTGTGGCTTGGCATTCTTGAAGCGGTTCTCACGGACCCGGGTGAAGACGTCTTGGACCACGTCTTCGGCCGCAGCGTCTTCGTTGAGGAGGCCCCAAGCCAGGCGAAAGACATAGCGCTTGTGTCTGTGAAACAGCGTCTGCAACGCACCATCATCGTCGCAAGCGCGCTTGAGCAGCGTCCAATCATCGCTTGGGTCCTTCATAGTGCTAGCCGTTGGTCGGCGTTGGGCGCCGCGGCATGGTCATTGTCGGGCGCACGCTCATAAGCGTGGTCAGAGAGGCGCGTGATGGCGTGTTTGTCCCGGTAGCGGGCCTCAAGGTAAGGGGCCGCTGCGACGGCGGTGAAAACGACAACAGCGATGGCCGCTGCACCGATGGAGATGACGGGTTTTGCGAGACCGATAGAAACGTGGCCATTGTCACCACGCCGATACATATGGACGCGGCCAGCGCCCATCTCGGCGCTCGCGATCGGCGGGCAGCTTTGGAGGATCGGACGAACTGATCGTGCTGGCTGTCGAGCGACGCGTAGGCCGGACGGCTGTGGCCGAGCAAGGCATCGAGGTCATCAAGGTCGCGGTCGTTTGTGGTCATGGTTTCGTCCTGTCTGCTCATGAATGCACCGAACGGGCCGTTTGGTTTACATCGCAATCGGCTTTTTTTGCCTTGGCGTGGGATACGTGTCCGCATGAGATCGCCAAACGGCGCGCGGTTCCCGGCTCCAGCCCGAAACGATGTTTGACAGCCTCCACGCGCTTGCCTATCTCATCGATCAGCCAGGGGCGCCTACGGGCTGAGATGTACCCTTTGAACCTGAACCAGATCATGCTGGCGTAGGAAGGCGAGAACGGGTGCAATCCCGGTCTGCCCCTGCGCGAGCGAGGGAGACCGATGAACCCGAACGAGGCTCTCGCGAAGCTGCGCGCCGACGTACCCTTGGTGCATTGCATTACCAATTATGTGGCCATGAACATCGCCGCCAATGTGGTCCTCGCCGCTGGCGCGTCACCGGCCATGATCCATGCGGAAGAAGAGGTGGCCGACTTCGTGCCCATCGCGGGGGCGCTAACGATCAATATTGGCACGCTGTCCGCCCCTTGGCTCAGGGGCATGCTGAAAGCTGCCCAGACGGCCAAAGCAAAGCAGAAGCCCTGGGTGCTCGACCCGGTTGCGCACTTCGCGACGCCCTACCGCGCGCAGGCGACCCGGTCGCTACTGGCCTGCAAGCCGACGATCATCCGCGCCAACGCTTCGGAAATCCTGGCGCTCGCGGGCGAGATGGGTGCCGGTAAGGGCGTCGACAGTGGCGACAGTGTGGAGACGGCCAAGCAGGCCGCCACCCACTTGTCGGAAACACATGGCTGCGTCGTCGCGGTCACCGGCGAAACCGACTTCGTGACGGATGGCTCGCGCAGCGCCACGATTAGCGGTGGCAGCGCGATGATGCCCCAGGTGACCGCACTTGGTTGTTCGCTAACCGCGCTAGTCGGAGCGTATGCAGCCCTCGATGCACCGCTCGATGGAACAGTCGCCGCCCTCCTGCACTTTGCCGAGGCCGGCGAACGGGCGCATGCGTCTGCGTCAGGGCCGGGCAGCTTTGCGACGCATTTTCTCGACCAGCTGAACGCGCTGCAACCGGGCATGCTCGACGAGGGCCGGATCGCATGGTCCTGAACATAGAGGCTTTGAAGCTCTATCTTGTGACGGACCGGGCGCTTTGCGCCGAGCTGGGTGTCGTCGAGACGGTGCGCCGAGCGGTTGCTGGCGGGGTGACGTGCGTTCAGCTGCGCGACAAGCAGGCCTCGACCGCAGACCTCATCGATCTTGGGAAGGCCATCAAGGCCACGCTCGCCGGAACAGGCGTTCCGCTGATCATCAATGATGATCTCGAAGCCGCTCACGCCTGCGGTGCCGATGGCGTGCATGTCGGTCAAAGCGATACCAGCGCCGAGGAAGCCCGCGCCGCGCTCGGTTCCGGCAAGACGGTCGGTCTGTCCTGCGAGACCATGGCGCATGTCCGCGCCGTCGACCCGGACGTGGTCGATTATCTCGGGCTTGGTCCCGTGTTTGCCACCGCGACGAAAGGCGATCATGCCGCGCCGATTGGCCTGGATGGGCTCAGGGAGATGTGCGCCGCGACGCCGCTGCCGACGGTGGCGATTGGCGGTCTCAAGGCCAAGCATTTTCAACCAGCGCTGGGTGCGGGCGCAGACGGCATCGCGGTCGTCTCCGCCATTTGTGGCCAGCCCGACCCGGAAGCCGCCGCCCGCGCGATCCTTCAGCCATCATGAGGCCCTAGCCATGATCCCCAACGTTCTATCCATTGCCGGGTCCGACCCGTCCGGCGGCGCCGGTATCCAGGCAGACCTCAAGGCCATCTCTGCCAACCGGGCCTTTGCGATGGCTGCGCTGACCGCTCTGACGGCGCAAAACACGCAAGGCGTCACCGGCATCGAACTGGTCCCGGCAGACTTTGTGCGCTCGCAGATCAAGACCGTGTTCGATGATGTGCGCGTGGATGCCGTCAAGATCGGCATGATCGCGACAGCCGAGATCGCCGAAGCGGTCGCGGACAGCCTCGCAGATCACGCAGACGTGCCTATCGTGCTTGATCCGGTGATGGTGGCAAAGGGCGGCGCACGCCTTCTGGCCGCCGATGCCATTGCAGCCTTGCGCACCCGCCTGCTGCCGCTTGCAAGCCTGCTCACGCCCAACCTTCCCGAAGCCGCCGATCTGTTGGGCGTTCCAACGGCTGAAACCCGCGCGCACATGCAATCCCAGGGCGAAGCGATCGTGGATCTTGGCGCGAAGGCCGTTTTCCTCAAAGGCGGGCATCTCGCGAGCGATGAAAGCCCTGACTTGCTTGTAACGTCATCCGGCTCGGTCTGGTTTGAGGGACGACGAACGCCCACCGCCAACACACACGGCACCGGCTGCACCTTGTCGTCAGCCATCGCGGCACAGCTCGCATACGGCAAGTCGCTGGAAGATGCGGCAAGCGCTGCCAAAGCCTATGTTTCGGACGCTATCGGGCGCGCCGACCAGCTTTCCGTCGGCCACGGCCATGGCCCGACCCATCACTTTGCAAACCTCTGGAGCCAGTAGCATGAGCCAAACCCTTGCCGATCAGACCGTTCTCGTCAGCGGCGGAGGCCGCGGCTTCGGCGCGGCAATCGTCCGCGCCTTCGCCCGCGAAGGAGCGCGCGTGGTGATCAATTACCGCAAAAGCAAGGACGCAGCGGAAGCGCTCGCAGCCGAGCTTGGAGAGCGGGCGATGGCGGTTCAGGCTGATGTTCGCGATCCGGCAAGCGTCAAAGCCATGTTCGACGCCGTTCAGGCGCACTTCGGCGCTCCGACGGCGGTCGTCCACAACGCACTGGCTGACTACAGCTTCAATGGCGACGCCCGCGATACGCTCGCCTCTCTGTCGGCTTCCGCGGTTTCCGGCCAACATGAAACAGCGGTGCTCGGAGCGCTCAACCTGATCCAGGCCGCTTCGCCTGCGATGGAAGAGGCCGGGTTCGGGCGCGTCATCACCGTGGGCTCGAACCTGGTGCAAAACCCGGTTGTTCCCTATCATGACTACACTTCGGCCAAGGCGGCCCTGCTTGCCATGACACGGACAGCCGCAGCTGAGCTTGGCCCCAAGGGGATCACCGTCAACATGGTCTCGGGTGGCCTGCTGCGCACCACAGATGCCAGTGCGGCGACGCCCGACGCGGTGTTTGACCTGATCGCGTCCAGCACGCCGCTACGCACAGTGACGACGCCCGAGGAAGCGGCTGATGCGGTGCTGTTCTTCGCCAGCCCGTGGGCACGCGCGGTGACCGGCCAAAACCTGATCGTCGATGGCGGCTTGGTGTTCGGCTAGCATCGAGCCCGGGCGCTTAGCCGCGATCCAAAATCCGGTTCAGCGCGAAGGCAACGAGCGCCGTCGCGCAGACCGGCGCCAGCACCAGGCGCGGTTCGGAAAAGACAAACATTCGGTATTCGTGGATCATCGTGCCCCACTCGGGCTGTCCCGTGTCTGCCGACAGGCCGAGAAAGCCGAGCGAGGCGACCAAGATGACGGCGCGGCCCGCGTCAGCACCGGCAAGCGCGCCTATCATGGGCCACGCATTTGGCAGCCCGTGGCGGCGGACGGCTCCAAGCGTATCAGAGCCGAGCGCGATGCTTGCAGCCCAATAGGTTTCCGAGCGCAAACGCTCCAGCAATGCGGCGATAGTGAGCGCGTACGGTGCCCAGGTACTCGCGACAAGCGCGGCGGAAATAGCGACAATCCCCGCACCGAACAAAGCGGATAACAGAAGCGCGACGATGAGCGTGGGAAGTGCGAGCGCGGTCTCCGCGAGCCAGCGGACACAGTTCGAGAGCGACGCCGGACCGAAGCCGATAGCGACGCCCGCCAACAGGCCGATCCCAAGGCTCGAGATCAGAACGATGACGATCGCAAGCAGCGAGGGCTGCGCCCCCGCAAGCAGACGTGAGGCAAGATCCCGGCCCAGATGGTCAGTTCCAAGCCAGTGCTGCATTGATGGCCCTTCAAGTGCAGCTTGCAAATTCACAGCATGCGGGTCGAAAGGCTGCCAGATGGTCCCCGCCAGCATCAGTCCCACAAGGCTCAGCGCAAGGACAGCGCCTCTGCCGCTGAGCGCAGCCGTCATGATCCAAACCTCGCCTTGGCGAGGCGCGGATCGAGCGATCGCCGGGCGGCTGCACAAAGCTGCAAGCCGATGATGATCCAAACTGCCACGAGCGCAACGTAGGCCTGCAGAACCGGGTAGTCGCGGGCAGCGACCGCTTGGATGACACGCTCGGAGAGACCGGGAACGCCGAAGACGATCTCGGCGATCGCCGTACCGCCGACGATCCACGCCAGATCGGGCGCAATACTCGCAAGCAGACCTATGGCCGCGCGCCGCCGGCCATGTCGCCAAAGCGCCAGGCGGTAGGGCAGGCCCTTGGCGAGCGCGGTCCGCAAATAGGGCGCGTCGACGGTTTCCATGAAGCCCGCGCGCACCAGCCGCGACACGCTACCGATGGAAAAGAAGCCGACAAGCGCGATCGGAAGCAGAAGGCGCTCGATGGGGCCTCCCGCAAAGGGCTGTATCCAGCGCAGCTCCGCCGCGAGCAGCCACAAGGCGATGACGCCCACGGCAAAGGCGGGGAGCGCCTGCCCGGCAACAGCCATCCCCCGCGAGAGCCGATCGGCGAGACCGTTTGGGTTCGCGGCAGCGAAAAAGCCAAGCCCGGAGCCAACAACCAGCGCACAAATCATGCCACCCAAGCCGATGCCCGCGGACCAGCGCAGACGTTCAAGCAATTCGCCGGTGACTGCCCCGCCGGTGGCGAAAGATTCGCCCCAGTCGAGCGTCACAAACCCTTGGAGCCAGAGACCGAACTGAACCAGCAGGCTGCGGTCCAACCCCCACTGCTCCCGGTAGGCCGCGACAAGCTCCTCGGTCGCGCGGATGTTCACATGGTTGATGAACACTTCGACCGGATCGCCGGGCACGAGGCGGATCATGACGAAGCTTAAGGCGACGGCCGCGAGCCATGACACACTTGTCATGGCTGCAAAACGTGCTGCCGTTGAGCCCATCATGATCACAAGACCAATCGTGTCAGGCTTTACTCAGCCAAGCCGAATTCGGGGCGGATGACGTAATAATCCGACCCCCACGGCTCATAGCCCGCCACGGCTCTAGATAGCCCGACATGCCATTCCGGCGTCACAAGGAAGGATACTGGAGCGCTCTGGGCGATGAGGTCCTGCGCTTCCTGCGCTAGGGCAATCCGTTCGGCCGGATCAACCGCCGTGCGCAGTTCGGCAATCGTCGCGTCGTACGCGGGATCGGACCAACCCGCATAGTTGCGCGCAGCATCCGTTTCGAAGAACAGCGACAGAAACAGGCCCGGGTCTCCGGCAGGTGCGGTGTGCTGCGCCCACAGGAAGAGGTCGAACGCGCCGCTGCCTGCCACATCGCTCGGCGACTCGGTCACCTGCGTCGTCACGCTGATCCCAAGATCGGAGAGCGCTGCGCGCACCACGGGCTGGAACGTGATGAGGTCGGGGCGTTGCGGGTAGGCCCACAGAACCAGTTCGAGGGCTTCGCCGTCCTTCTGGCGGACGCCATCATCGCCCATGACCCAGCCGGCTTCATCCAGAAGCTGCGCGGCTGCTTCCGGGTCGTGCGGCAGCGGGCCGTCGGCGGCAAAGGGATAGGCGGCAGCGAACGCACCGGTCGCGGGCTGCCCGGCGCGGGCTGCGGCGACCAGATCGTCCCGGTTGACCGCCAGATCGATGGCGCGACGGACCCGCACATCGCTGAGCGCAGGCGTGCGCGTGTTCATCCACATCATGTATTGGTAGGCCACTGGGAATGACGTCACCGACTGGTCGTCATTGCCGTCAAACATCGACAGGGTTTCGACGGGCAGGTTGAACGCCAGATCAATCTCGCCTGACGCAAACGCCAGCGCCAGAGACTGCCCATCGGCGATCCGGCGGATCGTGACATCGGACCGTTCGTCCGCGCCCTCATAAAACGCATTGGGCACCATTTCAATGGCGCTGCCAGCGTCGATGGCCTCAACCGCGAACGGCCCCGTGAACAGCGGATCGCCATCGGTTTCGAGATAGACCGGGAAAGCCCATTCGGCGAGGATCGAAGGCAGGATGGGCGTGGGTTGCTCGCTGGTTACGCTCAGCGTTGCGTCATCGATGGCTTCAAAGGTCAGCCGCCCCGCCGTTGCGCGTGCCGAAGCGTTGGCCTCGCCGGTTCGGTTGAGCGCGGACGCGACCAACGGCGCTGTCACGGGCGTTCCATCGGAGAAAAAGCGGTCGGGTGCGAGGGTAACGACCCATGATCCGTCTTCCTGCTGCTGGGCGGACGAAGCCAGGTTGGGAACCACTTCACCCTCGCGGGAGACGCGGAAAAGCTGTTCCGCAATGCCATGGGTGACCAGCGCCCAGCCGGTGGAACCTTCGGCGGGGTCGAGCCCTGACGCAAGAAACGTCTGACCCACGGTTACGCTGTCAGCAAGGGCTGTGGTTGCCGCCAATTGCGACAGCAACGCGGCGGCGCACAAGGCCGATCCAAGCACCCGGCGGCGCAAGCCGGCTGGCGCGCGATCGCGGGCGTGGCGAGGGGAAATCAGAAGCGTCATAACGTTTCCTTTTGGTCGAAGCTGTTGGGAGGGAATGCGAAGGTTTCGTCGATCGCGTCGCCGGTATGTCCGAGCGGCGGAATACGGCCCAGTATGCCGGAGCGCAGCGGCGCCGGCCGCCGATCGCGTGGCACATAGCCATCGGCCGATACGGCATACTGATCAGCGAGGGTGAGAATGGCGGGTGCAGCTGCCTCGGGCGCGATGGTCTGCGGATCGAGATCGCCGAACAGCAAGGTGTATTTGCCGGGCGCCGAAAGCGCGAGCACGCATGGGCGCTTGCACTGGCTCATGCAGCGCACTCCACGCAGAACCAGCCGATAGGCCGGCGTCTGCCGTAGTGCGCGCAGGACGGCTTCCGCCAAAAGGTAGCCGGGGCGCCGATGGTCCGGGCCCGAAAAGCCCGGCGGCTTACAGCGCGTGCAAACCGATAGGCAGATCTGGGACTGGTGGTCCACGCCTTATGCTCCCCTCGCGCAGAAACGGGCAAAGGGAGGCGGATGATGAGGGTGCGCGATTCAGGTCAAAGCAATCGGTGTCACCTGGACACTGTTCGCGCGGATTCAAAGGGACGTTCTGCGTCATACCATCACCATCTCGAGACACCCCGCCCGAGGTTTGAGTTCACGTGATGGCAGGTCTCCTGACTCGCGGGTCCTCGCCTCTCAGCACCTTCCCAGGACGGCGTGCGCGCCGTTCCCAGTGGTTTCACGCTGATGGGCTTTCCGCTCACAGTTGCGGGGGCAGTCACGGATTTGGCGCCTGTTGGCTACACCGCACCGTGTTCCCTTTTTCATCCGACCGTCATTGCTGCCCGGCCAGAACCATCACCCGCAAGGGTCGTTCAGCAGAGGCAAGAGGTCAACCCAACTTAAGACAAAGCGCGCCAATAACACCGATTGTGGGTGGAGATCGTCTGCCGGCTGTGACACACAGCACGATCATCGCCCGCGCCCCCATCGCCCGCGCCCCGCGTCTTGCTGTTGACCTGTCTGCTGTATGTCCAAAGCACTGAATGCTCTCGTTTTCCTAAGGCAGTTGTGGGAGATACGCGCGATCCGCCCGCACTTCGATGAAACGTTTTACTTGCGGCGCTACGGCGATGTTGCCGAAGCTGGGGCCGATCCGGTCATCCATTATGTCCGCTATGGAGCCTCGGAGGGCCGAAACCCGACGCCTCACTTTCACACGCGCTACTACCAGCGGCAGTATGAGGATCGCCTCAGAGGCGGAACCAACCCGTTTTTTCATTACGTCACTGCTGGGAAGAAGGAGGGACTTTTCGCCCTGAGGGCGGATGAGTTCTTCAGTGAAAGCGCCGCCGATGGTGATGCGCGTGCGATAGATCATCAGGCCCGGCCGTCGCTCGCAACCGTTCTGCAGCCACATGTCGCCGCGCAGGCTCAAGACTTTGGAGGATTTGACTTCGAGAGCGTCAAACTCTTCAGGCAATCGGCGTTACCGCCCGACCTCAAGCCAATCGCAGCAGAGGACGTTGAGAGGGAGGTCGACGAGCAATTTGTGGCAAAAGCCCTCGAAGCGCTGCCTGGAAAAGTGCTGTCGCTCGACATCTGGGACACGATTCTGCGCCGGTCCTGTCATCCCGATGAGACCAAGCTCAGAGCCTCGCGTCTGCTGTGGCTCACTGCTCAATCAGGTCAAGCCAAGAGCAAGAGCCTGCATCCCGTTGACGTTTTCCAGCTACGGCGCGCTTGCGAGCACGCTGTCGCAGACGCCGCGCATGAGTATCGCTTTCGCGATGCTGTGCCGATGTGGCTTGATCTTCTCGGTCTCGAAAAGGGAGAGCTTGCTGAAGCCGTCCACCAAAACGAAATCGCCATTGAACGATCGTGCACATCGGTCGATCCCACGATCGCGGCCTTGATCGAGCGGCATGACGGCGAGGTGATTGCGGTCTCTGACTTCTATCTGGGCGCGGACGCGCTGCAGTGTCTGCTCGAATCCAAAGGCGTGACCGGAATCAGGAAAGTGTACGCATCGTGCGACGTCCTCGCCACCAAGCGCCAAGGCGACCTGTTCGATCACGTGCTCAAGGCCGAGGATCGCGCGCCAGACGAATTTGTCCATATTGGCGACCGGCAAGGCGCGGACGTCGATAAACCGCGTGCAAAGGGCCTCAATGCGCTGCATTACGAGGTGCCCCGCGAAGTGGGTCGCGCCGACCGTATGGGGCAATGCCTCGACGCTCATCTTCGCGGCGATTTCAGTCTGCACGCGAACCACCTTCTCGGACTGATCGGGGGCACTGATCGCGATACCAACGATGGTTTGCCGGCGACAGCTTTGGCGATCCCCATCGTCGGTTTCGTCCTGCAGGTCATCGAGGATGCTGTGCGCAACGGGGTCGCCGAGATCTTTTTCTTCACGCGCGAAGGCGTGTTCTTCCGCCGTATCTACGAAGCGATGTGCCGCGCCGATGTTTATGACCGCGGCCACTATCCCACCGGCAAACTGCTTGAGGTCAGCCGGCGGGCGACCTTCGCGGCATCCCTCAACGGTCTTTCAACCGACGAGCTGATGCGCCTGTGGAGCCAGTATTCGACGCAGTCCTTGCGGGCGCTTGCGGTATCGCTGAACCTCGATGCCGACGCATGGGCGGCGCCGGCGTCCGCCCATGGTCTCGATCTCGACACCCCTATCCAATATCCGTGGCGCGATGATCGCGTTCAAGCATTCCTCAAGGATCAGACCGTCAAAAACCCGGCGGTAGCGTCGATCGCTCGCCAGCGAAGCGACCTGCTGGCCTATCTCGAAAACGCCGGCTTCCGCCCGTCGGATGAAGTGGATCGCCTTGTCGTCGATATCGGTTGGAGGGGTACGATCCACGATAACATCGCGAGCCTGTGCACCGGCCGCGTTCATGGCTGCTACCTGGCGCTTGAACACTTCCTCAACCCGCAGCCCGCCAACACCTCCAAGACTGGCTATCTATCGGACCGCAACGGCCCGGACGATGACTATTCGATCCCCGAGCACGCGGCGATCGAATTCATCTTGAACGCCGAGGGCGGCTCTGTTGTTGGCTATGAAAACGCTCAGGCTATCCGCGAGACCTTTGCGTCGGAAGAGCGTGTCATCGGGGACAATGTCCTGCCACTTCAAACGCAGATCGAAGCCGCCGCAGACCTCATCATTGCCTATGTCAAAGACCATGGCCTGATCGCCAGCGATCTCCGCCAGCTCTCACGTTCGATCATCGACCAGTACATCGGCGAACCTTCACACGACGTGGCGAACGCTTTCATCGCGCTTGAGCACAACGAGACCTTTGGCACAGGCGAGACCGATGCCATGGATGCGTCACACACCGAGCTTGCCGCGCTGGACGACAAGGCGGGCGCTGACTTTCATGCCAGTATGGGCGATGTCATGAACGGTCTGCGCTGGATTGGCGCGCACAAGCAGGCCGGGCCCGTGCATGACTTTCTCAAGAACCGGTCCACCCAGCAGCGTATCGAAACGCCTCTGCGGATCGCGGCCCCTGCCCTGCTGCCGAGGGCACGGATCGGCACCGACCAGATTTGCGTGTTTGCGCCCCCGCCGCTTGAGGGCTCAGGTGGGCACCGGACGATTTACAACCTTTGCAGGCGATTGTCGTCCGCTGGCTTTGATGTGCACCTGATGAACGACGGGCCAGGCGAGGAAGCGGCAAACGACTGGCAGGTTCAGGTCATCGCGGGTGCTGGACTGAAGCTGCATAATTCGTGGGAAACAACGGTTGTGCCCGCGGCGGCCATCGCCACCATCGACTACAGCGCGTTCTATGTCGATCAAACGCACGCGCAATCGAAGGGGTTTTATTTCATCCAGGACTATGAGGCGATGTTCAATCCGGTCAGCGATGGATATTTGCGCGGGCAGCGTTCCTATGCGCTCGGTTTGCATTCCATCACAATCGGGCGCTGGCTGACCCATGTGCTTCGCACGCAGTACGGCGCAATTGCCGCCTCAGCGGGCTTGGGCGTTGATCACACGATCTACAAACCCCTGGATGCGTCGGAACACAGTGCGCCAGGCTACAGACCGAAAACCGTTGGCTTTCTTTATCAGCCCGAGAAATTTCGCCGTGCACCGCAGCTTTGCATCGACGCGCTCGCCGAGGTTAAACGGCGTCTTCCCGAGGTGGAGATCATCACCTACGGCTCGCCCGCCCAGCCAAAACTGCCCTTTGAGGCCGCGCACCGCGGCTTGATCAACGATCTGCAGGACGTCAATCGCCTGTACAACGAATGCCGCGTTGGACTGTGCATCAGCGCGACCAACCCCTCACGCATTCCCTTCGAAATGATGGCGGCTGGCTGCGTGCCGGTGGATATCTACAGCTACAACAATCTGTTCGATTATGGCGCCGGGACGGGTTTCCTCGCCTATCAGTCGCCTCAGTCACTTGCTGATGCCATGTGCCAACTGCTTGAAAACGATACGCTTTGGGCCGAGCGCTCGGCGGAAGGCAGGCGATACGTGGCACCGCGCTCCATGCAATGGGAAGCAGACGTGGCCGTCAATGTGGTGCGTGAGGTTTTGGAGCGGGGGGCTTTGTCGGATTTGCCCTACCCGGAGCCATTGTATACAGACCCGGCGGTTGTCTCCGAGTTCTGCGAAGGCAACGCTGTTGAGGCTTATGTCGCGTGGCAATTGGCTCAAGCACAACGATAAGAAGGCGCCGAACAGGGCAAAGCTCGTCGATGCAAGCACGACCAAATCCCGACAGTGGAGTTGAACCAGTCGATTTGAAAGCAAATCAGTCCGGTCTGCCGAACGTCACACTCGTTGGCCTCCATATTCCCAAGTGCGCGGGAACCAGCCTGCTGGAGATGGCGCAAAGCCAGCTTCAGGACCATCAGATTTATCAGTCGACAAATCTGATCAGGAACTGGAACCGGTCCAAACCGAGCTTCCTTGATATCCGCGACCCATCGGCTCTGCGGATGGTCTGGGGGCACTCGGTCCACGAAGAAATGCTGAAATACGTCACGCGCCCTTTCCTGTTCACCGGGCTGCGCCATCCAAGAGAGCGTCTGGTGAGCGAATACAGGTGGCAGGCCCGCCTGCGAACCGCTCAGGGCCGGGAAGTCCCACCGATCTCCGAATGGAAAAAAGGGCGGTCTGCGCAGATCTGCAATTTCATCGTGGAGCGGTTCCCATCGCTGGGATCGGGCAATGATCTGTTTGAACGCGCGCAATCCACCCTCAACAAGTTTCAGTTCGTGTACTTCACGGAGAATTTCGAGCGATCTTCAAAGAGCATCCTGAAACTCATCGGCTGCTCGTCGCCTGCGCGACGCAGCCATGTGGGTGTCGGCGACGTCCCTGCCGAACAGTTCGACGATGTGGACATCGAGATGGACCTGGCGTTGTACGAGTGGGCCAAGAAAAGATTCGCCAAGACGCCCATCAACCGTAAATTTGAGTATCTACCGCGCCTGAGGCAGTTTGTGCGTCAACGCAAAGATGAGGACGCGCTCAATAGGTTCCTGCTGCGCGCGGAAGCAGTCGAACTGGTTGATTTCAACCGAGCGGAGGACGCGGTGAAATCGTTAAAATCGGCGATTGCCCGCAAACAGGCTGTCATTGACTACATTGAAGACGAGGTCCGCAGGCGCGGCAAATAGAACGAAAGCTGTCGCGACGATCGTCCAGAAGGTGGTGTCAGCGCCTCAGCCTGGGTACCAGATGGCTTCATGACGATTACCGGTGCGACCATGACCGTCGACTATAAGCGCGTGACCGGCTCGTAGCGGGAGGCGAACAACGGACCCGTTATGACAGTTGGTCAAGTTCTCCAGGCCGAACATGAAAGCGCGCGGCGATCTGCTTAAACATTTGCCGGTAGCTCTCGTTCAGCTGCGCACGCGTCGTCCCATCAAGGAAGTCAAACTCATCTCCCACCGGTTTTGTCGGCGATTGGGATAGGATGATGCGCCGCATACGCTGTTTGGTGTCCATGCTCATATCGCTGGCGTTCACCTCGCGCAGCAGCCTGATCGCATCACCCGACGGCGAAGGATTGGCCTTGCTTTTCGTCCACACGATCGCAAGAGGAGGCCGCGGGAGACCCGCCACCCGAAGCAGGTCGGCGGCAATATTCGGCTCGTCGTGCAGCCGGTCGTAGTTGCGCACGATGACCCGGTCAGGCGACGTGATCTGGCCCCAACCTTCAAGGACCTTGAGAAAATGGGACGGCTCCTGGGGATGCGACGCGTTGCGTTCATGCCAACGGTCGAATTCCACGCCAGTGCCCGACTTGAGGGCCTGCACATAGGATGACTGGAACCACTGGTCCGGTCGTCGAACAACGGCATAGACAATGATCTCATCGACGCTGGTGGGCTTCCATCTTGGATAAAGGTCTGGCTCGAAGACCCCCCAAAGGTACTCGCTGCTGAGGATCACCGTGTGATGGCGGTTCATGGTCTGAGGCGAGAAAATTGTGTCCCACAAGTGCCCGAATTGCGCGATGCGCTGCTCGCGGTCTGCGGAAAGCTCACCTGGGTGCATGGCGTGCGATTGCGGATGGACGGCCGCCGCCAGAATGTGATGGGCGTCCGAGGCAACGCCAACATCAGGGTAGAGAATGCCGCGTCGCGCAAGGCGGTTTCGGTTCTCGTAGAGCACCCGCTGCATCGCCGACGAGCCGGTCTTCGTCGCACCAATGTGCAGGATCAGCCGCTTAGGATGATCGGATGTCTTGGAACCAAACAACATGAGCGCGCGGTCGTTCTTTGTCCCCACTGCGGCCCACCGAAGATGGAACGCAATGCGGGTCGGGCGGGGGGTGACCGCTCCGCTCTAGCAGCTGTTCGGCTGCCGGTGCAGTGGCGATAGCGCGCCATGGTTAGGCGCCGCATGTGGTCAAGGTTGGGCGGCCGGTATGGGGAGTCAGCCAGCAAAAGCGTTCCTAAGTCAGATGCCCTTCCGCTTTCAGCGCTTCGAGCTGCGCGGCGATGTAGCCATAGACGAAGGCAAATGCCGCATTTTGCGGGTCTTTGCCCGAGATCGTGGGCACATGATCGGGCATCAGCATGTATTCGTAGCCGACCTCTGCATAGACCTTGACCGATTTCCACATGTCCATGTCGCCCTCGTCGGGGAACACCTCCATGAACGACAGCTTGTGGCCGCGAATGTTGCGAAAATGGACGTTGAACAGCTTCTTGCGCTCGCCGAACCATCGGATGACATCGAAAATCTCCGTTCCGGGATCGTCGAGCATCTCACCCACCGTGCCCTGGCAGAAATTCAGTCCGTGATAGGGGCTCTCGTGCATCTGGACGAAGCGTTTGAGCCCATCCACGGTGCCAAGAACGCGGGTCACGCCCTTGTAGCCCGGCGGTGTGTAGGGGTCATGGGGATGGCAGGCGAGCCGAACTTTGTTGGCTTCGGCGACCGGCACGACGCGCGCGAGGAAGTAGTCGATCCGCTCCCAGTTTTCATCTTCTGACAGGACGCCCGCCGCGCCCGGCGGCGCATCCTGATCGGTCTGGTCCCATCGGAACGAGGCGTTCTTTGAGCCGCCCCTGCCCGGCTCATCGGGGGTGCGCGGAATGCCGATAATATTCATGTTGTATTTCGCAGCGGGGATGCCCGCCTTGGCTAGCCGCTCGATCAACGCGCAAATCGAATCGATCTGGCGATCACGGTCGGGCCCGGCGAGGAGAATATCGGGACTTTTGCTCTGCTCGATCGGTCGCGACGAGAGCGGAAGCTGGACCATATCGTGCGACAGGCCAAAGCCGGCGAGCTTGTCGCGAAAGCGCTGCAGATCATCGAGCGACCAATCGTGCGGGCTCCCCGGCGGGTCCGCGCAAATGTGTTTGAGGCCGAGTTGCGCCATGACCCGATAATCATCATCGTCGCGCGCGGCGACCTGCGTTCCAAGATGCATGCGCTGTGCCTCACCAAGCTTGTTGTCGCGACAAGACGCCAACTATTCCGGCTTTGTCGCGCCGTATTCCGGACGAGTTGTTACAATTTGTCAACGCGGCGAACGTCTTCGATGGCTTGAGATGATAACGCACCGCCTGCGCGGGGAATACGGCACGCGGTTTTCTCACACCTGTGCTGCTCTAGGCGCTTGCCCCAACAAGGTTTTTTGATAAACAGGTGTCTCAGGGATGAAAACGAAGACGGCCGTTTCACAAGGCTGCGAAAGCGCTCAAGATTTGTTAGCTACCGGTAAAACAAGGTGCTTAGCGTGAGCCGCAAGCGTTACGCCGATCTGCGCAGCGCGCGCTTCATGGCACCCGACGATCTGCGCTCGTTCGGCCACAGAAGTCGCCTCAAGCAGATGGGCCTGTCCTCCGAAGACTGGGAGGGCAAACCGGTGATCGCGATCATCAACACATGGTCCGAGGCCCAGCCCTGCCATATGCATTTTCGCGAGCGGGCTGAGCAGGTTAAGAAGGGAATCTTCCAGGCCGGCGGGATGCCGATGGAGATGCCGGCGCACGCGTTGTCCGAGACCTTCCTCAAGCCGACCTCAATGCTCTACCGCAACATGGCGGCGATGGAGGTGGAGGAACTGCTGCGCTCCCACCCGGTCGATGGCGCGGTCCTGATGGGTGGCTGTGACAAGTCTACCCCTGCCCTCGTCATGGGCGCGGTCAGTATGGGCCTGCCGTTCATCTATCTGCCTGCCGGGCCGATGCTGCGCGGCAATTACGCGGGCAAGACGCTGGGTTCGGGCACAGACGCCTGGAAGTATTGGGATGATCGGCGATCTGGGGCGATCGACAAGGCGGAGTGGGACGCCGTTGAGGGCGGGATTGCGCGCTCATACGGGCATTGCATGACCATGGGAACGGCGTCGACCATGACGGCCATCGCCGAAGGCCTTGGGCTCTGCCTGCCCGGTGCATCGTCCATTCCAGCCGCCGACGCGAACCACCAGCGCATGGCCGCCGCCTGCGGGCGGCGCGCGGTTGAGATGGTCTGGGAGGACCTCACCCCGGACGCCATCCTGACGCCCGCCGCCATCCGCAACGCGACGGTTGTCGCGATGGCAACAGGTTGTTCGACCAACGCGATCATCCACCTGATCGCGATGGCGGGCCGCGTGGGCGTGCCGTGGACGCTCGACGATCTCGACGCCGTCAGCCGCGAGGTTCCCGTGATTTGCAATGTGCGACCGTCGGGCAAAGACTATCTGATGGAGGACTTTTTCTACGCTGGCGGCCTTCTGGCGCTCATGAAAGAGCTGGGCGATGCTCTCGACGGGTCTGCGATGACCGTGACAGGCCGACCCATAGGCGAAGCGATCGGGCGCGCGAAAAACCACAATCCAAAGGTCATTCGGCCCGTATCGGACCCGGTTTACGCAGAGGGCTCTTTAGCGGTTCTGAAGGGTAATCTCGCCCCCGACGGCGCAGTGATCAAACCCGCGGCTTGCGACCCGAAGTTTTACAAGCATGCAGGACCTGCGATCATCGCCGACAGCTATGATGAGCTAAAGCGCATCGTTTCCGACCCGGACTATCCGATGACGCCCGACCATGTTCTTGTATTGCGCAATGCGGGGCCACAGGGGGGGCCGGGTATGCCCGAATGGGGCATGTTGCCGATCCCGCAGGCGCTATTGAACCAGGGCCATCGCGATATGCTTCGCCTGTCGGATGCGCGCATGTCCGGCACATCCTATGGCGCCTGCGTGCTGCACGTTGCGCCGGAGGCCTACATCGGCGGACCGCTCGCGCTGATTGAAGATGGCGACATCATCGAATTGGATATTCCGAACCGAAGCCTCTCGGTCCGTTTGTCAGACAAAGAGTTGTCCCGACGACGCTCATCTTGGATTCAACCCGTACCGCGTTATGAGCGCGGCTATGGATGGATGTTCAGCCAACACATTCAGCAGGCGAATGAAGGCTGCGACTTTGATTTTCTGCGCACCGATTTTGGCGCGCCCGTGCCTGAGCCGGAGATCAATTGATGGCCATCGATCTCGCCCATCGCCAGATCGCTGCGCGACCGCCGCTTGCGGGTGCGCCCAAAGGCTTGGCGACGCAGGATGCGCTTTCTGGCCTGAAAATCAGCCATATCGAGATCCCGCTCGAGATGGCTCTATCGGACGCCAAGGTGCTGACCGGGCGGCAGTCGCCCCTGACCCATGTCGACATTCTGACCGTGGAAGCGGTCAGCGAAGCGGGCGCAAGCGGCATGGGCTTTGGCTATACGCTGCGCGCGGGCGGCGCTGGCATGTTCGCGCTCGCCTGCGAGATCGCACCGCGCATCATGGGACAGGACCCGAACGATATCGGCAGGTTATGGGAGTTGTTGCGCTGGCAGACAAACAGCCTTGGGCGCGGAGGCATGTCGTACCAGACCATCGCGGCTTTCGACACTGCGCTATGGGACATGAAGGCGAAGCGCGCCGGGCTGCCGCTTGCGAAACTGCTCGGTGCGCACCGCGATAGCCTGCGAATCTACAATTCTGAGGGGCAGTACCTTCAGGCTGGCATCGATGAGATCAAGGCGGCGGCAGACCGCTCACTGGCCATCGGCATCGGCGGCATCAAGATGAAGGTTGGACAACCGGACGGGCAAGAGGATTTGCGCCGCATAGACGCGCTGCGTTCTCACCTTCCAGATAACGTCGCCCTGATGATCGATGCCAACCAGCAATGGGACCGGGCGTACGCGCAGCAGTTCGGGCGCATCGTTGATGATCTGGGCCTCGCCTTTATCGAGGAGCCGCTTGATGCCCTCGATTTTGAGGGACATGCGGCGCTTGCGCGCGATCTCGCGACCCCCATCGCCACCGGCGAGATGCTGACCTCACCGACCGAAGCGATCGGCCTGGTGCGGGCTGGTGGATGTGACGTCAGTCAGGTGGATGCGTTGAGGATCGGCGGCGTAACCCCGTTCCTGCAGGCGATGACGATGGCGGAGGTGCACAAGGTTTCAATAGCGCCGCACTGGGTGATGGAGCTGCATGTGCATCTCGCTGCGGCCTTCCATGAGGAACCGTGGATCGAGCACTTTTTGTGGCTGGAACCGCTGTTTGAGGAACGGCTGGAGATCGCCGATGGCCGTGTAGCGGTCCCCGCGCGGCCCGGCCTTGGTTTGACGTTGTCGGCGCAGGCTCGCGACTGGACAAAGACCGTATGGGCGACCGGGGAGCCGGTTGACGCATGATGGAAGGTGGCAGGGTCTTTTCGTGGTGAACCGGGGGACAGGGATGCAGGATCTAAAGACGGCACTGGGCGGCGTGTCGGGCATTCTGGCGACGCCATTCGATGCCGCGGGCAAGCTGGCGCCGGAACGCCAAGCGCCGATTGTCGAGCGGGCGCTCGCGGCTGGCGTGCACGTACTGACGGCCAATGGCAACACGGGCGAATTCTATTCGTTGACCACCGATGAGGCGCTGGCGATGGTCCAGTCGGCGGCCCAGCATATCGCGGGCCGGTGTCCGCTGGTCGCGGGCGTCGGCCGCGCGCTGCCGGATGCTTGCCGACTGGCGGAGGCGTCGGAGAAGGCAGGCGCGTCTGCGCTCATGGTCCATCAGCCGCCCGACCCCTTCGTCGCGCCGCGCGGCATTCGCGCCTATGTCGAAGAAGTCTCACGCGCAGCGCCAAGCCTGCCCCTGGTCCTTTACCTTCGCAATGATGGTATCGGAATTTCGGCCATCGCCGATCTGTGCAGCGCGCCGAAGGTGGTCGCCGTCAAGTGGGCAACGCCGAACCCGATGCACTTGAAAAAGGCTATCGACGTCTCGCCGGGCCACATTATCTGGGTCGGCGGTCTCGCCGAAGTCTGGGCACCGCCACTTTACGCGGTCGGCGCACGCGGCTTCACCTCCGGGCTGATCAATGTCTGGCCCGAACGGTCGGTGGCGATCTGGAACGCGCTTGAAGCGGACCGGCTCACGGAAGCGCGCGCGCTCATAGCCGAAATGCAGGTGTTCGAAGATATCCGCGCCGAGGAACAGGGCGGCGCGAATGTCGCCGGGGTCAAGGCTGCGCTAGCGCTCATGGGCGAGGATTGCGGGGGCGTACGCCCTCCGGGAGCCTGGCCGCTAACCCCCAACCAGTTGGACCGGTTGGAGGCGTTTCTCCAATCCAACGGCTTGTTGCCCGCCGAACGAAAGGCAAGTTGATGATAGATCATGCGACCGTAACCGTCTCGACCGAGGCTATTGAAAAACTCCGCCACGTCTCGGTCGCAACGCTCGCGACGATCCTGTTCAAGCGCGGCCTGCGAAACCAGACGATCCAGGACGTCCGGCCCGTTCGTTACATCGGCCGCAACATGGTTGGACCGGCTTTCACGCTCCGGTATATGCCAGCCCGCGAGGACCGCAATACCGTCGCTGAATTCCGCAATCCGAAACATCCGCAACGCTTCGCGATTGAGACATGTCCTACCGGTCATGTGCTGGTGATGGACAGCCGCAAAGACGCACGCGCGGCGTCTGCCGGGGACATTCTTGTCAATCGCCTCGCCGCGCGCGGGGTCGAGGGTATCGTGACCGATGGCGGGTTTCGAGATGCGTTGACGATTGGTCAGATCGATATGCCCGCTTACCACCAGAGGCCATCGTCGCCGACCAACCTGACCCTCAATGAGGCGATCGATATGAATGTGCCCATCGGCTGTGGCGATGCGCCGGTCTTCCCGGGCGACATCCTGGTGGGCGACGCGGACAGCGTTATCGTATTGCCTGCGCACCTCGCCGAAGAGATCGCCGAGGAAGCCGCCGAGATGACGGTCTATGAGGATTTCGTGCTCGAAAAGGTGAAGGCCGGCGAAACCATTATCGGTTTGTATCCAGCGACCGATGATCGGCACGAGGCGGATTTCGCCGCCTGGCGTAAAGCCAACAATCGCTGAGGGGTCAGCTCCCTACCGTGCGCGCCAGTAAGTTTCGCTGCGATGCAAGTGCTATCGGCGCGTAAGGTGGCCCGCCCGCATTTCTGCTTTCTCACGCGGTCTGTTCGCCGGCGGCACCGCTTGCGATCAGCGCTTCGATCGCATCGTTTTGATAGCCCAACTCCGCAAGAATCTCCCGGGTGTGCTGACCGACAAGCGGCGCTGGTTTTTCAATCGAGGCAGGTGTCTCGCTGAAGCTCACTGACGGCCCGACCACCTTCACATTTCCGGCGGTCGGGTGATCATAGGTCTGGATCAGTCCGAGATGCTGCACCTGCGGATCGGCGGCGGCTTCAAGATGGCTCTTGACCTCGCCGCACCAGATATCGGCGGCCAGCATCGCGTCCATCAATTCGTCGGTGGTCCACTTGCCGGTTTCCGCCGCGATCTTGCGCCAGACCTCATCGCGCTTGGCGAACAGCGTTTCAGCATCATCGTAGGCGAGCAAATCATCGTTGCCGAGAACGCGCACCAGCGTCTTGAACGGGCTCATCGCGATCGTCACCCAACCATCTGAGGTCGGGTAGGTTCCGAACGGCGCGTCCATACCCGGGTGGCCAATGCCGGAATGGGGGCGCTCGAAATCCTCGTCGAAGTTCATCGCCATAACCATTTCCTGGTTCTGGTGGGCGAGCATCCCGGCGAGGAGGTTAATCTTCACCTCCTGACCTTTCCCCGTGCGCTCGCGGTACAAAAGCGCCGACAGGATACCGTAGACCATGTTCATCGCACCGACCTGATCTGAGAAGCCCGCGCCAACGGGCGTCGGCGGCTGATCGGCCTGGCCGGTGGCGGCCATGATGCCTGTCAGGCCCTGTACCAGCATGTCCTGGCCGGGCCGGGAAACATAGGGGCCATCCTCGCCATAGCCCGATCCCGAGCAGTAGACGATGCCGGGGTTTACGGCCTTGAAATCCTCATAGCCATAGCCGAGTCGCGCCATAACGCCGGGGCGGAAATTCTGCACGACCACATCCGCCGTCTCCGCCAGTTTCATGATCGCATCACGCGCCTCGGGCGCCTTGAGGTTGAGTGCAAGCGAGCGTTTGTTGCGGTTCCAGGCGAGAAAATTCGGGCTCTCGCTGCCGCCCACCCACTTGTTGCGAAAGGTCAGCGACCGGAACAGATCGCCAGCGCCGGGGCGCTCGATCTTGATGACGTTCGCGCCGGCATCGGCAAGCAGCTGTGTGGCAAACGGCCCCTGCAAAAGATGGGAGAAATCGAGGATGGTGATGTGGGACAGGGCTTTGTCGGTCATTGGCTCAAACATCGAGTTGGCAGATTGCAAAAGACTTCAGGCGGCGCGGGCGGGATGGAGCGGGCCAACGGCATGGCTGCGGGCGTCGCGCCACAACCCGCGAAGCGTATCCAGCGTGCGCTCGGGGTCTTCCCGCGCCCTCAGCGCCTGCCTGATCCGCTCGGCAGCTATGGTTTGGAAAGCAATGTATCCATCGAAACGCGGGCGCACACAGGCGCGCTCCGCCGTCGTCAGGCAGTTCGCATAAAATCGGTTCCATCGGCTGTTGAGACCTTCATCCTCCCATGCGACACGTGCGGAGGGTTGGCCGCCATGCCGCGGGATCATGGTCGTGTGAACGTCCGCCTTCATGAGCCAGGCAAGATGGTCCAGCAGGTCCTTGTTCGGTGTGCATCGTGCAGAGATCGCAAGTCCCGTTCCGCCGAGCACACCCCCCGTATCAGCCTCTCCAACCCCGATCGAGTTTGAGAACGCAATCGCGTTGGACAAATGGGCATCCGCGTAGTTGACGTAGCCAAAGATCAGCCCAACGCAATCGATCGAACCGTCGGCCATGGCTTCGCACATCGCGATTGGGTTGAGTGCTTCTGAGCCAGCTGGTCGAAGGGCGTAGAGCTGCTGCATGGTCTCAAGGGCGAGCAGCGCCGGCGCGTCGGCAAACAGCCCTTCGCCTCCCGGCACTGCGCCGAACGCGGCGACCATCGACAGCAGGGTGAGAAAAGCGTGCGGGCCTGCAAGCGATTGAGCAACCGCGTATTGCTGAGCGGCCGCCACCAAGTCGTCCCACGATGCCGGCGGCTCGGCCAATCGATCGGGACGACGGGCCATGACCTGGGTCGCAACATCAAGCGGCAGCGCCCATTGCGTCGGCGTACCAGATGCGTCGGGCCAGTTGTAGGACGCAAACGACGGGCCGACGCTCTGCTTTTCCCAGAGCGCCAACTGATCGTGGCTGAAGCATGTATCGAGAGCCATAAGGCAGCGCTTGGCGACCGCTTTACCAACGTGCGGATGGTCGATGATCAGCAGATCGTAATGCTGGGCCAGGGCATCAATTGGCGCGCTTTCGAAGCCCTCAAGCGGTTGGGTATGCCATTCGATGAGTGGCTCCTTGTGCCCCTTATTGACCCGTCCGGCCGCGGCGACCAGAGGGTCGCGGCCGCGCGGGTGGTCCCAAGTCAGCCCTCGATACGTCATACCGACGCCTTCCAAAGCGGATCAGCGCCTGTGTCCATCGCGATTCTGGTCAGGTGCCAACGGCCGAGGTTGGCCGTGTAAAGCGTGTCGCCGTCGAAAGCGATGTTGGTGGGATGGCACAAAGTGTGGGCGGTGACGTCCTCGATAAGGATATCGACGCGTCCGCCGTCCGCCGATGCGCGCAAAATGCGGGACGGCTCATAGCAGGAGATCAAAAGGCGGCCATCACGATCAAAGGCAAGCCCATCAGGCAAGCCAGGCAGGTCACCGGCAAAGATCTCGGGAAGGCCCGCCGACCCATCGCCATGGATCGGTATGCGCGTTACACAGGGCGCGAAGGTTTCACAAACATAGAGCGCATCCTCCCCAGGTCGTATCGCGAGCCCGTTGGCAAAGTTCATGGGGCCGCCGTACCAGAGTTCGCCTGCACCGCTTTGCAGATCGTAAGCCCAAACACCCGGCCCTGGCACGCCGGATTCATGGCTGTCGGAAACGAAGAGCCTTCCGCGCTGGCGATCAACAACCGGGTAGTTTGGAATCTTGATACCCTGCTCGGTGAAGCGCCTTGTCTCACCTGTATTGAGATCGTAGCGGAAGACAGCAGCGTGTTTGACATCGCAGACGAACAGCGCTCGGTCGCCGTCGAACGCCAAACCCAGCGCAAAGCCGCCGGTAGACGTGACCCGCTCATAGTCTGTGCCATCAGGCTGGACACGAATGATGTCGCCATCCTGATTGCCTGCCCAGATCGCACCGTCCGGACCCACGGCCACACCCTCTGGATGGCTCAGTTTTGGCTCTGCGAATGTCCCATCAAACAGGATCGTCGCCCGCTCGGTTGGCAAGATCGGAGTCTGCCCGCGATGGAAATGGAAGCCCGCCATGTTAGGCGCGCCGCTCGCCGGTCTGCGCGTCAAACAGGTGCAGCTTTTCGGGCTGGAACAGCAAGCCGACCTCGCTGTCCATGGCGCGGCCCTCTTCGGGGCCGACTTTGGCCGCCAAAAGGGTATCGCCGACCTTGATGTTCAGCAGCACGCAGTCGCCGAGCAGTTCGCTCGAATAGATCACCCCAGTCAGGTCGCCCTGAGACGCCTCAACGACCGAGACGTCCTCGGGCCGTACGCCCAGCACGGTGGGGCCGCTTTCAGCTTCGAGCGCGAGCGAGCCTGCAACATGATTGAACCGGCCTTCCGCAACGGTGCCGCTGAGCAGGTTCATGGGCGGGGAGCCGATAAAACCCGCAACGAAGGTGTTGGCCGGGCGCGCATAGATTTCTGCTGGGGTTCCGATCTGCTGGATCTTGGCGTCGTTGAGGATGACGATCCGATCCGCGAGCGTCATCGCCTCGACCTGATCGTGGGTCACATAAATGGTCGTGGTGCCCAGCTCGCGCTGAAGGTGCTTGAGTTCGGCGCGCATGACCGTCCGAAGCTTGGCGTCGAGGTTTGACAGCGGCTCATCCATCAGGAAGAGCTTCGGAGTACGGACGATTGCGCGCGCTAGGGCAACTCGTTGTCTTTGGCCGCCAGACAGTTCGGCCGGTCGCCTGGCAAGCAGCGTATCCATCTCCACCTTGGAGGCCGCCTCCTTCACCCGTTCCAGCCGTTCGGCCTGGCCGACCCGCGCGATCTTCAACGGATAGCCGATATTTTCGCCCACCGTCATATGCGGGTAAAGCGCGTAGTTCTGGAAGACCATCGCCAGGTCCCGACGCCGCGCTGGGACTTCATTGACCCGCTTTCCGCCGATGAGAATCTCGCCTTGGGTTGGCTCTTCGAGGCCCGCCACAAGCCTCATCGTGGTCGACTTTCCACACCCAGAAGGGCCCAGAAGGACCAGAAACTCGCCGTCATCGATCGACAGATCGAGGCTTTCGAGCGCGGTGAAGCCGCCGAAGCGCTTGCCAAGGCCCTTCAGCTCAACGGTTGCCATGGTTGGCCTCATTGCCCGGCGCGGCTCTGCCGAACAGGTGATAATCATGGAATGGCACGCGAACCGTGTCGCCGTGATCGCCCTCGATGGCGATGGCGTGCTTTTCCATCACGATGGATTGGACACTGTTCCAACCTTGCGCGTTCGGGATTGCGCCGATGACGTGGCGGATTGTCGTCCGCCTGTTCTCTGCGAGTTTGAAGGTCGTCGGCACACCAAGCGCCTTGATCGGATTGTCGCCGATTGCCGCCTTATGGCCTGAAGCAGCCGCTGATCGACCGTCCTCGATCCCCAAGACGCCCCGATTGCGCCCGTTCCACGGGAAGTCTGTCCGTGCGCCGTTGGAGTGCCAAAGCATCGTGATGGGAAGATCGTGCAAATCCTTCAGCACGAAGACGATGTCATCTTCACGCTCACGGATAACCGCCGTCCAGCCCAACCCTTCGGATGCCTCATCGACAAGGGTGATGAAGTCTTCGCCACTCCCCGGGATGGGCAGTTTGTGAAGGTTTATTGCTTCGCCATCGCTGCCCGGAATTGCGGTCAGATCAGAGGTGCTCTCACCCAGCGTAAAGGCGTGGCGGCCCGGCACAATCGCAAAATCATTGGTCATCGCCACGCGCTTGGCCGAACAGGTCAGCCTTGCCCCCCCGGATACATCGATCATGGGGTGATGGGCGAAGGTTAGTTCGCCCTCCCCGCCATCAATCGTGTGGACCTGAACCAGCAGGGGTGCATTGGCCTTAAGGCTGAGCTTCTTGGTGATGCGCGCGCCCATGACGGGGCGCTTCAACGTGGCTTCCAGCCAACCATGGTGGCGCGTGTGGACATCCCATGCGCTATTGGCCGTCCATCCGTGCTGAGGTGCGTCCTCCACATCGCTCTTGCCGAAAGGCATACAAACAAAGTCACCCGCCAATTTACGGTCTACCGGCGGCACTGCTTCATCCGCGAGCGCATCGGCGTCATCTGTCCACGCAGCGCGGTGCAAGGGCGTGAGCGTCTTCCCCTGCCAGCGGAAATTGAGGCGCGGGATGTTGCCCACGGACGGATCGAAGCTCAGCGCACCGATCTCTGTTGCAATCTCTTCCATGCTCATTCTCCTCGGATGGCGAGCCCGCCATCGACCCGCACGATTTCACCGGTGACGAAGCTCGCCCTTTCCGATGCCAGATAGATGACAAGATCAGCAACTTCCCGAGCTTCGCCGAAACGGCCGATGGGGTGGGCCTTGTTCCACGTCTCGATGAGCTCCGAGGGGTCATCGAGGCTGTCGAACAGCTTCTGATTGAGCGGTGTCATGATGGTGCCGGGCGCGACCGCGTTGACCCGGATGTTATGAGGCGCCAGATCGACGGCTGTTTGTTTGGTGAGCGCATTGATGCCGCCCTTGGCTGCTGCGTAGGCCGGCCAGCCCTTGAAGCCGATCAGGCCTTGAACCGACGATACATTGACCACCGCTCCGCCGCCGCGCTTGCGCATCTCGGGCACGCACACACGCATACCGCGCCAGACCGAATTCAGGTTGGTGTCGATAACGGTTTGCCAATCCGCTTCCTCGATCTCATCCACCACGCCACCCAGCGCGCGGGCGGCGTTGTTGACGACGATATCGATGCCTCCGAACGCTTCGACGGCCAAATCAGCCATCGCGCGCATCGCATCCATCGAGCGCACATCAACCTCGATGAAGCGCGCCGCCTCGCCCAACACATCCGCCGCTGACTGTCCGGCCGGTGCGTCGATATCAGCCATCACGACACGCCCACCACGAGCCACGAAGGCCTCTGCGCAGGCTTGGCCAATGCCCATGGCCGCTCCCGTGATACAGATGACCTTGCCTTCGAACTCTTGATCCGACATCACTCAGGTTCCTTCAAACTTGGGGCTGCGCTTTTCGAGGAAGGCGTCGATGCCTTCCTGGCCGTCCTGGGTCGAGTAAAGCCGGAACAGCACTTCCTGCTCAAAGCTTTTGGCAGTCTCGACCGGCGCATCAAAGCCTTCCCGCATCAACCGTTTCATTTCAGCCTGCGCCAGCGGCGCGACTTTAAGGCACGCTCGCGCACGGGTGAGGATCGCTTCGGAAAGTTCTTCTGCAGGGACGCACTGCGCTGCGACGCCAAGCTCATAAGCACGCTGTCCCGACATGCGCCAGCCCGCGAGCATCAGGTCGGACGCGGCGTACTTGCCAACCGCGCGCACGAGGCGCTGCGTGCCGCCGCCACCCGGCGAGAGCCCAAGCCGCCCCTCGGGCAAGCCAAGCTGCGCCGCCTCGGATACGAGGAGGATATCGCAGCACAGTGCGATCTCGAAACCGCCGCCGAGCGCAAAACCGTCAACGGCGCAGATGACGGGTTTTGTGAGTGCCTCGAGTTTATCGAACACACGGCGCGAATTCATTTGGTAGGCGATGAATTCAGCGCGCTTGTCGCCCTGATATTCCGCAATGTCGGCACCCGCAACGAATGCCTTACCGCCCGCGCCTCGCAGCACCAGAACCCGCACCTTTGGGTCTGCAGCCGCCGCGTCCAGCGCGGCATCGAATTGCACCATCAGGTTTGTTGATAGGGCGTTGAGCTTGTCGGGGCGGTTGAACAGAAGCTGTCGGACGCCAGGATGAAGCTCTGAACTTTCAATGAGTGCCATGAGGCTAACCCTTGACCGCGCCAGCTGTCAGGCCAGCAACGAAGTAGCGTTGGAGGAAGAAGAAGACCGCTATAACGGGTACCGAGACCATAACGGATGAAGCCATCAGTTCGCCGTAGCGAATGCCGTATTGACCAATGAAATCGTTGAGCCCGACGGGCAGCGTCCGCATCTCGCGGGTGGACGTGAAAGACAGCGCAAACAGGAATTCCTGCCAGGTCACGATCAGCACGTAGACCGCTGTCGCGATGATGCCGGGCCGCGCAAGTGGGACGACAACCTGCCAGAAGATGCGCACCGGGCCTGCGCCGTCGATCGCAGCAGCCTCTTCAAGCGAGATGGGCAGCTTCAGAAGGAACCCGCGCAACATCCAGATCGCCACAGGCAGCGTCACGGAGACATAAGCGATGATCAGCGACAGATGCGTGTTCAGAAGCTCCGCTTCGCGCATCAGTTTGTAGATCGGAATGATGATCGCCGAATGCGGGAACATCTGTGCGAGCACCACACCGGCCATAAGCGCGGTGATGATCGTAAGCTGGGTGCGCGAGAAGGAATAGGCCGCGAGCAGGCCAAGCGTGACGGTGATGGCGACCGAAGCGCCAGACACAATGAGGGAATTGAGAAAGTACGTCCGAAACTCGGGCCGGAAGGCTTCAACATAATTGGCGAAGGTCGGATCCTGGGGCCACAAACGTGCGGGGATCGCGAACGGCTCAGTCGGCGGCTTGAGCGAGACCGACAACATCCAGAAGAACGGCAGCAGCACGAAGAGCGCGAGCAACGCTTGGCATGCAATCAAGATGAGGCGAGTGGTGAACGGCTGGGTCATGCCAGTGCCCTGCGCTTGTTCGCACTGACCTGCACAAGCACGTAGAGCGCCACCAACAGCGCAAGGACGGCGATCGAGACGACGCCGTACGTTGCCGCTTCGCCGAAGCGGAACTGGCCGAAACCCGTCTCAAATATCTTGGTCGGGAAGATGTGTGTGGCGTCCCGTGGCCCGCCTCGCGTCATCACCCAGACAATGTCGAAGTAGTTGAACGTTAGGATCAATGTCAGGACGATGTTGACCAGAACCACGTCCTTGATAGCAGGGATCGTCACGTCGATAAGCCGCCGCCAAGGGCCCGCCCCGTCGAGCGTCGCCGCCTCAATCTGGCTTTTGTCAACGTTCTGCAGAGCGGCCAGATAGATCAGCATGGAGAACGGGAAGCCCTTCCAGACGGCGACAAAAATCACCGCCGCCATCGCCGTGTCCGGGGATGCGAGCCAAGCGGCGTTATCATCGAGTGCGCCCAACCGGATCATCAGCGAATTGATCAGACCGAGTTGCGGATCATACATGAAGCGCCACAGGATCGCGGTCACGACCCCGGGGAGCACGAAGGGCATCAGCACAAGCGCTCGTGTCAGACCGCGAAAGGGCAGCTTTTCGTTCAAAAGCAACGCTGTCGCAAAGCCCAACAGGTTTTGCAGCAGCACGACGCCGACCGTCCAGACAACAGAGTTCCAGACGACCGACGGGAAATCACGGCTGGCAAAAACCTTCTCATAGACTGCGGTACCGACAAACCGCGGATCAGGCGAAATGAACGATGTATCGTAGAAGCTCTCAATGACCGTTCCGATCATCGGGTAGTACAGAAACACGCCCAGGAGCAGTAGCGATGGGGCCAGAAACAGCCAAATCAGCCAGCGGTCGGAACGAAGCATGAGCGTGGGTTTCGAAGTTGGTTGTGGTGCTGGAACGCAGTGGCAGAGAGGGTCCGCCACCACGAGATCGATGGAGTTTAAGGTCGGTCGTGACCTAGTTCAGCGCGTCGATATCGGAGCACGCCGCATCGGCCGACGCTTGAACATCCTCGCCCGAGAAGATGTCCTGATACAGCGTCATCTGGATATCAGCGACTTCGAGATAGCGCGCAGAAAGCGGGCGCGCTTGCGCGTTACCCAGATGCTCCATGATGGCTTCGGGACCCTCGCGGTTCTCTGCAAGGAACGCTTCAGCGGCCGCCATATTCGCCGGGATGAGGTCGACCACGTCACCATTGACGTCTTCACGGACCATGAACTCGATGAACTTCCAGGCCGCTTCCTTGTTTTCGGAACTCTCGAAGATCGCCAGGTTCCAGCCACCAAACGTGCCGACAGCGGTCATACCCTCCGGAGCCGTGCCGTTCACGAAGCCCCAATTGATGTCGGAGGCCTGAAGGGTCGGCTGCTCAAGCGCGGGCCAGAATTCGATGGCCAGCGAACCGTTGAGGAACAGCTCGCGCATCGTGCCGGAGTTGGCGTTGAGGATGCCGTCCGGTGCAAATTGCGCGAGATCCTGAAGATAGGTCATCGCTTCGACGGCAGGCGCTTCGTTCAAGGCGCAAGAACCATCGGCTGCCAATACAGAACCGCCGTTCGAGAAGATGAAGGAGTTGACGACGACGACGGTGTCTTCGCCACGGTGGCCAAACAGCCCGACCCCGAACTGCCCGTCGCCCGTCATGGCTTCCGCAGCAGCGCGCAGCCCATCGAAGGTGGTCAGGCTTGCCGGATCGACGCCCGCGGCGTCGAGCAGGTCCTGATTATAGAACGAGAACTGCCAGACATCGACATTGAAGGGGATGCCGAACAGCCCGTCATTGAAGACTGCTGAATCCCAAGCGCCGCCGAAAAACTGGTCACGCGCAAGACCGCTCATCTCAGCCATATCTGACAGATCCGCCACAGCACCGGCCTGCGCAAAAGCGCCGACCCAGATCTGGTCCAGGGTGGCGATATCGGGGGCGTTGCCGCCCTGAACGGCGGTTAGGAGCCGCTGCTGGTATTCGGGGTAAGGAATGGTTGTGACCTCGACGGCGATGTCGGGGTTCTCGGCCATGAAGCGATCAACTGCCTCTTGCTGGAATTGCGACAGGCCGCTTTCGGTTTGCTGGTTGTCCCAAAACTGCAGCGTTACCTCTTGAGCCAAGGCCGCGTTGGACGCGAACAAGGCACCGGCTGCGGCAGATGCGAGAAGTAGCTTCTTCATGGTTATCCTCCCTTGTGGTTTCTAAGAAGCGAAGCGGGCAGCGCGAGCGAGCGGCTGGCCGATTTCTGGGGTGGCGGGCTCATCGGCAACGAAGACGTCGATACCGGCTGCACGCAGCCGCTGACGGTCGCCTGGCAAGGCGCCATCATCGGTGATCAGTTCATCAAAGGCGTCGGCCCGGGCGATGCGGTGGTTGGCATCTGTTCCGACCAAGGTGTGATCGGCCAGTGCGATTGTGCGCCTGGCAGCTTGGGCAAAGCGGGAACCTGCCAGAGCGAGACGTTGGTCAACGGCGGATATCCCGAACTCGGCAGAGATCCCGGCAACGGAAAGAAATGCGATATCGGCCCGAACCTGCTCAAACAGGGCTCCGACGCTGGGTCCAACAAGGCAGCGGTCGGCGGCCTGATACTCTCCACTGGTGAGAATGGTTTTGACCTCGGGGGCGTCTTCGAGCCGGGAGAGAATATCAAGGGCGTTGGTGATGACTGTGACGCCTCGCAAGCTCGTCGGATCATCGAATGCGCGCGCGCGAATGGCCTCCGCGAGAAGCAAGGTCGCTTCGCCCTCGCCCAAAATGATGGTGCTGTCGCGTTCGATCCGCTGGAGAGCAGCCTGTGCCAGAAGCCTGCGAAGACGCGACAACTCGGCCGCAATTCCCTGATGGGGCGGCGCGGTAAGAAGCGTTAGGCCATGCAGTTTGCAGCGGCTTGCGATCGCTTGGCCCATAGCCCGGTACCAATCATGGGCTGGGTAGTGAGGCATGAAGCCCACTCGACCGGCCACCTCACCGATCCGCGCGGACCGCATCGGCGCATCGGGCAGTTGGTCGGCAACGTCCGCGCGTACCCGCCAACTGCCCTCTTGCACGACGTAGAAGTCCTGAAGGGTCTGCGCTGATACGATGGCGTGGGGCGTCAACGCCTCTGTGGGGAGCTGCCCTCCGCGCATCGCATCGGCGATGAGATCAATCGCATAGGTCCCGACCAGCTCTGGAAAAAAGGCCGCCACAGCTTGAAGCGGACCATTTTCTGCCAACCGGCCAACGAACCCCGGACTTTCGCCGCCGCAGGCGTAAACCATCATCGAGCGGTCGGCCGACGCTGCCGCGTCGATCAGGGCCAAAGCGGAATGGTCGTTCACTCCGAACCCGATCGTTGCGTCCTCCGAAGCGGCCAGCGCTTCAGTTACTACGCGTAACGCTGAACGATAGGCGCCCTTGCCATCGACGCGCATGAAAGTGACGCGTCCGCCAAACGCGGCTTCGAAGCCAGCGGCAAAACCGTCAGCTCTTGCTCGGGTGTTTGCCAAGTCCCGTTGGCAAACCAGCAGAACTGTCGCCTCGTCTGAAACCGTCGATTGGCCGGCCAGTCTGCCAAGGGCGTGTCCTGCCTTGAAGTTGTCCGGCCCCAGATAAACGCCACCTGGCTGCGGTGCCGATTCGGCAAGAAAAGGGATTCCGCGTCTGACCAGTTGGCGACGTAAAGCGTCGCTTCCCCTTCCTTCCAGAGGTGGCAGTACAACCGCGTCCATGTCGGCAAGCTCCTGGCCGGACGGCTGCATCGGCAGAACTTTGGCATCCGTTGCCGGCTCGACACGACCGAGCGCCTCGCGATCGTGGAGAATAGCGCCGCCATGGGTGCGTTTGAGCGCACCAGTTTCCGCCAGCTCGCTGATGTCTCGGCGCAACGTGACGCGTGATACTTCCGGCATGATGCGCGCAAGCTCGTTCAGGTCGACGAGACCGTCCCGGTACAACAAGCTCATGATGCGCTTTTGGCGTCGTTCTTTGAGCATGATCACTCCCTACGTCCAACTGCGTAGGCAAGATGACCAGAATCAATCATCGCTTCTCGATAAACACCAAAAAACGTCAAAAACGATCAAAAACGATCAACTTGAGCCCGTCTTCCTTTTGAAACCAACCGTTCGAACGCATTGATCAGCAAAAAGCAGCCACCATATCGAGGCGGACGCAAACAAAGGACCTCTTGCCATGCGCGACGCCAAATCGCTTCTCGATCAGTTTCTCGGTCAGGTTGATCTGTCTTCCATCACAGGCTCGGGCGGCTCGTCGCAGGCCGACGCGCAGCCGGGTGCTGCGGGTGGTTCCCAAGAGACCTCCCCGCAAATTGGTGGGCTGAACCTCGACAGCCTTTTGTCCGGCAAGGGCGGGCTGGCGACAGGAGCGGTGGCTGGCGGTCTGGTTGGGCTGCTCATGGGCGGCAAGAAACCCAAGAAGCTCGCAAAGGGTGCACTGAAGATGGGTGGCGCAGCTTTGATCGGCGGGCTCGCTTACAAAGCATGGAGAGACTATCAGGCGGGGCAGCCACCAGCAGGCCCACAGGCGCCGAACTCTCCCCCAGCCGGCGGGGGCGGCGGAGCGCCTACTGGGTCGGGAGCACCCCTGCCGATTGAAGATGCGTCGGGGACCGCTTTCATGCCTGAAGACAGGAGCGAGCAGGAAGCGCTGAGCCATTCGTTGATTGCCGCAATGATCGGAGCTGCGAAGGCCGATGGGCACGTCACCGATGATGAGCGCCAACGGATTTCTGCGGCGCTGGACAAGCTTGAACTGGCCGGCGATCAACGGGCGTTCATCGCGGAAGAGCTCGCCAAGCCTCTCGACGTGGGCGCCATCGCCGCAACCGCGCAATCCGAAGAACACAAGGTTGAGATCTACGCCGCCTCCCTGATTGCGGTCGATCATGAGGCGCCCGCAGAAAAAGGCTATCTGGCGATGCTTGCGGCGCGGTTGGACCTTGATCCGGAGCTTGTCCGTCACCTTCATGCGAACGCGGACCAGCTTCTGGCGAGCTAACGCGGGGATCATACGGGCAATGTCTTTGGGCAACCCGCCCGCTTGCGTAAACGCGAGTGGACAAGCTCGAACAACCGTGACAACGAAGGCGCCTTGAAAAATTAGGAAGCCTTTATGTTGGTACTCGAATTGGCAGCTCAGTGCATACTGGTGGGGCTTCTCGCTGGCTGGCTCCTTATCGGTGCATACGAAAACATTCGCGCTCCAGAGGTCAATTATGCCCTGGTGCAGGATGTGTTTTCGATGACGTCCATGTCGCAGACATATCCCGAGATTTATGAGCAGGTGAAAGGCAACGCGATCACCTCACCTGCGATCCACAAGCTGATCTTCCGCTCGGTCGTGATCGTTGAGAGCGTCGTGGCACTGGCTCTCGCTGCGGCGACGTGTTTGCTCATCCTTGGTCTGTTGGGCGCAGCGTCGGTCTCGTTCGCGACCCTGTTTGCTGGATGGGCCACCCTTGGTTTCATCATTATCTGGGGATCGTTTCTGGTAGGAGGTAACTGGTTTCATTATTGGGTTTCGCACCAATCAAGCCAGCAGACCCATTACCTCATGACGGTCTGGGGCATCACCACGCTCATCCTGCTGCTGATATGATCGCCAAACTGCGCGCTGTTTCGGTTGCGATTGGCGTCTTTTTGGCCGCTGTCTCTCCGGCGACCGCATGGCAAGTGGAGCCGTTAGCCGCCTTGCCTCGTGCTCTGGGCGCAGAGCGTTGCGAGCGCGCCCCGAACGGTCTGCCTGATGGCTGCGTCGCTCGCAGCTCAGGCGATGTCGCGCGTGCATGGTACGAAGACCCCACCGACCGCTACCGCCATGCCATTCTTGGGGATGCGCTCGAAGCGGCAAGCCTTACTGTCCGAACGAGGAACGGTCAAACGGTGCGGCTTACCCTTCCCGGCGATCAAGTTTTCGAGGACCGCACACCGCGTATCGCAGACCTTGATGGTGATGGCCGCATGGAAGTCGTCACCATTCGTTCTTCCGCGCGGGGCGGCGGATCGGTTGCGCTCTTTGGCGTACGATCCGGAGAGCTGCGCGAGATCGCTTCCGGGCCCTTCATCGGTCGATCCAACCGGTGGTTGAACATCGCCGGGATCGCCGACTTCCTCGGAACCGGTCGCCAGCAGATTGCTTATGTCGAAACGCCCCATATCGGCGGGGTGCTCAAACTGCTGACCTTCGATGGTACATCCGCTCGCGTCGTCCTGTCCCGTTCGGGCTTTTCCAACCACGAGATCCGGTCTCGCGAAATGCGGCTGTCCGCCCTCGCCGACCTCAACGGGGATGGACTGCCCGACCTGATCTTGCCGAATACGCGACGGACCGCACTGGAACTGGTCACGTTCGCATCCGGTCGTGTGGATTCGCTCGCGAGCATCGCGATGCCCAATACGATCATAGGCCCCGTGGCAGCAGACGGCACCGGCGGGAACTTTCGCATCCTTGTGCAGCTGAGTGGTGGCCAGGCGGTTGCCGTTCGTCCTTGACCGCAACGACAGCGCTTTTCACACCAGCGAAACTTCGCTAGTGAGCCGAAAAAAAGCGATCGCAAATTGATGGACGCGATTGACCAACGGGAGCACCGACGCCATGACATCAATCTCACACTTCATCGATGGAGCCCCGGTACCCAGCTCCGGTGAAACGCAGCCGGTTTTCAATCCCGCGACTGGCGAAACCCCGAGCGACGTTGCGCTTGGCGGCGAGCGGGAAGTGGCTGCTGCCGTCGCTGCCGCGAAAAAAGCTTTTCCCGCCTGGGCATCAACACCAGTTCTGCGGCGTGCGCGTATCCTCGACCGCTTCAAGACCATCTTATGGGATCGCATGGATGAGCTTGCTGAGACGATCTCCCGCGAGCACGGCAAGACCCATGATGATGCACTCGGGGAGGTTACGCGCGGCATAGAGGTCGTCGAATTTGCCGTCGGAGCACCCCATCTTCTGAAGGGCGAATTTTCTGAAAATGTCGGGTCGGGGGTGGATAGCTATGGTCTTCGCCAACCGCTGGGCGTTGTCGCCGGCATCACCCCGTTCAATTTCCCAGCCATGGTTCCGCTTTGGATGTTCCCGATTGCCATGGTGGCGGGCAACACTTTTGTCCTCAAGCCATCCGAGCGTGACCCGTCTGCCTCAATGACCCTCGCGGCCTGGCTCAAGGAAGCGGGACTTCCCGACGGCGTCTTTAATGTCGTGCATGGCGGCAAGCCCGCTGTTGATGCAATTCTGACGCATCCAGACATCAAGGCTGTTTCGTTCGTCGGTTCGACGCCTATCGCACAGTACATCTACAGCACCGGTACAGCCAATGGGAAACGGGTCCAGGCATTGGGCGGTGCCAAGAACCACATGGTCATCATGCCCGATGCCGATCTGGACATGGCGGCTTCAGCGCTGATGGGTGCAGCTTTCGGTTCTGCTGGTGAGCGCTGTATGGCGATCTCCGTGGCGGTCCCGGTGACCGACCAGGTCGCCGACGCATTGGTCGAACGGCTCGCTCCTAAGATCGAAGCGCTCAAGATTGGGCCGCACACCGATCGCGAGGCCGAGATGGGCCCGTTGGTCACCGCCGATCACCTTGCGAAGGTCAAGGGTTATGTGGATCAGGGCGAACAAGAGGGCGCGAAGATTGTTGTCGATGGGCGCCCGTTCAATCAGACCGCACAAGGCTACGAAAATGGCTTCTACATGGGCGGGACGCTGATTGATCATGTCACGCCAGACATGTCGATCTGGAAGGAAGAGATCTTTGGTCCCGTTCTTTCGATTGCTCGACGAAACAGCTACCAGGACGCCGTTGATCTGATCCACGAGCATAGCTACGCCAACGGTGTGGCGGTTTTTACGCGTGATGGCGATGTTGCCCGCGGCTTCGTCGACGAGATCGAGGTCGGTATGGTTGGCGTCAACGTGCCGATCCCCGTCCCGATGGCTTTTCATTCATTTGGTGGCTGGAAAGCATCCATGTTCGGCGACCACGCGATGTATGGTTCTGAAGGCTTTCGCTTCTACACGCGCCTGAAGACGGTCACGGCGCGCTGGCCCACCGGCATGCGGACCGATCCGGAGTTCACCATGCCAACTCTGGGCTAGACAGACAGAATTTCCGATCGCAGCCCTGTGATGGCCACCGCGCAGGCCGGTAACCCGCGCCGAGCCCAAACCAACTCAATTGATCCTACCATGACATCACCGACCGTTTCCGACCTGATCCTGACGATTTCGTGCGCCGATCGCAAAGGTATCGTCGGCGCTGTCGGCGCATCAATTACGGCGCAAGACTGCAACATCGTCGAGAGCGCTCAGTTTTTTGATCAAGGTTCGGGCGGCTTTTTCATGCGGGTTCGCCTGACGCCGCCAGATCAGCACGGACCTGAAGCGTTTGCCCGGGGCTTCGAACCGGTCGCGACTGCCTATGGAATGACGTTCAAAGTCACCGACGTCTCGAAGAAGCCACGGGTCATCCTGATGGTTTCAAAGACCGGCCACTGCCTCAATGACCTGCTGTACCGTTGGCAGGTCGGGCAGCTGGAGATGGATCTGGTTGCGGTTGTCTCAAACCACGAGACGTGGCGCAGGCGGGTCGAAGCCGAAGGCATTTGCTTCGTTCATCTTCCGATTTCGGCGCACAACAAGCTGGAGCAGGAGGCGACGCTCGAAGCGTTAATGGAAGCCGAGCGCGTCGACCTTGTGGTGCTCGCCCGCTACATGCAGATACTGTCCCCGGAGCTTGCCGAGCGCCATGCGGGCAAGATCATCAACATCCATCACTCATTTCTGCCCAGCTTCAAGGGTGCGCGGCCGTATCAACGGGCGCATGAGCGTGGCGTGAAGCTCATCGGGGCTACGGCCCACTACGTGACGGCAGACCTCGATGAGGGACCAATTATCGAACAGGACGTCACCCGCGTTGACCACGCCATGACCTCTGCCGAGTTCGTCGCCGCCGGGCGCGACGTTGAAAGCCAAGTCCTTGCGAGGGCCGTTCGTTCGCATCTCGAACAGCGGATTCTGATCAACGGTAGCAAGACTATCGTGTTTCGCTGATCCGTCCCGAGCCTGATCTGCACGATAGAGCCGGACTATTTCCGACACGGCTTAAGTCGGGCTTCACTTTTTTTGTGCAATGCAGCATAAGCATGACGTAAATCAATTCGTGCGTCCCACCGATGCTTCAGGACAAGCGTATTGAAACCGGTTCGAGCAATCTGATCAGACCAGAAGTGCTTCACCGCCCCGCAAAAAGAGGAAGCCAAGGTGGACATCCGAACCGTCACGGAGAGCTTTGCAGTCAGCCCTCAGATCAAGGTGTCCGATGTGGGAGCAATCGCTGACGCGGGCTTCTCAGTCATTATCTGCAATCGTCCAGATGAGGAGGAGCACGGCCAGCCGACAGTTGCTGATATCGAAGCAGCCGCCCGCGACGCTGGGCTCGACTTCCATCATCTGCCCATAGCATCCGGCATGTTCGGACCGCAGCACGTTGCACAGATGGAGAGTCTGCTGGATTCCGCAGATGGTGGGGTTCTTGCCTATTGTCGTTCAGGGACCCGTTCCATCATGCTCTGGGCGTTTCAGGAAATCCGCAAGCGGCCTCGTGATGAGGTTCTAAATGATGCCGCTGCGGCTGGTTACGATTTGTCTCAACAGCTTTGATTATCCGCTGTGGCCGCCACATAGCTCCCGGTGCACCGCTCGGTACACCGCGAGATCAAGTATGAACTGCCCATAGCCATCTGGTACCTGGCCACCGTTCACGGTCGGCACCCGCAGGTATTGCCGTACGCCTTCGCTAACCTCAATCGATGGTAAGCTGCACAGCGCAGGCGGCACGATGACCTGATCTGACTTCGGCATGCCAGCACATCCAGCAAGCCAAACCGCGCATATGGCGGCTAGCAGCAGGCGGCTAAACACGGTCGATAAGGTCATCAAGGTGTTCGACCCGTGAGAGCCTTCGCCGATTGCTGGAGACGCTGACGTCCACATGCCTTTGCACCGACCCAAGGTCTCGGCTTGCGCTGCGATGTGCGGATGATTGGCGTTGCGCCCAGTGTTTGAGTTGCTCGAGCAGCACCCCTGCCAAGGCAACGAGCAGCGCGACAAGCAAGTCGCTCATCGCACTTTTGCCGGCTGATGTGTGTTCATCAGGTGCAGCAAGTCAGGGCTAAGATGCGCACGGATCAAGCGGTCAAGCGTCTCGTCGTTCAGGCCAAAATGCGCCAGTGCATCAGGCATAAGCTGTTCCAGATAAATGGCGGTCTCGGCCACCAGCCGGCTCTCAACATCAAGCACAGCCCGCTGCTTGAGTTCATCGCGCACAAGCGATGCTGCGTGCCGGACCCCACGTTCCACCGCTTGCTGCAGAGCCTCGGCATGCCCGCGATCAAGTTTCAGGCCCAACAGACGATTGAGGCGTGACGTTACCCAACCGACAATGAGCGCCGCAAATCCCACAACGAGTGTTTCAATGAACGGAAAGGCCAGATCAACAGCCCACCCGAACTCAACCGGCGTGGCAGATGCAGTGTCTGGGAAGAGGGGCAGCGCCGCACATAGGGCAACGGCGAGTTGTGACGGGGTCCTCATGGACGAGTCTCCTGGTTCAGAAAGCTTTTTGTCCGCAGTTCGGTTTGGGTAGGAACGCTCGCCGGCCAGCGCAAACCGAGCAGCTTCGAGCGTGGATACGCGCTGCACGTCACGGCGTCGGATTGGTTGCCACCCAGAATATCGAGATGTGTGGCCGTTGATCCGACCACGAAACCAACATGGCCTTGCCACGTTGATCGCCCACGGCGGAAGACCGCGACCGCACCGCGCTCGGGCGTATACAAGGCGCGTCCCCATTTTAGGAATGAGCGCGCCGTCAGTTTGCCGGTCCCAACATGGCCGGCCTGCTTCAGGACCGCATTTGCAAAGGCCGCGCACCACGGGGTCTCGTCGTCGCGAAACCCAGGAAAGCCGGCCAGCTTAAAGAACGCCACAATCGCGGGGTTGTGGCGCGCGCCTGCCCATTCCTTGGTGCCCAGGTGGAGTTGGGCCTGTTCGAGCCACAGGGGATCGCTCATGATGTCTCCTCAAATGAACCGAGCCGCACTGGCTCGATGAGGAGGACAAGCTGATGGGAGCTTTAGGTACTGAGGAAAGAAACGGCAGTTATGCCCGCTTCTCGTCCATCTGGGTCCCTTGCGGCGGCGACGCGATCGCCTTGTCGCCAGAGGGCGCTTGCGCCACCTGCATCATACCCAGGCGCTGGAAAACAAGCGGGGCAAGGAGCGCGATCAGCAGGAAGCGCGCAAGATGATGGGCGGCAACAAAAGCTGGATCAAGGTCTAGCGCAAAGGCCAGAACCACCATCGCCTCCAGCCCGCCGGGAGCGAACGCCAGCAGCAGTTTCAGCACTTCAAGGCCAGTGATAGCGGCCGTGGCAAGGGCCATCGCCGCAGCTATTGTCGCCCCGATTGCAAAGCTTTCCAGCGAGACAACCAGGATGCCGGCGAGCGCGGACCAAGTAACGGACAAAAAACGGGTCCCGATCATGGTGCCCAGCACCACAAAGCCACAAACCGTGACCACTTCGGGGATGACACCATTGATCAGACCGAAGCCGTGCAACGCAGCGCTGGCCGCAAGTCCACCCACGAGAAGTCCAGCCGGTACAGACAACAGATGCGCGAGAATGGCAGCACCGATGCCACCGACCGCCAATAGCAACGCCCCATCAAGCCCAATCAACAGGGTTTCCGCGACCTGAGCTGGGGCCGGGTCGCTCAACCAGACAGCGGCGACAGGCAAGACGGCAACAAGCATAGCGACGCGCGTGGATTGCAGGGTTGCGACGCGGGGTATGTCGGCTTTCGTGGACGGGGCAAGCGCGAGCAGGAAACTCAACGCGCCGGGCAATGCCGACAGCATGGCTGTGGGGGCGTCCCACTTTGCGCGGCGGGTGAGAAAGAAGAATATCGCGCCTGCAATGATCGGGACGGACACCGCCACCAAAGCCAGCGAGACCGGCCAGCTTGGAAGCCGAGCGAGCGTTTCAGGTGTGACGCCCGCACCCATCGAGACGCCGATGCACACGAATGCCACCGAGACAAGCGGCACCGGCAAGCGCGTCGGCATTCCCGACAATGCCGCCGATGCGACCGCCAGCATAGAACCGGTGATCCACGCACCTGGCAGCCCTGTAAGCGCCATCAGGCCGCCGCCGGCGGCCCCGGTGATCAGCGTCGCCCATGTCCAACGACCACGCCGAAAAGCGGCAAGAAAACGCTTAGGGTGCCACCCGATTGCCTTCATTGTATCGCGGGCCGGCGATGCCAGCGCCTCTGCACGTCGCGCACTGTTTCAGGTTGGGGCGTGGGCATGCGGCTTCATAGGGCTAAATGATACGGCAGCAAACTTGGATGTTTGGCCGAATGCGTGCGAGCGCTCAGCGCAGCGGTGCGTGCCAAAGGTAAAATGGGCGCGGTCGTTTCACACCTTCTCCAAACCAGAGCAAGCGGTGCAATACACACACAGCGACATATAAAGACTAGCTTATCAGAGCGCTGCACCAACACGGGGCGTTGCGCTCACGCCCGCGGGATCGCGACACCTAGGTCTCGTCGGCGTGTATCCCGGTCAGCTGGCACAAGGAACATATCCGGTTGATAACAACTTGGTCATGGCGCTCGAGCCTGATGACGCCCTTACGCTTCATGTCGGAGATGACCCGGCTCACAGTCTCGATCGTCAGCCCGAGATAATCCGCGATTTCCTGCCGGGTCATATTCAGAACCACGCGGCCTTCGTCACGATTAGGATCACTTGGTCCGGGGCAGCTGTCGGTTCCCCTGTCGGGTACGAATCGCATCAGGAAGGTGGCCACGCGCTCATAAGCCGACTTCCGGCCCAACAAAACCGCATGGTTGTGCATGGCTGAAACCTGCTGCAAAGCGCAACGTGTGAGATGCGACTGGGCGGCACTTGATTGCTCAACCTCACGCCGGTTGAAAACCGTCAAAACCGTCAGGACCAGCGTTTCAGCGGAACAATCATGGTAGGCGTCCAGATTGAAACCGAACAGGTCCCCGGGACCGAGCACCTCCACAACTTGCCGCCTGCCGTCCGGCAGCAGCTTGTAAAGCATGACTGAACCCGACGTGATTTCGTAGATATGGGCTGCTTGATCGCCTTCAAAGTACACCATGTGGTGCGCTTCACATGTCTGCTGGCGGGTTGTTCGCGACTGCCGCAAACCCTCCCATCCGACATCCGGTGGCAACGGGTTGCCGCTCAGAGCGCCATCGAGTGTTCCGACCTCATGGCTCAACTGGCTAAGCGGCATGCCGTATCCTTTCACGTTCCCTCGGCCTTTTTCGTCTTGGCCCGGGCTGCGCGTAAGGCACAGATAGCGAGGGCTGCGAACTACATGCCGTTATAAGCGGAAGGTTATCGGTTACGGCGGACGATGGCACCTTGGCTGAGACCCGCTCGGGCTTAATACGTATAAGCCTTGGCCGATATGGTGCCACATATTGGATGCTGCAGGTTGCTCCAGCTTGGCGACGCCAACACACGATGGAACGCTGCCGGCGTTAGAAGTAGATCGCCAGCTCGTTGGCCGAAAGCGGCTTGCGCAGGAGATCGACCCGCGGCATGCCTTCCAGAAATTCGCGGATCGCGGTCTGTGATTGGCCTGTGATGGCCAACACGCGTGGAGGATCAGCAAGAGCGTTGAGCCAATCGATCACCCGCGTTCCGTCGATGCCAGGAAGCCCAATATCGACGATAACCATGTCTTCTCCACCCGGGACGGGCGCCGCGAAGAAGCTCTCTGCATCATGATAGGTGCAGATGGGGTAGCCCATCTGTTTGACGAACGTGGCGATCGCATCGCACACCGCAGGATCATCTTCGAGTATGATAACAGTCACGGTAGGGGGCACCTATACATCCATGGGACGCATTGCATACGCACGCGCGCCGAAACGGACCACACCGTCATTTGGTTGGTCGTAGTATGGGGTTTGCAGCGCAGCTCAGGAATTAGGGCAAGCGCTTAGCGCATACTTCGTACAGGCGATTACGTGCACCTAGCGAGCGTCGTCACCTGTTGTCATCGACCCAGACAAGACGATCCGGACAAGATCTGCAGCGTTTTTGGCGCCGAGCTTTTCCATAATGCGTGCTCGGTGCACTTCGATCGTCCTTGGCGAGATACCCAAGGTGCGACCGGCTTCCTTGTTTGATGCGCCGGCGGTAATCTGCTCGAGAACTTCACGCTCACGAGGCGTGAGCAATTGCAGATCGGGGTGCTCGACGACGTTTGCCTGATCGTTTTCCAGGCGAGCCTTCACCGTCTTGATACCCTCACGAACCCGCTGGACAACGGTCTCGGCATCGAACGGCTTTTCGATGAAGTCAAACGCGCCTGATTTGACCGCAGAGACTGCCATCGGGATATCGCCCTGGCCGGAGATGATGAAGACCGGCGCCCTGTATGTATCGGGGCTGATCGATTTGAGTATCTCCATCCCAGATCGTCCGGGCATATGAACGTCGAGAAGGACGCATGCCTGCGGGAGGTTCGGCAGAGCGCCGAGGAATGCATCACCGCAATCGAAGGTTTCGACATCGAACCCTTCAAGCGAGAAAACCACGGACAGCGCATCGCGAACTGCTGGGTCATCATCAACGATGAAAACGGCGTTCTCGGCATTCATTGAGCGGGCCATCATTGTCGGCCTCCTGAGGTTTGACGTTTGCGAAAAAACGATGCGCCGGCCATTGTTACCGCGCTTGGCGCATCGCCTACTTGTTCGGGAAGTGTGGTGCTGGTGGGTAGTTCGGTGCGCGGTAACTTTAAGAAAAAACGAGCTCCTGATAGGTGCCCGGGTGCGGGCTTGCCGCCGGGGTCGACCGTGAGGTCGCCGCCATGGTTTTGTGCGATGGATCGGGAGATTGACAGCCCGAGGCCCATTCCTGTGCGTTTGGAAGTCGAAAACGCCTTGAACAGCCGCTCATGGACTTCCTGCGGAATTCCTGGACCTGAATCTTCGACAACGACGCTTACGAAGTGCTTGTCAGCCTCCGCAGAGATTCTCACGTGTGGATCAAGGCTGCCACGGACAGCTTCGAAGGCATTGCGCAGCAAGTTGACCATCACCTGCTGAACTTGGACCGGGTCGGCCTCAACAGTTGGAAGCTCATCCGAGAGCGTCACATCAATGCGGATACCTTCCGAATTCGTCCCAACGCGGGTCAGTTCGAGTGTCTCATCAAGCAGCTGGAACAGGTGAACTGTGCGGCGATCGGGCTCACGCTTTTCAACAAAGTGTCGCATCCGCTGAATGATGTTGCCCGCCCGCTCAGCTTCGCGCTTAGCCTTTTCGATCGTCTCGAGCAGCATCGGATCTTTCGGGCCATCACCATTCAACGCGTGCATACGCCGTGTGACCGCCTGCAAATAAAGCATCACCGCTGTAAGCGGCTGGTTGAGTTCGTGCGCAACCGCAGAGCCCATTTCATCCATCGCAGAGACGCGAGCTAGGTGAACAAGTTCAGCCTGAAGCTGGTTCACTCGACGTTCGACCGCTTTGCGCGGACGCAAATCACGCAAGATACCAACAAACTGACGACCCTCAGGCGTGAGCGCCTCGCCAACGGATAGCTCAAGGGGAAATTCGCTACCATCCCTATGCCGGCCACTCACTTCACGACCGATCCCAATGATCCTCTTCTCACCCGTGTTCATATAATGATGAACATAATCATCATGCTTGGACGAATAATCAGTCGGCATCAGCATCGATACATTGCGGCCAACAACTTCCACGGATGCATACCCAAACAGCTGTTCACAGGCAGAATTGAAGACAAGAATCTTCATTTCGTCGTTGATGAGGATGACCCCATCAACGGCGGTATCGAGAAGACTGTCGAGGCGTACCTCTGAAACCGATTTGGGCATTATCGCCCTTTCCTCAGCGCGCTGAGGGTTAAATTGCCATATTCAAACCGGTTTGAAAACGTGCCTATAGGTTCAAATGACTAGGGATTTGTTCTAATCCAACCGGCCAAGCCATTGGCCACATCGGCGATTTGAGCGGGATCCCGCGCGAAACACAGACGCAGAAATGGCTCGCCGCCCGGGCCGAATGCAGTGCCCGGCGCTAAGCCAATTCTAAGATCGTCCACCAATCTACGTGCAAGCGCGCTCGTGTCGTCCTGCCCGTGCACCCTGAAAAACAGGTAAAACGCGCCGTCGGGAGCACTGACTTCCACACTGTTGAGTGGACTGAGAGCATCGACAAGCGCTTGGCGATTGAGCGTCGCCCGGTCAATCTGCGTCGAGATAAACGCATCGCCCTCATCGAGCGCAACACAAGCGGCGCGCTGCATGAATGCAGCCACCCCGGAGGTTGAGTACTGGATCAGGTTTTCCACGATCTGCCCCATGTGGCTCGGTGCCTCGACCCAGCCAACCCGCCAGCCCGTCATCGCCCAATTCTTTGACATCGTGTTGACGTAAATCACCCGCGATGATTGCGGGGCAACGTCCTTGAAAGAGGGCGCACGCATCGGATCGGAGCCTTCAAGCGCCGCACCTCCGTACACGAAGCGTGCGTAGATCTCATCGGCGATTATCCACAGGTCGTGTTCTTCGGCGAGGTCGTGGATTGCTTTCAGCGTTTGCTTATCCGCGACCCACCCGGTGGGATTGGAGGGCGAATTGATGAAGATTGCGCGCGCGCGCTCATCACGCGCCGCCAGCGCGATAGCATCAAGGTCCGGAGTGAACCGACCTTCCTGAAATGGCATCGGGATCTCAGCGACATGAACCCCCCGCACGCCAGCGGACGTGACGATGTTTGGCCAAGCCGGGGAGGGAACGATGAGGCTATCACCCGGGTCCAAGACCATTTGAACCGCGATCTGAATGGCCTGCATTCCCGAACCCGTTACAAAAAACCGATCAGGGTCATGTGGCGTTCCAATCAATCGGCCCATGTACCGGGCCAAGGCAGCGCGAAGTTCCGGTAAGCCTCTTTGCCAAGTGTAGAATGTTTCTCCCGCTTCAAGGCTTTCCGCAGCGGCCTTTCGAATGAAAGCGGGTGTTGGCAGATCGCCCTCACCTGCCCAAAGCGGCATAATACCTTGTCTTGCCCGACCATAATTCATGATCCCGACAATGCCGCTTGGCGGGGTCCGCAATGCAATGCTGGCGGCGTCTGGCTGAGTGGAAGGCGTGGGGGAGGTCATGGCCATGAAGCAAGCCCGGTCGTACTGATGCTGTCCAAAGAAAAAGCGGGCCGCAAGGGCCCGCGATCAATCTTATCGCACGTCTGCGAAAGTTGCGAGATGCTAGGGCCTAATTGACCTGCTTGGCCATAAGGTCGCGTATTTCGGTCAGAAGCGTTTCTTCTTTTGAGGGCTCGGGCGGTGCCTCGGGCGCTTCTTCTTCCTTGCGCTTCATGTTGTTTACACCCTTGACCACCAGGAACAGTATGAACGCGATGATGAGGAAATTGACGACCGCCGTGATGAAGCTGCCATAAGCGAGGACGGCTCCCTGCTCTTTGGCAGCATCCAAGGTCGACGCATCGACCGCGGAAGACAAGCCAAGGAAATAGTTGGAGAAGTCGAGGCCGCCAAAAATTGACCCAACGATCGGCATGATGACATCGTCAACCATCGACGACACGATTGTACCAAAGGCGCCACCAATGATAACGCCGATTGCCAAGTCGAGCACGTTGCCCTTCATGGCAAATTCTTTGAATTCCTTAAGCACGCAACCGCTCCTGCTTTGTGTTCGGTGGTAAAACTGTCGGCGGCTTCGTTTGTACGCACGCACCGCGTAAAATCGTGATGCGAAACAGTACGGAGCAACCATGACCTTGAAAAGCGCAAATCGTTGGTAATTGCGCATGAATATGCGGCCGCTTATGCGGCATACAGCCATCAAGTGAGCATACCAAATCAATCGACAACTTGCGCGGAAACCGGTTCGGGCGGTACGCTATCGCCTGAAATGTTGGTGAGATTTTCATACGGTCAGCGGGCACGGCGGGGCCCGTTTGGCTTGGAGGCGTCGGCTTGGTTCCCAGTTGGTTAGCCCTAGCGGCCGCGCTCCTGTATATCGGCTTGCTTTTCTGGCTCGCGAGCTACGGTGACAAGAGAGCGGCGCGGAACCCCATCAGGCGTCCGCGACCGACGATGTATGCCTTGGCGCTAGCTATTTATTGCACAAGCTGGACCTTTTTCGGGTCAGTCGGACTGGCGGCGGTCAGCGGGCTCGACTTCCTTACAATCTACATAGGCCCGATTTTGATCCTCACACTCGCGGCACCCTTACTGCGTCATGTGATTGCGCTTTCAAAAGCAGAAAAGATCACCTCGGTCGCTGACTTTTTGTCGGCTCGCTATGGCAAGAACGGGAGCGTTGCTGCGCTTGCGGCGATCATCTCATTTATTGGGGTGGTTCCGTACATTGCGCTCCAGTTGAAGGCTGTCTCGAGCTCCGTAGGGCTATTCTTCCTCCCGCCGGCTGTGGAGCTTAACCCGACCTTCGTTTCGGATACCGCGTTCTTGATCGCTCTGGCCCTGGCTGCGTTTGCAATCCTATTTGGCACACGAACGGTGGATGCAAGCGAACATCAAGATGGGTTGATGTTGGCGATTGCAACCGAGTCGGTGGTAAAGCTCGTCGCGTTTGTGATTGTCGGTGCCTTCGTAACCTTCAGCATGTTCGATGGGTTCGGCGACCTCGTCAATCAAGCCGCTGAGGCAGGTGCTTTGGCGCCGATCACAAGCTCAATTTCCGGTGGAAGTTTCATTGCCATGACGTTTCTGAGCGCATGCGCAGTGATGCTACTGCCGCGGCAGTTTCACATTCTGGTCGTCGAGAACAATCACCCTGCGGAACTGCAGAGGGCCCGCTGGTTGTTTCCAGCGTACCTGATCGCCATCAACATTTTCGTGCTGCCCATAGCGCTCGCAGGCAAGATCCTGCTTGGCGGACAGATGGATCCGGACCTCTTTGTTCTGGGCCTGCCGATGAGCGTTGACGCGCAAGCGATCGCTTTGATCGGCTTCATAGGTGGTCTTTCGGCGGCAACCGCGATGGTCATCGTGGCGTGCGTTGCGTTGTCAATCATGATCAGCAACGACCTTGTCATGCCATTTGTCGTTCGTCAGCGCGCCGCGAGCGGGCAGCCCCACGAGTTGGGACGGTTGGTCATCAACATTCGGCGCGCCGCGATCGTCGCAATCGTTTTGTTGTCGTATGTCTATTACCGCGTTGCCGGCGGCACGGCGGCGTTGGCCGATATCGGTCTGCTTTCCTTTGCAGCGATCGCGCAGATGGCCCCACCCTTCTTCATTGGCCTGGTTTGGAAGCGTGGGACTGCGCGTGGCGCGGTGGCGGGGATGCTGGCGGGTTTGGCTGTATGGACTTACACGCTGCTCGTTCCCAACCTCATCGCCTCGGGCGCGCTACCGGGCGGACTACTGGAAAGTGGGCCGTTTGGCCTGATGTTCTTGCATCCGCAGCAGCTGTTCACGATTGCATTCGATCCGCTAACCCATGGCGTCTTCTGGAGCATGGTTGCGAACATCGGCGCGTACTTCCTTGTATCTCTTGCGCGGCGACCTGAACCTATTGAGCGGCTCCAAGCGCAAATCTTCGTGCCGTCAGACCTCTCTCCGACACCCGCGCTGCGCATGGCCCGTACGAAGGTGAACATTGCCGAGCTGCAGGCGACCGTTGCGCGTTACCTGGGCGAAGAAAGGACGCGACGGTCCTTTCAGAGTTTCGCGCAGGAAAAAGGTGCTCGCCTGCTCCCGTCCAGCGAAGCCGATATTCACGCGTTGCGCTTCGCAGAGCAGCTGCTAGCCAGTGCGATCGGCGCTGCGTCCTCGCGGCTTGTCATGACGCTGATGCTACGCCGTCATCAAACCTCCTCTCGAGAGGCGATGAAACTGCTCGATGAAGCCAGCTCGGCTATCCAATACAATCGGGACCTGTTGCAAACCGCACTCGATCAAGTGCGACAGGGCATTTCGGTGTACGACCGCGACCTCAATCTGATCTGCTGGAACCGGCAGTTTCGCGATTTGCTCGGCGTACCACCCGAGCTTGGACAGGTGGGAACGTCGCTGCACACGATATTGCGACACATCGCGGAGGCCGGCGGTTTCGGACCGGGTAGCCCCAGTCGGTTGGTGGACGCGCGCATCGAGCGGATGGTGCTGGACATGACCACCTTTACCGAAACCCTTCATCCGTCTGGATTGGTTCTGGAAGTGCGGACCAACCCGATGCCCGACGGCGGCATCGTGACGACCTTCACCGACATCACGGAAAGGGAACGCGCCGCCGAAGATCTTGCGCAGATCAACGAGGATCTCGAACAACGGGTCAGAGACCGCACGGAGGAACTGACCGCAGTCAACCAGGAGCTCGATCGCGCCCGGCAGGTCGCTGAAAGTGCCAACATTTCAAAGACACGGTTTCTAGCAGCAGCAAGTCACGATATCCTTCAACCACTGAATGCGGCACGCCTCTACACCTCGACGCTCACAGCAACTGACCTCCCCGGTGCAGCAAACAAGCAAGCTCAAAACATCGATCGGTCGCTGCTCGCCGTCGAGGATATCCTTGGCGCGCTTCTGGACATATCGAGGCTTGATGCTGGCGTTATGAAGCCTGATCCCAGCATTTTCCCGCTGCAGGACATGTTTGATCAGCTCGAGTTGGAATTTGGACCAATCGCGCGCGAGAAAGGGTTGCGGCTCTGCTTTGTTAAAAGCTCCCTCGCGATCCGTACCGACCGCAGCCTGTTCAAGCGGGTGCTGCAAAATCTGGTTTCCAACGCCATTAAGTACACCAAAGATGGCGGCGTGGTTGTGGGTGTTCGCCGACGCGGCAAGCCTGGCGTCGTCGCGACCTATGACACCGGGATCGGTATGTCAGAACGCGAACAGCGGGTCGTCTTTGAGGAGTTCAAGCGCCTCGACGACGGTGCGCGGACCGCAGGTGGTCTTGGGCTTGGCCTATCGATCGTCGATCGGATTGCGCAGGTTCTCGATCTCGATATCTCCGTTGCGTCAAAGCAAGGGAAAGGATCGTGTTTTGCAGTAAAGCTCCCGCAAACGGTCGAACTACCTCTCCCGGCTCCGGCAAGCGACATACCGCGGCTGTCGACCGCATCATCGCCCGGGCGCAACGCTGATCTCGCAGGCATGGTGGTCTTTTGTATCGACAATGAGCGGGCAATACTTGATGGGATGCAAGGACTTTTGAGCCGTTGGGGCGCGATCTCGGTCGTCGGTGCCACAGCACAGGACCTGAAGGCGGAAGCTGCAAATGCCCAGCTCAGGCCAGACGTCATCTTGGCCGATTTCCATCTTGACGAGGGCACAGGCATTGAGGCGGTCAAAGCACTGCGCTGGACATTTGGCGCCAGCGTCCCTGCTATTTTGATCACCGCGGATAGGTCTGAAGAAACAAAAACACAGGCCGAGCGTGTCGGCATGAATATCCTGCACAAGCCGATTAAACCGGCTGCACTGAGAGGCCTTTTAGCGAAGTATCGCGCCGTAGACCCGGCGGCCGCAGAATAGACTGCGCCCCCAGGTCAGAGTTATCGATGGTAACCGCAAGGTACGTGCGACTAGTGCGCCAGCTCAGCGACGGCATCCTGCCAATTGCCCATCTCGATGCGCGAAGCAGCGATGACGGCCTGAGTACGACTTTCGACGTTCAGCTTTTGCAGGATCGCAGAAACATGCGCCTTCACCGTCGCTTCGGAAACGCCGAGTTCATAAGCGATCTGCTTGTTGAGCAAGCCCTGGCTGAGCATCATAAGGACGCGCACCTGTTGGGGCGTTAGCGAAGACAAGCGCTTGGCTAGCGCTGCCGCCTCGTCATCGTCTGGAGCATTTGCGAGGTCGAGACCGCGCGGCGTCCAGATATCACCCGCAAGGATCGCTTCGATTCCTTCGGAAATCTCCTCAACAGGAAGTGACTTGGGCATGAACCCGGCGGCACCAAAATCAAGGGCGCGACGAATGATGGCTTGATCTTCGGTTGCGGAGACGATGCAAACCGGAACCGCTGGATACTGGGCTCGCAAATACATCAGACCAGAGAAGCCTTGAACGCCCGGCATGTTCAGATCGAGCAGGATAAGGTCGACATCATCGCCTGCCTGCAACTGCGCGGTGACAGCATCGATATCGCCTGCCTCTGAGATAGCAGCACCCGGAAACTGGGTTGCCACCGTTATCTTCAACGCATCGCGAAACAGCGGATGGTCGTCGGCGATGATGAAATGCTGGCCAGTTGACATTGATGATTGCCCCCGATTTGAGCGGCAGCCCGATTACGCGCCGCTTTCTATTGAAACCGTTTTCGGCATCATTCCGATTGTGACAGTAATTTCAAGCCCTATGCACCTTTAGTAGGCATTCTTGCGTATCAGAAAGTGCTAAACTAGCTGCCTACTCCTTGGGCAGCGAGGACAACCGGGCCCGAAGAGACTGCCAGCGCAAGAGCAACCAAACAACTGCAACTGCATTGCCCAGCAAACAAAGTGCGGCGATCCATAAGGCAGTTGCCGCGCGCCAGCCGTCCGCAAATGCGATAATGACAGCGAAAAGAACAAAACCCAGGTAGAGATCGAAAAGCGAAACAACACCCCAGGGATCGCTGGCGATCGCCGAGAAGCTCTCCAGAAAGTTGGCGGATGTTGACGCCCAGACCACAAGGCCAATGAACACAACACCGAGGGTGGCAATGGTAATGGGCCATATCAGCTGTGATTTTGGCATTTCGGAGCCTTGTGGGTTTTGACTTCCTCAGCAGTGTTTTACGAAGGCGATGCTATTTGGTTTGTTGAGAAGTAGCCGTGCATGACTGAAACACCCGACGCGGTTTCCGAGCCGCCATCCGCATTCAGCGCCTGCCATGGTGTGGCTGCCGCCCGAAACCCGTTCGATCCCTCTTTGGTTTCTAAAGAAACTGAGACCTTCAATCAGAGCTTGCTTGAAACGCTCTCCGCGCTCGCTGATCCATGGGCGAGCCCGCCCCACATTATCCGAAAGGCGCGCGCGGAGGGCAAAGGACCATTCCCGCTGGAACCTAAGCTTGAGGCTGCTCAATGGATAGAAAAGGACGGCGTCCGACTGAGGGTGATCGCACCGGATGTGGGTGAACCGCGCGGTGTTTTCCTTCACATCCACGGCGGGGGATGGATGTACGGGCAGGCTGATTTTCAGGACCCGATGTTGGCGCGCTTTGCCAACGCAACCGGCTTTTTGTGCGCAAGCGTCGCCTACCGCCTCGCGCCAGAACACCCCTTCCCCGCTGCACCAGACGATTGCATGACCGCAGCACTTTGGGCCTTTTCAAAGGGGCTGCCAGTTGTCCTTGGCGGCGAATCGGCGGGGGCAAACCTTGCAGTCCTGACCGCACTTGGGCTACGCGAGCGCCGCCTCGATGCTGCGGGCCTTGTCCTGCTTGCGGGGTGTTTTGACCTGTCTTTAACGCCGTCGGCACGCAGCTGGGGCTCTGACAAGCTGGTGCTCAATACCCGGGATATAAGCCTGTTTGCGGCAAACTATGTGCCAGCTTTCATAGAGCCGCGCAGCCCAGCTGTGTCCCCGCTTTACGCGTCCCTCGAAGGACTGCCGCCATGTTTCATCAGCGTTGGGACCGCCGACCCGCTGCTGGACGACAGCCTGTTTCTGCACAGCCGTCTTTGTGCAGCTGGCGTACGCTCGGAGCTTGCTGTCGCGCCAGGCGGCTGCCATGTGTTCCACGTTTATGATTTGCAGATCTCGCGAGAGGCCGAGACTGCCACACACGCTTTCATCGATACGCTGGTAGATACAACACCATGATAGGGCCCATCGAGACGCTTCGCGACACCGCAAACAGTTGGGAGTGCGACGAGAACGATCATATCAATATCAAGTCCTATGCGCGTCGGTTCGACGATGCTGTGCGGGCCTTTCTGGTTGAAGCGCGCTGGCAGATACCGCATCGCACCTCCCGGCTGATCCGCTTTCATGCCGAATTGCGAGGCGGCGAACCGGTCAACGGTACGACGGCGATCGTCGCGATCGACGGTGGACAAGTGGCGCTCGAACACCGGCTGTACGCCAGCCACAGAATGGTGAACGGCGAACCACTGCTGTCCGCAACAGCGCTTGACTTGTTGCCAGATGTCGAGCGCGAAGACCTTTCGGCGTTTGATCTAACGTCTGCAAGCGCAGATGCTCTGCCCAAAACCGGAGGATTGGACGCCAACCAAACCCTCCATGTGAGCGGGCTGGATCGGCTACCGGTTACCTATAAGGGGGTTGTGCCAAACGACGCGTTCGGGCCAGAGGCGGAAAGTACCAACGGTCCCAGGCTAAATGACCATTACCTGGTGGGCATCATTTCTGATGCTGCCACCCATATTTGGGCGGAAGCAGGTGCAACCGACGACTGGCTGCGAGAGCGGGGCTGGGGTCGCGCAGCGGTCCAATTGAGACTTCGCTACGGCACGCGGCCCCAAGCCGGAGATGTCGTCGACATCCGCAGCGCTATCGTAGCGTTCACGCGCAAGACGGTGAGTTATCGTCACCTGATCGTCAATCAGATGACCGAGACGGTTATCGCCGAAGCGACCATAACCAGCCTCATGCTTGACCTGTCGGCTAGACGGGCCATGCCGTGGCCCGATGAAAACCTGAAGCACCTGCACCAAAAAGTCGCCGAATTTGATGAGAGCTACTCGAGCTGATCGGCGGAAGGATTTTGTTGAATGTCGTCTCGCAAGCGGTGCACCATACCAAAAAAGCGACGCATAACTTCTTCAGCAGTATCCATCACAACATCAATTTCCTGATCGCTGGGGAGACCCATCCTCGACGCAATTTCATTGTCGGGAGCCCGATCTTGACCGGCACTCGCAACAACCTGTTCGAGCTGGTCGACTTCGGCACGCAGCCGTTCGTTCTCGGTATCCAGACGATTGATCTCGGCCTCGTATGCGAGACGATCATCGGGCGACAGGCGGCAGACCCATCCGATATCTTCGTTTCGACACTGTGAAACGTCGCCCGTGCGTCGATTGATCCGCAAAAGCCCGTCGTCAGTCTGCACAACGTGGAACTGGTCGTCGGCAAGAGGTTCTGTGACAAGTTGAGCTTGCGCACCGGTGGCAAGCAAGGCCGTACTAGCCCATATCAAGACTACGGAAGTTCGCATCTTACGCTGGCACATGGCAGCCCCTCTTGCCGCGGACAGGAATCAATATGAACGTAACGGCAAACACTGTATGAGAATGCCGAGCGACAGCCAAGCGCCCAGTTCATCGTTCGGCAGCAACGTTAACAGCGACCGTGCAATGCTGGCATCGGCTATGCCGCCAGCTTTCTCGCAATGGTTTTCGTCGCGCGGATGGGAACCCCGACCACACCAGCTCGCTCTGCTTGCCCACGCGAGCAAGCAACGCGATACGCTGCTTATCGCCCCGACCGGCGCTGGAAAAACCCTAGCGGGCTTTCTTCCATCTCTCACCGATGTGGCGGACCGCATCGAGCGCGGACCGAAGCAAAGACGGCACGAGCTACACACTCTGTACATCTCGCCGCTTAAGGCGCTGGCGGTTGATGTGGCGCGCAATCTGACTCAGCCCGCGGAAGAGATGGGCCTCAATCTGCGCATTGAGACGCGGACAGGCGATACGCCCGCCTCCCGGCGGCAGCGCCAGAAGCGCAATCCGCCCGATATCATGCTGACAACCCCGGAGCAGTTGGCACTCCTGTTATCGCATGTCGACGCCGATCGCTTTTTTGGAAACGTCAAACGCGTCATCTTCGATGAACTGCATGCGCTGGTGACATCCAAGCGCGGCGATCTCCTCGCGCTCGGACTTGCTCGCTTGCGCCAGCTCGCGCCCAACCTCACCGCGACCGGACTATCGGCCACCGTTGCCGACCCTGAGGCACTCGCCGGCTGGCTGGTGCCGCAATCGGGCGGTGCAACGCATACCGCTGAGATCGTCACGGTGGCAGGCGGGGCGAAGCCGGATATCTCGATCCTCGACAGCGAACAACGCCTGCCATGGGCTGGCCATATGGCCCGTTACGCGATGGGCGAGGTGCTCAAAGCCGTCAAGGATCACCGCACGACGCTTATTTTCGTCAATACCCGGTCGCAGGCGGAGCTGATCTTTCGCGAGTTGTGGGCGATCAACGAGGAAAGCCTGCCAATCGCCTTGCACCATGGCTCGCTCGATGTGGGGCAGCGCCGGAAAGTCGAACAGGCGATGGCGCAAAACGCGCTTAAAGCCGTCGTGGCGACGTCCACGCTCGACCTTGGGATCGATTGGGGCGATGTCGATCTTGTCATTCACATGGGGGCACCAAAAGGTGCCAGCCGCTTGGCCCAACGCATCGGCCGCTCCAACCATCGGATGGACGAACCTTCAAAGGCGATTTTGGTTCCAGCGAACCGCTTCGAGGTACTGGAGTGCCGCGCAGCGCTCAAAGCTAACTACGACCGCGCCCAGGATACGCCGCCGATCCGTGACGGCGCCCTGGATGTTCTTGCGCAGCATATTGTGGGTATGGCGTGCGCGGATGCGTTCGAAACCCAAGATCTCTATGCGGAGGTCAGGTCGGCCTACCCTTATCGCCTTCTGACGTTTGAAGCTTTCGAACGGGTTGTCGAGTTTTGCGCCACCGGTGGCTATGCACTGAAGACCTATGAGCGCTATGCGCGCATCCGCAAGCGCAAGGACGGCAAGTGGCGCATCTCCAACCCCGACGTCGCGCAGCAGTATCGGCTCAACGCCGGAACAATCGTCGATGTTCCAGTGCTCAACGTGAAGCTGGTTTCGGCCCAACAAGCAGCACAACGATCGAAAGGTGCGCTCCGCGGCGGACGAATTCTCGGCCAGGTCGAAGAGTACTTTCTTGAAACCCTTGTGCCGGGCGACAGCTTTCTGTTCGGCGGCGAGGTCGTGAAACTGGAGGGCATCCACGAGGAAGACGCGCTGGTTTCGCGGACGACGACCGAGACCCCAAAGATTCCCTACTACGCGGGCGGAAAGTTCCCGCTATCGACCTACCTTGCCAGTGAAGTTCGCCGGACATTGGCCACGCCGGACGACTGGCACCTTCTTCCCGATCAGGTAGGTGACTGGTTGCGCATGCAAAACGACAAGTCTGCCCTTCCCGGCCGTGATGGGCTGTTGGTGGAGACCTTTCCACGCGGCGGACGGCACTATTTGATCTGCTACCCATTCGAGGGCCGCCTTGCTCACCAGACGCTGGGCATGCTGTTGACCCGGCGCATGGAACGCATGCGCGCCAAGCCTCTTGGATTCGTTGGCACCGACTATGCACTGGGCATTTGGGGTCTTGCCGACTTTGGCGAGATGATCACCGATAAGCGGATGCGGCTCGATGACCTTTTTGCGCAATCGATGCTTGGCGATGACCTCGAAGAGTGGATGGGCGAGAGCTACCTGCTCAAGCGGACCTTCAGGGCCTGTGCCCTTATCTCGGGACTGATCGAACGGCGCCATCCCGGTAAAGAAAAATCAGGTCGGCAAGTGACCGTTTCAACCGACTTGATCTATGACGTGCTTCGCCAGCACGAGCCGGATCATATCCTGTTGCAAGCGACATGGGCCGATGCGGCGACCGGGCTTCTCGACATTGCTCGACTGGGAACTATGCTTGCGCGGATTGAGGGTCGAATCACCCATCAACGCCTTGAACGCATTTCGCCATTAGCGGTTCCGATCATGCTCGAAGTGGGCCGTGAACCTGTTTATGGCGAAGCGCGCGATCAGGTGCTTGAAGATGCCGAAGCGATGATCGACGAGGCAATGGGAGACAACCAAGCAATCCGGCGACCGCCGATTTTTCTCGGCGCGTGATACCTTTGGAGGCGTGAGGCGATGGCTGCGTGGATGCAGCAGCAGGCTGAGCACGATACAGATACAAGCGCGCGTGTTGATCTCGATTACGCCCAGTTTGTCGCAGACCGGGCGGGCGCGCTGTACTGGCCTGATCAACAAACGTTGATCGTTGCCGACCTGCACCTTGAAAAAGGCTCATCATTCGCCCGCTTCCGCACGCATCTTCCGCCCTACGATACGGCAGCAACGCTTCGCCAACTGGCCAGTCTGATTGAGATTTATGCGCCACGAACAGTCATTGCACTCGGTGATAGCGTTCATGACCGGACGGCATGGGAACGGCTATCAAAGACTGACCGTGAGCAGCTGGTAGGGTTGATTGCGACAACCACAGACTGGATCTGGATTACCGGCAACCATGACCCGGAGCCACCATCAGGAGTTGGTGGGCAAAGCCTTGACGCGATCACCGTCGGCCCCGTCGTCATGCGGCATCATCCCGGTGGCATTCTCGCGGCGGATCAGATGGAACTGGCCGGGCATCTTCACCCCGCCGCACGGGTCATAGGTCGCGGGGGATCCGCCCGGCGCCCTGCGTTTGCCACCGACGGGCGGCGGATGATCCTGCCCGCGTTTGGTGCCTACGCAGGGGGCCTGTGCCTGTCGGCGAAACCGTTCCGCCCCCTCTTCGAAGCCGAGACCTTCACCGCCTACGTTTGCGGTCGCTCGCGGGTCTTCGTTGTGCCCGGCAAGCGTGTTCTTGGTTGGACGTGACGGTCTTCGCTAGACAATCGTTAGAACCGCTAAGACGGTCAGTAGCGAACACACGATCGCGGTCAGCAGGATCCGCAATGTTGGGTACCAGTCCGGTGCGCCGTCCCGAGTTGCGTCACCCGCATCCCACGCTCCCTGCGCTGCAAACGCCATGGCGAGTAGGACCAGCCCGGGGAACGCGGGGAGAAGAAGCGCAACCCAGCCCAATAGCGATGGAACGACGGATACGGAAAGGCGCGCATCACGCCGCGCAGCATCGGCTAACAGCAGCCCTAAACCCCATCGGATACCGGCAAGAAACGAAAGAATGACGGCGCCGTATGCCAACGTCGACTGTAAGGCGAAGGGTGCGCTAACCGGGCCGATACCACCTGATGCATAGGTCATAACACCACCGGCGAAAGGTAAAGCGCCGGACAAGCCGAGCCACAGGGGTGCACGGGGTACCGACGCAAGATCGAACTTCATGGATTCACTCAGCTTGGATGGTGACGATATTGGCCCGCCGCGACAGTCGTTGAGCTAAGTCATGAGCGACGAAACACAACCCCACCCAACCAACCGGTGAACAGTGCGAGCACAACGGCGAGAAGGCCATACACGACGGGCTGACCTTGCGAAGCCGAAAATATGAATTGCTCAAAACCGGTCTTGCGCACGAGGATCGCAACCTCGTCTTCCGCCAGCAGCACGCCACCGGAGAACAGAAAAACGCGAACCGTGAAGTTGCCCAATGGGACGTCCGCCGGAAACGTTGCGCGCGCCCGAAAAAGCTGGTTGTTTATGATCTCAACGGCCTCCGGGCGCGCGGCATAAATCTCGTTTTCAGTCTGAAGGCGCAAAAAGGCACGGCCGAAAACGCCTTCCCGGCTTGCCGCTGAAATCACCGACCCCAACCCCTCAGCCTGATCGTCCGTGCCCTCTTCGTCATCGTTTTGCGCCGCGACAAGCAGATGCTCTATTCCGATCTGAAAGCGCCGCAACAGGTTAGGATGGGCAATCTCTTGAACAGGTCGGTTTGATAGCACCGAATAAGCGCTCGGCACATTCTCGAACGTTTCGGCCTCGCGGTTGATCCAGACACCGAGAACGCGGTCTTTCCGACGAGTAATCGCATCAACCGTCGGACCAGTGACGGTTACGACCACATCGTAGTCAGAAGCGCGGGGCACGGTGGCGGCATCGCGTAGCACCGCACCGAAGACGGTGATTGCCGACCCCGTGAAGTTGGAGGTGATGTCAACGGTGCGCTCAGACAACGTTACAAGAAGATCCTCAGCTTTGCCGGACGTACAAAGCAAGCAAACGCAAACAATCGATAAGACGAACCGGATCATCTCAGCACCTGCGCGACTGAGAAAAGATCGACCGGTTGGACGACCAAATCGACCAGGAAACGCACGCCCACCGACAAGATGAGGAGAGCAAGGAGCAGCCTTAGCTGTTCACCTTTCAGTTTTTGACCGGCGGACACGCCGAACTGGGCCCCAATCACACCGCCGACCATTAAGATAAAGCCCAAAACGATGTCGACCGAACCCGTTGTCAGCGCATGAAGGATCGTGGCGACCGCCATGGTGACCAGAATCTGCACAAGCGAGGTACCGATGACGACGGTTCCAGGTACGCGCAGAAGGTAGATCAGCGCAGGCACCATGATGAACCCGCCACCGATGCCGAGAATAGCGCCAATGAAACCGATCGACATGCCCAGCGCGACGATGGGAATGACAGAAATATACAGGCGCGACTTTTTGAACGCGACTTTCAGCGGAAGCGCCTGCGCAATGCCGCGTTTGCGTGGACGTGGAGCGGACACCTGGCGTCCTGATTTTCCTCGCCAAATGGCCCTACTGGCCTCGATCAGCATCAGCCCGCCCACGGCGCCCAGAAAGAGCATGTAGGATACGGAGATGATCAGATCGAGCTGGCCAAGGTCGCGCAAAACGCTGAACAGCCAGACCCCGATGGCAGATCCTGCAATACCCCCGGACAGCAGAACACCCGCAAGCTTAAAATCGACGCCGCCTTTGCGCCAGTAACTCAAAACGCCGGAGGTGGATGAGGCGACGACCTGAGACGTGACCGTTGCGACGGCGACCGCTGGAGGAATGCCCGAAAAGATCAGCAAAGGCGTCAAAAGGAAACCGCCACCAACCCCGAAAAGACCGGACACAAAGCCGACCGCCCCCCCCATGCCCAAGATAATGAACATGTTTACGGCCAGTTCGGCGATGGGCAGATAAATCTGCATGGGGTTTGATCGCGTCCGCGGAGGTCAAGATGCGGCTACGCACCCGCTATGCGTTCCGTGTGTCGTGTATGGCGTGCGGTGCCGTAACCGGTCAATCGGGCGGGATACGCACATCTAACCACCAGATAAGAGCGCTGTGCGACACGGTTTTGGTAAATTTGCTCTAGAGTTGTGAGCCCTCACGCAATGCATTCAGCAGAGCGGCATCGATCTGTTCGGAGTCACCGAGACCCGCCGACTGCCGGAACGCCCGAACCGCCTCGCTTGTCCGCGGACCCACGAGGCCATCCGCCGGACCCGGATCATAGCCGCGCTCGGCCAAAAGACTCTGGGCAATCGCCACCATATCGCGCGTCGCACTTGCTTCAGCGCGCGCGGGGACGTCGTCATCCCATCCGCCTTCAGGCTGCGGAACGGCTATGGCAGCAGAGGCGACTGGAATGGCCTGCCAGCTTTCCGTCCGCGCGGTGGCCAGCGCAAGAGCTTCCTGACCCAGAACTGCTGCGACCTCATCGCGCCGGGCAACCGCTTCTTCGTCTCCGGCAAGTGCGGCGAGCGCGAACCACTGATAGGACCGCATCAGATCGCGCTCGACGCCCATACCCCGCGCAAACAGGACCGCCAGGTTGAACTGGCTATCAGACAGACCACGTGAGGCTGCGGGCTCGAACCACGCTGCTGCCCGTTGAAAATCAGGGCCATCAACCCCGGTTACAGGCCCGCTGCGCCCTTCAGCTGCCATCACAGCGAGGTTATGCATCGCACGCGGATTGCCGGCCATGGCAGCCAATTCGTACCAAGCGATGGCAGCTTCCGGGCTCCGCTCGACGCCCCTGCCCTGCTCGTAGAACGTCGCAAGCCGGTAAGCGGCAGGAACAATGCCTTGCTCAGCAGCCTGACCATACCAATAGGCGGCTGCCGCAAAGTCTTGCGCTACAAATCGGCCTTCGGTGTAGCGTACAGCGATCTCAAACTGCGCAGCCGGGTCGCCGCCGGCCGCCGCCACACGCAGGCGCGGCGAACCGATTGCTTCGGGCAAGGAGTCAGCCACCGATGTCGGCAGCGCGGGTGGCGTCAGCCCAGACAGGGGCCCCATGCCATTGCTTGACGCGGTTTCGGCGGTCGGAGCATCGGCTGGAACGGCGTCAGCATCTTGCGCGCTTTGGACGGACGCATTCGTAGGATCAAGCGCGGCTTCACCGTCTCCGGCAACACCAGGCGTCACATCCATCACCGGCGTTTCACCACGCTGAAAGCCTTCACTCAATTCAGTGTTTTCTGTCGTTTCCGCTTCGAGTGCCGCGAGCGCGCCTTCGGCTGCCGCATTGGCAGATACAGCGCCTTCCGATGCTGCGGCAGCCACGTCGGTGACCGGCGAACTTTCTTCGGGGCCAACGACCCGGACGCCCGTTTCTTGTGTTGTCGTGCCAACACTTGGGGAAAGCGGTGCGACAACCGTGTCGTTTCGGCTGCCCGTCACAAAGAAACCTGCCAAAAGCAAGGTCACCCCAATCACAAACAGGCCAATGGCGACGGTTGCGGCACGGGATAGAGGGCGCTTTGGAGTGCCAGATTTGTCTTTTGGCTTTTGCTCTTTTCTAAACTTGCCCTTGAAGGCGGTGGCAACCGAACCATCGTCTTTCGGCATGGCAACGCCGGTTTCGGGATCGACGTCTGCATCGGGGCTATGGCCTGCGCCTACATCGGCCTCATCGTGCGTATCAGGCTTTTTCCAGGTCTGATGGCCATCGGCGGTCATGCCCGGCTCGATGCGCTCGCCGTCGGCTTTGGTCCCGCCACCGCCATCAAGTGCGTTCAGTCTGGCAACCGCATCGGAGGCGGCAACGCTCCCCGGTTCAGCACCAGAGGCAGCCTGCAGCGCTGCGGCCTGGGCTGCTCGGCGCGCGGCGGCAATAAAGCTTGCGCGCTGGGCACCACTTTCATCGGCCAAACCCTTTTTGGCCTGCTTTGCTGCTGCTCGTTTCTCCGCGCGCGTTTGACGCGGCTCGGCACGTTCGGCTGCGCCTTCCAGGTCGGACGGCTCCCCGTCAGCATCCATGGCCCCCGACAATTGCCTCAAAAGGTCTTGGGCATCGCCAGGTTGTTGAACGGCCGGCGCTGGTGCGGCTGCTTCAACCGCCGCCTCTGGATGCTCCGGGCTGACCACTTCGGCGTGCATCGGCGCACTTGGAGCATCGTAAGAAACGTCTGAAACAACCGCTGGCTTGGCCGGTGCTGCGGCCTGGCGACTTTGCTGTGCAAGGCTGAGAGCCGCCTTATCGTCCGACTCGAGGTTCTCGATCCGGGCGATCACCGTTTCAAGCGCGTTTTGGACGGAGCCCAGTGTCTCGTGCAGGCGACGATCTTGCTCCCCAGCGGACTGGCGCAGCCCAACAAGTTCAGCCCGCAGCTCTCCGACCTCGGGAGACGAGACCACAGCGGGTGTTGGGGCCGGTGCCTGCGCGCGCATCTGACCGAAGCCAATTTGGATCTGACGCGCCACCTCATCGGAAAGCATCGTACTTTCCGAATTTTGGCTTGATGCACCAAGCGCATCGATGCGGCTCGACAGGGCCTGAATCTGATTCTCGATCGCTGGCAGCATGGCAGCGTTGCCACTTTGCCGGGCGGCGTCAAAATTGTCGGCGAGCTGCCGAACTTGGTCAGCGATCGCCTGCTGCAGATCGTTATTGGTGCCGAGCTCAACGCTCGCACGAACGCGCGACAACTCACCGCTCAGCTCACGCACTTCGTCGCGGCTGATCATACCTGCTTCGTCGTAACGCCTATTCAGGTCGACAATGTGCTGCTCTAGCTGAGCCAACCCTTCATCGGCACGCGGACCGGGCATGGAGGAGATGAGCTTTTCGATACGTGCAGCAATTGCATCGATGATCGGACCGTCTTCCGCGGAAATTGCCTGGTAAATGGCATCGACTTTGCTGTCCAACTTACCGAAATGGGGCTCGAGCCGCGCCTCAACCGCATCAACCAACGCGTCGCCGTTGGGCATCGCGGCGATGCAGGCGTCGACCCGCTCGTTCAAAACGTGCACTGCCGTCGTCAGCCGAACATTGGTGTCGTCCTCCTGGAGGGCCGTCACGCGCCCCGTTAAATCCAGAAGGGCCTGCTCGATCTCGCGAACGGGAATCGTATTGGTGAACGTATCCACCTGGCGGGAGAGCGCGGCCACCTGGCGCACCACTTCCGACTGATCGGCAAGGTTCCCGCCGAGCGCTTCAAGCCGCTGATTGAGGGCATCAATCTGCTCGCCATATCCACCAGTCGCTTGCTCGATGCGGTCAATCGCTCCAAGTCGATTGTCGAAGAACGACATATCAACGGGCGATGGTGAGGTATCGCGCACTTCGTCGCGTATCGTGTCCAGAGCACTGTGCAATGCGCCGATCTCGTCGCGAAAGCGGCTCAGCTGACTGAGTTCGCTTTGGATAGCGTCCAGCCGCTCGGCTGTCTGATCGCTACCGGTATCCGGTGAAGAAAGCGCTTCGATCCTGGCTTCAAGCGCCACCAAGCGCTCGACAATCGCTCCGATAGAATCCTGCATCGCATCGGGGCTCATGCCGCGTGCCAATTGCGAGACTTCTTCCAGCGCTGCGGTTATCCGGGCCTGATCGGTCTGCCCATCGCTCTCAAGACGCGAGAGCGCACTGCGCATCTCATCGAGGACAGCACCAGTCCCGCTCTGGCTCAGCGTGTCCAGCGCCTCTCGCAAGCCTGTCACTTCGCTGTACAGCGCGTCGACTTTCTCGTCGGCGGTGCCATCTCCCTTCAGGCCGTCCAGGCGCTGAAGGATATGGTGGTAGCCCTCTTCAAGCGATCGGATTGCGTCCGGGGTCGGCATATGCGCCAAGGTTTGCTGCACGGCACCGATTTGTGCCTCCAGCTTGGAAAGCCCATCGCTTTGATCAATGTCGACGGGCTGACCTTGCTCCATCAGTCGCTGCTCGAGAGCGGCAACCTGCGACTGTAGCGTCGGCAGAACCTCAAGCGCTGGCAGGGCACGGCTTGCCAAGTTGGCCTGCTGCTCCGCACTGGACTGGGCAAGCGATCGGACGTCGGCAAGTGCATCGGTCAGCCGGGCAAACTGCGCATCAAGATGGGCGGTGGTGTCAATTTGCGGTACGGTCGGTGGTGCAGGCATCTGCGCGGCGGGCGCCACGTCAGGCTGGTATCGCGGCTGCGGCTGCGGCTCGTCGGCAGCAAAGACATCGGGTTCCCCGGCCCCACTGTCCAATTCCCGCTTTCTGCGGCGCAAGGCTTCCAACGGATCGTAATCGCGATCCTGGGCAGCGGTCGGCACATCCGGAGCCACTTGCTGATGTATTTGGGACTCATCGGCAACCGGCAACGGGGCAGGCAGATCGGCGTGCTGCGGGTTCTCCGTCGGCTCGGGCGCGGCCGGCGCAAGACCGCCATTTCCGGTGACCTTGTTCTCCAGGCTTTCGATATTCTTGGCAATCGCGGCGAGACGAGACTGAAGGTCAGGCCCGGGCTGCTGGCTGGGGGCGACAAATCCATCATCGATCTGCGCGCTGGCGCCAGGCGACGTCGCCCAGTCGTCCGTGGACTGGGTTTGCGGGGCGGTTGCTGGCGACTGGTTTGCGGGCGCTTGGCCGAGGACGTTTTGCATCCAATCGCCAACCGTTGGCGTTCGCGGCGACGCCGAAACAGGCGCTTCCTGCGATTTGTGATGCCTAGAAATTCGGGATTGCTGAACCATCCCTACCCCAACTGTTCCATAACAAGCCGAAAGCCGCCGGACCTTCGACCGAAGCGCTTTGCGGCAAACTGCGACGAACATGGTAAACGTGGGGTAAACGTTTCCGGGCAGTAAACGCATCACGATGGGCCATTCACGACCTTGACGTAAGCTGGTTTACGTCCATTATACATCTTATAGTTGTATTTTTTGTTTGCGCTCGCAAAGCGTCCTTGCGAGCGATTGGTACCGGACCGGAGGCAAATCCCGTGCCGCTGCGTCGGCTCCTAAGCTGAACCCACGGCTGGCTGGACAGGCTGAGCCGCAACCATTAGCCAGAAGGAATTCGCAATGAGACCTTTGGAACCCATGCCGTCAGTCGAAGCCGGACCCGTTGAGACCGAATACGCCATCGGCGAACTAGCGCGTGAGTTTGATCTGACCTTGCGCACCTTGCGCTTTTACGAAGACAGAGGCCTGCTCCGCCCGCGGCGCGTTGGAATGCAGCGCATTTATTCGCGACGTGACCGGGCTCGGCTGAAACTGATCGTAATGGGCAAGAAGGTTGGGTTTTCGCTTCATGAGATCGGAGAGATGCTCGATCTGTACGATCTCAAGGACGGCCAAGCTGGACAACTCATCACAGCCCGCGATCGCTTCCTTGGGCAGATTAATGTCCTGGAGAACCAAAAGCAGGAAATCGAGAGAGCGATCGGCGAACTGCAGCGGACCGTTGAAGTGGTAACGGGCATGTTGAAGGCCAAACAAGAGAACGAAGCGGCTTAGCCCTCAGGGATACCGTCGGCGTCACCTCCGGCGGTCACGCAGGTTCAAATTGCCGAGAGTTCCGTTGTCTATAGACAGCGAAAGCTCTAACTCGGTTCAAGGCGTTTCTCTTCTTTCGCGCTAAGAAGGCAAATACCGACGATCCGATCCGGCAGTTTGTTCCTGGGCAAAGATGATGGCGACCCAAATTGATTACTACTTCACCCTGATCTCACCTTTCTCCTATCTGGGTCATCAAGCGTTGATGGAGGTCGTCCGGACCCACGGATCGGCTATTGCTTACCGTCCCTTCAACCTGTTCGATGTTTTCAAGACCTCAGGTGCTGTTCCCGTCCCTGAGCGCCCGGCTCCACGGCAAGCCTACCGATTGATCGAGCTGCAGCGCATTGCGCATTATCGTGATTTGCCATTGACCTTGCGCCCCAAGCACTGGCCGACGAATCCATCGCTGGCAAACGGCGCGGTGGCTGCCATCGCGCGGGAAGGTGGTGACCCGTCAGCCTTCATGTTTTCAGCGTTCCAAGCCTGCTGGGTTCATGATCACGATATCTCAGATCCGGCGACGATTTCGCCGCTACTGGAGCAGGCCGGGCATCCCGTCGATGCAACACTCGCCGCGGCCCAAAGCGACGCAATTGTCGCCGAGATTGCAACCAATACCGAGATGGCCATCACCGCTGGCGCAGTTGGCGCGCCCGTCTATGTTCTTGATGGCGAACCATTCTGGGGTCAGGATCGTATAGACTACCTCGATCATGCGCTCGCCACAGGTCGCGCGGCGTTCTCTGCCGACTGATACTTCCACACTGCCTCCACACAGTCAGAGGGCTGCCCGTGTTTCATTCGTTCTTCCCAAAGCCGAAGGTCTTCTTCTCCTCGTTCGCCATCTACGCTCTGGCGATGGTGATCTTCTGGTACGCCGCTGGACAAAACATGCAGTTTCTGTCGTTTGGCCCCTTATTCGGCGTTGAAACGATGCAAGCGATACCGGACGGTATTGCGCCCGATGTACCGGCCACTGGGGACACTGCTGACGCTCAGACGGGCGAGCCCGCTGCGGCCGCGGAGAGTTGGACGAGCCCGGAAACCTTCTGGTTCTACCAATACATGCTGACCGCTATCGCGCTGTTTGTCGGCTTCTGGATGTGGTACGCGCCCCATCCTTGGCAGCTTTGGTCGGTTGCTGGTTCGGCGCTGATCTTTTTCACCAACTGGTTTCTCGTCCAACTCGATGTGATGATCAACGAGTGGTTCGGGACATTTTACGATCTGATCCAGCAGGCCCTGTCTGAACCAGGCTCCATCGATGGCCGGGACTACTATCTCGGCATCGCCACATTCCTTCAAATCGCACTTGTCTACGTCTTTGTCGCGGTGATGTTCCGCTTCTTTGTCAGTCACTACGTGTTTCGCTGGCGCACAGCGATGAACAATTACTACACCGGAATGTGGAAGCGCGTGCGGCACATCGAGGGCGCATCGCAGCGCGTTCAGGAAGACACGATGCGGTTCGCATCCATCACCGAGAGTCTCGGTGTGGCCCTCCTCGACTCGGTGATGACGCTGATCGCGTTTCTGCCCCTTTTGTGGGGCCTTTCGGCGGCAGTCACCGAACTACCGATCATCGGCGAAGTCAGCCAAGGATTGGTATTTGTCGCGATCATCTGGTCGATCATCGGCACGGTGCTGCTGGCCGCCGTCGGCATCAAGCTGCCGGGCCTGGAGTTCAATAATCAGAAGGTGGAGGCGGCCTACCGCAAGGAACTTGTTTACGGCGAGGACTATGTCGAGCGCGCGCAGCCGCAATCGCTCGTTGAGCTATTTGCCGATGTACGCAAAAACTATTTCCGGCTCTACTTCCACTACCTCTACTTCAACGTGGTGCGGATCTTTTATCTGCAGATCGGCAATCTCATCCCCTTCATCGCGCTGGGACCGACGATCATTGCGGGCACAATCACACTTGGCACCATGCAGCAAATTATGCGCGCCTTCGGCCGGGTGGAGAACTCGTTCCAGTATCTGGTGAACTCATGGACGACGATCATCGAACTGATGAGTGTTTACAAACGCCTCAGCGCCTTCGAGCGCGCGGCGCTGGCGAGCCCGGAAGGCGGTGTGGGTACCCAGGCGGCCAACCCAGCAGAATAAGGCTACACTCTTTGAATCTCCCCGTCTCGCTCCACATGGTTGGGCATGCGTGCTGACGAGTTCATGACGATCCGCCCCGAGGGGCTTTATTGCATCCCAGGTGATTTCTTCATCGACCCGGTTACCCCGGTCGATCGGGCACTCATCACGCACGGCCACGCCGACCACGCGCGTCCCGGCCACGGCTCTGTTTTGGCAACCTCCGAAACACTGATAATTATGGCCATCCGGTACGGCGCCAATTTTGCAGGCCAAACGCAGTCGGCGGAGCTGGGCGACGCGGTATCGATCGGCGACACTCGGGTGAGCTTTCATCCAGCGGGTCATGTACTCGGCTCGGCTCAGATCTGCATCGAACATGCCGGGCACAGATTGGTCGCCTCGGGCGACTACAAGCGCCACGCCGACCCAACGGTGACGCCCTTTGAGGTGGTACCCTGCGACACGTTCATCACAGAGGCTACGTTTGGACTGCCGGTGTTTCGCCATCCTGCCGGTGCTGATGAGGTTGCGAAGCTGCTCCGATCCCTCGAGTTATTTCCCGACAGGCCACATCTTGTTGGCGCTTATGCTTTGGGGAAAGCGCAGCGGGTCATCGCCGAAGTCCGAGCCGCTGGCTACGACGCGCCAATCTACTTGCATGGAGCGATGGAGAAGCTCTGCAACTTTTACCAGGCGCAAGGCATCGACTTGGGTGAGCTGCGCCCGGTGGCCGGCCTCAAGGGTAAGGAGGTTGCAGGACAGATCGTTGTTTGCCCGCCAGGTGCGATGGCAGATCGCTGGTCGCGAAAGTTTGGTGATGCCATGACCTGTTTTGCGTCAGGGTGGATGCGGGTTCGCGCTCGGGCGCGCCAGCGTGGCGTCGAACTTCCGCTTGTCATGTCGGATCATGCTGACTGGGATGATCTTTGCCGCACAATCATAGACACCGGGGCATCAGAGATCTGGGTCACACATGGACAGGAGGACGCGCTCGTGCACTGGTGCGGCACCCAAGGCATCGCCGCGCGCCCGCTCAACATGATCGGCTATGGCGACGATGATGAGGAGCAGGTGGAGGCCGCTGCATGAGGGCTTTTGCTGCCCTCCTGGATAGGCTTGCCTATGAGCCAAGGCGCAATGGAAAGCTGCGCCTTATGATCGACTATTTTCAAAGGACGCCGGACCCTGAGCGTGGCATTGCCCTTGCTGCGATCACAGGTGGACTCGACTTCAAGAACGCTAAACCGGCGCTTATTCGCGGGCTGGTCGAGGAGCGCACCGACCCGGTTCTGTTCGGGCTGTCTTACGATTACGTTGGAGACATGTCGGAAACGGTGGCGCTTATCTGGCCGACGCACCACGGCACGAACGAGCCGCCACCGTCGCTCGGCGACGTGGTCGAGGCTCTGGATACAGTTGGCAAGGCGCAGATGCCGGCCCTTATCGCTCGCTGGCTGGATACACTCGATGAGACGGGCCGCTGGGCACTGCTGAAGCTGATCACCGGTGGGCTGCGCGTGGGCGTATCTGCCCGGCTCGCGAAGACCGCCGTGGCAGGGCTCGGTGATCTGGAGCCCGACGCCATTGAGGAAGTCTGGCATGGCCTCAAACCACCCTATGTGAGCCTTTTCGCATGGGCCGAGGGGACAGCCGGTCGGCCAGAAAACGATGATCCAGCACCGTTTGCCCCAGCCATGCTTGCACACCCTGTAGAAGACAAAACGTTCGAGACGCTCGATGCATCACTGTTCACGGCCGAGTGGAAGTGGGATGGCATCCGCGTGCAAGCTGCCACTGGCACCGCGAAAGATGGACGTCCTGTGGCGCGGCTCTACTCACGTACCGGCGACGATATTTCCGGAGCCTTTCCCGACCTGATCGGTGCACTTCCAGGTGATTGCACCCTCGATGGCGAACTATTGGTGATCATCGACGGGCGCGTGCAGACCTTCAACACGCTCCAACAGCGCCTCAACCGAAAGACTGTTTCCAAGAAACTGCTCGCCAGCCATCCCGCCGCCATCCGCGCATACGATCTGCTGCGGTTAGGCGACGACGACCTCCGCCCCCTGCCCTTTGCCGAGAGGCGGGCACGGCTTGAAGCGCTCGTCGCAGATCATGCTAATCCGCGCCTCGATCTATCGTCGATGGTGGCGTTTGGCGAATGGGATCAACTGGCGGAAGCGCGCGCCGACCCTGCCTCTCATGGTGCCGGCGCTGATGCCGATGCGGTCGAAGGCGTTATGATCAAGCGTGCAGATTCCGCATACGTTCCCGGGCGGCCGAAGGGCCCGTGGTGGAAATGGAAGCGTGATCCGATGTTGATAGACGCGGTTCTGATGTATGCGCAGCGGGGGCATGGCAAACGCTCAAGCCTATACTCTGACTACACGTTCGGGGTCTGGACGGATGAGGGCGCGCTGGTGCCAGTCGGCAAGGCCTATTTCGGCTTCACCGACGAGGAACTGAAACAGATCGACAATTTTGTCCGTAAGCATACGACCAACCGCTTCGGTCCAGTTCGCGAGGTGGTTCATGGCAAGGATGCCGGCCTCGTTCTCGAAGTCGCGTTTGAAGGCTTGCAGCGCTCAACGCGGCACAAGAGCGGAATTGCCATGCGCTTCCCGCGCATCTCAAAACTGCGATGGGACAAGCCACCGCACGAAGCCGATACGCTCGAAACCGTGACTGCGCTTCTACCCGCAGCAGAGCGCGCGTAACCGGTTTCACGCCTCAGCTATCACAATGTTGGGAGGCTGCGTTGGTAAGCGGAAGAAGAGTGCTTATGTCGAACGCAACCTCCCAAAGCGAGCCCATCAGCGGAGACCCGCCGATGCGTTCGAACTCTCAAACAGAAAAGACCATTTTCGATGACCGACCTATCCGCTTTTCCGATCACAAAACGCTGGGCGCCTAAGGACCCTTCAGTCATCCAGCTTTACTCCTTCCCAACGCCGAACGGCGTCAAGGCTTCCATCGCGCTGGAAGAGCTCGGACTGCCCTATGAGCCGCACAAGGTGACGCTCGCCGACGAAGACGTGAAAAGCGACGCGTTTCTGTCTCTTAACCCCAACAACAAGATCCCCGCCATCATCGACCCGAACGGGCCGAACGGTGAGCCGATCGGCCTTTTCGAAAGCGGCGCGATTCTGCTTTATCTCGCCGACAAGACAGGCAAGCTGGGCGGCGCCAACGCGCATGAGCGGGCGCACGTCACACAGTGGCTTATGTGGCAGATGGGCGGGCTTGGGCCGATGTTCGGCCAGATGGGCTTTTTTGTGAAGTTTGCCGGGGCACAGATTGAAGACCCGCGCCCGCGGGAGCGGTATGTGGACGAAGGCAAGCGGCTCCTTGGTGTACTCGATGGCCATCTTGACGGTCGTGAATGGGTCGCCGGCGATTTTTCGGTCGCCGATATCGCCATCGCGCCCTGGCTGGCGGCGCTTGAATTCTACGGCGCCAAAGAGCTGGTTGGTTGGGCGGGTTTCACCAACGTAACCGCTTACCTCGACCGCTTCTTGGCCCGGCCAGCCGTGCAGAAAGGTCGGAACATTCCGTCCCGCGACTAGGCTTCTTGCTCCCTTGAGAGGTAGCGCTGCGCGTCGGCGGGGCGTTACCTCCGGAGCATTCCAAAACCATGAAGCTTGTTACCCGTCCCGCGCGCCGTTCCGATGCACACAGCATGTGCGCGCTTCTCAACGCCATCATCGTAACAGGTGGGACAACCGCCCATCGCGAACCTTTCACGATAGACCAAATGGTCTCGCTATACGTTGAGGCCCCGCTTAGCATTGCTTGTACGGTGGCGTCGGAAGGATCAAACCTATTAGGTTTTCAATCGGTTGAGTGGTGCGACCCGAACTGGACAGGAGAGGACGCGCTTCCCGATGATTGGGCCGTGATCGCCACCTACGTTGCCCAATGCGCCCACGGCCGAGGCATTGGGCGCCTGCTGTTCCGCGAGACCAGGCAGGCCGCGCAAGCCGCTGGCGTGACAACGATTGATGCCACCATTCGGCGCGAGAATACCGGTGGGCTCGCCTATTACAGCAAGATGGGCTTCGCCGATTATCGCGAAAGCGCAGACGCCGTTTCAAAGCGCCTGGATCTACTCTGAATTGCCCTCGGCGTCGGGCCTGCGTCGCCACCATGCGACGCCGACGACACCGACGAGGCACGCTGCCAGACCGTACCAGGTGATGGCGTATTCGAGATGCCGGTTTGAGAAGGTGAACTTCGTTTCGCCAGCCTGAGGCAGACCGCCAATTGCAGAAGCGGGCATATCGATTGTGATGGGCAAAGCAGCCGGAATGCCCGTAGCTTGCAAAAGCTGTGACACCGAGCGGCGGTAAATCAGTCGGCCTTCATAGTCCGGGTCGGGTGTAAAAGCTCCGACAGTGTCGTCGGGCCTGATCAGACCCTCAAACTGAACTTCGCCAGTTGGCGCTTCCCGAACGGTGACGCCCGGCGGTAGCTCAAAGGGGACAAACCCCCGATTCACAAAAACGATGTCGGAGTCGGCGAAGCCAACTTCAAAATCGCCTTCGAAAGCGTGCATAAGCCAGAAACCGGGGCCCTCATAGTCACCAATCGAAGCTGACAGGGTGGTGAAGACACGCACTGGATCGCCAACAAAATGGCCCTGCAGGATCACTCGCCGGTAGGCGTTCTGATCGCCGAAGTCGGCAGGAAACGTTGGGCCCGTTGCGGTAGCTTCAAACCCAGCCTCAGCAAGCAACTCGGCGATCGGCATGGCTGGAAGGTCCGGCCTGCTCTCAGCTCGCGCAATCAAATCCTGTTTCCACGCCAGCCGCTGTACTTGCCACGTCCCTAAGCCAAGCAAGGTGACCAGCGCCCCAAGGATCAGCACAGCCGTCAGCAAGCGCTTCATCGGCGCGCCACCTCATCGTTGCGGACCTCGGTTGCGCTCATCTGATATTGCCGCGCGATCATCCACCCCTTAAGGGGCCGCAGCGGCCCGATGGCGGTGATCAGAATAATCGGCAAGGACAGCAGCGCGTGGACCCAGTAAGGCGGTTGATAGGCAAGCTCCAGCCACAGGGCAAAACCCACTGCGATCGCGCCTGAAAAGAAGGTGATGAAAACGGCGGGCCCATCGCCCGAGTCGGCAAAGCCGTAATCGAGCTCACACACGTCGCAGCGCGAACGCACTTTGAGGAAACCATCGAACAGTTTGCCTTGGCCACATCGAGGGCATCGGCCACGCAATCCTGCGGACAAAGGGGAAGCGGTCAGGGTTCGGCTCATGCAGACACGCCTTGAAAAGCAAACGGGCGACCGAAGCCGCCCGCGTTTCTGGGAGGGGATCGTTCGCGCGCCTTAGTGAACGGCGCCCGCTCCCCAAACATAGATCGCAACGAACAGGAACAGCCATACCACATCGACGAAGTGCCAGTACCAGGCGGCCGCCTCAAAACCGAAATGCTTCTTCTCGTTCATCTGGCCCTGCATGATCCGGAAGAGGCAGACCGCGAGGAAGATGGTGCCAACGAAGACATGGAAGCCGTGAAAGCCTGTCGCCATGAAAAACGTCGCGCCATAAATATGGCCGGAGAAGTCGAAGTGGGCATGGGTGTACTCGTAGACCTGGAAGCCCGAGAAAAGAACCCCGAGGCCAACGGTCAGTGCCAGCATCTGCTTGAGCATCTTGCGGTCGCCTTCGATCATGGCATGGTGCGCCCATGTGACCGTGGTGCCAGAGGTCAGAAGGATAACCGTGTTCATCAAGGGAAGGTGCCAGGGGTCGAAGGTCTCGATGCCCTCGGGCGGCCAGACACCTCCGGTGAGCTCCGTCCGCATGGGCTGCTCGGCTGGGCCGGGGAAAAATCCAGCATCGAAATAGGCCCAGAACCACGCCACGAAGAACATCACCTCGGAGGCAATGAACAGGATCATGCCGTAGCGCAGATGCAGCGAGACAACGGGAGTGTGATCGCCGGCAAGGCTCTCACGAACCACATCACGCCACCACATCGTCATTGTGTACAGGACACCAAGCATGCCGAGCGCAAACCAGATCCAGGCGCCACCATGCATCCAGACAATCGCTCCAACCGCAAGGACCAGTGCCGAAACGGAGCCGACAAACGGCCAAGGGCTTGGCGGGATAATATGATAGTCGTGATCTGTTGCGTGCCCTGAGGCCATATTCAGTTCCCCCGAAGTCTGTTTCAGTGCCGCATCGGCGAACAGACGGTGTTCAGCTTAATTCCTTTCGAGCGCGGATGGCGCGCTCGTTTCGTTTCCGTCATTACGAGCAGCAAGCTCTGCGCCGTCGGGCGCATCAGCTTCAAACATCGTATAACTCAGCGTGATCGTATCGATACGGTCGTTGGCAGGATCGTCGAGAATTGCAGGATCGACAAAGAACACGACGCCCATATCCATAGATTGTCCGGCCTCAAGGCCCTGCAGCTCGAAGCAGAAGCAATGCATCTTGTTGAAGTAAGCACCGGCCTGAGGTGGCGACACGTTAAAGGTCGCCGTACCCCAGCTTTCTGACGACCCCCAATTATGCGCTGCGTAGGCCGTTTCGTTCACCGCCCCAATCTGTACCTCAACCTCGGTCTCACCGGGCTCCAGGTCCCAGTTCAAACCGGCGGCCACATTGCCATCAAAACGAACCTTGATCGTGCGATCAGACACGTCTTCGGGCGCGACGTCTGCAACCTGCGTGGTGCCACCAAACCCTGTGACCTGACAAAACAATTCATAGAGCGGCACGGCTGCGTAGGCGACGCCAACCATAGAGGCGGCGAAAACACCCAGTGCCAATGCTGTCTTTTGAGGTTTGGAAGCAGACATCAGGCTACCTTACATCGGACGCTGCAGGATGGCCGGGCCCTGTATCAGGCTGACCACGTAAAACAGAACAACGACACCGGCCAACGCCAGAGCAAGCGCGATGGATCGCCCGCGGCGCTGTTTGTAGAAATGCGCCCGCTCTTCGGTGCCCATCACCAACGGCTCGGACTGTGTAGCGATGGGCTTCGGGGCGGCTGGTCGGGTACGAGCCATGGTCTCACATCCCCAGCGACATGGTCAGAGTTTCCGGCATTGCCAAAGTCCATCCCAACAATCCAGCGGCCAGTTCTTCAACGAGCATGACGATGAAAAGAGCAAAAAGATAGGTTATCGAGAAGCCGAAGAGCCGTCCGGCTGCGCTGTTGCGGGTCGCCAGGTCCGGTGCCTTGAGAAGGTTGAAGGCAAACCAAACGAACGCCAGGCCGCCAACAACTGCACTTACCGCGTAGATAACCCCGGTAAATCCCAGGAAAGCCGGTGCGGCGCCAAGCGGTGCGAGCAAAACCGAATAGACGAGTATCTGCACACGGGTATGCCGATCACCCATGACATTGGGCATCATCGGCACGCTCGCACGGCCATAGTCGTCCGCCTTCAGCAAGGCGAGCGCCCAAAAATGAGGCGGCGTCCACATGAAGATAATCGCGACCATCAGCACAGGTTCAAGCGACAGCGAACCTGTTGCCGCGAGCCACCCGATGGCGGGAGGAAACGCCCCGGCGAGACCACCGATGACGATGTTTTGCGGCGTGGAGCGCTTCAGCCACATCGTATAGATGACAACATAGAAGAAGATGGTGAAGGCCAGCAGTGCGGCCGATTGCCAATTGACCAGAAGGCCAAGAATTCCGACCGAAAAACACGACAGCAACAAGCCGAAAGCCAGTGCATCGCGCGGCCGGATGGCACCTGAGGGGACCGGTCGCTTGGCGGTTCGGCCCATCACCGCATCAATATCCGCATCGTACCACATGTTCAGGGCACCAGACGCGCCCGCGCCAACAGCAATGCAGATCAAGGCGGTCAGAGCCACGAACGGGTTGAGCTGAACCGGCGCTGCCACAAGACCGACCAACGCTGTCAAGACAACCAGCGACATCACGCGAGGCTTGAGAAGGTTTATGAAGTCTGCGGCAGACGCCGTCGATAACCCGGCGGCGCGCAGAGCATCCACGGCCAGTGCGTCAGGCTTTGCAGGGTTGGTAATGTCAGACAGGCTCATGGTTTAGCAGGCTTGGAAAGCTATCAATTTTGGCCTTAGGCCTGCGCTTTGAACGCGCAGACCACAGGGATTTACAGCCACCTAGTGCGAATCGAACTTGACCCGCGGCAGCTTCTCAAACTGGTGGAACGGGGGCGGTGACGACAAGGTCCATTCAAGGGTGGTCGCACCTTCGCCCCAGGGATTATCGCCTGCGCGGCGTTTGACAGCAAAGGCGTGCAAAACGCCGACAAGGAAGATCAAAACGCCAACAGCAGAGATGTATGAGCCGATCGACGAGACGTAGTTCCAGCCAGCAAAAGCGTCGGGGTAATCAGCGTAGCGCCGCGGCATCCCGTTGAGGCCAAGGAAGTGCTGCGGGAAGAACAACAGGTTCACGCCGACAAAAGTCACCCAAAAGTGCAGCTTCCCAATGAACTCGGAATACATGTAGCCGAACATTTTCGGGAACCAATAGTACCAGGCGGCAAAAATCCCAAAGACGGCTCCAAGCGACAGCACATAGTGGAAGTGCGCGACCACGTAATAGGTGTCGTGGAAGGCTCGGTCGAGGCCGGCGTTGGCGAGCTGCACGCCTGTGACCCCGCCAACCGTGAACAGGAAGATGAAGCCGAGCGCCCATATCATGGGTGTCGTGAACCGGATCGAGCCGCCCCACATGGTCGCGATCCATGAGAAAATCTTCACTCCCGTTGGAACCGCAATCACCATCGTGGCAGCAACGAAGTAGGCCTGAGTCTGAACCGAGAGACCAGCCGTGTACATGTGGTGCGCCCAGACGACAAAACCGACGACCCCGATCGCAACCATGGCGTAGGCCATGCCGAGATAACCGAAAATCGGCTTGCGCGAGAAGGTCGAGATGATGTGGCTGATGATCCCGAACGCCGGGAGGATCATGATGTAGACTTCCGGGTGCCCGAAGAACCAGAACAGGTGCTGGAATAGAATAGGGTCCCCGCCACCTGCTGGATCGAAGAACGCGGTCCCGAAGTTACGGTCGGTCAGAAGCATGGTGATCGCGCCCGCCAGGACCGGGAGCGCCAACAGGAGCAGGAAGCCGGTCACGAGGATTGCCCAAGCGAACAGCGGCATCTTGTGAAGACTCATGCCAGGCGCGCGCATGTTGAAGATGGTTGTGATGAAGTTGATGGCGCCGAGAATTGACGACGCACCGGCGACATGCAGCGACAGAATCGCAAAATCCATCGCTGGGCCAGGCTGGCCCGTGGTCGAGAGCGGCGGATAAATGGTCCAGCCTCCGCCGACGCCATTACCGCCTGGAGGCCCTTCGACAAACATGGAGGCGACCAACAGCAACAAAGCCGGCGGCAGCAGCCAGAACGAAATGTTGTTCATGCGCGGGAACGCCATGTCCGGCGCGCCGATCATGATCGGAACCATGTAGTTGGCAAAGCCGCCAATGAGAGCCGGCATCACCACGAAAAAGACCATGATCAGGCCGTGTGCGGTGACGAAAACATTGTAGCCATGGCCATCGGCGAAAATCTGCATGCCCGGCTCTTGCAGCTCGAGGCGAATGCCAATTGACAACGCTCCACCTATGATCCCCGCAATAATCGCGAAGATCAGGTAGAGGATCCCGATGTCTTTATGATTGGTGGAGTACACCCACCGGGTCCAGCCGCGCGGGATGTCATCGTGTGCCGATGCGTCTGCGTAACTTGCCATGGTTTAATTCAGTCCTTGTTTTGCGAAAACCGGGTCTCGCAAGAGAGGTGTATTGGTCGCCGCCTTGCGCGGAGCGACGGCTTAATTTGCTGCGACTTCCGTTGCGTCCGCCTCACGCAGCAGTTGCGCGAGCATTTCATTGGCCTCGGTCAGATCGTCGGATGCAACGGACGCCCACGCATCAAACTGCTCTTGGCTCACCACTCGGATGGCTAGCGGCATGAATGCGTGGTCGGTACCGCACAACTCCGAGCATTGCCCATAAAAAATGCCTTCACGCTCCGCGCGGAACCAGGTTTCGTTGAGCCGGCCCGGAACGGCGTCCATCTTCACGCCGAATGCCGGCAAAGCAAACGCGTGCAACACGTCCGCAGCGGTGACGATCAAGCGAACAGTGGTGTCAACCGGCACAACCACTTCGTTATCCACGGCCAGCAGTCGCGGAAAGTCAGCTTCTGTTCCGCCGCTCTCCTCGATCCGAGCCAAGCGCTCTTCGTCGTCCAACATAAACTGCAGAAAGTCGATGTCGTCATGGTCGGGGTATTCGTAACCCCAATACCATTGGTATCCGGTCGCCTTGATTGTGAGATCGGCCGGCGGGACGACCGCCTCTTCATATAGCAGGCGAAAGGATGGCACGGCGATGACAACGAGAATGAGGATCGGAACGACCGTCCAAACCACTTCGATCATCGTGTTGTGGGTCGTTTTCGACGGTGTCGGGTTCCGGCCTTCGGAGAACCGCCAGCAAACATAAATCATCAACCCCAAAACAAAGATCACAATCAGGGTGATGATGATGAGGGTGAAATTCTCAAACCAGTGGATGTGCGCCATCACCGTGGTCGCGGCCGCTTGAAGGTCGGTACCCCAAGGCGTTGGCTGGGCGGCCAGTGCACTGGTGATCGTGCCCAGCGTAACTGCGAGCAGCGTCCCCAGGAGAATTGCAAACCTAGCGAAAGGCTGACGAAATTTATCAGTCGAGATCATAAAATGGGCACTTTCCAACGACGTGGGCCGCCCAAGCGTTCATGCGCGGTTCGATAGACTGCACAAAACATCAGGGGGCCCAAAACAGGGCACACTGTGGCGCGCCCTCCTCCCGATATGTTTCTACCTATCCAAAGAGCGCACGGGATGGAAGCCCGAGAGCCTGTGGCAAATGCGCCAAATCCTCATGATACCCCCCTTCGATGGTCGAAGTAGCGGCGATGTTCCCCTTTAAACCGGCGATACGTGCAGTCTGTGCGCACAAAATGCCGTTTCAGGCGACCTATCGCCATATGGCGGACCCATTGCTAGGGTTTGGCGCCCATAGTGTACGAATCAATGATTTGAGGTCGCCCTAACATGATGGCGTGTGTGTCAATGTTGAAATTCCGGTCGTGGCTGGCGATCGCTGGCACCGCCTGTGCGCTGCTTGCACCCAGCCACGCAACCGCGCAGCCGGTCGTTCAGCAGCAGTTTGAAGCTTGGCAAATCCAATGCGAAACACCTACCGGAACGGAGACGGAGCTTTGTGCGCTCGTCCAGAACGTCGCGGCGGTCGACAGGCCAAACGTCGAGTTGCGCGTTACCATTGTTCGGACGCTCGACGGAGGCGCCCATATTCTGCGCGTTGCGGTGCCCTTGGGGGTCCTGCTTGATGGCGGCCTAGGCCTGCGGGTCGACGACACCGACGTTGGAACCGCTGACTATGCTCGCTGCCTGCCGTCTGGCTGTTATGTCGAAATGATCATGGATCAGGGTTTGATCGATACGATGGCGGGTGGCGAGACCGCTTGGTTTGTCATCTTCCAAACGCCAGATGAGGGCATTGGAATTCCGATAGAGCTCAGCGGATTCTCTGAAGGTTTCGCAGCACTGGAATAAGATTAGGCCGTCAAGATACGGCGCTGTCTGAACAAGCCCCGGTCCTGTGCAGCCGGTCACTTGATTTTCGTGCGCAACAAGCGCACCAGCCATAGGCATGCACGTTCATGTCCCACCTTTCACTGAGCTGACCCCATGAGCGAAGCATGGCTGGCTGCGCACCCGCTTGTCGTGGTTCTTATTCTTCTCGGCGCAGCCGTCATCGCGGTCCCGATCTTTCAGCGTTTCCGCCTAGGGGCAGTGCTCGGTTATCTGGTCGCCGGATTGATCATTGGCCCGGCAACCGGCCTCATTTCCGACATCGACAGCATCGCAACCGTCGCAGAGTTCGGCGTTGTCCTGTTTCTGTTCATCATCGGCCTTGAGCTAAAGCCCTCGACACTTTGGTCCTTGAGGCGCTCAATCTTCGGCTCTGGCGGCGGGCAGATGCTCGGGTCCACCCTTCTCCTCTCCGGTGCGGCGATGCTGCTGGGGTTTTCGTGGACTGCCGCCTTAATTATTGGTTGGTCTCTCGCCTTGTCGTCGACCGCGATTGCGCTTTCCATCCTCGATGAGAAGCGGGAACGTGAAACGGTCCATGGCCGCGCCAGTTTTGGAATTCTGCTTTTTCAGGACCTCACGGTGGTGCCTTTGCTAGCGCTGGCCTCCCTGCTTGCACCACGTGGAGAAGGCTCGATGGGCCTCACCGAAGCGGGTGTTGCTCTCGCTGCAGTGGTCTTTCTCGTCGCGGTTGGCCGGTGGGCGCTCAACCCGCTGTTTCATCTGCTGGCGAAAACGGGTGTCCGCGAAGTCATGACGGCGGGCGCCTTGATGATTGTGCTAGGTGCCGCGTTCCTGATGGATGAGGCAAACCTGTCATCGGCGCTGGGGGCGTTGATTGCCGGCGTGATGCTGTCCGAATCGGATTTCAGGCACCAGCTTGAAGCTGATATTGAGCCGTTTCGCGGTCTTTTGATGGGACTGTTCTTTCTCGCTGTCGGCCTTTCGATCGATCTTCAGGTTTTGATCGATCAGTTCGCCGTGGTGCTGGCCATCACCATCGGTGGTCTCTTGATTAAGCTCGCCGTGACCTACGCTGTTGAGCGCGCGATGGGCGAAGCGCATGCCTGTGCCGCCAAAGCAGCTGCCTATGTCTGCCAATTCGGCGAATTTGGGTTCGTCGTGTTCGGCGTTGCCCTCGCCGGCGGACTGCTCGACCCTGCAAGCCAAAGCATACTCGCCTCCTCGGTTGCGCTGTCGATGGCTTTCACGCCGGTGATCGTCAAACTCTCTTACAAACTTACCACCGCTCCGGAGAAACCGACGATCAACGAGGATTTCTCGGACGCCAACGCCCGGGTCTTGATTGTGGGTTTTGGTCGCTTTGGGCAGTTCGTCTCCCAGACAGTGCTTGCCGCCGGGGAACGTGTGACCGTTATCGACACCGATCCCGACAGGATTCGAGAAGCAAAACGGTTCAATGCCCGCATCTACTATGGTGATGGAACCCGGCTCGATATCCTCGCCGCCGCCGGCATAGGCCGGGCCGAAGCCTTGGTCGTCTGTACCGATGATCGGGCGACAACAACACGCATCATCGAAGCGGTGCGCGAAGCCTATCCGGAGCTTCCGGTTTTCGCACGGGCATACGATCGCGGGCACGCACTGGAACTTTTCAAGCTCGATGTGCAAGCCGCCGTCCGCGAAACCTACCATTCATCGCTCGAAATGGGGCGGCAGGTCTTGATGGGCATCGGGATACCGGAGGCGGAAGCCAATTTCCGGGTTCACGACGTCAAGGAACGAGACGCGGAGCGTTTGGCGATGCAACGCGAAAGCGGGATCATGGCCGGCTTGGACCTAATTTACGCAACCGGCAACGAACCGGTCGCGCCAATGCCCGTTCCCGAGCCGCTGTCAGGCAACGAAGGCGATGCGGAGGCGCTGTCGCCCGAGACGGAAGCGATTACCAATGAACCGCTGGCAGGCGAACCGTCATCCACCGAAAAAGCCGATAGCTGATGGCCGCGAACTCAAAAGACGATGACGCAAAACCTCGCTTCGTCACAGGTTCGACGATGCGCCACACGATCGTCATGACCGGCACGGCTTCGATCGGCCTCGTGGCGATCTTCATCGTTGATTTTGCGAACCTTTTTTACATCGCCCAACTTGGTGAGACGGAATTGGCGGCGGCCATTGGATATGCCGGCACGCTGATGTTCTTCATCACTTCCGCCGCGATCGGCAGCACCATCGGGATCGTCGCACTGGTGTCGCGGGCGTTGGGAGCGGGCGATCTTGAGAGAGCGCGCAGCATAGGCGGTACCGGGCTCGTTTTTATCACGTTGGTCATCACGACGCTCAGTGCCATCTGTTTCATCTTTCTCGAAACGTTTCTCCGCGGCCTTGGCGCCGAAGGCCGCACGCTTGAAGTCGCGGTCGGTTTTCTGCAGATCGTAATCCCATCTATGCCGCTGCTCGCGCTGGGCATGGCCATGTCTGGCCTGCTGCGAGCGGTCGGTGATGCAAAACGAGCCATGTATGTGACGCTTGGCGCTGGAATCGCAGCGGCGATCATGGACCCGATCTTCATCTTCGGTTTCGACCTTGGGGTAACGGGCGCCGCAATCTCAACAAATCTGTCGCGGCTGTTTCTGTTAGCCCTGGGGATACATGGCGCGATCGTCGTCCATGGCCTAGCCATATGGCCGAGCCATACCAGCTTTCGGACGCATCTTGTCGCGATAACCGGGATCGCAATTCCGGCCATTTTGACCAACGTCGCAACGCCGGTTGGCAACGCAATCATCACACGGGCGATCGCACCTTTCGGTGACGACGCTGTCGCCGGATGGGCAATCGTCGGTCGAATTATCCCCGTTGCTTTCGGTGCGATCTTCGCACTTTCCGGCGCGATCGGCCCAATCCTTGGTCAGAACTACGGCGCAGGTCAGGTTGACCGCGTGCAACGCGCATTCCGAGATGCGCTGACACTGATCATCCTGTACACGGTGGCGGTTTGGGGCATTCTGTTCATCGCCCGCGAACCGATTGTCGCGATGTTTGATGCGACCGGCGATGCCGCTTCGCTTGTTATCCTCTTCTGCACATGGGTTGCTGCAAGCTTTGTCTTCAACGGAGCTCTGTTCGTCGCCAACGCCTCATTTAACAACCTCGGCTACGCCACCTATTCGACGGTCTTCAATTGGGGCAAGGCGACGGTCGGCACGCTGCCCTTTGTCTGGCTCGGTGCCAGCTGGGGCGGGGCCGCAGGCGTCTTGATCGGTCAGGCAATCGGCTCAGTTGTCTTCGGCGTCGCGGCCGCTGCCACCGCCTGGGTCACCATGCAAAGGCTCGAACCGCCCATAGATCGTGATCCCGACCATCCATTGCCCGCTCGCGCCGAACCGGCCCCATTCGCTTCGGGCAAAGCGGCATTGAACTAGCCGCCTTTGTTGACCGTCTGCCGCTTGCCGCCAGCAAGGACCAACCAATTGCCCATCAGCGCAAATGCCACCCCAACGGCCGCAAATATGGTCCACTGGTAGCCCTCAAACACAGTTGAAGATGCCAGCGCGACTATGGGAAAGATGACGGTCGCATAAGCGGCGCGTGCCCCGCCGATCCGGCCCAACAGGCTCAGATAGCTCCAAAAGGCGATCACCGACGAAAACACGGCGAGCCATATCAAGGAGCCGACGTAAGCACTGGTTGCTTCAAAGATGAAAGGATGCCCTTGGGCAACCGTCAATACCAAAAGCCAAAGCGTTCCATAGAGCATTCCCCATGCGTTAGAGGCCAAAAGCGGCAGACCCTTTTTCTGGGCTCGCGCTGACAACACGTTGCCCACGCAAAAGCTCAACGTCCCCAACAGGCAAAGGCCAAGGGCTAAGATAGCCTGGCGATTGAATGTCGTTCCGACGATCTCGGGCCAGAACAGAAAACCGACCCCCAAGGCGCCGAATAGTGCACCTGCCAGCCTTCGCGGTTCCGGTCTTTGGCCAAAAAACAGGATCGCGATCAGGAAATTGATCACGGATGCAAGCGAAAAAACGACCGCCAGGAGACCGGCCGTGATCGTCAGCCCACCGTAGTAGAAAAAGAGAAAGTTGGTAGAGAACAGAAAGACGCCCATAGCCGCACACAGGCCATGCTCACGTGCGCTAAAGCGTAAACGCTGACCGGCGTAGGCCGCCCACACGAAGACTATGGCGCCGGCCAACGCAAATCGCCAGACCAACGACACCTCTGGCGCCACGACACCCAACTGCATGCGCAAGGCCAACCAGCTGGTGCCCCATACGAAACACGTTACCGCGAAGAGCGCATAATCGGACGCCGTGAGCATTGCATCATCATTGCTCGCTGCACTGCTCGAGGTGTCTGAGTTGGCTTGCGATGACACGACAGAAGACCACATAAGTGCGGACGGTGACCGCGATCGATGCCGTGCTCACCATGCCTTGCCCCTGTGTCATAAAATCGAAGCGATGACCATGACCCCTTCACAGTCTCATCCAACATCTTCGGGCAGCTTAGCCGACGTGCTTGAAACGCCGTTGACGGCGACAACCCGAACGCAAAGCGATCTTCCAACGCTGGGGCTTGCGTTGGGTGGCGGTGGTGCGCGTGGTCTTGCGCACATCGTTGTGCTGGAGGTCATCGATGAATTGAAGCTGCCCGTCTCTTGCATTGCCGGCACGTCCATCGGATCGATCATTGGTTGGGGCAGAGCATCCGGGATGACAGGCGCGCAGATGCGCGAAATCGCGATGACCACGTTTCTCGACAGCCGGGAAGTCGCTGCGCGCGTCTGGAAAATGCGCCCCAAGAATTGGGGCGCGCTCAGGGGCATGAGCATGCAGCTTGATGCGGACGCGGTGCTGTCAGCCTTTCTGCCAGAGGGCCTCAAGGCCACTTTTGAGGAACTCACCACGCCGCTAAGCGTTACCACGACCGACTATTATGGCTGGAGCTCGCACACAATCACCGCCGGCCCCATCAAGGCGGCCGTCTCAGCGAGCATTGCGATTCCCTTTGTTTTTCGCCCCACAGTTCTGAACGGTCGCGTCCACGTTGATGGTGGCGTGGTCAATCCCTTACCCACCGGAGCCTTGGGGGCTTGTGATCTGACGGTGGCGGTTGACGTTATTGGCGGGCCTGAGCCGGCGGGCGAGAACAGCGGCGATGCGGTTGACGAGCCACCATCGCAATTGGAGAGCATTCTCGGCGCCACACAGCTTTGCATGCAGACCATCACCAAGGCGCATCTTGAACGCCACCCGCCAGACATTCTTATCACCCCGCCAATCGCCAATTTTCCCGCGCTGAACTTTCTCAAAGCGCAAGAGGTGCTGATGGCCGCCGACAGTAAGAAAGAGCTTGTCCGACGGCAGATCAGCGAGGGTGTTGAGAAGTGGCTGAGGCAACGCACCGCGTGAACGGGGTCGGATGACAGCTTGGCCGAAGAAAGAACAGCTGGGCAAGCGAGGCCTATGGGCGACCGCAAAACCTGCCGCTTAGGCGAACCGTGCGTGTGAGAACTGGGAACGGAATGGCTAGTTGGGCGCTTGATCAAACCTTTCGCACGTCTGCAGGATCAGTCGCCGCCGGGCGCGCGGGCGACGGACCGGACCTGGTTTTGGCGCATGGATGGCCATGGTCCTCCTACTCGTGGCATCGCGTGATCCCAGAACTGGCCAACGCGTTCACGGTGCATTGGTACGACATGCCTGGCTATGGAAGGTCGGACAAATCTGAGAAGCAACGCACGTCCCTTGATATTCAGGGTGAAGTCTTTGCCGAGATGATGACGCATTGGGGGTTATCAACGCCAACCGTTGTTGCGCACGACTTCGGAGGCGCGACGACGCTCAGGGCGCATTTGCTCCTGGGAGTGGATTTCAAGAGATACGTGCTCATGAACGTGGTGGCCATGCGTCCCTGGGGCTCGGATTTCTTCGAGCATATGAAGCGGCACGTCGACGCTTTCCAAGGCTTGCCACCGCACATCCACAAGGCTGTCGTGGAAGCCTATATCAGGGGAGCATTGGTCAACGATTTGGCTCCTGAGGACTTCGAGGCGCTCGTCGCGCCATGGCTGACCGATCAAGGAGCGCCTAGCTTTTATCGACAGTTTGCGCAGGCTGATGAGAGGTTCACTGCCGAAGTCGAACCGCTGTTCGGAGAGATCCGATGCCCGGTCAAGATAGTGTGGGGCGAGGACGATCCATGGATACCGCTTGAGAGGGGCACGGCATTACACAAGCGGATACCGAGGGCGGAATTTGCGACCATAGCCGGCGCTGGCCATTTACCGCAGCTCGAGAAGCTCGATGCGGTTCTCAGAGACCTAGTGGAATTTCTCGTCCCAGCGGATCAGCCTTGAAACAGTTCGTCGGAAGCAAGGCCGCATAGCAACGCGATCAGCTCCTTCTAAAATGCGCTCAACCGATCCCAGCGCGGTTAACCGCGCCGTCCCGGTAGCATGCGCCACAAGAGCCCATCACGCATGAAGAATTGATGGCGCAGCACAAGAAGCACGTGACCCGCAACGGCGGCGGCGAGGACGTATCCCGAGACGATGTGCACCCATTTGGCGGCGAACTCGAGCCACTCACGCTCGCCAATGGGGTTCGGCAATCTCCACTCGCCAAACAGCAAGACGCCAAAGCCGCCAGCCATGACGTACAGATAGCCGCTGACCGGCATCACGAACATGGCGAGATAAAGCAGCTGCTCCGCGCGGTGGATAAAAACCTTCTCGCCGTCTCCCAATGTTGGCGCCCAGTCCGGTAACTGACCAATCGAACGGTTGATGATCCGGAAGATAGCAATGGCCAGAGCGACAAGGCCGATGGATTTGTGCCAATTGAAGTAGGCGTTTTGGTCCAATCCGGCGACGAGCGTACCGCGTTCCATACCAAGCATGATGTTGCCGCTGGCGTATTGCCACGCGAACAGTACCACGATCAGCCAGTGAAAGAGCTTTGTCAGGGCACCGTAACTGTCCGCAGAGTTGCTCAAAGCCATGACTGGAACCCCATCAATGTTGCCGCGCTGGTTGGACCGGACAAGGCTGACGGAAGGCGATGAGAAGCACAAGACCTTCACAGCCGGGTTGGGCCCCCAAAACTACTTCGTCCCGAACATCCGGTCGCCGGCATCGCCAAGGCCAGGCACAATGTACCCATGGTCATTGAGATGACTGTCGATCGCGGCGGTCACCACCGGCACATCCGGGTGGGTCGTTGTGAACTTCTCGATGCCTTCGGGCGCAGCGAGAAGACATACGAACCGGATGTTGTGCGCGCCCCGTTCCTTAAGCTTGGTCACCGCTGCCGACACTGAGTTTGAAGTCGCGAGCATGGGATCGAGCACGATCACCAAACGGTCTGAGAGATCTTCAGGTGCTTTGAAATAGTATTCCACCGGCTGAAGCGTTTCGGGATCGCGATACAGACCGATATGGGCAACACGGGCTGCCGGCACGAGGTCGAGCATGCCTTCGAGAAGCCCGTCACCGGCGCGCAGGACCGATGCGAACACGAGCTTTTTTCCCGACAGTTTCGGTGCCTTCATCGGTTCGAGCGGGGTCTCGATATCGACCTGCTCGGTCTCAAGATCGCGGGTCGTCTCGTAACAGAGCAAATGGGAGATTTCGAAAAGGAGCCGGCGGAAAGAAGCGGTGGAGGTGTTCTTGTCCCGCATCAAGGTGAGCTTGTGCTGAATGAGCGGATGATCAACGACGGTCACACCTTGCATTAGGGGGCTCCTTATTGGCTTTGCAGATGTGTTGTGGCGCAGGCTGCTAGGCGGACGCAACTGCCTCGTCTAGTTTTGCCAAGAGTTTTGCGCGGGTTTCCTCATCCATGAAGGCCGAGTTGAGCGCATTGCGCGTCAGCATGGCGCGCAAGGGGCGGTCGGCTCCGCCCAACAGGCGGACCATCGTCGCGTAGTCCTTTTCAAGCGACGTATGAAAGTGTGGCGGGTCATCGGAGTTGGCGGTCACGAGCACACCTTGATTGTGCAGCCGCATGGCAGGATGTGCTGTCTGCGATCGAACCGCTTGCAGCACCAAATTGGATTGCGGACAGACCTCGAGCGTGATTCCGCGCTGAACGAGCTCGGCCACCAGCAGCGTATCGTCGGCAGCCCGGATACCGTGGCCAATGCGCGTGACACCCAGCGTGAGCGCATCACGGATGGTATCTGGCCCGGTCCATTCACCGGCATGGCACGTCAGTCCCAGCCCGGCCGCGGCACACCTGTCGAAAGCCGGGCTGGCATCGTTGACGGTTCCTGCCGTTTCAGAACCAGCAAGGCCAAAACCCACAATGTGGGAGTTCGACTTGGCTGCGTGCACGGCTATCTCGGCAGCCCGATAGATACTGACCTTGCCGAAATGACGGACACCCGTTGGGATGATGCGGCACGCAATGCCATGCTCGGCTTCGGCGCGCTTCTGCCCTGCAGCAAGGGCATCGAGGTAGGCGACGGGGTCCACGCCGGCCTGTTCGGCATGGTCCGTCGATGCGAAAATTTCCGAATAGATCGTCCCCTGCTCCGCCAGAGCACAAGCATAGGCATAAGCGAGTTCGGCGTAATCCTCGGGCCGAGTGAAAACGCTTGCAGCCCGATCGTAAGCGCCGAGAAAACTGTCGAAATTCGACCAGATGTAGCCGTCATCTTCATCGATCAGTCCGGTGATGTCCTGCCCATTGCGTTGAGCCAGTTCACGCACGAGCTCTGGCGGCGCAGCCCCTTCGATGTGGCAGTGCAGTTCGGCGAGCGGAATGGCGATCACAGGATCGACACCCCATGGCGCCCTGCAGGGAGACCAAGCCATTTCGCAGCCGTCTCCCCGATGTCTGCAAACGTGTCGAGCACGCCTGCATCACCTGGCTTGAGCCCATGGGCGGTTATCAGAACCGGGACCCGTTCGCGGGTGTGGTCGGTGCCGACCCAGCTGGGATCATTGCCGTGATCGGCGGTGAGGATCAGAAGATCGTCTTCGCGCAGCGCATTCAGGAGACTTGGGACCAGCTGATCAAAGCGCTCAAGCGCATCGGCATAACCGGCTATATTCCGGCGGTGACCAAACTCGCTGTCGAAGTCGACAAAGTTCGCGAAGATCAGATCACCAGGTTGTGCTTCTCTATCGCCGTCCACTGTCTCCAAAAGAACCTCGAATAGGCCTTTAATGCCAGGGCTCTTGCGAACCTCGTCGATCCCGTTCATCGCGAATATATCGCCGAGCTTACCCAAGGCTATGACCTGCCCGCCCGCATCCTTGACCCGGTTGAGCACGGTCGGTTCCGGGGGCGGAATCGCAAAATCCTTGCGATTGGAGGTGCGCTGGAACGTCTGCCCGGTTTCGCCGACGAATGGTCGTGCAATCACCCGGCCGATATTCATCGGATCGACAAGGCGACGCGCCACTTCACAGATTTGATACAGGCGCTCGAGCCCAAAGTGGGTCTCGTGTGCCGCGATCTGGAAGACCGAGTCCGCTGAGGTGTAGACGATCGGCTTGCCGCTTGCGATGTGCTCCGCGCCGAAGTCCGCCACAACAACTGTGCCCGATCCGTGAGCGTTACAGAGCGTGCCGGGCAAACTCGCTTCAACTATGAAAGCTTCCATCAAATCGGGAGGGAAGACGGGCTGCGTCTTCGGAAAATAGCCCCAGTCGAACGGCACAGGAACACCCGCAATCTCCCAATGGCCAGAAGGCGTGTCTTTGCCCCTGGAAACTTCGCTTGCCGCCGCGAAGCGCCCCTTGAGGTCTGCTACACGCAAATCAGGATGGTCGACCCCGCTTGCGATTTCCATCGCACGGCCCAACCCAAGTCTTGCAAGGTTTGGGACGCGTAAGGGACCGGATCGAAGACCGACCTCATCGCCCCGACCCTCGGCGCAGGCTTCCGCAATGTGGCCCACAGTGTTGGCCCCTGTGTCGGGCACATCACCGTTGAAAAACCGGTCTGCATCAGGTGCGCCACCTATCCCGACACTATCGAGGACCACAAGAAAGACCCGGGCCATCACGACGTACCTGTGGGCGCCAAACGGCGATAGATCGCTGGTCGCGGATCAGACGCGTTACCGATGGTGACGGCCGCCGACACCCGGCGCTCGGCCTCGTCGGCTGCTTCAGGCGTACGCGCCAGAACCCGCGCCAGCGGCTCGCCCTTTTCGAGCCTTTGCCCGCAAGCGATGATGTTTGTGAGTCCGACAGCATGATCGATGGAATCTTGCGGATTTATCCGCCCACCACCGAGAGCAACAACGGCGTTTCCAACCGCTCTGGTGTCCATTGCGACCACTTCGCCGGTCTGCGGTGCCGGAATGTCTCGGACGACTTCCGGGGTGATCAGGTATGCGCGGTAGCGCTCAACGAAGTCCGAAGGTCCACCTAACGTCTGCACCATACGCGCGAACATCTCTGCGGCTTGACCGTTATCCAGTGCATCAGCAACTTTCGACAGTGCGTTTGTTTCGTCCGCCAAGTCCCCCAAAACCAGCATCTCAGCACACAGGGCCAGCGTCACCTCACGCACGCGCGGGTCTTGGGCTCGGCCGGTCAAAAATTCCACGGCGGTCGCGACCTCAACTGCGTTTCCGGCAGCGTGACCCAGCACTTCATTCATGTCGGTCAGGAGGGCCGAGGTCTTGGTTCCTGCGCCGTTCGCCACGGCCACAAGACTGTCCGCCAGCGCTTCGCTTTGCGCATGGGAAGGCATGAAAGCGCCCGAGCCGGATTTGACGTCCAGCACCAAGCCATTGAGGCCCGCAGCAAGTTTCTTTGAGAGGATGGATGCGGTGATCAGGTCGATGCTTTCGACCGTCGCTGTCACGTCCCGCACGCCATAAAAGCGCTTGTCCGCAGGCGCGAGGCTCGCGGTCTGCCCTATGATCGCGCACCCGCACGCTTCGACGGTTCTCCGAAAGGTCTCATTGTCAGGTTGGGTCTGATAGCCGGGAATGGAGTCCATCTTGTCGAGCGTGCCGCCCGTATGGCCCAAACCGCGTCCGGATATCATGGGAACGTAACCACCGCATGCTGCGACGATCGGGGCGAGCATCAACGACAGATTGTCGCCAACGCCTCCCGTTGAGTGCTTGTCGAGCGCGGGACCATTGAGATGCGACCAGTCGAGGACATCGCCGGAGTCGCGCATCGCCAGCGTCAGCGCAACCCGCTCGTTCATCTGCATGCCTTGAAAGAAAACAGACATGGCAAACGCCGAGATCTGGGCGTCGGTCACACCTCCGGATGTGATGCCATCGACCAGGAAACCAATCTCATCGGTTGTCAGCGTGCCGCCGTCGCGCTTCTTGGCAATCAACTCTTGGGGAAGGAAGTCCATGGGTGACTGTGTCAGGTGCGCCGCGCCAACTCAACTGGCGGCGCGATCAGCAACCAGGGCGCGGATCAGACGGCTGAGTTTGGGAACAATGGTTGCGCCGACATCTTTGGTTTCATGGTGCGAGAGCGCGTCACCCGTCATGCCAGCACCCAGGTTTGTGATCGACGAGATGCCCAGCACCTTTATATCGTGCAGCCGCGCAAGGATGGTCTCGGGCACTGTGGACATGCCGACAGCGTCCATCCCCAAGATGCGGGCCATGCGAATCTCAGCAGGCGTCTCGAATGACGGACCAAGAAACCAGCCATAGACCCCTTCGTGCAAATCGATTTTTTGTTCGGCGGCAATTCGCTTGGCGATGGAACGCCATGCGGGGTCGTAAGCATCGACCATATTGGCGAAGCGCCCATCACCTTCAACGCCGATCAGTGGGTTGCGCCCGGAGAAATTGATATGGTCGGAGATCAGCATCAGCGCGCCCGGCCCCATTTCTTCATGCAACGAGCCGGCAGCGTTCGTCAGGATCAGGTGCTCAACGCCAAGCGCCTTCAGTGTTGCAATGGGGGTCGCCATCGCATCGGCTGACCCGGTTTCATAGGCATGTACACGCCCCGCAAGCACCGCCACCTCGACGCCTTCGAGCTTCCCTATCACCAGTTCGGCCGCATGAGATGAAACGGTCGAAAGCGGGAAATGCGGCAGGTCCGTGTAGGGGAAATGGGTCGCGCCCTCGATTTGGTTCACCAGACCACCCAGGCCGGATCCAAGTACCAGGCCAAGCTTCGGCGCCGCGTCGGGAAGCCGAGCTCGAATGACGGAAGCGGCGTCCGACACGTCTACTCCTCCACCAAATTAAACGCGTGGGGCAGCAAGTCCCCGATGGTTGTCTCAAGCATCACGGTCTCCGGCGACACAATGATTACCGGTGTTTGTGCGCTTTGGGCGAACTCTGCAATGCGCTGCCGGCAACCGCCGCAAGGAGAGCAAAGGTCCCATGGATCGGTTTCAGGTTGATGATCAGCTCGTCCACCGGCGACCGCAACAGCGAGGATGCGGCGTTCACCGGCGAGGGCCATGGCTGAGATCGCCCCCGCCTCTGCACATGTGCCTTGAGGGTAGGCCGCGTTTTCGACGTTACACCCAGGGTAGACGACACCATCGGCGCCCAAGATCGCGGCTCCGACCCGGTAGCCCGAGTACGTGGCGTAGGCCGTTTCGCGGGCAGCGCGAGCGGCCTTGATAAGCGCCTCACTTTGCTCGGGCGACATCCTAGCGTTCCTTTACATAAGGGACGCCACCTGCTTTCGGGGGCTCAGCCTTACCGATAAAGCCGGCCAAAAGGACAACGGTCAAAATGTACGGCAGAGCCTGAATGATCTGCACGGGGACTTCACCAATGCCTGGGAATTCATAGCCCTGCAGGCGAATACCAAGCGCATCAAGGAAGCCAAACAGCAAGCACGCATAGAGCACCGGGACTGGTTTCCATTTGGCGAAGATCAATGCCGCAAGTGCAATGAACCCTTTGCCGGCAGACATGTTGGGGACGAAGCTCGCCGACTGCGCAGTGGACAGATAGGCGCCGGCAAATCCACATAAGACACCGCAAATGATTACGGCCTGATAGCGCATGAGGGTGACCGATATGCCTGCGGTATCGACCGCTGCGGGGTTCTCACCGACCGCACGCAACCGAAGCCCGAAGCGCGTGCGGAAGATCACGAACCATGTGACGGCCACAAACGCAAAGCCCAAATAAACAAGCAGATTGTGCCCGGAGATGAGTTCCTCATAGACCGGCCCGAGGAACGGCACGCCAGCAAGCGCCTCTGCCGCGGGCCATTCGATCGGCAGGAAACGCGCTTCGGTATCAAGGCGGGGCGTGCGACCACCCTGGCTGAAATAGGCATGCCCGATCAATGCGGTAAGGCCAGCGGCCAGGAAGTTGATAGCCACGCCCGACACGATTTGGTTGCCTCGTGCCGTGATGCAGGCAAAGCCATGGACCAGTGCCAGCGCAACCGAAATGGCGATACCTGCCAACAGGCCAAGCCAGACGTTCCCGACGACTGCGCCGACAGCGGCGGCGGCGAACGCAGCTGCGAGCATCTTTCCCTCAAGACCTATATCGAAGACCCCTGACCGCTCCGAATACAGGCCCGCCAATGCAGCAAACAGAAGCGGCATGGAAAGGCGGACGGTCGAGTCGAGTAAAAGAATAAAGCTCTCGAAGGTTCCCATGATAGCGCCGCCCCGCCCTACTCAGCCGCCTGCGCGCTCTCGGCCGCGCGTTCGCGGGCGCGGCGGCGGTCATAAAGGGCGTTGAAGAAGCCAACGATGGCCGGACGGAACAAACCTTCCAGCGCGCCAGCAAACAGAATGACGAGGCCCTGAATGGCAACGATCATGTCGCGCGTGATAGAGGGCATGGAGAAGGCGAGTTCTGCCCCGCCCTGGTAAAGCGCGCCAAACAGCAAAGCGGCAAGTACGATTCCGATGGGGTGACCTCGGCCCATAAGCGCAACGGCGATACCGACAAAGCCCGCCCCGCCGGCGAATTCGAGGATCAGCCGACCGTGTACACCCATGATCTCGTTGATGGCCATCATACCCGCAAGCGCGCCGGAAATCGCCATTGCGATCATGATCAGACGCGGGGGGCGCATGCCTGCATAGACTGCCGCGGTCGGGTTCTGACCGAGCGTACGCAAACGATAGCCAAGCCGGGTGCGCCATATGAGAACCCAGACAAGGAACGCCATGACCAGCGCGAGGAAGAAGGAGATATTGAGCTGCGCGCCGCCAAGATTTGCACCGAACCAATCGAACAGCCAATCGAGCCGCGGGATGCGCCCCCCGTCTTCAAAGGTGCGCGATTCGGGCGCCATGGCCCCCGGTTGCCGGAACACATTGACCAGCATATAGGTCATCAACGCGGCGGCAATGAAGTTGAACATGATCGTGGTGATCACGATGTGGCTGCCGCGCGTCGCTTGCAGATAGCCCGGAACAAACGCCCAGAAAGCGCCGACGGCGCAGCCAGCAGCGAGTGCAAGCGGTGCTGCGATGAACCATGGCACATATTGGTCGAGCATGAGCGCGACGATGGCGACCCCGAGCCCCGCAACATAGGCCTGCCCTTCGCCACCAATGTTGAAGAGACCGGCGTGGAAGGCAACGGCGACCGCAAGACCGGTGAAAATGAAGTTGGTTGCGTAGTAGAGGGTGAAGCCAACGCCCTCACCGTAACCGAAAGCCCCGAAGAGCATCAGTTCGACAGCCTCAATCGGATTTTCTCCGACAGCTATGACGACAAGGCCCGCAACAAAAAATGCGGCCGCGAGGTTCAAAAGCGGGATCAGGCCGTAGTCGACCCATTTGGGCAGTTCGCCGCGGGACAGGCTCATAGCATCCGACCCTTCACGGTGCCGCCTCCAAATAGCCCTGTTCGACCAGGTGACGCGTCAAAAACTCGACGAAAGTGAAACTGCGCAAATACTGTTCGTCGCAGGAAAAGCGCGACCCGCCCTTCAGGCAAACCTGGTAGGGCCAATCGACAGTGGCGTTGGCAAGCCTGAGGCGTTCGATCGCCTCTTCGCCGTGGCCCAAACGGGCGCGCATCGCTGCCCAGCCGGCAAGCGCGCCTGGCCGCTCGATATTCTGCTCAGGTATGAAATCGCCGATCTCCTCGGTGAAAGCCGACGCATACCCGTCGTCCGCGGAAACATCCAAAACCTCACCATCGCGAAGCACGAAAATCTGCGGCGGTGCCCAGGACCCCGCATAACCGTCGAAAGTATACAGAAACGACTGGTCGCGAACGGTGATCTCACCGACGCCATCGCCATTGTGGTCGGACAGATAAAAACCACCATCGTACAAGCCGAACTCTTCCAGCCACCAAGTCCCCTCTGCCTGAACCCACGCAATCTGAATGCGATCGCAACAATGCGCGCCACCCGTGTAGCTCGTCGCGACGAGCTCAGGTTCCGGCGTGTCAGGATCAAGCTGCGCCAGCGTCACGCGAACCGGCAGGAAATCGAAATAGGTTGGTTCGCCCTCGAATTGCATCACCTGGTTGTCATTGTGGAAGAGCGTGAAGATCGGGGTGACGGTGTCGTGTTCGCTCGGGCGATCGGTCACCCGCAACGTCCAGTTTTCAAAGGTCATCTGACGTAAGGTGTCGTCTTCCACCAGATCGATCGAGACACCGGAGAAACCCTCTTGTGAATCCGCCTGCCCTTTTTGTGCCAGAGAGTTCGTCGCCATCAGGCCGCTTACGAGCAGCGCAACAAATGCAAAAGCCAGCCGAGTAAAGCGGGAACAAGTGGTCATTCGGCCGCCTCAGGCGCCGCTTTGGCGGGCGTATCCTGGTTGGCGGCCCCGTCGATGCCCGCCATCATCAATCCGATTTCATTCTCATCGGTTTCATGCGGCAAACGCTCACCAACAATTTCACCGCCACACATGACGAGGATCCGGTCGGAAAGACCGAAGATTTCGTCCAGTTCAACAGACACAAGCAGGACCGCCTTTCCTGCGTCGCGCATCTCGATCAGACGCTTATGGATGAACTCGATCGCGCCAATATCCACCCCACGGGTCGGCTGCCCGACCAACAGAACATCGGGGTCCTCCTCCATCTCGCGAGCGATGACGATCTTTTGCTGGTTACCGCCTGAGAAATTGGCGGTCTTCAACCGGCAATTGGGGGGGCGGATGTCGTATTTTTCGATCTGGCTTCTGGCGTGCGTTCGGATGGCGTCGACGCTCATGATCATCTTACCGCCGATATCGGACGCATCATGATAGCCAAGAACCGAGTTTTCGTTCTCTTCGAAGGTCTTCACCAAACCCATGCGCAGGCGGTCTTCAGGGACGTGGCCCATGCCCAAGGTACGGGCTTCTGCTGGATCACCGGTGTGCGACAGGATCTTCCCATCTATGAGCACGCGCCCAGACGCCGGAGCCTCAATCCCCGAAACAGCCTCGAGAAGCTCGGATTGACCATTTCCGGAAACGCCTGCAATTCCCACGATCTCACCGCGTCGCACGGTGAAGGAAACATCCTTGACCCGTTCAACGCCAAAGCGATCACGAACAGTCAGGTTCTCCACCACCAGAACACCGTCGCTAGGTGCGGCTTCACCTTTGTCAACTTGCAGCAGAACCCTGCGGCCCACCATTTGTTCGGCGATCTCGGCGGGGCTGGTGTTGGCGGTTTGCAAGCTTGCGACCATCGCGCCACGCCGCATCACCGACACCTCATCGGTGACCGCCATGATCTCCCGAAGCTTGTGCGTGATCAACAAAATGGTCTTACCCTGATCGCGAAGCTGCCGCAGGATCTTGAAAAGGTTGTCGGCCTCCTCAGGGGTTAGCACGCCCGTGGGCTCATCGAGGATGAGGATTTCGGCACCTCGGTACAGCGCCTTGAGGATTTCGACGCGCTGCTGAAGACCGACAGAAAGCTCCGAGACAATAGCGTCCGGGTCGACCGTCAGACCGTAAGTTTCGGAAAGGTGCTTAAGCTCCTGCCGCACTTTCTCCCGCCCGGTCTGGAGGGTAGCAGCGCCCTCTGCCCCGAGCATCACATTCTCGATCACCGTGAAATTATCCACCAGCATGAAATGCTGATGGACCATCCCGATCCCGTTGGCGATGGCATCGTTGGAGGAACGAATGGATGCCTTTTGCCCAGCAACGTAGATGTCACCCTCATCGGCTTCGTAGAAGCCGTACAGAATGGACATCAAGGTCGATTTTCCTGCTCCGTTCTCGCCGACTATCCCATGAATGGATTGCCGCGCGACCTTGAGATCGATGGCCCGGTTCGCGTGGACAGCACCAAAGCGCTTATCAATACCGCGCAATTCGATTGCGAGCGGTGTGGAGGGCGTTTCAGGTTGAGGTTCAGCGCTCATGCCGTTGGCCGCAGGTCCGCCAGGAAAGCGCTGGTTCCCGGCTTCGGGCTGGGAACCAGCGGCTGCCAATTCTAGCTGTCAGTGGCCGGGCACGTGTTGTCCGACATGTAGTCGTGGACAACAACATCACCGGCAATGATAGCTTCCTTCGCCGCATCCACTGCGGCGCGCATATCATCTGTGATCAGCTCTTCATTGTTCTCGTCAAGCGCCCAATCAACGCCGCCTTCAGCAAGGCCAAGAACTTCGAAACCGTTGGTCCACTCCCCGTTTTGCGCATCGGTGAAGGCGTCGGAAACCGCAACATCAACTCGCTTGAGCATGGAGGTCAGAACCGACCCTGGCTGCAGACCGTTCTGGTTAGAATCAACGCCAATGCCAAGAATGCCAGCATCCGCCGCAGCCTGGAGAACACCGATACCGGTACCACCTGCCGCATGGAAGACGACATCGGCGCCAGCTGAAACATGGCTCTGGGTGATCTCGCCGCCGCGCACCGGATCGTTCCACGCGGCCCCTGTGGTGCCTGTCATAGCGGTCAGAACCTCGGCACCATCGCTGACCGACAGCACGCCTTCAGCGTAACCGCAGGCGAACCGACGGATCAACGGAATGTCCATGCCGCCAACAAAGCCGACAGTATCCGACTGTGACGCCATCGCGGCGAGAACACCCACCAGGTAGGACCCTTCATGCTCCTTGAAGACAATCGACCGGACATTGGGTTGCTCCACAACCATGTCGACGATCGCAAAGCGTGTGTCAGGGAACTCTTGGCTGACGGTATCGACGGCAGTGCCGTGCGAGAACCCGATCGCGATGATCGGATCATGGCCGCGGCGGGCGAAGTTGCGCAGTGCTTGCTCGCGTTGGCTGTCGTTCTGGATCTCGAAATCGACATACTCAATGCCGGTTTCGTCTTTAAAGGCCTCCGCGCCGGTGAACGCCGCTTGGTTGAAGCTTTCGTCAAAGCGTCCACCCAGGTCATAAACCACCGCAGGGTTGATGTCCTCGGCAATGGCTGGCGCTGTCAGCAGCGCGCCAAGGGCGGCCGTCGCAAGAAACTGCTTGATCATTGTATTCACCTCCATCTGAACCCTTTTTGGGTTCGGCCTTCCAGGCAATCCGTTCCGGAACGCTGCGCACGGCCTTGTTGACTCTGTTGAGCTTTATGAGCCAGCCGTTGCTGCGGCGGCTCTGTCGCTAAAGCTGGACCCTAAGCCATTGGGCGCGCCACGCAAGAGGTTCGCGAACCGCGTGCTGCACTTTCGCAAACCAGTTTTCACACTGGTCTGCCGCTTTCGCAGGCATCGTCGATGACCCATGCACCTGCGTTCGCGCAGGATAGGTCACGCCATTTGGTTTGCACGGACGGGAAAACGCAGTAGAGCGTGTCCATGGACAGCAATCTTTCCGGCGACCCTGACCGCCCCTCTAGCTTGACCTTGGCGCTCGTCGCGCATGACGCCAAAAAGGCAGCGATGGTCGAGTTTGCCATGCGGCACGCCGATGCGCTTAGCCAGCATGAGATCGTCGCGACGGGAACGACCGGCGGGCAGGTCAAGAAGGCTGCACCAAGCATTCCGGTGCGCCAACTCAAGAGCGGTCCGCTAGGAGGCGACCAGCAGATTGGCGCGATGATCGCTGAGGACGCGATTGATGCGTTGTTTTTCTTTGTCGATCCGCTTTCTCCCATGCCGCACGACGTCGATGTCAAGGCGCTCATGAGGCTGGCCCTTGTTTATGACGTCCCGATGGCTCTCAACCCCGCGACGGCGGAAGCGCTTTTGTTCGATCTTGTAGCATCGGTTCGCGACCGCTAAGGCAAAAGGATACCCATCTGTCGCGCCTCGTCGCGCCTTCATAATTGAACTCGCTCATGCCCGATCGTCGCAGCCTTGATATCGTCACGCCCTTTCCCGTCTTGATCGCTGATCTTGGTGGCACGCACGCGCGTTTCGCTCTGGTCAGTGATTCCCATGCGACAGAGCAGGGGTTCGCTCAGGTGCGAACACGCGAGCATCCAGATGTTCAGAGCGCAATTCAAAGCGGGGTGCTCGATCAGACCTCGTTAATACCGAGAACAGCGATCCTTGCCGTCGCCGGTCCGACCCTCGGTGAGGCCTTCAAGCTGACGAATGCGGATTGGGTTATTGAGCCAAAGCGGATCATGGACCAACTCGGCTTCGATTGCGTGATTGCGTTGAACGACTTTGAGGCCCAAGCGCTGGCGCTTCCCGACCTTACCGAAGACGATTGGGTTCTGATTGGCGAGCAGCAGCCACCAAAGCGCGGCACCAAGCTTGTGCTTGGGCCTGGGACGGGTCTAGGCGCGTCCGTTCTGGTGGATAGCATGGGGATGTGGATTACGGTACCGGGCGAAGGCGGCCACATCGCGATACCAATCGAATCGGAAGACGATGATCGGCTGGTTGCCCACATTACGCAGGGTGGGCAGCACCGGCTCGGCGGAGAACAATTGGTTTCCGGTGACGGGCTTGAGCGCCTTTACCGTAGTCTTGGCGCACTCGAAGGTACGGACACCCCTTTGCAAAAGGCCGCTGACATCACGCAGGCCGCGCTGGCCGGGGAGCCGCTCGCGGTCCAATCAGTCGAGCGATTTGTCGTCTACATGGCCCGCGTCGCACGCGAACTGGCGCTTACCGTCATGCCGGCAGGCGGCGTTTTCATAGCGGGCGGCATTGCTCCTAAGATCTTGCCGTTCATCGAGAACTCTGAGTTTCGCTCGATCTTCGAGGCTGCCTATCCGCATGAGGACAAACTCAGCGCGTTCCCGACCGTGGTGGTTACGCACCCGCGCCCGGCGCTTTCGGGATTAGGGAGCTTTGCCCGCACCCCAGGCCGTTTCATGGTCGATGTTGCAGAGCGTATGTGGAAGACAGGTGCCGACGTCTAACCGTTCGATCAGCATCGCCGCTAACCGCAGCCAGGTGTGCTAAACAAGGCACAGGCCGCGATCACACGGAGTTCGAGCAAGGGTCGCGGTCGGCTACCACCAGTTACCACGTCAAGCTCGAAAGACCGATCTAACGATCTTCCGGCTTTTCGGTCAGTGACACGACATTGTCGGGCAGACGGTCGCGGTCAAGCGACAGCTCTTCCTCGACGGTCAACTCGTCGAGATGATCCTCTTCGCCAAGCAGGTCGTCGAGATCACTGGTCATTTGCGCATCAGCTTCGGAGAGTGGCTGGAACGACGAACGCCCTGCGGCGATCAGCTTCTGGTAATCGGCAACCAGTGATTTGAACTCTGATGCCTGCACCATCAACTCGTCATGCTTGATCTTATATTCCTCAAGCTTGCGATTTTCGGAGATCAGCGTCTCAACACGCTGCTCGAGAATCTCTCGCTGCTTGCGCTGATGGTTCAAATCCGAGATCGCAGCGTTGTAGCGCAAATTGAGTTCGGCGACTTTGGTATTGGCGCGCGAGGCTTCATGCCGTTCGGTCTCTTTTGAACGCTGAAGCGAGTCCAATTTGGCCGTCACCGAGCGAAGCTGGGCTGTCAGGTCACGTATCTCGGAATTGAGACTGCGAACTTCGTTTTCCGCTTCCTTCAGCGACTGCCGAAGTACGCGTCGCTCGGAGCCCAGATTGTCGATATCTGTCTTGAAACCGAACAGACGATTGTCGAACGTCCGGCGCTCATCTTCGTGTGCCTGCTTCATGAACTCTGCTTCTTCACGCAGCGTCTCGATTTCCGAGCGCGCGGCGGTCAAGGCGAGATTCAATTGCGACAGTTCGCGCTGCGACGCCGAAAGCTCGTTGGCGTTGTTCTGCGAGCGCAGTGTCTCGTTTTCAAGAAGCGCGTTCGCTTCAGCAAGCGACTGCCGCAACTCGGTTTCGCGCTTGTTTTGGCTGTCGAGATCGTTTTTCAGGTCAACGATCTGGCGCTCTTGGCTTTCGTACCTGCGCGCATACTCATCGTTCTGCGAAACGAGTTCGGATATGCGGGCGTCCAGAGCGGCGATCTCTGTCGTCTTGCCTTCAATTGTGTCCAGATCATCGTTGCGCTGCTGGCGCATCGCTAGGATCGAAGAGCGGGCAACCTCGAGGGCGTTTCTATATTTCGAGGCGCGTTCTTTGAGGACCTGCAGCTCACCGGCATACTGATCGATCTGACGACCCTGCCGAGCAATCGTGTTGTCTTTCTCGATATTCGCGACAGACAACTTCGCGTTCTCGGACTGAATGCGTTTGTCAGCCTCAGCATCGATTTTTGACTGTTCGATGAACTGTGCAAGCAGACCAGCCGACTTTTCAGAGTTCAGCAGAAGGGTCGAAATCTGCGAAAACGTATCTTCGATGTCGGTGACGCTTGAGGAGAGCAAATCAAGCCGACGGTTGCGCTCACGAAACTTGATGTCCAGTGGCGAGGAAACCGGCGACATCTCGCTTGCTTCAAGACCTATGTCCTGCTCGGCAGCAGATGTCTCGCCTGTCAGCGCGGAATTGAGGGCCTGAAGCTGCTCGGAGCGCTCCTCTTCCTTGCCCTGTTCATTTGGCTTTTTAGAATTTGAAAATAGGCCCATAAACTCGCCTCAGGCTTCGTCAATGGCTGCAGTTCAGGATGCTACCCGGCACGCGCAGTACAGAGGTCAAAGGTTTCGGTGCGATTAAAAGCGCACCAAACTATCAAAACGCGAACGGCTTTACTGACCACACACAAGCGCACAACAGGCCGAGCGTTATCCCGAGCCCAGCACTGTCTTCGAGTTATCGGCACATCTATAGTTAAGTCAATGCCGGACGCCCCGTACTGTGGGGTTTTCAGCGCTTCCGCGACCCTCCAGACTTCCTGTGTTGCTAAGCGGATACAAGGTCACGCGCGGTGATCTGGACCGCCCTTGGGTGCTCAGCGCTGACCACATCGATAGAGCGTTACGGCTCCTTAACGCTGCTTGTTTACCTTCCAATTTACAGGACGCAGGGCAGGGTCGAGTTACGGGCCAGTGTGCCGCGCCTCCTGATTCTGTGCCCATTGCTTGGTGATCCCCCGATGCAAGACCCCCAAGATACCCGTTCCACCGCTGCCAAGCGGCTTGGCCCGTTCATGCTTCGAGCCTGCCTCACTGGTCTGGCTCTTGGGCTAGCTGGGATCGGCCTCGTGGAGAACAGTCAGAGGTTTTCCGATCCGGCCTCGCTGCGAACAGCGCAAGCCAGCTCAAGTGCATTGGAGCTGCCGGAGACGGACGCTGTACCGGGGGCCGCAGCTGCGCCACGTGGTGACCGTCTGAACTGATCTGCGCGGCAGGTTGATGCCACGAACCACGCGGCCGGACGGCCGCGGTACGGACCCGCATGCGTGCAGGAAAGCATTCGACTTTTCTTATATTGGAAATAATCTTGAGAATTATGTCCTAGAGTGCAATATTCAAGGCAAGGAGCCTTGCCATGAGTCATGACCGCCGAGAAACTCGCGCCGACGCAAAGCCGCTGGACGGCGATAAGCGCAGCGCTACGGACGTTCGCCCCAAACAAACGGTCGATCTGCGCGCCTTGTCTGAACACTTAGGTTTATCCAAGGGCACTATTTCGCGGGCGCTAAACGGATACCCCGAGATCGCCGAACGCACCCGCATCCGCGTTCTGCAAGCCGCCCAGGAGCTTGGCTACAAGCCAAACAGGGCTGCAAGGCGTTTGGCGACGGGCCGCAACGATCTGATTGCTTACATAGGCGTTGGTGCTGACTGGATGACGGTAGACCGAGCCTTCTTGGGCAGCCTGTCAGAAAATCTTGCAGCTAGCGGGTACGGCCTGCTCGTGAGCCTTGCCGACAGCATTGATCACGCCTGCGAAGCGATGACACAGCTTCTGGATGAGCAGCGCGTCGATGGCTTCGTTTTCAACAGCCCCAACCCGTTTGATGGACGACTGGACCTGGTTTCACAGCGCAGCGTACCGTCCGCGATTGTTGGCGCCTCAGGCGCTTACGGATCTTCGCCCCACCTCACAGACCAAGGCATCCCTGTCGTGGGCTTAAGTGATTCGGTCGTGCTTGATGGTTTGGTCGACTACCTAACCTCCATGGGACATAGCGCAATCGGCTACTTCGGATGCGACGCGCCCGACGTCTTGCAAATGCACCACACCAAAACATTGGCCGCCGCTGCGGGCAACCGGAACGCAAGCTTCTCAAGCTCACTGCTGAATGGCGATCGACTCAACGTCGAACAGCGCACCGCCCAGCTCGCCACCGAGAGTGCACAATCGCTTTCGAAACGCGCCACCGACCTGCTTAAGGAGCGCCCCACGGCCGTCTTTTGCGGATGTGAGCGTACAGTGGTTGCTTTGTACATGGCTGCCCGCGAGCAGGGGCTTAGCGTGCCGGCGGAGCTTTCGATCATCGGAATAGGTTCCAGCCAGCTCGCGTCGTGGTTGTCTGGAGGCTTGTCCACCGTATCGTGGTCGCTGGGTGAAGCGGGGCGCCTCGCAGCCGACTGCGTGGTCGCGCAAGTCGAAGGTAACAGCCTTCCCGAATTGCAGGCCGGGATCGAAGCTACGTTTTTAGCACGCGCAAGCCACGGGCCGGCGCCGCAAATCAGGTAGAGCAAGCAGCCCCCTCTCAGGCCTAGTGACGCGGTATGGATCAGGCAGGCGAAACGCACGCCCTCAGTTTCATCAATCGGCCCGGCGGGGTCTTCGCCGAAGATCGCCGTGCTGCTTCCTCCCAAATAGAGCTCTCACCGGTTTGTGATGTGCACGTGACGCGTGCGCTTGGCATGAAGGCCAAACCCGACCAATCTTCGCCTACGCTGTCCTGGTTCTAACTATCGCCCGCCGCTTAGGTTTTTTCTGCTTCGACCTCTCGTCATTGTCTTCAATAGGCCCGTTATTCATGTCTTCCAATTTTCCCACCAGCGCATGCAAGAGTGCGCACTTCCGGACCCGGCCGACTGCATCCGGGGTCGCCGCCGCACTCCTGATGTTGGCTGCCGCACCTGCCGCAAACGCAGCCTCGCTTGCCGATTTCGATGCGCTGGTCGCCCAGACTGAAGGCCAAACGGTGTTTTTTCATGCCTGGTCGGGGGACCCCACCATTAATGCCTACATCGACTGGGCTGGAGACGAGATCGAAGCGCGCTTCGGTATTGAACTGGAGCATGTTCGGGTCACCGACACATCAGATGTCGTGGGCATCGTGCTGGCAGAGACTGCAGCAGGTCGAGACAGTGGCGGGTCGGTCGATCTGGTGTGGATCAATGGCGAAAACTTCATAGCCCTTAAGGAAGCCGGGCTCCTGTTCGCGCCCGATGACGACGGCTGGGCTGACCGGCTACCGAACTGGAACTTTGTAGATGACGAAGGTAATCCTTCGCTCACAGTGGACTTTACGGTTCCGGTCGAAGGGCTTCAGGCTCCGTGGGGAACCGTTCAGTTCTCCTTCTACTATGACGCCAACCTTATTGCAGAAACACCGGATAATCCGCTGGCGCTTCTAGACTGGGCGCGCTCCAATCCGGGTCGCTTCACGTATCCGCAGCCTCCGAACTTTCTTGGATCAACTTTCCTCAAACTACTTTTGGCTTACACGGTCGATGATCGTTCGCGTCTTGCGGAGCCGCTTGAAGCAGCCGATGCAGACGATGCTCTGGAACCGCTTTTTGCGTACCTTGACGAGCTGCATCCTCATCTGTGGCGCTCGGGCAGAACCTTCCCCGCCAATCAAGCAGCACTGCGGCAGCTTTTCGCCGATGGTGAGATTGAAATAGGATTTGCGAACAACCCCGCCGAAGCATCGGGCGCTGTAGCGCGAGATGAGTTTCCCGCAAGCACACGCTCGTTCGTTTTCGACGACGGGATGATTGCCAATTCGCATTTCCTGGCGATCCCAGCGAACGCCAACGCGCCCGAGGCCGCGATGGTGGTTGCAAACTTCCTGATGAGCCCGGTGGCCCAGTTGCGTAAACAGGACCCCGCAGTTTGGGGCGACTTCACGGTGCTCGATATCGAGGCTCTCGATGACGCAACCCAGGCAGCCTTTGGCGCTCTCGATCTCGGCGTTGCCACGCTTGGCCCCAGCGAGTTGGGACCGGCGATCTCAGAGCCGCACACCAGTTGGCTTGAAGCGATCGAAGCGCAATGGGCGGCGCGCTACCAAGGCGGTTAAGACACCCATGCCGGCCGCCCTGCCAAGGCTCGTTCGGCTCGCGCCATCAGCAGCAATCGGTCTTTTGGTTTTTCCCGTTCTGGTTGGATTGGCAGGCGCTGCCCTCCCCGCTTTCGGTTTCTTCCCCGCCCTCGGTGGTCATACACTGTCGTTGGAGCCACTGCGCGACGTCTTCGCCCAACCTGGCATCTGGAAGTCGATTGGTTTGAGCGCATTGGTCGGTCTGTTCAGCCCACTGATCGCTCTGGTTCTGACGTTTGTCCTGCTTGCTGCAACCTGGGGAACGCCCGCATTGGCCGCCGTTCGGCGGCTCATAGCGCCGCTTCTTTCAGTCCCGCACGCGGCTGCGGCCGTGGGCTTGGCTTTTCTAATCGCGCCTTCAGGCTTTCTGTTCAGGCTTATCTCGCCAGAGCTTAGCGGTCTTACGCGCCCACCCGACCTGCTGATCATTCAAGACCCGCTCGGCCTTGCGATGACAGCCGGCCTGGTGGCGAAGGAGATGCCATTCATTTTGCTAATGTCTTTAGCGGCGCTCCCAGCACTTGATGGTCGCAGACGGCAGATGGTGATGACGTCGATTGGCTATGGGCGAGGCATGGGCTTTGCCCTGGCAGTTGCGCCGCAACTCTACCAGCTCATCCGACTTCCGGTTTTCGCGGTCATTGCGTATGCCTCATCGGTCGCCGATGTGGCCATCATTTTGGGTCCGACAACACCAGCTCCGTTGTCTGTCCGCATCCTTGACTGGGCGTCTGATCCCGATCTGACTTCGCGCTTTATGGCTGCTGCAGGGGCCCTTGTTCAACTCGCTCTGACGGTGTCGGCTCTCTTGATATGGTTCGCGGCCGAGAAGATTTTGGGGCGACTTTGGGAGCTGTTTGCAACGTCTGGGATTCGGTCGGGCCGGGGTGGCAAAGGCTGGCAAGCGCTGGCGCTGGCTGTTCCGCTTGTCCCGATGCTTGCCATCGCGGCCGGGCTGGCCCTGTTGCTTGTCTGGTCGTTCGCTGGGCCGTGGCGATTTCCCGACACACTGCCATCCAGTTGGAGTCTGCGTGCGTGGATGCAGATGGGATCGGACGGGTTTGAACTCGCTCAGACATCCATGCTCATCGCCCTCGTGCCCACACTGGTTGCCGCGATCCTTATAATCGGTTGCCTCGAGGTTGAGTTTGCGACAGGTCGAACGGGCGGCAGTCGATCGCTTCTGATCCTCTACTTGCCATTGCTTATCCCACAGGTGACGTTTCTTTTTGGCCTGCAGTTCCTTGCCATCGTGCTGCGCGCCGACGGCATGATTGTTTCGGTTATGATGGCGCATCTGGTTTTTGTGCTACCGTACATGTTCCTTTCGCTCGCAGACCCTTACCGTCGATTCGACCGCCGAGTGATTCAGGTCGCTTCCGGTCTCGGGCTGGGTTTTTGGCGCAGGCTTTTTCAGGTTCGTCTGCCTATGATGATCGCACCGATCCTGACAGCTCTGGCGATCGGCATCGCGGTTTCAATTGGTCAGTACTTGCCTACACTGCTGGTGGGCGCTGGTCGCGTTCCGACACTGACCACCGAAGCGGTCGCACTTGCCGCGGGCGGAGATCGGCGCGCGTTAGCAGTCGCTGCCACGCTGCAGTCTGTCCTGCCGTTCGTCGCATTTTGGATGGCGTTGGCACTGCCGGCTTTCGTCGCACGCAAACGCAAGGGCATGCAGATCGCATGATACCCTTGGCTCTCAGCGCGCGATACGATCAGCGGAACCTCGAAAGGTGCATCCGATGAGGGGGATGGCCCAGACGCAGGAGGCCTTGGTACTCGATAAGCTGTCGGTCAGCCTTCACGGCCGTAGTCTACTGGAGTTGACCGCGCGCATTGAGTGCGGCCACGTGCTGACGGTCATGGGGCCGTCCGGGTCAGGCAAATCGACCTTGCTTCACGCTCTGGCCGGCTCGCTGGCTCCTGTCTTCAAGCTGCACGGTAGCGCCAAGCTCGGCGCACAGAACGTATTGGCTCTGCCTGCGGAGACCCGACGTATGGGCCTTCTTTTCCAGGACCCTCTGCTTTTTCCGCACTTGTCTGTCTGCGGGAACCTGATGCTCGCCATTCCGCGTACCGCTGCAAAGGGCCGCAAAGCGCGTCAGGCACTTGCCGAAGACGCCTTGGCCGCAATCGGCCTGAAAGAGTTTGGTCCACGTGATCCCGCGACCCTGTCGGGAGGCCAAGCAGCGCGCGTTGCGCTTCAACGCACCTTACTTTCGCAACCCCGCGCGCTGCTCCTCGACGAGCCTTTTTCAAAACTCGACGTTGCCCTACGCGAAGACATGCGCCGTTTGGTGTTTGAGCACGCCAAAGCGCGAAACCTGCCGGTCATACTCGTTACGCACGATGCGGACGATGCACATGCGGCAAACGGAGAGATTTTCTCGCTAGAGTAAAGTTCCGCCTGCCGTGGTGCCGATGTTGTGCATCAGAGCCTCAAGGGTTCGGTTCAAGACTTCGATGTCTTCCGGGCGTGACAGCCGATGGTCACCGTCCTTGATCAGGGTCATCTGCACATTCTCTCCCACCAGTGCATCAAACAATTTGAGCGCGTGTGTGTGTGGCACATCGGGATCCGCAACACCCTGAATGATCCGAACCGGGCACTGCGTCTCAATCGTGCCATCGAGAACGAGGTTTTGTTTTCCGTCCTCAATCAAGGCGTGGGTGATAATCGTTGGCTCATCATCGTACGGACTTGGCTGAGACAGCTGTCCAGTAGAAAGAATGGTTTGGCGCTGATCCTCAGTGAAGCGTGGCCACATCAGTGTTTGCGTAAAATCCGGCGCTGGCGCAAGCAGAACGAGCCCCTTGATCGGCGATGGGACGTTTGTCTGTTTGGCGCGAAGGGCGGCATCACGAGCCAGAAGCAGCGCGATCCATCCACCCATAGATGATCCTATCAGCACAACCTCGCCGGCCGCTTTTGCGTTTATCATCGCCTGTGCGTCATCGGCCCACGAGCTGATGGTTCCGTCCGTGAAGGCACCGGTCGACTTTCCGTGTCCGGCGTAATCAAAGCGCAAACATGCCTGCTGCCGCTGCCGCGCGAAGGCCTCCAAGGCCAGCGCCTTCGTGCCGTCCATGTCTGAGCGAAAACCGCCGAGCCAAACCAGCGTTGGCCCGCTGCCCTTTAAGCCGTGGAAAGCAAGTTGATGCGTTTGCCGGTCCAAGAATTGCGGCTTCGATTCAGCGTTCATAAGGAGCAAGCCCGTTGCACATCTGTCGATCGTCGGTATAGCAGGCCGCATGGTCCAAGCCAGCGCCCCGACCGCGTAAAATGCGTGTACTGCAACTCATCCCCGAACTTGAGACCGGCGGAGCCGAACGCACGACGATTGATATTGCTATCGCCCTGGTCGAGGCGCGGAAAGGCGCTTGGGTCGTCAGCGAGGGCGGACGCATGGTGCAAGAGCTGCCAGCCGAAGCTCACCATCGGACCTTGCCGGTCAAATCGAAAAATCCGCTTGTTATCCTTGCAAACGCAGTCCGGATCGCTCGGCTGTGTCGGCGTGAGAACATTTCGATCATTCACGCTCGAAGCCGTGCGCCGGCCTGGTCCGGGTTGATCGCTGCGCATTTGGTCGGAGCCAGATTCGTAACGACCTACCATGGTGCTTATAGGGGCCAGAACGCCGCCAAGCGGTGGTATAATTCGGTTATGGCGCGTGGAGATGCCGTTGTTGCGAACTCAAAGTTCACAGAAGCGTCTATCGCCAAGGTCTATCCGTTCGCCCGCAGTCAGCTTGTTACCATTCCCCGAGGAACAGACCTCGGTCAGTTCGATGGGCATGCGAAGCCTTATGACTGGCGCCTGCCGGCCAACGCACGGACGATTGTCCAGATTGCCCGGCTGACCGAATGGAAGGGGCAGGCCGTGGCGATTGAAGCGCTTCAACTGCTCGACGAAAACACCCACCTTGTCCTGTGTGGTGATGATCAAGGGCGAGCCGGCTACAAGAAAACGCTCGAAGAACGAGCCGAAAGACACGGTTTGACCGATCGCGTGCATTTCGTGGGCCACGCCGATCCAGCCCGAGCGCTCGCCTCAGCGGATGTGTGTATCGTCCCATCAATTCGGCCAGAGGCCTTTGGGCGGGCTGCAGTGGAAGCGCAGGCCGCCGGCGTTCCGGTGGTTGTTTCGCAACTCGGTGCTGTTGGGGAAACGGTCATGGCACCCCCCAATGTTCCCGAAACAGCCCGGACAGGCTGGCACGTCACTGCAAACGATGCGTCGGCTTTGGCTCAAGGCATCACCGAAGCGCTTACTCTTGCGCCCGCTGCACGCGATGCCCACGTCAAGCGGGCAAGCGAGCACGCGCGGCGACATTTTTCACTCAGCGCCATGCGATCTGCTACTCTCGCCGTTTACGAACGCTTAGCCGCATCAGGCAGCTGATCAGACCACACGCTTCAAAGGTGTATTTTTGGTCGCAGGACTGCTTGCAAGCGGGCGTTCCATGCGGCACAAACTGCATCCCATCATTCAACGTTCAAGGAGACAAAGCCATTCGCCGTCCGCACCGTAGTCAAGCCGTTGTCAAAGAAGGCCCTCGCACAAACGACAAAATCCGCGTCCCCACCGTCCAGCTCATAGATGAAAACGGTGACAATCGCGGTGAGACCGATACCAGTGAAGCTCTTGAGATCGCGATGGCCGCTGGTCTCGACCTGGTGGAGATTTCACCGAACGCCCAACCACCGGTCTGCAAGATCATGGATTTTGGGCGCTTCAAATATCAGCAGCAAAAGAAGGCTGCCGAGGCGAAGAAAAAGCAGAAGACCGTTGAGGTCAAAGAAGTGAAGATGCGGCCCAACATCGACATCCATGATTACGATGTGAAAATGCGCAACGCGCGCCGCTTCTTCAACACAGGCGACAAGGTGAAATTCACGTTGCGGTTCCGGGGTCGCGAAATGGCCCACCAAGAGCTGGGCATGAACGTTCTCATGCGCGTGAAGGATGAGACCGAAGACTACGCAAAGGTCGAGGCGCATCCGAAAATGGAAGGCCGTCAGATGATGATGGTTCTTGCGCCCATCCCGCAAATGGTCGGCAAGATCGACGTCAAGGGTGAAGTCGAGCCCGAAAATGACGGCCCGGAGCACGATGAGGACTAGAGCGGCAGCAAGGACACACGATCTGGAGCGCTGCTTGCCCTGGAATTATTGACGACGCTCTAAAGGCGGTGATGCCTGTCTCAATCTGCCAAGCTCGCCTCAACAAGCCTGTTCCATTCGCCGGTAACTTTAGCGCGCGAAAACTGTGTTTGGTAGGTTTCAAAGCAACGCTGCTGGATACTGGCCAAGGTTTTTGGATGGTTTGAGGCTTCTTCCAGCTGGCTAGCCACCAGATCAAGCGTTTCCGGTGTCAGTGTCCAACCTATATCGTAGCGATCAATCCAATTGGCGATCGCGCTGTCCTGCGGACCCGCGTAGAGCACCGGCCGGCCCGTCGCCAAACTACCGAAGAACTTGGACGGAACGGCAACGCCGGACCATTCCGGGAAGAGGCTGGCCATATGGATGTCAGCGCTCCCCAGCCTCTTCTCAAGCATCTCAATTGGCGCGAACCCGGCAAACGAGATGTTGGTGTCCTCTTCAGTCACCGCCGCTTTAAGGGCATCCGCCCTATTGCCTCGGACTGCGAAGCAAAAATGGATATCGGGTCGATGCCTCAACCGTCGCGCAAGGCGTAATATCTGCTCATGGTCGTGCGCTTCGCCGAAATTGCCGGAATAAAGGACGCCAACTCGGGCGTCTCCGAAAAGCTCGCGGCGAACCTCTGCGTCTTGGCTAGTGGGCTGCTCCGGCTCGACCAGCGCCCATGGCGTGAGCTCGAGCTCGCGCGCACCGTGGTCGTACAACCTCAGTAGGCGCCGCATGCACACGCCAATGTCGACGATGGCGTCATACCTGCGGTAAGCCATGCGCATTGCGGCTTTCACAGCTTTGAGCGCTGCGGAAGTTTGAGCGACCGTACCCGACACTTCCGCTGCTTCCGGGTGCAAGTCAAAGCACCAATGAACCAGCTTGATGTTTGGCGCGAGAAGCCGCAGCGGGATCGCCACGAGAGCACCGAACATCGGGTCTGTTCCTACAATGACGAGATCAGGCCTCCGGCTCTGTGGGCGAAGGGCCAAACCGGTCCATTTGGCGATCATCCAACAGGAATTCGCGAGCCGTCCAAAGAAGGACGCCTGCCGGAAACGGGGGCGGCTCACTCGGTTGTACGTAACCCCGTTATGCACCTCATGGCGGCGATAGGTTTTGGTTTCATCGCGGCATCCGCGGTTGCACGGTAGCGCCTCGACCAACCAACCTTGGGCTGTAAGGTCCTCGGCAAGCCCATCCAGATGCTGCGCGCTGACGACATCGTCTGGATGCATGAAGTGATATAGGATCGCAACCTTGCGCCTCGCCTGCATTACCTAACCTATAATGCTGACGTGCTTAATCGAACGGTGGTTCACGCTGCGTCGCGGTCCTGCTGCGGAAGCACTTGGGCGGAAATCCAATTGTAGGTCTTCTGCATGCCAACTGCCAAAGGTAACTGAGGTTTCCAGCCCAGCTTCTCCGCGATCAGGCGATTGTCCGAGTTTCGGCCACGAACGCCTTCGGGGCCGGGTACGTTGTTGATCTGTAGAGACTTATTGGTGAAGCCGATGACCATGCGCGCCAAATCATTGATCGAAATCATCTCTTCGGAGCCAACATTCACCGGACCTTCGAAGTCCGACCGCAGCAGACGCGTTGTGCCTTCAATGCACTCATCGATGTACAGAAATGAGCGTGTCTGCAGACCATCGCCCCATATCTCGATATTGCCGCCGTCCGGCGCTTCGGCCACCTTTCGGCAAACGGCAGCAGGCGCCTTCTCCTTGCCCCCTGTCCAAGTGCCTTCGGGGCCGAAAATATTATGATAGCGCGCCACACGACACTGCATGCCATGATTGCGGTTGTAGGCGAGATATAGGCGCTCTGAGAAGAGCTTTTCCCAGCCATACTCACTATCGGGATTAGCCGGGTATGCGCTATCTTCGGCACAGTTGGGGTTATCGGGATCGAGCTGGTTATGCTCGGGATACATGCAGGCGGACGACGAATAGAAGACGCGCTTGATGTTGCGTTTGTAGCAAGCGTCGAGGACGTTCAGATTGATCGTCGCTGAGTTGTGCATGACGTTGGCGTCATTCTCGCCGGTAAAAATATATCCGGCCCCGCCCATATCGGCAGCAAGTTGGTAGACCTCGTCAAATCTGCGGTCGACAACCTGGGAGACGAACCGTTGGTCGCGCAGATCACCAAGCGCAAAGTCATCGGCTTCCGTCTCGGCGTGCTCATGGAATTTAATGTCAGCGCCTCTGACCCAGAAACCTTCTTGTTTCAAACGCTTAACCAGATGGCCACCAATAAAGCCACCTGCACCACACACCAACGCTGTTTTTGCCATTGACGGCTTGCCTTCTCACTTTGCCGAACGGACGCTCGATCTCCGAATGGCTTGACTGAATTTTGCTACGGCTGCCGATGACGTAAGAGAGAATTTATGTCGCGGCTAGGTAACGCTTATAGCTGATGGAAGGCTTCGAGCAATCCAAGCCGACGTGCCTTGGTAAATGTGTCAACTGTTAGGGCAGATGACCGCTAGGGGACCGGTTACTGCTTGGATCGCCTGGTTACAACATTGTTTTCGAGCCCATGCGCGGGCGTAACTATCCACCCTCAAAACTCAGCATTGGAACAGTTGTCGATAACGTCCATCACCGCGAAACTCGATCCGGTTGCCGGAAACTCACTGCGCGCGGATCGCTGATCGTCAATACCGACGGAAACCGAAGCAACACTGCCCGCTTGACCTAACGCCAAAGCATCATCCGCTCCCACATCGGCAAGCACGACCGCCGCACCGTCACGCCGCAAATGCATCGACGCTTCGTACGACCTTTCGTGCACCCCATCTGATCGGGTTTCTGATGAGCCGTTTTCAACCCCTTGCCCCGTTTCCCTGCTTTCGCTATATGCATGTCGTTGTCAGCGATCCGGCCAGTGTTGGGCTGCCGTGTTCGCTCGAACCGCTCAAGCTAGATGGTAATCAAGCAGCGTCCTAATCGCCCGCGCAGTTTTCCGCTCGGGCCAACATGAGATGAGCAAATGCCCAAGATGAAGACCAAGTCAGGCGCGAAAAAGCGCTTCAAACTGACCGCGACCGGCAAGGTTAAGGTTGCGCAGGCTGGCAAACGGCACATGATGATTAAGCGGACAAACAAGTTCATTCGGAACGCCCGCGGAACCATGGTGATGGCCGAACCAGACGCCCGGGTTGTCCGCAAACACTTCCTGCCGAACGGCTAACGCCGCCCACCTAATCAGTTTGGAGAATTCACAATGTCTCGCGTTTCCCGCGGCGTAACCAACCACGCTCGCCACAAGAAAGTCCTCAAGCGAGCCAAAGGCTACTACGGACGGCGCAAAAATACGATCCGCGTCGCCATGCAGGCAGTCGAAAAGGCCAATCAATATGCCTACCGAGACCGCCGTACGAAAAAGCGGACCTTCCGTTCGCTCTGGATCCAACGCATCAACGCCGCAGCCCGTGAGCACGGCATGACTTATGGCAGCTTTATAAATGGCTTGAACAAGGCTGGCGTCGAGGTTGATCGAAAAGTCCTCGCCGATCTGGCCGTTCGAGAACCTGCCGCCTTTAACGCGCTGGTCGATACTGCGAAGGGTGCCTTGGCCTGACAGCTTGCTCCATTGAAAGAGCCTGCCAAAGCCCCGCCCACAGGTGGGGCTTTTTTCTAGGATGATGGCCCTACGCTTGCACTTTTGCGGTTCAAAGCTACAACCGCGCCAACCGTTTACACCCGAGTGAATGATCATGATCGAAGCCGCCACGCCAGACACCCTAGCTGCGCTGGAAGCCGATATATCGGCGGCCATTAAGGAAGCAGCCGACGAAGCGGCGCTCGACGTAGTCCGTGTCGGCGCGATCGGGAAAAAAGGTTCGGTGTCCGAGCAGATGAAGACGCTCGGCAAAATGACAGCGGAAGAGCGGCAAGTGATGGGGCCAGCGCTTAATGGTCTCAAGACGCGCGTTGCCGACGCGATAGCGGCCCGGAAAGCTCAGCTAGAAGAAGAAGCGCTCGAGGCACGTCTCGTAACAGAGCGCGTCGACGTCACACTGCCTGTTCTGCCCGGCCCCACAGGCGAAGGCCGCATCCACCCTGTCAGCCAAGTCATCGATGAGATCACGGCCATCTTCGGTGACATGGGCTTCTCAATTGCAGAAGGACCCGACATCGAGACAGATGAACTGAACTTTAGCGCGTTGAACTTTGCCGATGACCATCCGGCCCGCGAAATGCATGACACGTTCTTTTTCAACGAGAAGGAGAACGGTGAGCGCCTTTTGCTGCGAACCCATACCTCACCGGTCCAAGTCCGAACCATGCGATCCCAGGAACCGCCCATCCGGATCATCATTCCGGGGCGGACCTATCGCTGCGATAGTGACCAAACCCATACGCCGATGTTCCATCAGGTCGAGGGCCTTGTGATCGACAAGTCGAGCCATATCGGACATCTCAAGTGGATCATTGAGGAGTTCTGCAAGAGTTTCTTTGAAGTGCCGTCGGTCAAGATGCGCTTCCGCCCATCCTACTTCCCCTTCACCGAGCCTTCCATGGAGGTCGATATCGGCTGTGACCGCTCAGGCGATGAGGTTCGGCTTGGCGAGGGCGACGATTGGATGGAGATTCTCGGTTGCGGCATGGTGCATCCAAACGTCCTGAGCAATTGTGGTCTCGATCCGGACGAATATCAGGGCTTTGCATGGGGTATGGGTATCGATCGCATCGCGATGCTGAAGTACGGTATGCCGGACCTGCGCGCCTTCTTCGAAGCGGACGTCCGCTGGCTGACACATTATGGCTTTCGACCGCTCGACATGCCAAGCCTAGTGGGTGGGTTGAGCCGGTAAGGCCCTATTAACGCAACACAAAGTGTAACCGAGGCTCCGCCGACCATTAGCTAATGCGTCATCACCATCCAGTACCTTCCGCCCAAACAGGGGGTGCGTATGCGCGGCTTGATGATGCTTTTTGGCGGCTTTGTGCTTGGTTTTGCCAGCGCTACGGCGCTGCTGGTGACAATCAGCCCTGAGGGCGGCACACAGCAGGCAGTTGCGCAGACGGCACAGCAGCCAGCACAACGATCGCAGACCCCTGCCCGGCCGGCGGCGACCGGCGGCGATGAGGTCTTTCGTCTCAACGGCCGCGGCCATGTTGAAACGTATGCCGAGATCGACGGAGCCGATATGCCGGTTTTGATCGATACAGGTGCGACTTTGATCAGCCTGCGAGAGAGCGACGCCAGGCGTGCCGGATACCGCCTGCGCAACAGCGACTTCAATGTTCCGGTCAACACGGCAAACGGGCGCAAGTACTCGGCACGGATCGTGCTCCGATCGGTTGAGATTGGATCGATCCGTGTTCGCAATGTTGAGGCGCTTGTCAGTCGAGATGACCAGCTTGGGATAAACCTGCTGGGCATGTCGTTTCTAACCCGTCTTGATGGCTTCCGCGTGGAAAACGGAATGTTGATCCTCGAAAACTAGGCCGGTTCCGCCCTCGCGCAGCATTTTGCCCTTTAGCAGGTGTCGCTTCCAAGCAGCTAGCCGCCGCGCTAAGGGAAGCTCAAACGTCTGAGGGAGGACACCGTCACATGATTTTTCCCGAACCTGCCAGCGCTCTCGCCCCCAATACGTCGGAGTTCGAGTCGACGCCGCTGGTGAAACCGACTGGCTTTCGCGAGTACGACGCGCGCTGGTGGTTTGGTCATCCAGGATCGGACGTCCCACCAGAGCTGAACCTAATGGGCGTTCAGGCACTTGGGGCTGGTCTGGGCACGCTTATCCAGCAGGAAGGGATCAAGCCCGAAATCATAGTCGGGCACGACTTCCGAAGCTACTCGGCGTCCATCAAATACGCGCTAATCGCCGGCCTGATGACGGCGGGCATCAAGGTTAACGATATCGGGCTCGCGCTGTCACCGATGGCCTACTTCGCGCAGTTCGCTCTCGATGTACCAGCTGTCGCTATGGTGACGGCTTCGCACAATGATAATGGCTGGACCGGCGTCAAGATGGGGATGCAAAGGCCCGTCACCTTTGGGCCTGAACAGATGGGCCGACTGCGCGACATAGTCTTGGGTAATTCGAGCGTCAGCGCACCAGGAGGCAGCTACACGTTTGTTCCAAATTTCGGCCAAACCTACCTCGACGATCTAAGCGTTGGCACCGTTCTGACCCGAAAGCTTAAGGTCGTGTGCGCGTGTGGGAATGGCACGGCTGGAGCGTTTGCTCCACACCTGCTGAAACGGATTGGATGCGAAGTCATCCCGCTCGATGTTGACCTCGATCACACCTTCCCGCGCTACAACCCAAACCCAGAAGACATGCAGATGCTGCATGCGATGGCAGACGCAGTTCGTGAACATGACGCTGATCTGGCCCTTGGATTCGACGGCGATGGCGACAGATGCGGTATCGTTGACAATGAAGGCAATGAGATTTTTGCAGACAAGATCGGCGTGATGCTCGCTCGTGATCTCTCGGCCACGCACCCAAACTCAACCTTCGTTGTTGATGTCAAATCAACCGGCCTTTTTCTGACCGACCCGGTACTCCAAGCGAATGGTGCGCGAGCTGAGTATTGGAAAACTGGGCACAGCTACATCAAGCGCAGAGTCGCCGAGACCGGCGCACTCGCAGGCTTTGAAAAGTCGGGGCACTTTTTCTTCAATGATCCCATCGGCCGCGGCTACGATGACGGCCTGGTAACCGCTCTGGCGGTTTGCCGAATGCTCGAGAACAACCCCAGCAAAAGTATGGCTGAGCTCTATCGCGACCTTCCGAAAACATGGGGGTCTCCGACAATGAGTCCCAAGTGCGCCGATGAGGTCAAGTACGATGTCATCGATCGGGTGGTCAGCCACTTCAGAGCACTTGATGCCAATAATGAGACTGTCGCTGGCCAACAGATTCGCGAATTGATCACCGTAAACGGCGTTCGCGTCGTAACGGAAGATGGGACGTGGGGCCTGATCCGCGCATCTTCGAACAAGCCGGAACTCGTTGTTGTCGTCGAGAGCCCGATTTCCGAGGCGCGTCTGCGCGAGATGTTCGACGCTATGGACAGCGCCCTGCGCCAAAACCCCGAGGTTGGCGCTTACAACCAGACAATTTGACCCGTGCTGCAGACGATTTATCCTCCCGATCACGCGTTGCATGACCCTCAGGTGGAACTTGCCGACGGAAAAGTGGTTCCAGCAGTGGAGGTGCCCGCTCGGGTGAATATGGTGCACAAAGGCCTTCAATCCGAAGGCCTTGGTTCAATTCAAGGACCCGAGCCACTCGATCGATCGCTCGTGGAGCGCGTGCACCGAGCCGACTATGTAGAGTTCATCGAGACGTTTTGGGATTTATGGCTTGCGAGTGGTCGCGACCCCGCCACACATGATGTCTTTCCGTTCGTCTGGCCTGCATCGGGGCTAAAGGGTCGGCGCCCGCGTCACATTGATGGCTTGATGGGCTTCTACTCGTTCGATGCTGGCACGCCGATGGGGCCAGGAACGTGGGCCGCCGTGCAAGCAAGCGCTGCTTGCGCACAAACCGGCGCAAACAGGCTTCTGAGCTCCGACGGACCGGTCTTCGCGCTCTGCCGTCCGCCGGGGCACCATGCCATGCCGAGCGGTTATGGCGGGTACTGCTTTCTCAACAATGCAGCCATCGCCGCTCAATCGCTGCGCGATGCAGGTGCCCAGAAAGTCGCAATCCTTGACGTCGACTATCACCATGGCAACGGAACCCAAGCCATTTTCGAAGCACAGCGTGACGTCCTGTTTGTGTCGATCCATGCCGATCCGCGTGACGAATATCCCTATTTTTCGGGGTATGCAGACGAATTCGGTATTGGAGAGGGGGAGGGTTCGACCCTCAACCTACCGCTGCCCTTTGGAACAGATTGGGTATCGTACCGATCTGCACTGGGCCACGCGCTGACAACGGTCCGCCACTTCGGGCCCGACGCGCTGATTATTTCGCTCGGTGTCGATACGTTTTATGACGACCCGATTTCCCATTTCGCTTTGCAGTGCGACGACTTTGTGCGGATGGGCGCTGACTTAGCGAGCCTGAAACTGCCCACCCTGTTTGTGTTCGAAGGGGGCTACGCAGTGGAAGCTCTGGCAGGCAACACGCTCGGGGTGCTCAAGGGTTTTTTGGATGCCTAGGATAGGGCCGCCCGGCGGCTTATGTGGTAGCCTGACACGTTTTCTTCACAACCAAGTCGCAAGGTCGGACCATGCGTAGTTCGTCCAAGACTCGTTCCGCCAGGCCAAGACTAAGATTGTCTTATGGTCTCGCCGCACTTGCACTCGGGCTCTCCGGCGCGACAGTGTTTAAGGCAAGTGCCGAAACCACCGGTACAATCGACAGGCGCGCGCCGCCGGCTGGCCTAACGCTGACCCTGCCCACAGTCCAAGAGCCGCAAGGCCCTACCCTTGAGGGCGAGGTTTTTCGCGTAGGGGTGTTGGCCAGTGTCACGCCGGATCGTCAACGTGCACGATTGGACCCTTACAGGCGGCATTTAGAAAGCGTGCTTAGCCGTCCCGTTGAGTTCGTTCCCTATCGTGAGGCGCGCGGATTGATGCTTGCGGCTAGCCGTGGGCAGTTGAGTTACGCGATCGCGCCGGGCAGTCTTGTCGCGGCAACGGCCTCACTGTGTGGTTGCGTGGAGCCGTTGGCAGCGCAACCCACGCATTTGGGGCTAGCTGGTCTGTTTGCTGCTCTTGCTGTGCCGGCTTCATCGTCCATCACATCGCCTGGCACCCTTGAGACACTGACTGCCGACCGCCTGGTTATCGTAGGTGAGAACAGTGTGGTTGCCCATCACATCGGGTTATCCGAACTGTCTCGCGCTGGCTTAGGGGTACGGGCAGATGCGAACTACCAATTTGCGTCCTCGCTTACGGATGCCGCTGAAGCGTTGACGGACGGACGCGCCGACGCGGCCCTGTTCTGGACGCCACAGGCGGCTGGACCCCAGATGTCTGCTGGGGTCCCCGCACATGATTTGACGGCCGATCAACGCAATGAGCTGCGCATCGTGTGGCGCTCACCGCCTGCGATTGGAGAGACGCATTTTGCGCACACGCAGCTTTCGGCGGACGTCCAGCAGGCTCTGCAATCGTCTCTGATACTGCTGGCAAATCAAAACGGCGCGGCTTTCGACGCGATCGACAATGGCTCGGGCAAAGCCTTCGTCACTACCACGTTATCCGATTATCGCCCGTACACCGACGCCTTACGGTTTTGGGCCGTCATCCCGCGATCACTGGAAGACTAACGCCCTGTGTATCAGCCGGCCTTCAGCAGAGCATCACCACCCTCGATTGGGTTCAACGCTTGGCCTGTGCTGGGCAAACTGATGCGAAGAATTGTCTCGCCGTCGCTGATGTTTAAGTCGACAAACTGTCCACCGGCTTGCATCAGGGCTTGTGTCAGCGCCGCGCGAGGAAGGGTTGGATCAATGCTCTTGACGCGTCTTTCACCGCCGGAAATTCGCATGGCTGAGATGTCCTTGATGGAGATCGTCACAGTGTTCTGGTCGCTCTCGTGCGCATCGACCTTCAGGAATGGGCGTTCCGCTGTGGTGTTGGCGTAAACGAGCAGCAGGGCTTGCCGCAGGGCGTTGCGCAAAGCGGTGGGCTTGGCCTTCATTCTTGGCAAAAGGCCATGCTCAAGCTTGCCAGACACCAAACCGTCCCGTGCTGCCTCATTGTACCAGCCGTTGAGGATCCGATCAGGCAGTATGGACTGCGGTTGTTCAGGATCTTGTGCTGAAGAATTGGCTTCGAGCAGGCACAAGCAGGACTCCAAGAGCCTGCGCATCTCTTGTAGTTCAGCCGAGTGCGCCTGAGAACGCGCATCGGCACGTTTTGCTTCAAGCAATGCCTTGCGTGCATCGCGCATCAAATCATCGATGATCACCAGGGCAACAAAGCGCATACTGCCGCTATCCGCATCGCGCTTCACCTCGACCTGGTAGCCCAAAGCGGTGACCATTCCAGCGTAGACGTGTAAACCGAGCATGACCGGCGCTTTGCCTTCACCAAGCACCTCGAGGATTGGTCTCGGCTCGGCTTTTTTTGCTCCCAAGACCGATGCGCAGTTCGGGTACGATTTGGCGAGCTCCACCACATCATCACTGGCAAATAACCGCAGAGCAGCCGCATTTGCCGCCATCGGTTGACCGTCCGGCCCGTACTGGATCAACGCAAACTGGAAAGCATCATTGGCGGCACGAAGGATTGCCAATTCATCCTGATAGACTGCCGCAATCGACTTCAATAACTGGTCGACGGCATCGCCTATGGAACCGATCTCGTCTGATCGTGAGAACTCCAACTGATAGTCGGCCGCGTGCATCGGGTCGCCGATTGCGTTCCGAAGCGCAGTGTTGACGCGCTGCAATGGACGAATAACAAGCCAAAGTGCACTCCAAAGGAATAGCACTGCAGCGCCCCCCGATACTATCAGGACACTGATGCCGAATTCGATCGCTTGGGCACGCGTCCCCTCAACAACAGGGGCGTTCGGCAGCCTGAGAATGAGGTGATGACCAGCACCGGTCTCTTCAGGTGTGAGGTGAATGTCGAAGGCGTCCGCGTTCAAGCTTTGCTGCTGCTTGACACCCGATATGCGGGCGTGGTTGAGGTCAAGGACAGGCTGTTCCCCAAACACCGACACCGGTTCACCGGCTGCGTCGTAAACCACGCCGCCTTCGATCAGGCCGTCGCCGACCATACGGCGACCGATCTGACGCTTTTGCTCGGCTGTTAGGAACGTTCCGGGAGCGACAGAATGGTACCAAGCCTGTCGGACCTGCTCGATCGCGGCAGCCCGATTGGCATCCCCCCAAATCAGCATTGACGGACCCAAAAACAGGGCTTCTGTCACAACCACGGCTGCGACCATACAAGCAGCCATGGTCGCCGACAGCTTCTTCAAGCCCCGGTTCTTTGCGAGAACTTTGGTGCGGATACCGTCAGATGCCACTGACCAACTCACAGACTGTGTCTAGGTGAGTTGACAACAATATGGTTAACAAAAAATGTTTAGCCACACCAATGGCTTAGGTCACAGTGATCCTGCAATCTGCTCCTGGATCAAAACCCGCTCTAGACGCAGCCAGGAGCCGTAATTGTCGACGAGCGGCGCGGTCTCAAGTAAAACGCATCACTCAGCGTAATCGAGCCAGTGATGACGGACGTCGTTGTGGGCGTGTGATTGTAAAACAGTTGCGCCGCCACAAGAAAGGTATCGGGCTGCAACAGTGTTCCGGGAACCGTATAACTGCCTCCAACGCCTGGACGGCCGCGATTTCGCGCACAGGACCACTCCACGGTGACATCGCGCGATGCGTTTATTCTCAAGCCAACCATTTCGATGGACAGATTGGTCACATCATAAGGCTGAAGGATCGCGACCGTCGCATCCATGATGTCGTCGACCTCGGCAGCGGTTAGGTTGGACTGTTGTGTCACGAGATCAGCAAGTGCAGACGACGCATGCGATACTTTTCGGTCGATCGAGACAGCTTGGCTTAGCTCAATCGAGCCAAGCCACAAGGCGATCATAAACGGTGCAATCAGCGCAAACTCGGTTGCGGCAATCCCTTTACGATCAACAAGAAAGCTACGCGCGCGCGCCAGCGAGCGCATAACGCCCTGTGCCTCGGACGTCCGATCAGTTCTTTTGCTGGTGCGGTGAAACAGTTTACGCATGTGACTACTCTGGCTTTGCGATCGTGGAAGGCCTAGGCGCGGAGACGCAGCCTAGCCACCTACTCAAACGGCTCATTCCTGAAGGCGGTTGTCGCAATCAGCAAACGCTGGCGCCCTCCGATATCGGAGGCATCAAGGCCGAAAAAATTGAAAAGCAGCGGCCAACGATAGAACGCCCGGACAATTATCGTCTCGCCGCCGGCTCCGGGCGTGTAATCAAAACCGCCGTTGAAGTTGCCCGCGCCATCGACAGCAGGCCGAGCAAGATCTGCATCGTCGAACGATACGGCGCGCTGAACATCGACACGCAATCGATCGTTACAATCGAAGAGACTTCCTGCCGACGCGCAGACAAGTTGGCGAAAGTCTTCCGCTCCTACGCCCCGCTCCTGCACCTGGCCGGTGCGGATCTGTCGACCCGCCTCGTACACACCCGATTCAAGCAGCTGGCCGGCCCAGAAGACCATCGCAGTTTCGATGATCGCCATCTTCAAAAAGAAGAAAGGTACAGCAATAATCCCGAATTCGACGGCAGTTGCGCCGGAAGGTTGGCGCCAGAAACGCTTCGCCGCACCGCTGAGTGCGCGAACTCTGTCTCCCGTTGCCTGTATCATCGACTACAACCTCTCAGCGCTATGTGAGCGGCGGTGGTTTCACTTCATCGATGCGCTTCTAACGAAGTTTGCGACCCACGATGACCCGACGCTCGGGCCAAGTGTCACACGGAAAAGTAAAGCGATGGCTTGCAATCAGAGTAAACGTAAGCTTTTCACTTGCCTGCGCAGCGGCTTAAACCGGCTTCATCATGCCGGTTTTTGGCCACCGCAGGTAAGCGAAGCGTCAACGCCGAAAAACGTATTTCGCAGTTTATTCACCGTTTGCGGCGCTGAGCGCGGCGGCATTGCGTGCTTCAAAAGCGGCGAGTGCCGCATCAAGCTGTTCGGTGTCGTCGCCAGGAGTTGGACGAACTTCGCATGTCGGTGAGCAAGCAAAGGTCGTCCGCTGGGTGCCACGAAAGACAGAGACTGTGTTCTGCCCACGGGTGGTCACTTGGATCGTTTGCTCAGCGATGATTTGGCCTTCCGGATCGAGCATAACAAGATTGGTCTCACCGAAGCTCTTGCCAGTCAGGATCATGGTGCTCGGATCGGGCATCGACACATCTGCGATGGCCGGGTTGCCAATGATAATGGTTCCGATGTCGGCCATGACCCGCATCACGCGGGCATGATCAAGCGCAAGGGTGACCATACCACCTGAAATCGCTGGCGCCGAGCTACCGGCCAACGGTTGAGCACTTGCGGCCATAGTGTCTGCGGTATCACCCGTCATAGTATCAGGTTGCGCCGTCGAACCAGACACAGCCATCCGGGCCGCTGACTGCGGTGGTGTGACCTGCTCAGCTGCAGCTTCGACCTGCATGTCTGCAGTTACCTCGCGAGCGGGCGCAATCATAACTGGTTCTGCCTCAGGCAGTATTGTGCGAACAGGCTTAATCTCTTCCTCGGCCGCAATCTCCTCCGCGGTGAGAGCTGGCGGAAGCTCAGCGTTGATTACTTCGCCTGTGTCGACCTTATCGGCAGAGGCAGTAATGATCGACGCATCATCGTGCCCATTGAGCGCTGTTGCTATTGCTGGCACAGACGCAGCAACGCCGAGTCCAAGCAGGGATAGGCCGGCAAGCTTTTTGCGCAGCGAAACGTTTTTTGGGCCGATCGGCACGGGAGGTCCCTCCATCGATATTAGGTGCCAACCAGAATGGACATTTTTGGTGAACGGCGAGTTAAGGCCTGGTTGAAGGCGGCTTTTTCTGAAATTTATCGAATGTTTTTAATTATTTACGCCGTTCTTTCCTGCGCGGTCACTCGCCTGCTGTTTTGGACGGCACATTGGTAAATGCAAATAAATGCAATTTAACCACCGCCCCTCACCTTGCCTTAACGTGCGTTCGCTAGGTTGTTGAGCATTCCGGACGCCAAATGCCCGGAATTGAACAAACACAGTGTGTATGGAGTCTGGACATGAAATCTCTCGCAAAGTTCGCCAAGGACGAATCTGGCGCAACCGCAATCGAATACGGTCTGATCGCAGCCGGCATCGCCGTCGTTATTATTGCCGCTGTTCGCCTGTCGGGCACGCGCCTCAACACGACTTGGAACCGGATCGCGGCTGGCCTTCTCTAAGAGGTCACCATCTGGTGTTATCGAAAGGCGACGAAGCTGCGGCTTCGTCGCCTTTTTTGTCTGGCGGTGGGTCGGTATTCCCGCCGCTGGTCGCGGCATGATGTTTCTGAAAGCCGTCTATTCGTGACCTTTCAGAGCGGAGAAGCGGTCTTGGTTCGCCCGCCTAATCTGTAGCCAACGGCTGATCGAATTAAACCTTGCTTCACGGCAAGCGGTTAGTGTGCGCCATCGCTGGGTGGCGACTGCCCCCAGCTTTTGTTTGCTTACACCAAGACGAAGGATTTGGTACGGTGCTTGAGCTTATCGTTTTGGGCTTATTCCCAGGTCTGGTGCTGTTAGCGGCCACGACCGACGTGTTCACGTACACAATACCCAACAAGCTCAATCTCGTCCTAGTCGCACTCTTCTTTATTGCCGCACCTCTCGCTGGGCTGTCCCTTGAGATGATAGCTTGGCATACCGGTGCCGCGCTTGCTGTCCTTGTGCTTACATTCATCTTATTCATGACCGGGACCTTCGGCGGCGGAGATGCAAAGCTCGTAACCGCTGTGATGCTTTGGTTTGGCCCGGCGGCGGGTCTCGATTACCTTTTGTATGCATCGCTGTTAGGCGGACTAATTACGGCAGCCATTGTTCTTGGCCGGACGCAAGCGTCATCGTTGATGTTTTCGCCCCGCGCGGCATGGCTGGTGCCGTTGCTGAACAAGGAAATGGGTATCCCATACGGCATCGCTTTAGGCGGCGCCGCTATGTACCTGTGGCCGCAAACGTTTTGGTTTGAAATGGCGATCGGCTTCTAACCTCCCATACCACTTGGGAGGTTTGTCCGTTGATCGGCCCACACTACCAAGCCGTGGGCTCGATATCACTCGGTCTTACCGTGCTGAATCAACTTGGCCGCCTAACGGCCTGCAATTTGATCACTTTCGATTAACCTTACCTATACCTTTCCAGCGCAAAGTCTGGCCGAAGCAAGCGTAGGCCACCCGGCTCTTTAAGTAAGAGTTCCGTAACGGAGTGCCCTCGCCGGATTGTCGGAAGGGACGAGAGTATGAAAGTTGCCCGGATCGCAGTGCTAGGTGTTGCCGTCGCCGCCGGCGGGCTCGCCTTTTTGATGTTAAGCAATATTTCGACGCCGCCTTCAGAACCGGTTGCCGAGGTCGACACGTCGGCCGAGCTTAATCGGGTCCTCGTTGCGCGGTACGACCTTTCCATCGGAGAGCGGCTGTCTTCCGCCTCGATGGAGTGGCGCGAGTGGCCCCAACAGAACATCACGGACACATTTATTTCGGAGTCGGCGAGCCCCGACGCCATGACAGATTTCGATCAAGGTATCGTCACCTCGCCGATCTATGCAGGCGAACCCATCCGATCACCCGTCATCGCGACTGCAGAGCGCGGCTTTATGTCGGCGCTGCTTCCATCAGGCCGTCGGGCCGTCTCTATTCGCGTGGAAACCGAAGCGCGGGCGGCAGGCTTCATTCTGCCGAACGACCGCATTGACGTCATTCTGACGAGGGTCGAGCGCGGGGGAAGCCGTGACGGCGGCGACGCGTTCAGCTCCGAAACCATTCTCCAGAATATCCGCGTCCTAGCGATCGACCAGACGTTCGAGGAGCGCGATGGGGAGAAGTTTGTAACCGGAGAGATTGCAACCCTGGAGCTTTCGCCCGGCGAGGCTGAATTGGTTGCGCTTGCAAACGAGATGGGCTCGCTCTCCCTCGTCCTCCGGTCAATTGCCGATATCGATGCCGAAGCTGATGGCGTCGATGAAGATCTTGAACGTCGCTTGCGGGGTGGAGGCAGCGATTCTGGTGCCGTTCGCACGATCCGCTTCGGCGTCGAAGGGGGCTGAGGCCATGAAATCTGTTTCCGGTTCTTCTTCACGCCAGCTTTTTGAGGATACGATCATGCGCTGGATTGCCCTGTGCGCCCTTGCCATCACTGTAGTTTTTGCGAGCCTGCCAATCGACACGGCGCGCGCGACGGGGATGGATTCATTGACCATCTCAAGCTTCGGGCAAACCCGCACGCTTTCGCTCGGTATCAACAAATCGATGGTTGTTGAGTTACCGGCAGACGTCCGCGACGTGCTAGTCTCCAACCCCGAAGTGGCCGATGCGGTGGTCCGCACAGCACGGCGTGTCTTCATCGTGGGTGTCGCGGCCGGCGATACGAACATTTTCCTGTTTGATGGCGCCGATCGTCAGATCGCAGTCCTCAACATCACCATTCAACGCGACGTCACCGGAATTCAGGCAACGATTGCCGATCTGATGCCCGGCGCCAACATCTCTGTTGAACCGGTCAACGATGGAGTCGTCTTGCGCGGCGTCGTCGAAAGTGCCGCCCAAGCTCAGACAGCCGTCGATGTGGCGACCCGCTTTGTTGGTGACGCGGAACGGGTGGTGAATGCGCTGCAGATCGCAGGCGGCGAACAGGTGCATCTTCGCGTCACGATTGCCGAGGTCCAGCGCAACACGCTGCGTCAGCTGGGCGTAAACCTTGGGGACTTTGTCAACGGTCAGCCTATCACCACCACAATCGGCGACGTCTTGCTTTCCGGTGCAACGGTCAACCCGTTCTCCATCTCCGGACAAGCGATCGCAAGTTCTAGGCTGGACATCGTTTCGAATGGTATTTCTGCGCAAATCCAAGCGCTTGAGCAGGATGGTGTCATCCGGACACTCGCAGAACCCAACCTGACCGCTGTTTCCGGCGAGTCCGCATCGTTCCTTGCCGGCGGGGAGTTCCCTGTCGCATCGGGCCTCGATAGCGAGGGTAACGTCACGATCGAGTTCAAGCCCTACGGTGTCGGGCTAGGCTTCACGCCCGTCGTGCTCGCGGGCGACCAGATTTCGCTGCAAATCGAGACCGAGGTTTCGGAACTCACCTCCGATGGAGCTTTCACCCTGCAAGGGGTCAATAACAATGCGTTGACGATCCCTGGTTTGCGGGTCCGTCGTGCCTCCACAATGGTTGAACTGCCTTCGGGCGGATCCATCGTCATGGCTGGCCTGCTTGATCAGCGTCTACGGCACAACGTTGACGGCATTCCAGGCCTGATGAGCCTCCCGGTCTTGGGACAGCTGTTTCGTTCATCCGATTTCCAGCGCTCGCAAACAGAACTGGCAATCTTCATTACGCCCTATCTGGCCCAAGCTGTGTCTCGGCAAGAACTCGTTCGTCCGGATGAGAATCTGCGCCCGACAAACGATCTTTCGACGCTCTTCTTCAACCGCCTGATCGAGCAGTACGGCGTGACCGGGCACTCTCCGCAGGGCCGCTATCAGGGCCATGCCGGTTTCATCATCCATTAATCACGCTCAAGCGCAGCGCGCGAGGTATCGAGTCAGATGACCAAGACAGCAATCATCCCGGCAGCTAACGGCGCCGAAGCGAGCAAGTGCCGAGCTATGCTACGCGCAACTCTTGCAGGGACTGCCCTGCTGACGCTGGTAGCGTGCAACGCACACACATCATCCGTTGGCAGCTATGACCCACGGTTCCTGAACTATGATCAACGTCATCCGCTGACGTTGCAACAGCAAGAGCGGATGATGCCGCTTCTCGTTGGCGCAAATGCTCAGCGCCTTACACAAGGCGATCGGACCGCGCTGACGGGTTTCGTTCGCAGCTATCAGTCGCAAGGTGAAGGATCATTGAAGCTTCGCGTTCCAACCGGTTCGCAGAACGCTCACGCAGCCCGAGCCGCGCTGCCTGACATCCACGATGTCGTTGCAAGCGCTGGAGGCCATCCTGGTCATGTTCGTGTCGAGTACTACAGCGTCGGTGACCCGAACGCGCATGCACCCATCATGGTGATTTACGACAGGCTTGCTGCGGTCACAAATCAATGCGGACAGTGGAGTGACAGCTTCAACCCGCCTTTCGAACACAGCGACTATTACGATTACGGCTGTGCCAGCCAATCGAATTTGGGCGCGATGCTCGCGGATCCGCGAGACCTGGTTCGACCCCGCGGAATGGGCCGCCCAGACGCTGGACGGCGTGCTGAGGTTTTGGCTGCCTACAGGCGTGGCGAACCCACGGCCACACAGCAAGATAGCGAGTCCGAGGCAGCTGTCGCCGACGTGGCCAACTAGTTTCAGGAGCGTCACATGCATGACGATCAGGGGCAAACGCCCGATACGCAAAGCGATGCAGGAGCGCCTGCTTCATCAATAGCGCCGGTGCCACGTATTTCGCTTCAAGCGTTCTGCGAGACGCCCGACCTATTGGACGCGGTTCAAGAAGCATCGCGGGATCGTCGCATGTCAAAAGCACATGTGCGTGCGCATCCCGGGGGAATCGCAGCGGCGTTGGAGTTTTACGCCGCATCACCAACGCCCAATCTCTTGATCCTCGAAAACAGAGCACCGGCTGAAAGTCTGCTTGAGCAACTTGGTCAACTCGCCGAAGTCTGCGACCCGGGCACAGAGGTCGTCGTTGTCGGGCATGTGAACGACGTTATTCTTTATCGCGAACTCATCCGCGAAGGGGTGCGCGATTATGTGGTCGCACCGCTGGCGCCAATGGATATCGTGCGGCTGATATCGGAGCTTTACGACTCCTCGCGAGACAAGCGTCTTGGCCGTACCTACGCCTTCATCGGCGCGCGGGGCGGCGTCGGTTCTTCAACGATCGCCCACAATGTCGCTTGGTCGTTTGCCAACGAACTCGAGACTTCGACGGTGCTGGCGGACTTTGACCTACCTTTCGGTACAGCAAACCTTGATTTCAACCAGGATCCGCCAACAGGCATTGGCGACATCGTATCGGCCCCGGACCGTCTTGATGAGACATTTCTCGATCGTCTTCTGGCAAAGTGCTCAGACCGTCTGAGCTTGTTGGCATCGCCGTCCACGCTCGACAAGGTGACAGACTTTCCAGAACATCAATTCGATCAGGTCATCGATCTTTTCCGGGCGTCCGTGCCCGCGACGGTGATCGACCTTCCTCACCACTGGTCCGGCTGGGTGCGCAAAACGCTCGTCGATGCCGATGAGCTGATGGTGGTGGCTGCACCGGACCTTGCAAGCCTTCGCAATGCGAAGAACCTTATTGACGCGGTCAAACAAGCTCGACCCAACGACGGCCCCCCTCGCCTCATCCTTAATATGGCTGGCATGCCGAAAAGACCCGAGATTGAAGCAAAAGACTTCGCCGATGCGCTCGGCATGGATCCCTTAGCTGTCATTCCGTTTGATGCGGAAACCTTCGGAAACGCTGCCAATTCTGGCCACATGATAGCCGAAGTCGCCGCCCGTCACGATGCGGTCGAAGCGTTTGATCATATTGCGTTGACCATCAGCGGACGTGCCGACGCGCGCGCGCAGAAAAAAAGCCATTTGCCCCCGTTTGTTAAGAAACTTTTGCAACGCAAGAAGGCATCTTAAGCCATGTTTGGTCGTCGCGGCACATCTGATCCCAACGCTCCACGCCCCCAGGACGCGGGAAGTCCGACACCTGCGGCTGCGCATGCTGCGCCTGCGGACGAACCGGCGAGTGGGACCTATACGCCGGCGGCACCGCAGCCTGAGCCTGCACCTGTGGTCGAGGACAACACCCCAGACCCTCGCGCGCGACGTGCGGATTACTATGAAATCAAAACTGACGTTTTCTCAGCGCTGATCGATACAATCGATCTTGCTCAGTTGTCCCGGATGGACACCGACACGGCCCGAGAAGAAATCCGAGACGTTGTAACGGAAATCATCGCGCTTAAAAACCTCGCCATGTCCATCGCCGAGCAGGAGATGGTACTTGAGGATATTTGCAACGACGTCCTCGGCTACGGCCCGCTCGAGCCCCTGCTTGCACGCGACGACATCGCCGACATCATGGTCAATGGTGCGACGACGACCTTCATTGAAGTTGGCGGCAAAGTCCAAAAGACCAACGTCAAATTTCGCGACAACCAGCAGCTTATGAATATTTGCCAGCGGATCGTTAGTCAGGTGGGTCGTCGTGTCGATGAGTCATCACCGATCTGTGACGCGCGTCTTTTGGATGGCTCGCGCGTCAATGTGATTGCGCCTCCACTTTCCATCGATGGCCCTGCACTCACCATTCGTAAGTTCAAGAAGGACAAGCTGACCCTCGGTCAGCTGGTCCGCTTTGGGTCAATCACCGCAGAAGGTGCGACCGTCCTTGATATTATCGGAAAGGTTCGGTGCAACGTTCTGATTTCCGGTGGTACAGGCTCTGGTAAGACGACACTCTTGAACTGTCTGACTGGCTTCATCGAGCACGATGAACGCGTCATCACCTGTGAGGATGCAGCGGAGCTGCAATTGCAGCAGCCGCATGTCGTCAGGCTTGAGACTCGCCCGCCCAACCTTGAGGGCGAGGGCCAGGTTACCATGCGTGACCTCGTCAAGAACTGCCTACGTATGCGTCCAGAGCGCATTATCGTCGGTGAGGTTCGTGGCCCGGAGGCCTTTGACCTTTTGCAGGCGATGAACACTGGCCATGATGGCTCCATGGGCACCTTACACGCGAACTCACCGCGCGAAGCTCTTCAACGTATGGAATCGATGATCACCATGGGCGGATTTTCGCTACCGTCGCGGACGATCAGGGACATGATCTCCGGTTCCATCGACGTGATCGTTCAGGCTGCGCGGCTGCGTGATGGTTCGAGACGGATCACCCACATCACCGAGGTGCTCGGTATGGAAGGTGATGTGATCATCACTCAGGACCTGTTCGTGTATGAAATCCTTGGCGAAGACGCCAATGGCAAGATCATCGGCCGGCACAAATCAACCGGCGTCGGGCGCCCCGCATTCTGGGACCGCGCTCGCTATTTCAATGAAGAAAACCGCCTTGCGGCTGCTTTGGACGCTTCGGCGGTTGAAGATGGTCGAGCGTCGGCCTAACGCTCGGTAGGAACCTCCCATGTTCGATCCGCAGACTGTCTCGATTGCAATCGGCATCCTTTCGGCGCTGTCAATCGCCGGCATCGTTTACGTTGTCCTTGCCCCTTTGATGGATAGGGAAGAGAAGAAAGACCGCATCAATAAGGTCGCGGTTCTCGACCGTCGTGCGCTTCAAGCCCAGAAGCTCGCCAAGGAGGATGCCGAAACCCGGCGGAAATCCATCGCGACGAAGGTCAAACAACAGCAGGACAACATCGAAGAAAGAACCAAGGGGGCCAATACGAGCAAAGCGCCTCTGAACGTTCGCTTGGAACGTGCCGGTCTTAACTGGAACGTCCGCCAGTTTTGGATTTTTTCGGCTTTCAGCGGACTGATGTTCACCTTGGTCGTGCTGATGGCCGGTGCCCCACTTTTCGCTTCGTTCGCAGCTGGCGTTGTTGGATTTTTAGGCTTCCCGCAATGGTATGTCGCCTTCAAGACCAAGAGCAGGCTCAAGAAGTTCCTTCTTGAGTATCCCAACGCGCTCGACGTTGTGGTGCGCGGCATGAAAGCTGGTCTTCCGCTCAATGATTGTATGATGATCATCTCGCGCGAGGCGTCCTATCCCGTGAAAGATGAGTTCAAGAAAGTCGTTGAACATCAACAGCTTGGAATGCAGATCCACGAGGCTGTCGGGAAGATGTATGAGCGCGTACCCCTTCCTGAAGTGAATTTCCTTGCCATTATGCTAACCATTCAGGGGCAGTCGGGTGGTAACCTTTCTGAACCACTCGCTAACCTTTCAAAGGTGGTTCGTGACCGTAAGAAGATGAAAGCCAAAATCGACGCCATGTCGATGGAAGCTAAGTCATCGGCGGCAATCATCGCCTGCCTACCGCTTGCCGTTATCATCCTGGTTTACTTGTCGACGCCGGATTATATCGCGCTGCTGTTCACGGAGCAGTTGGGCAATGTCCTTCTTGGCGCTTGCGCGATCCTCATGCTCACGGGCGTGATGGTGATGCGCAAGATGATCAATTTCGACTTCTGATCAGAAGGATCGCGACGCCATGAGCAACCTCGTGTTTGTCCTTACAAACCCGCAGTTCCTATTCGCTTTTTTCAGCGCGGTCGCCGTCGCAGCGACGGTTTTGACGGTCGCCGTTCCCTTGCTCGCCAGAAACGATTTGGCGGCGCGGAAAAAACGCATGGCGGTCGAACGGTCAGAGATACGGGCGCGGGAACGTGCCCAGCTCGCCAAGTCAGCAAAACACGGTAGTCCTCCTAGCCTGCGCTCGCAGCCAAAGGAGTACATGAAGAATGTTGTCGATCAGTTTGGCTTGAAGCAGCGCCTGCTCGCGGAGGGAACACGCGATAAGCTCGCGCAGGCCGGTGAACGTGGCGAAGCGGCCGTTATTCGCTACATTTTCTCACGCTTGGTGTTGCCAGCAGTCCTGTTCCTGATTGCCATCTTTTACCTGTTTGGCGTCGATAAGTTCGATCAGCCCGCAATGGTCCGCTTTGGCATCGCGGTGGGTATCGGCGCTGTCGGCTTCTGGCTGCCGGACGTTTTACTTAAGAACAGAATTCAGAAGCGGCAGCTCTCAATCAAGCGCGCGTGGCCGGATGCGCTGGACCTCCTATTGATCTGTGTCGAGTCGGGTATGTCGCTCGAGCAAGCTTTCAAGAAAGTTGGCGATGAGGTCGCCGTTCAGTCCATTCCTCTTGCCGAGGAGCTGGGCCTCGTCAATGCTGAACTAGCCTACCTGAACAACCGTCGTCTGGCGTACGAAAACCTTGGCAAGCGAACCGGGCTCGATCAGGTTAAGGCGGTGATGACCTCGCTTATTCAGGCGGATACCTACGGTACGCCTGTGGGTCAGGCCTTGCGCGTTCTCGCTCAAGAGAGCCGCGATATGCGCATGGCGGAAGCGGAGAAGAAAGCAGCAGGTTTGCCGCCAAAGCTCACGGTTCCCATGATCACATTCTTCCTTCCCTGTCTGTTTATTGTCATCATTGGGCCGGCCATTATTCAGGTCATGGCCATCGATTGATCGACCGGTTAGGCGTTCAGAAATCAGGCCCCGCAACATGATGGGCGAGTGCCCTTGATCGAGCCGTCGCTTATGCCCCTCGCACGCCAAGATAATTGGGGCGCATCTCTGGTTTTAACTTACTGAGCGCTGGGTCGTTGGGCCTGGTCCGCGCAGCGGAACAAGGGCCGTGTGTTTATCAAACGTGCAGTTGCGAAAGCGTCCTAAGTGCCACAAAGCCGATCAAGTTGGTTTGTTCGCTTGTCTGCAACTTTCAGCAACACAGTTTCCCGCTGAGAGTCGTGTTTTGCCAGTTGAAGCTTTCAACGCCAAGCGTTGAGCGTAGCCACTAGCCGTCCTGTTCGGCTATCTGCCCCCAGCGATCGCTCTCAGACAGCATTTGCCGCAGGTAGGCGATGTTGGCTTGCGCAGCTTGAGGGCTGATATCTTGCTGAGCAATTTGCATCGCTTCATCGAAGCGTCCTTGCAGACCAACGACAAGGGCTAGATTTCCTCTCACCCGCGGGTCGACCCGCGGGCCTCCTTGGACCGCCTGACGAAGCGTACGCTCCGCTTCGGGCAGGTTGCCGTCAAGAACGTAGGACATCCCCAGATTGCTTAGGATGGTCGGTTCGTCGGGAACGATTTGCAGCGCACGCGCGTACGCGGCACGCGCCTCGGTATGACGGCCTAACTGATCGAGAATGGTGCCTTGCGCGGAAAGGAGTTTCCAGTCCGGCCTCGCCTCAGTGTGAGCACGCGAAATCACTTGAAGCGCTTCATCAAATCGGCCGGCGGCCGTTAAAGCCTTCGCATATGCAGCGAGCACCTCACGGTCATCTTGATTGGCGATGACGGTGCGGCGAAGCACGGCAACAGCTTGTTCGTACCGGCCAGAAGCACGGAGCACCGAAGCAAAATTCATAGCGGCAGACTTGCTGTCAGGGTTCCGCTCGTATCGACGCTCCCATTCAGCTGCAGCGCGCCGAAGCTGTTGATCGGACATCAACTCTGCGTTGCCCTGGACAGCAGCTGGCCCGCTATGTGTGGAGGTCAGAGATGTTGTGCCACAAGCGCTGAGGACCAAGGCCGACGCCACTGTGGCAATCGGCAGGACGCGCTCAAAGCGTTGTGAGAAGCAAGAAAGGCGTGGCAGATAAAAGCGGGCAGCCATGACGGGCAGATCCTTTCGTCCAAGGGCTGTGCTCAACCAATCTCCGCCGCCACAAAAGCCGTCGTCATCAGCCACCACCCCTTGCCAGTCTGATGTCAGCAGCAATATTCCGTTAACCCTAATGAAGTCTTAAGCCGCCCCCTCGACGTTATGTCTGGCATGCATGTGCATTTGCCGAACTCGTCGTGCAAATGACTGTGTAAGGAAGCCCCGTGTCAGAAGCATTTTTCGTCGAGGTCCCCCCGCTTGAAACGCTGGAGAAGCGGCTGCGGCTAGCCGAGGCGGACGGGGCCGGTGGCGGCGAAGTTCCCATTGATCTCTTTCTGGTCGAAAGCGTCGACCAGTTGAGCGTGGCCTTCCCTGGACAGGAAGACGCCATTCAGGCTTGGGCGGCAGCTCAAGGGTTCTCGGCAAAAACCGGGCAGGCGCTGTTTTGGCCCGGTCCCGACGGCAGGATCGCTGCGGCTTTCATAGGCTGCCCCGTCGACCCCGCCACTGGCCAGGCCACTCCAGGATTTGGTTTGGGTGCCCTGCCTGCGCTGTTACCGGAGGGGCAGTACCATCTTCGAACTCGGCTCGCAGACGCCGAAACCGCCCTGACCGCATTTCTTCTTGGCGGGTATCGCTTCAGCTTGCCGGCAAAGACGCCGAATGCTGGCGTTGTGCTGTTGACAGATGAAGCAGCTCGAGCCGCAGCCATAAGCTCGGCGCGAGCCGTGACGTTCGCACGCGATCTGATCAACACACCTGCAAACTTGCTCGGCCCGGAAGCGATGGCACGGAGCGCCGACGCGCTCGCCTCGCAGTTCGGCGCCTCGTTTAGCGTGATCGAAGGAGAGGGCCTTCTCGATCCAGCGAACCCATTTCCTCTTGTTTACACGGTCGGCGCGGCAGCCCGCGACGCGCCCCGGCTGATCGAGATGAAATGGCGAGGAACCGCTGCAAAGGACGATGCAGCCCGGATTGTCTTGGTTGGCAAAGGGGTCAGTTTCGATACCGGCGGACTTAACCTAAAGCCCGGAAACGCCATGAATCTTATGAAGAAGGACATGGGCGGTGCTGCGGCGGTGCTCGGCCTAGCCATGATGATCATGCAGGCTGACCTACCGATCGCGCTCCGGGTATTGGTTCCGGCGGTCGAGAATTCGATTTCTTCACCAGCTTTCAGGCCCAGTGACGTGCTCACCAGTCGCAAGGGGCTCACGGTTGAAATCGGGAACACCGACGCTGAGGGCCGGCTTATACTTGCCGATGCACTTTCCCTCGCTGATGAGGAAAGCCCAGAGCTTCTCATCGATATGGCGACGCTCACCGGTGCGGCACGCGTCGCGCTCGGCCCGCAATTGCCACCATTTTTCACCGATGATGAGGATCTTGCTTCGGAGTTGTCCAGAGCGGCTTACGACGTCGATGATCCAGTCTGGCGGCTTCCCCTTTGGCCCGGTTACGAAAGCGCAATTAACGGCAAGGTTGGTGACATCTCGAACACGGGAAACATGCCGTTCGCCGGTGCAATCACTGCAGCCTTGTTCCTCAAGCGTTTCGTTGAAAAGGCAAAGTCGTGGGTCCATTTTGACATCTATGGTTGGACGCCGTCGACGAGACCTGGGCGGCCTGAGGGAGGCGAAGCTCAGGCGATCCGAGCCCTCTTTAACCTTCTCTCGCAGCGCTACCCGCCTGCTGGTTGATTAAGCGCGCGATAGCCACTATTCATTTTGCACCCGAAACGATTGCGTTTCATTCGGTCGTGGCTACGCCATCGACCTTGAATGGTTCGGAGTGCGTATCATGCAGGCCACAGGATTTATGCCACTCAGTTCCGGCCTGTCGCCGGCACGCGCCTTGAAGCTCTGGCACGATGTCGCCTTGTCCCGCGTTCGTGGCGGAGTTGGCGACCTGACCGAACGGCAGATGTTAATTCTGCTTACCATTTACCTCGAAACACCACCCCATACGGTCCGAGGGTTGGCGTCCAAACTTGGTGTGACGAAGCCGGTCATCACGCGGGCGCTCGATACAATGGGCGCCATGGGTTTGGTAAGCCGCAAACGCGATCCAGCGGACCGTCGCAACGTGATCATCCAGCGAACAGTTGATGGTGCGCTGTACGTTGAGAGGCTCGCGGACACGATTATCGACAACGCCGACGCGTTACGCTAGCCGTCCGCGATGCAGAAACCCGACCCGCGTCGCCATCCATACTGCGATAAAGTCGCGGCATCCTATCTGCGCGGTCAGGTCGAAGCAGAGCGTTTTTCCGACGGGATATCGATGCGGGTAGCGGCAACGGTCACGGACATTGTGGCGAAACCCGGTGCCAGCTCGCGCACATCACAGGCGCTCTTCGGCGAAGTCTTCATCGTTTATGACGAGACAGACGGATGGGCTTGGGGTCAGCTGAAAACCGACGGCTATGTCGGGTGGGTCCGAAGGCAATCCATTGAGCCGATAGCTGAAACGCCGCCGACGCACATGGTGAGTGTCCCGCTCACTTGGGCAACGGCGGATAGCATAAAGGTTATCGGGCGAGGTCCGCTTCTGATGGGTGCGCAACTGTCTGTTGCGAGCCCAGATCGACCGGTAAAAGGATCATCCGCACGTTTTGTCGACACAGATGCCGGCACTGTGCCATCCGGCCATATCTCAGCGCTCCAGCAGTCATCGTCTGGCTGGGTAGAGACTGCACTACGCTTCCTTGGGTTCCCCTACGTTTGGGGGGGGCGTTCCGCCCTTGGCATTGACTGCTCCGCCCTCGTTCAGCTTTCTTTGCAACAGGCCGGCATTGCCGCACCACGGGACAGTGATATGCAGGAAGCCGAACTGGGCCAGTCCATTGATCGTCGTGAAGGCATAGAGCCCGGCGACTTGGTTTTCTGGCCAGGACATGTCGGAATTGCCTTGCCAGGGGAGGTTCTCCTGCACGCCAACGCGTTCACCATGCAAACCAGCACTGAGCCCCTGTCAGACGTCGAAAGCCGCATCGGCGTCGCGACCAAGATCAAGCGGCTTCAATAACCGACTGCCCGGTCAACCAACGCATCAACGGGCTCGCCACGGGCGAAGGCGATCAAGTTCCGCACCATGCCCTGAACCAAAGCTTCTGGCGCGCTCATACCTGCGGTGTGTGGCGTGATGATCAGGTTGGGTGCGTGCCAGAGAGGGTTGTCTGATGGCAGCGGCTCTTCGTGAAAAACGTCGATGCTCGCGCCCTTCAACAGTCCTTCTTCGAGTGCCGCGACCAGGTCGGCCTCAACTTGATGGCCACCACGTCCACCGTTGATCACAAATGGACCCCCTGTGACGCCGTCTTTTGCAAGTTTGGCAAACGTGGAACGATTGAGAATGCCGCGTGTCTGTTCGGTCAGTGGAAGCAGGCAGACCAAAATATCTGTACGAGCGAGAAAGTGATCGAGCTGATCTTCACCGCAATACACCGGGATGGCCGCGTTCGGTTTCGCGGTGCGTGACCATGCTGCGAGGTCATAGCCCAACAGCTTGAGCACCTCACCCGCCGACCGGCCCAATTCTCCATAGCCCATCAGACCGACCCGGACCTCGTGAGCCGACGACTGTGGCAAGGGCTTCCAACGCGCTTTCTGCTGGAGATCGAGGTAGGCCAAGGCCTGCCGATGGTGGGCAATGACGTTCATCACCGTCCACGCCGTCACGCGACCGGTCAGGTCAGGGTCAATAACACGGATGATCGCAGTGCCCTTCGGTAGGTCGGTGCGGGTCGCCAGATGGTCAACGCCTGCGCCAGTCGAAAGCACGGCTCGTAGATTGGGGAAGTTGGCAAAGAACCCATCGGGCGTCTGCCAGGCAAACGCGTATCGAACCTCTCGGCAGTCCTCAGGGTTGGGAACCTCTAACCCATCTGAGAACAGAAGATCGTTTTCGGACACATGGTTCTTGAGATGAGTGACCCATCCCTGCGGAGACCAGTCCCCCACGCTCAGAACGATCTTACCGAGCTCCGTTGCAGCCATAGCTAGACCTCCGGCGAGGGGCGTAGAGCCCGGTTCTCTTCGGGCTCCAGAATAGACTGGCGATATGGGTGCGCTGGGAACGTTCCGATGATGCGCAACTCCGCCGAGAAGAAACGCAGTTCCTCCATCGCCAATGCAACATGGCGTTCGTCGGGGTGACCATCGATTTCTGCATAGAACTGAGAAGCGAAGAACTGCCCGCCCGTCTGATAACTTTCGAGCTTGGTCATGTTTACCGAGTTCGTGGCAAACCCAGATAAAGCCTTAAACAAAGCCGCCGATACGTTTCGCACCCGGAAGAGAAAGGCCGTCACGAAGGGACCCTGCTCAGTGGGCAGTTCAGCCGCGTCCTTCTCCAGAAAAATAAACCGCGTGGTATTGTGCTTCTCGTCCTCAATATCGGCGGCCAGAATATCCAATCCGTAAATGTCGGCGGCCAAATCAGAGGCGATGGCCGCTTTGCTCGGGTCGCCCAATTCTGCGATTTGGCGAGCCGCACCCGCTGTGTCGGCCCCAACGATAGCTTTCAGAGCGTTTTCCCGAAGGAATGTCCGGCATTGCCCAAGAGCCATGACATGACTTTGCGCGCTCTCAATCTGGTCGAGCGACGCACCGCCGACACCTAGTAGCTGGTGATGGATGGGCAAGAAATATTCGCCAGTGATGTGGAGCTGCGAGTGTGGCAGCAGATGATGGATGTCGGCGACGCGGCCTGCAACCGAGTTCTCGATCGGGATCATGCCCATCTCGGCATCGCCCTGGGCCACCATCTGAAAACAGTCTTCAAAGGTAGCGCATGCGACGGCCTCAGCGTCGGGATGGGTTTTCTTACAGGCTATATGCGAGTTGGCGCCCGGCTCGCCCTGAAAAACGATACGCATGACGGATAAGCTTTCTGGTAAGTTTTAGGCTAGCGCCCGCTCAGCCTTGAGGAGGTCTTCGGGAGTATCAACACCCAGTGGTACGCCGTCAACGATTGCTACGTCGATGCGCATACCTGCCTCAAGCGCACGCAACTGCTCAAGTCTTTCCCTAAGTTCAAGGGGCGATGGTGGAAGTTGAACAAAGCGTTCGAGGGCTGAACGCCGATAAACGTACAGACCAATATGATGGTAGAGCGGGCCATCGCCAGACGGCGCCGTGGCTCGCGTGAAGTACAAGGCCCGAAGTCTTCGCTCCGCAATCGGCGTCGCAACCGCCTTGACCACATTCGGATTGGTCTTTTCGTCTTCGCTGGTGATCTCGGTGGCAAGCGTCGCGATATCGACCATCGGGTCGTCGAGAATCCGCACCGCAGCCCTGATGAACGCAGGGTCCAGAGTTGGCAGGTCGCCCTGAACGTTGACCACAACGTCCACCTGATTGTTCGGATCGAGGGCGGTCAAAGCTTCAAAGATGCGATCTGAACCAGATGGATGCTCGGGGTCAGTCAAAGCTGCAATACCGCCATCGCTCCGAACCACGGCCGCAATATCTTCGCTCTCGGTCGCAACGACCGGTTCGCCCAAACCCGCTTCTCGTGCCCGATCAACAACGTGCAGGATCATTGGCCTGCCAGCGATTGAGGCAAGCGGCTTTCCAGGAAGGCGCACGGACGCCATGCGCGACGGTATCAGGGTGAGAACCTTGGTCATTGCTGGTTTTGGTTGCGCAGGGAAACAGCAAAGTAAAGGGATTTCCGTATCTGTTTCCGACGGCCAGAACCGGTTGGTCATAAGGTCGCAGATTACGGACGTTATCCCATTGATGTTGTTGCAACACGGTATGGAATGAGGTTATCACCCTCCACGTTTCGGGGCCGCGTCGGGGCGGCAAATCACGGGTAATTCTCAATGGATGGGTTTGAACTCAATAAAATAATGTTTGCGGTCCTTGGATCGCTTTTGGTGATCATGCTCGTCAGTTTCATTTCCGAACTGGCCTTCCACAGCAGTGAACCCGAGGTCGCCGGGTACTCGATTGACGTTCCCGAAGAGACTGAGGTTGCAGGCGCAGAACCTGAAGAGATGGTATCGGTGCTTGATCTGTTGGCGACCGCCGATGTAGGCGCCGGCGAGGCTGCGGTCCGTGCCTGTTCGTCATGCCATAGCTTTGAAGAAGGCGGCCCAGACGGCATCGGCCCCCATCTTTGGGGTGTCGTTAACAGGCCAAAGGGCGCGGTCGACGGGTTTGGCTATTCAAGCGCGATGGATGAGGTTGCAGCGGCTGGCGAAGCCTGGGGTTTTGAAGAGCTTGACGGATTCTTGGCCAACCCGCGCGGTTATCTTTCGGGAACGTCGATGGGTTTTGCTGGCGTGCGTGATGTCGAAGACCGTGCCGACATTCTAGCTTATTTGAACTCGCTGCAGGCGGAACCCATTGATCTAAGCACCGTTTCTGCCACGCAATAGATCCGCAAACGAGGTATGCAATAAGCATTTGCCGGGCTTAGCCCGGCATTTTTGCATGTAACAGGGGGCCTGATCTTTTTTGCGGCTCGCCCCCACGCCGTATCCGCGCCATATTTCTCCTCACGGGTTCATGAAACAGCTTGAACCCACGATGGTGTGATCCTGATGGAGCGTGGATGAGCATGCGAAAACCTCAGTGGTTTGCCCTTCAGGCAAGCCAGACCGAAGACGCCTCTCGGCGTCGGCTGGGCGCGCCGCAAATGTTCGCCGCATCCTTATGGATCCTTTGCGCTCTTACTTTTTCAGTGGCCGCGCAAGCTTTACCCGAACCGACACCACCGGTGGGCATGATGGCTGAGGATCCCGCAGTCGACGGCGTTGAATGGCGACATGCTGTTACGCTTGGGGAGGCACCCCCACGCTACGATGAGGGCTTTGCCCACTTCGAGTACGTTAATCCGGACGCGGCCAAGGGAGGGCGCGTGCGCTTGGCTGATATTGGCTCCTTCGACAGCCTGAATTTTGTTCCGCCTCGGGGCGAAACACCTCGGGGCCTCAACCTGATTTACGACACCTTGATGACGGATTCGCTCGACGAGTTGTCGACCCAGTACGGGCTTATCGCGGAGGCAATGCACTATCCAGAAGACTACTCTTCTGTGACTTTTCGGCTGAGGGGGGACGCGCGGTGGCACGATGGCGTCCCCGTCACCGCTGCTGACGTCGTATTCTCGTTCAACGCTCTCGTTGAACACAATCCAAGCCAGCGCGCTTACTACAGCCACGTCGAAGCGGTCGAAATTCCCCGGCGCGGGGAAGTGAAATTTTTGTTCGATGAGGTTGGTAACCGCGAGTTGCCCTACATTGTCGGGCAGTTGATTGTAATGCCGCAGCACTGGTGGGCAGGTACGGATGCAAGCGGAAACGCTCGAGATATTTCCCGTGGCACCCTCGAACCGCCATTGGGGTCTGGTCCGTACCGCATCGCCGATGTGATCGCTGGCCGAACAATTGAGTATGAGCGTGTTGCCGATTACTGGGCTGCCGATTTGAATGTGAATGTCGGACAGCACAATTTCGAGCGTATGGAATATGACTTCTACCGGGACGGAGACGTCGCATTTGAAGCGTTTAAGGCCGATGAGTTCGATTGGAGAACCGAAAACCGGGCGCGCAACTGGGCAACCGGGTACGACATTCCGGCGGTAGCTGAAGGTCGGATCATTTTAGAGGAGTTCGAGGAACCATTCCGGCGCCGAGGTCTGATGGTTGGGTTTGTGTTCAATACGCAGCGACCGGTGTTCGCAAACCGCAACGTGCGGCGCGGTTTCTCTTACATGCTGGATTTTCAGGAATTAAACCGGTCACTCTTTTTTGGCTCCTACACCCAGTATCAAAGTTACTTCACAGGCGTTGAAAGCCTGATGGCGACGGGGCTGCCTGAAGGGCAGGAGTTGGCCATACTGGAGACCGTTCGACAGGCGGGACACGACATCCCAGATGACGTGTTTACCACTCCCTACTCTCTCCCCGTCAACGATAGTCCGGAAACGCGCCGAGAGACGATTAGGCAGGCCCTTGAACTGTTCGAGGCGGGCGGCTGGGCCGTTCGAGAAGAGGTGGATGCCGAACAGGCAGGCGAGGGCCTTGTTCATTCTGCTTTGGTCGCGATCGGGCTGCGCTCGGACCCGACAAGACGCGTCATGCGTGATGAGGCAGGTGATCCGGTTCAGGTCGAGCTGCTCCTCAACGGTCCTACACAGGAGCCCGCCGCCAACCAACTTGCGCAATCGCTCGAACTGGTCGGTATCGAGCTTGTTGTTAGAACGGTCGATTCCTCGCAGTACACAAACCGCGTTCGGGCAAAGGATTACGATCTGATCTACACGGGATGGGCGCAGGCGACCTCACCTGGCAATGAGCAGGAGGACTATTGGGGTTCCGTTTCAGCGACAGTCGACGGTAGCCGCAACCATGCCGGGATTGAGAACCCCGCAATCGACGCGTTGATCGAAAACATCAAATTTGCCGAGAACCGAGAAACGCTCGAAGCAGCGACCCGCGCGATGGATCGGGTTCTCCTTTGGAACCACTATGTTGTTCCCGGATGGGGACAAGGGTTCGCGCGGGTTGCCCGTTGGGATCGCTTCAGCCATCCCCAGACTTTACCGACTTATGCAATAGGCTTCCCCACGATCTGGTGGTGGGACGCCGAAAAGGCAGCCCGAACAGGAGAGCCCGCAACATGAGTTTGAAGACTCCCAATCTCATTTCCCGAAGCGTAACACGCCGGACTGTTTTGAAGGGTGCAACCGGTCTTGCAGCCGCAGGGACCATGCCGATTCGAGCATTTGCGCAGGGCGCCAAAACGCGTTCACACGGCCTGTCGTCTTTTGGTGAACTCGGTCTGTCCGAGGACTTCACTCGGTTTCCGCATGTCAACCCGAGCGCACCGAAGGGCGGAACGCTCAGCACGCAGGCGCGGGCCTGGGGCTTCAACCAAAACCCCATAACCTTCAATACGCTGAACGGATTTGTCCTGCAGGGCGACGGTGCTCCAGGCGTTGGATTGACGTTTGATACGCTGATGAAGGGGTCTGGGGACGAGCCTGACGCGGTTTACGGGCTCCTCGCTGAGTGGGTTGAGTTCTCTGACGACGGTTTGGTGTACGACTACAAGGTCCGCAGCGAAGCGCGCTTCCACGATGGCTCTGCAATTACCGCGCGCGATATCGCTTGGTCCCTGATGACCCTTAAAGAACAGGGACATCCCGATATTGCCAACCTTCTCAGTGAACTTGAGATGGCCGAAGCGGTCGAAGCTGACCTTGTGCGGCTGACTTTTGCGCCCGGTCGGCCCCGTGATCTGCACCTTGCGGTCTCCGGTATACCTATCTTTTCACAAGCATGGTGGGAGGGGCGTGACTTTGGTGCGTCTACCCTGGAGCCCGTGCTCGGATCGGGTCCTTACCAGGTCGGAACGTTTGAGGTGGGACGTTTCATTCACTACGAGCGCGTTGACAACTACTGGGGTGCCGATCTGCCGGTGAATGTCGGGCAGAGTAATTTCGAGCGAATCCGCATCAACTTCTTTCGGGATAGAGACGTCGCCTTTGAGGCTTTCAAGGCTGGCGATATGAACATGCGGGAGGAATTTACTTCGCGTGTCTGGGCCACCGAATACACCTTCCCTCGCGTCGATTCTGGCGACGTTGTCCAAAACAATTTGCCAGATGGTCGCGCCGCGGGCGCTCAAGGTTTCTTTTTCAATACAAGGCGAGCGAAGTTCTCCGACCCTAAAGTCCGCGAGGCACTTGGGCTGCTTTTCGATTTTGAGTGGTCGAACGAGCGGCTGTTCTTCGGCCTGTACGAACGAACGCACTCAATGTTTGAAAATGCACCTTTTAAGGCTGAGGGCTTACCCAGCGCGGAGGAACTTGCTCTGCTGGAACCGTTCCGCAGTGAACTCCCCGATGCGGTTTTCGGCGAACCCTACATTCCGCCAGTCTCGGACGGCTCAGGCTCGGATCGGGCGCTCCAGCGACAGGCAAACACTATGCTCAATGAGGCTGGTTGGACCTTGCAGGACGGGCGCCGGGTGAATGCATCGGGCCAGCAGATGACCATCGAGTTTCTCCTGGTCGGTCCGACCTTTGAGCGGATCGTCAACCCGTACATTCAAAATCTCGAGAGACTTGGCATTGCGGGGACATCGAGGACGGTTGATGGCGCGCAGTACCAGGACCGCCTCAACGAGTTCGATTTCGACATCACCACGCGACGTTTCGCCTTCGGGCTGACACCGGGAGCCGGGCTGCGGTCAATATTCGGCTCACGGTTCGCCAACGAGCCAGGCTCTCGAAACCTCGCCGGTATCGCAGTTCCGGCACTCGACGCTCTGATTGAACAGGCCGCCCGCGCCAGCAGCCGGGACGAATTGAACGTTACCATGCGTGCCATCGACCGCGTGTTACGCGCTGGCCAGTATTGGGTACCCCAGTGGTTCAAGGCCAGCCACTGGATCGCCCACGATGCGAACATGCGCTATCCGCAGTCAAAACCGCGCTATGCTCTGCCTGTCGAATCACACTGGTGGATCGAGAGCTAAGTTTCCCTGTCCCAAGATTTCGACTGCACCTAAGGAGCACTGCCCGCTTTGCTTGCCTACGTTGTCCGACGCATCCTTTTGATGATCCCGACAATCATTGGGATCATGGCGCTTTCATTTGCGGTTGTGCAGTTTGCACCAGGAGGGCCGATCGAACGCGTCATCGCGCAACTCCAGGGCACCGATATCGACGCGACAGCGCGCTTCACGGGCGGCACAGGAGATTTCTCGGGCCAGGATCAGCAGGATTTCGCCGGCGGAGGTGAGGAAGCCGACAGCGGCGTCTATCGTGGTGCCCAGGGCCTCGATCCTGAGTTCATAGCCGAGCTTGAGCGCCAATTCGGCTTCGACAAGCCGCCGCTTGAACGCTTCTTGACGATGCTATGGAACTATGCGCGCTTCGACTTCGGAGAAAGCTACTTTCGCGACGTGGAAGTCATTGATCTGATCGTCGAAAAACTTCCAGTTTCCATATCACTGGGCCTTTGGATGACCTTGTTGTCCTACGGGATCTCAATCCCATTGGGGATCGCCAAAGCGGTGCGCGATGGTTCGCGCTTTGATATCTGGACAAGTGCCGTCGTCATTGTTGGCTACGCGATCCCCGGGTTTCTGTTTGCGATCTTGTTGATCGTCCTGTTCGCAGGCGGCTCGTTCTTCGACCTGTTCCCTTTGTCGGGGCTGACGTCGGAGAACTGGGACCAATTGAGTTGGTGGCAGAAAATCCTCGATTACTTCTGGCACTTGACGCTGCCGCTCATTGCGATGGCCGTTGGCGCATTTGCGACAACGACACTGCTGACAAAGAATTCGTTCCTCGATGAAATCCGCAAACAATATGTGACGACGGCGCGGGCCAAGGGGCTTGATGAACGCACCGTGCTTTACGGTCACGTCTTCCGCAATGCGATGCTGATCATCATCGCCGGCTTTCCGGGCGCCTTCATCTCCGCGTTTTTCACCGGATCGCTATTGATCGAGACGATTTTTTCGCTCGACGGGCTTGGACTTCTGGGCTTCGAAAGCGTCTTCGGGCGCGACTATCCGGTCGTATTCGGGACGCTTTACATCTTCTCCTTAATGGGGCTTGTCGTCGCGCTTCTGTCCGACCTTGTCTATATGTGGGTCGATCCGCGCATCGACTTTGAAGCGCGGAGCACCTGAGCGCATGGATGCCCGCAATCCCGATGCACCTGTCGTCATTGACGACCCCGCCCCCGCTAGCGAACCGATCGTAAGGCAAAGGCCACGTATTTCGCCGCTCAACCAACGGCGGTTGAACAATTTCAAAGCGAACGGTCGAGGCTACTGGTCGCTCTGGATCTTCCTTTTTCTCTTCATTTTGACGCTGTTCGCGGAGTTGATTGCAAACGAGCGACCGCTCTTGGTTTCCTATAAGGGGGAACTGCTGTTTCCCGTGCTCGTGGATTATCCGGAGGAAAAGTTCGGCGGGTTCCTGGCGGTCACGCGATATTATGATCCGTTCATCCGAGAGGAGATCGAAGCCAATGGATGGATGATCCATACGCCGATTCGCTACGATCACACCACGCGGTCGTATGCGTCCAACATGCCCTACCCCATTGCGCCCACATGGCTGCTTGACCGATCCGAAGCTTGCTCAAAGCTTGAAGACGGCGTTGATGACGCCTATTGCGGCTATGGCACCTACCATTGGCTGGGCACGGACGATCAAGGACGCGATGTTCTAGCCCGTCTGATTTACGGTTTCCGACTATCGGTTCTTTTCGGGCTCACGCTGACCCTTGTATCGTCCGTCATCGGCGTCTCAGCAGGTGCGATCCAGGGATATTTCGGCGGCTGGACCGACCTCCTGTTCCAACGCTTCATCGAAATCTGGACGTCTATTCCGTCGCTGTATCTTCTGCTGATCTTCTCGGCTTTCTTTGTGCCAGGGTTCTGGACGCTGCTTTTCATTCTTCTCCTGTTCAGTTGGGTTGCTTTGGTCGGGCTTGTACGTGCGGAATTCCTGCGCGGGCGCAACCTCGAATACGTCCGAGCAGCTCGAGCGCTTGGCCTGTCCGACTTGCGGATCATGTTTCGCCATATTTTGCCCAACGCCATGGTTGCGACGATCACGTTCCTACCGTTCATCCTGTCAGGCTCGATCACGACCCTGACCGCGCTTGATTTTCTTGGACTGGGGCTTCAGGGCGACGCGCCGTCGCTCGGCGAGCTCTTGGCGCAGGGTAAAACGAACCGTAATGCGCCTTGGCTTGGTTTGACCGGCTTCATGACCATTTCGATCATGCTGTCGCTGTTGATCTTCGTTGGCGAAGCGGTGCGCGACGCCTTTGATCCAAGAAAAGTCGAGGGGTGAACGGTCGAGCGATGAGCCAGCCTATTTTATCCGTTCGCGATCTTGGTGTCGCCTTCAAATCGGCTGGGGAAACCAATCAGGTTGTACACGGCGTGGACTTCGACGTGCATGCCGGTGAAACGGTCGCGCTCGTCGGGGAATCGGGCTCGGGCAAGTCGGTTTCTGCGTTGTCAGTTTTGCAATTGCTCCCCTATCCGGCAGCCTCGCACCCGACGGGCTCGATACAATTTGACGGCGCTGAACTGTTAGGTGCCGACGATAAGACGCTGCGTGGTGTCCGCGGAAACGCGATCTCGATGATATTTCAGGAGCCGATGTCGTCACTGAACCCGCTACACAGCGTTGAACGGCAAGTCAGTGAAGTCCTGAAGGTTCACCAAGGAATGCGGGATGAGGCAGCCCGAGTTCGCACCTTGGAACTGCTTGATCGTGTAGGTATTCGCGATGCAGAGCGTCGTTTGAAAGCCTATCCGCACGAGTTATCAGGCGGGCAACGCCAGCGTGTGATGATCGCGATGGCCCTCGCCAACAAGCCAAAGCTGCTGATTGCCGATGAACCGACGACGGCTTTGGACGTAACGGTGCAGGCGCAAATTCTTCGCCTGCTGGTTGAGCTGCAAGCCGAAATCGGCATGGCCATGCTTTTCATCACCCATGACTTGGGCATCGTTCGGCGCCTCGCCAAGCGCGTCAATGTCATGCAGGGCGGCAAGGTAGTTGAGCGGGGTGCGGTCTCCGATGTGTTCCACGACCCACAGCATCCCTACACCAAAATGCTGATATCGACCGAACCTTCCGGTGCCCCAAAGACAAATCCTGATCCGTCAGAGATCGCGCTTAAAGCGGACAACCTCAAGGTCTGGTTTCCGATCAAGACTGGACTGTTCAAGCGAACAACTGGGCACATCAAGGCGGTTGATGGGATCGATGTCGTGATCCGCCAAGGCGAAACCTTGGGTATCGTTGGCGAGTCTGGTTCGGGCAAGACCACGCTTGGGCTCGCACTGTTACGCCTGACCGATTCCCAAGGCGCTATCCGCTTCCGCGGAACCGACATCACAGACTTCAAACGTAAGCAGATGATGCCGCTTCGCTCAGAGTTGCAAGTCGTCTTTCAGGACCCTTACGGCTCTCTTTCGCCCCGAATGTCGGTCTCGGACATCATTGAAGAGGGTCTGCTTATCCACCATCCGACCATGACGGACAGCGAACGCGACGCAGCTGTGGTCCATGCACTCGAAGAGGTCGGGCTCGACCCCGATACACGCTTTCGCTACCCGCATGAATTTTCCGGCGGACAACGTCAGCGTATTTCAATTGCGCGCGCGTTGGTTTTAAAGCCGCGGGTTATCTTGCTTGATGAGCCGACTTCAGCACTTGATATGAGCGTTCAGGCACAAGTTGTTGATCTGCTGCGGGATATCCAACAGAAGCATAATCTGGCGTATCTGTTTATCTCGCATGACTTGAAAGTTGTGCAGGCGCTCTCACACACGATCCTCGTTATGAAAGATGGCAAAGTCGTCGAGGCTGGAGACAGACGGGCGATCTTCGAGAAACCGAAACAAGAGTATACCCGCCAGCTGATCGCTGCCGCTTTCGATGAGGCGATGCTCGCCGCACAATGACCGGAACACTCCGCCGAGCGGCAGGCAACAGCGTGTCATGATCTCTGTTAAAGGAGCATGTCTTAGATGCCTCGCCAGACCGGTCTTCTTATGGTGCTGTTGCACACGAAGCTTCGCCTTCACAAAGCCATCGTTGGGCAGGATCAATCCCTGAAAGGCGATCGTTTTGACTAGTAACTCGGCTTAACCTTACCGACTAACTAACGCCTTCCATTCTCTTTGCCCTGTACCGCTCGGGAGAATAGGCTTGGCGGCATGAAAAAAAGCGATGCGATTCACCCTGGAATTCTGCTGCTTGAGGAGTTTCTCAAGCCTCTGAATATCTCCCAGAACCGGCTTGCACGGGATATCGACGTGCCCGTCAGCCGTATAGCGGCTCTCGTCGCGGGTGAACGCGCCGTCACTGCAGACACTGCGATGCGGCTGGCGGAATATTTCGACACGAAACCAGAGCTTTGGATGAACCTGCAGGCAGCTTACGAGTTGCAGACGCTTCGAGATGGCGACTGGGAGAGTATCCAAGCACGCATTCGGGCCTATGATCCAACGCCGACGCGGCGCGGAAGGCCGCCATCCGCCAAAGTGAAGTCCGCTCGTAACGGCGGGTCCGCGAGATCTGCATCTGTTGACGATCAAAGCACAGAAGGTGACGCTCGTGCGGAGGCCGAGGCGGACCTTGCCAGCTCGCTGCCCCGCGCGGTCTTGCCCGCCACCTTGCGATCAGGCTCGAAGTAAGGCCGCCAAACAGTCTAGCCCTGAAGGTCACGGGGGCAGATTTAGCTCGCTAGCTTTTCCCTCAATCGGGCCTGTTTTTTGAATTTGCTGACCACCCGCGAGCGCTTAAATGCGGAGAGGTAATCGATGAACAGCTTTCCATCGAGGTGATCCACCTCATGTTGGATGCACGTCGACAATAAACCGGCAACATCCCGTTCGTGCGAATTCCCTTCGAGATCCATGTACCGAACCTTTGCGTTCGGTGGGCGGCTGATCTCCTCGTAATAATCCGGGATGGAAAGGCAGCCTTCCTCATAAGGGATTGGTTCGCCCGATAGCTCGAGAATTTCGGGGTTGATCAGCGTTAGCGGCTCAGCGTCTTCCTCACGCGGAGAACAATCGGTCACAACGATACGCAGTGGCACACCGACCTGTATAGCCGCCAACCCGATGCCGGGCGCCTCATACATCGTTTCATACATATCATCGACCAGTCTCCTGATCTCATCGGTGATTTCGGTCACCGGTTTGGAAATCTCATAGAGACGCTTGTCGGGCAGAATAAGAATGTCTCGAAGTGCCATGGAGAGGAATTAATCAGCGCTGGTTGACCGGTCAAGCATAGCAGCGAAAGCCAATCCCCGGTGGCAGCGTCCCGGAGGGTTTGCGGCTGACAAAAGCCGATGCAATCTAGCAAGAGTGATTCGCAAGCAGCCATCGCTGCGCACTCTCAAAGGCGGGCCTTCGATTGCAGATTGAGTTTGACGCTGTTCTGTTCGTTCTTGGTGGCCTGCCAATCACGCTGGCGAGCGTGGGTTGGTTTGCCTTGTCTCTCGTCATTTTGCTTGCGCTGGTCCTGTTCGCCACGATTGTGACACTACGAGCAAAGGCTCGCAGGATCGAGCATCAGGCCGAGGCCGAAAAGGCGGTTTTGAACGAACAGATCAAGGTGATGTCCGCTGCGCAAACGGAACTCACCGGTCGCGTTCAATCCATGTCCGAAATGCTTGGTCACCGGCAGGCGGAGCTGACCCGGGTCATGTCTGAGCGCATGGAGCGGCTGGGTCATCGTCTTGGTCAGTCCCTGGCGCAACAGAGCCACAACACCCACGAAACGCTCACGACACTGCACGAGCGGTTGGCCGCAATCGATACGGCGCAAAAGAACATCACCGAGCTGAGCCAGGGTGTCATCGAGCTGCAGACGGTTCTTAAGGACAAACAGACCCGCGGTGCCTATGGGCAAGGTCGGATGGAAGCCATCGTCCAAGATGCCCTGCCGCGGGGGGCGTACGCCTTCCAGCACACCCTGTCGAATGGGACACGGCCGGACTGTGTGGTTTTTCTACCGAACGGCGCGCCAAGTCTGGTCGTCGATGCGAAGTTCCCTCTGGAGGGTTGGACGGCGATGCGGCAGGCGACCGACGAAGCCGCTATTGCGCAGGCAGCAAAAGCGTTTCGCGGCGACATTGCCAATCATGTGGGAGACATTGTCTCCAAATACTTCATTCCGGGGGAAACGCACGAGACCGCGTTCATGTTTGTACCGTCGGAATCGATCTTTGCCGATTTGCATGAGCGCTTCGAAGATGTCGTCCAGAAAGCTGCGCGTCAGCGCGTTGTTATCGTGTCTCCCTCATTACTGACGCTCTCCATTCAGGTCGTGCAGGCGGTCCTGCGGGATGCGCGCCTGCGTGAACAAGCGCATCTTATTCAGGATGAGGTCGGCAAGCTCGTCGATGACATCGTACGGCTTGATGAGCGCGTCTCAAAACTGTCGACCCACTTTGGTCAGGCTCAGCGCGATATCGAGCAAATCCAGACCTCAACCGGTAAGATCGTGAAACGCGGCGATCGGATCGGCAACCTTGATGTTCAGCCAGAGAAAGCGGCGCAGCCAGTTTCAGAGGCTCCCAAAAAGGCTGTGCCAACGGGCAAACCGGTTCGCGTTATTGCGTCCGATACCAAGCCAGCGGTACGCGCCGTCCAGGATACACTGGCAAACCGTTTTGAAGACGATCGGGATAGCGATCCGTCTATCGCGCCGAAACTGCCCCTATCGAAGCGCCGCAGTTCAGCATCCTGATTTTAGGTTTTACTCCTGGGCCTGAAGCGGTGAACGGGCACGCATCGCGGCCGCCAGTGTACCCTCGTCAAGGTAGTCGAGCTCTCCCCCAACAGGAACCCCATGTGCAAGCCGGGTCACGGTGACACCGCACGGTGCCAAACGATCGGTGAGATAGAACGCTGTCGTCTGGCCCTCTACAGTCGCATTGATGGCAAGCACCACTTCTCTGACTGACGACTGACTGGCACGGTCTATCAACTTATCGATCGACAATTGCTCCGGCCCGACGCCATCAAGAGGCGAGAGCACGCCTCCAAGCACGTGATAAACCCCCTTCAGCGCGTTGGCACGCTCGAGTGCCCACAAGTCTGAGACATCCTCAACCACAACCAGTTGCGCGGCTTCGCGCTTGGGATCCGTGCAAATGCTGCAGGGACTGGTTGTGTCAATATTGCCGCAGTTTTCGCACTCTACAACGCGGTCATACGCCGTCACCATGGCTTCAGCCAGCGGCCCCAACAGCTGATCTTTGCGCTTGATGAGGTGGAGCGCCGCCCGTCTCGCGGAGCGTGGACCTAACCCCGGCAGCTTTGCCAGAAGTTGGATCAAGCGCTCGATCTCTGGGCCGACCGTGTGGTCTGTCATCGCGTTGTCCGAAGGCGTTGATCACATGCCCGGCAGCTTCATACCCGGCGGCAGGCCCATACCTTGCATCATCTCGCCGGTCTTCTCAGCCATCATCGCTTCGACCTTAGCTTTTGCATCGTTATGCGCTGCGATGATCAGGTCTTCCAGGATCTCAGCTTCGTCGGCAACAAGCAGCGACGGATCGATCTTCAGTCCCGTCAGATCGTTCTTGCCGCTCATCGTCAGCGTGACCATGCCGCCGCCCGAGCTGCCCTCAACGGTCTGCTCAGCGAGCTCTGCCTGCATCTCCTGCATCTTATCCTGCATGGACTTGGCCTGTTTCATCATTTTCATGATGTCCATGGCGGGGTCTCCTCATCATGTTCGTCGGAATCTATGGGCAGATCGGATGCCTCTACGGAGCCAGACTTGGGCTCAACCTCCGCCTCTGTCTGCTTTCCCAGCTGGCGGACCTGCGTGATCTGTGCACCGGGAAAGGCGTCCACAACAGCCTTGACTGCCGGATGTTGATGGGCATCGAGCCGCGCGGCGTCGGCACGTTCTTGGGCAATCTCGTTAAGCGTCTGCGATTGCGCATCCGACCGGACCGACACCATCCAGCGTGACCCTGTCCACGCTTGCAAAGCGGCGGAAAGATCTCCCGCAAAGCCCCTTGGCGCCCCGTCAGCCAACCCAATTTCGATTGCATTGTCACCAAAGGTGACGGGGCGTACATAGGCTCGAATGAGCGGAGGTAGCGCAACGTTTCCGTTCGTCTGAGCCAATCCAATCAGGGCATCAAGGTCACGTATCTTGACCGGTTGCGGGGCTGCCTCGGCGACAGTTTCAACCGGAACTGGGTTCTCGCCCATAGGGCTCGGCGACGGCACCAAACCAAGCGATCCGGATTGCCCCAGCATGCCGCCATCACCGTTAGATTTTGGCGGAACGTGGAAAGGTTCGCGTTTCTCACTGCTGCGGGTAGTCGCTGGACCGGTATTGCCCGCTGCTGCGTCTACGCCCGCCGTTGTTATCTCACTTGAGAGTTTGCGCAAAACGTCGTCGGGCGTCGGCAGATCGGCTGCATAAGCAAGGCGAACAAGGATCATCTCAGCGGCGATAAGCGGCTTGGGTGCACGGGTAATCTCATCGAGGCCCTTTAGGAGGATTTGCCACGCTCGCGAAAGGACGCGCATCGACAAGGCTTCAGCTATCGGCCTCAGCCGTTCAAGGCTATCGGGCGTCAAAGAAGGCGACGGCACTTCCGGCAAGACTTTGAGCCGGGTCGCCGCGTGGATCATCTCCGCAAGGTCTCCGATCAAGCCTGCCGGGTCTGTTCCCCTGGCATATGCCGCCGCTAGAGCGCCCAGCGCGGTATCGATTTGACCTTTCATGACGGCTTCAAACAGATCGAGTGTCGCACTCTGATCGGCAAGGTTGAAAAGCCGCAAGAGCGCCGCGGCGCTGACAGGCCTGTCCGCGTCTGCGCCGGTGTGTGCGATCGCTTGGTCCAGGAGTGAAAGCGCATCCCTGACAGAGCCTTCGGAGGAGCGAGCAATAAGGTGAAGCGCGGCCGGTTCGGCAGATGCTCCCTCGGCTGTTACGACCGCCTCCAAATGACCGACCATCGCGTCCATTTCGATCCGACGCAGATCGAACCGCTGACAGCGCGACAAGATGGTGACCGGTACCTTGCCGATTTCAGTCGTAGCAAAGATGAATTTCACGTGCTGAGGTGGCTCTTCCAAGGTCTTCAAAAGAGCGTTGAACGCCGCCTTCGACAGCATGTGCACCTCATCAAGAAGGTACACTTTGAAGCGCGCGGAAACAGGTGCATAGCGCGCGGCATCAATGATCTCGCGAATGTCGTCGACGCCATTGTGAGAGGCGGCATCCATCTCAATGACGTCGATATGGCGGCCTTCCATGATGGCCTGGCAATGGACTCCCATCGTTTCGAGGTCGACCGTGGGCGCACCGCCGCCATCGGTCGATTCGAAGTTGAGGCCCCGCGCCAGAATGCGGGCCGTCGTCGTTTTGCCGACCCCGCGAACCCCGGTCAGGATGTAAGCTTGTGCAATCCGGCCCGTGTCAAACGCATTCCGGAGCGTTTGAACGATCGGCTCTTGCCCGATCAAATCCTTGAAACGCGTGGGCCGGTACTTGCGCGCAAGAACTGTGTATCCACCCTCTTCAGGACGCACGCGTGCGTTGTCTGTGCTGCCATCGGTTAGGCTGTCGGCCATGCGCATGGCTGCCTTTGTCGAGTCACGGGCGGTGCGAATGGGTGGGAGACTGAACGATGACCCGCACCGGAATCTCGTTGGGGCTGCTTCCTCTCGGACCTGACCCGGTTGGCGAGTGGCACGTCCGCCGCCAGCCTCCCAATACCTATATCGTATGCACGAGAAGTGATGTCCAGAGCGATGGCGCGAATGGATCAAGCCTCTGGACGGCGGCAACGATCACGCCTAAGTCAGCGGCCCATGACATCGCCTTTTCGTCTCGATCCGCGCCTGGAAACCGAGACCATCCTACTTTGTGAAACGTCCTGTGGCCTGCTGCTTGTCAATCGCGACGGCCGCTTCCCATGGGTGATTTACGTTCCAACGCAAGGCGATCTCGCGGACCTGGTCGACCTTAGCGATGCAGACCAGACCGCGGCCATGGCCGACGTGCGATCGGTTAGTCTTGAACTTCGGTCCGCCACCGGCTGCGACAAGTTGAACATTGCCAGCCTGGGAAATGTGGTGCGCCAACTGCATATCCACATCATCGCGCGGTTCAAGACCGACGAGGCATGGCCGGGACCTGTTTGGGGGGTTGGAGAGCCAGAACCTTTAGAAGACCTGCCCAGATGGGCAAATGACGTCCGCACAGCCCTCGTCGACACCGGTTGGACGCCGTTATGACGGAACGGAATCTGGCAGCACTCTTTGCTGGTCTGCCTCGTCAAGACCTGTCTGCACAGACTGGTTTTTCCGGCAATCGACTCAATCGACATGGCGACAGACGCGACGATACCGACTTCCTGGCGATGTTGGAGAGCAAGGCGCGCTTCATCGTGTTTGATGGGTCCGCTTTGGTCGAGGGCGCGCGTGAGCCAAAGGGGCTTTACCAGGAGTTTCTGAGCAAGGACGCCGATCCGCAGACCCGGGTGTTTTGTGGCGAGGATGAGATCGGTCCCGTTTTCGCGTATGCACTGAAGCCCTCGGAGTCGACGTCCGATGTTGGTGGGCTGGCGACAACGCCTCCAAGCCAGCAGCCCTTGCGCCCGTTTGCCGAGCTTTTTCCGATCCTCGATCATCATCTCGGCATCCTTGCCGAAGCAGCGTCCCTGACGGGCTGGCATGTGAGACACCGGTTCTGCGCGAAATGCGGCGGCCTGACCCAGAACGAGCAGGCGGGCTGGCGACGCTCCTGTACGGTCTGCGGTGCGCTCCATTTTCCGCGCACCGACCCGGTGGTGATCGTCAACATCATTGACCCGCAAACGGGCGATGTCCTGCTCGGCCGTCAAGAACGATTCCCCCCGGGCATGTTTTCCTGTCTGGCGGGCTTTGTGGAGGGCGGCGAAACCCTTGAAGACGCGGTCAGGCGAGAGGTCCTTGAAGAGGTGGGTATCCCCTTGGGTCACGTCGCTTACCGGTGTTCGCAACCCTGGCCTTTTCCCTCGACCCTAATGACGGGGTTTGAGGCACACGCCTTGGCCCGCGACGTTGTACTCGATGAAGCTGAGCTCGCCGAAGCGCATTGGTTTTCGCCGAGCGAGTTAGCCACCATCGCTCGTAACCCCCGGGAGGATGGGCTGACATCAATACCGCCCAACCTCGCGATCGCGCGGACCCTCATCGACGACTACCTGTTACGGCCCGCGTAAAGCTAATCGAACAACGTTTCCTGTTTGGGTGTCGGCCGAGCGTCCACAACCCGCTTCGTGCGAGCCGGTTTTGCCCGCTCGGCCTTGTCGCTGGATACGAGCGATGCTTCGCGATGCCCATCAGCCAACTCGACCGCGAAGACGCCTGCCTGATCGAGGGCTTGAACCGAACGTATGGGGGCTCCCGTGTTATCCCGAACAACAGCAAATCCGCGGGTCAACACGTTGCGATAGTTGAAGGCATCGAGCAGTTGCGCGCGCTGAGTTAAATGATCGCGTTTGCGTGCCTGCAAAACGCCAATACTTCTGGCGAGACGCCGCGCGGCTAGCGCCAAGTGCTTTCTCCCATCAACTGCGCGGCGCTCGATAGAGCGTGGTGAAAGCTGCCGGGCGACGCTGCGCAGGGATTCTGTCTTGACCGCAAGCAGATTTGTCCGTGCGCGCTGCAAACGCTGATCGACGTTTCGAAGGCTCTTGCGGCGCTCTTGGAGGCCCATAAGCACAAGCCTTGGTGTCACCCTAGATGCGACGCCGTCATACCGGCCGCGATTCCGGATGGTGCCGCTCTTCAGAGCATGCGCAAGACGCAAGGTCGCGGCATCAAGCCTTTGGCGCGGTCCGTTGACGAGGTTCTCCAGTTTCGGAAGCGCACGGGCAAGACTGCGCGCATCTCGGCGACGACCTTCGATCCCCCGTAAAGTCGAGGCGACCAGTCGCCGGCCAAGATCATCGGTCGCAACGATGAGGTCGGCTTTGACAGGAACGACCATTTCCGCAGCACCGGTCGGGGTCGGCGCACGCACGTCCGCAGCGTAGTCGATCAAGGTCCAGTCGGTCTCGTGACCAACCGCTGAAACAAGAGGAATGGCGCTCGCCGCTGCGGCGCGCGCGACGTTTTCCTCGTTAAAGCTCCACAGATCCTCGAGCGAGCCGCCGCCCCGCGCGACAATCAATACATCGGGACGGGCAACGGGGCCGTCTGTATCGAGCGCGTTGAAGCCCTCGATCGCGCGCGTCACTTCCTTTGCGCTTGTCTCACCTTGAACCCGAACAGGCCAGACCAATACGTGGACCGGCGTACGATCGGACAGACGATGCAGAATATCCCGGATGACCGCCCCGGTTGGCGATGTGACAACGCCAACGGTTTTCGGCAGGAATGGTAAGGGGCGCTTACGCTGCTCATCGAACAACCCCTCGGCTGCCAGCGTACGGCGGCGTTCTTCAAGCAGCTTCATCAGAGCGCCAATACCGGCGGGCTCTATGCGATCAACGACAAGTTGGTAGCGTGACTGCCCGGGAAATGTGGTCAGACGGCCAGTTGCGATGACCTCAAGGCCCTCTTCGGGTTTGAAGGTCAGTTTATTCGCCGTGCCCTTCCACATAACAGCCGAGAGCACGGCGCGGTCATCCTTGAGGTCGGTATAAATATGGCCGGAGGCCGGTCGGCTCACTCGACCAAGCTCACCGCGCACGCGAACGTAGCCGAAGGCGTCCTCAACCGTTCGCTTGACGGCGGTCGAAATCTCGCTGACGGAGTATTCTGGCGTGTTGGTTGTCGCTGCTTCCATCGGCGAAACATGCTCTGCGCGCCGATTCGGGGCAAGTCACCCAGATCAACTTCAGAGGACCGACCATGCCCACTGGTGTGGATTTCAGAACCCAACGCCTGTTTGTCGATGCGCCGCTTGGCGAGGGCACGGTTATCGATCTGAGTGATAAGCACGCGCACTATCTGCTGACCGTTTTGCGAATGCAATCTGGAAGCGATCTGCTGGTCTTTAACGGCAGGGATGGTGAGTGGCACGCAAAGGTCGAAAGACGCTCCAAGCGAGCCGGTTCGCTATCCATCCAGCAGCAGACAAGGATCCAGCCGCAAGCAAATGATCTGTGGCTGCTGTTTGCGCCTATCAAACGAGAGCGGATGCAACTGCTCGTCGAGAAGGCGGTGGAAATGGGCACTGGTTACCTTGTGCCGGTTCGGACTGAACATACCCAGCATTCAGCAGTGAGGAGCGACAAGCTGCGAGCCATCATCATTGAAGCCGCGGAACAATGCGGCGTTCTCGCGCCGCCAAGCTTGGCTGAGATAACATCGCTCGACGACGCAATCAGCGATCTTTCAGAGAGCAATCGGACGTTGGTTTTCTGCGATGAACGAGCGGACCTCTCTGAAACGGTGGATCACCTTCGCACCATCAGAGGAAGTCCGATCGCTGTACTTATTGGGCCAGAAGGTGGCTTCTCTGCCGAAGAACGCCATCGTGTCACCAGCCTGCCTGGCCATGTGACGCTCTCCCTTGGTCCAAGAATTTTACGCGCGGAAACGGCAGCTGTGGCTGCGCTCACTTTGGTACAATCAGTCTCCGGAGATTGGAAAGATTACTTAACCACCCAGCATGATAGCCAAGCTTAAGTAAGGAAGCGACAACGCCCGCAACTGTATTGCTCTGCAAAACCTGAGATCAGTATTGGCCGGTGCAGCAATGCAAGACGCCCCGTTTCCTTACAAGCCAGCGATCGCCGTATCGGCACCAGCGCAGGCCCCAGCACCAGTCCCAAAAAGCTTACCACAGCCGGTTTCCGAGCATTGCATCGGCACCTTGCGCTCCATCAATGGGACCCGTGCGCAAATCATCATGGATGGAACCGCCGCACATGCGGCCACTCTGGGCGCGTTTGTTACCATCCGAACAGGCTACGCCATCGCCATCGCTCAGATTGTCGGGATGCACGTCCCGGAAAGCATGTCGTCCCGTCCCGGCGTAGCAATTGCCGGCGTCGCGGACATTGAGCTTGTCGGTGAGTTACTTCCTGATGCAGATGGAAACCCGACGGTCTTTCGCCGCGGCGTTTCGGTCGCGCCACGCCTGGGCGATCAGATTCACATGATCAGCCATGATGGCCTGTCGTTGATTAATCGACAGGACAATTCAACGGCCATCACAGTTGGAAAAATCCACCAAGATCCAACCGTTCCGGCGGCTGTGGAAATCGACGAGATGCTGGGCAAGCACTTTGCGATCGTCGGCTCGACCGGGACCGGTAAGTCGTGCACCGTTGCTCTGCTGCTTCGGCGCGTGCTCGAACGGCACCCGCATGCGCATATTGTGCTTCTAGACCCGCACAATGAGTACGCAAGCTGCTTTGGTCAGCAAGCGGAACACGTTCCCCTCCATAAGCTGAACCTGCCTTACTGGTGTTTGACCTTCGAGGAGGTTGTAGAGGTTCTTCTGGGCAGCAAGGCCGAAAGTGCTGAGGAAGTCGAGGTTCTTCGTGAACTTATCCCCGCGGCGAAGCGGCAGTTTGCGCTGGCTGGCGCCGACGAACACGCTTCCATACGGCTCAGCAGCGCGAAGTCCCGCCTTGGCCGAGAACGGTTCAGCGTCGACGTCCCTTTGCCGTATCGCATGGCAGACCTTATCGCCATGATCGACGAAGAGATGGGCAAACTTGAGAAACAGCGCGATCTCAATGTCTACCGTCGTCTCAAGGCGCGGATTGCGACCGTGACGCAAGATCCACGCTTCGGTTTCATGTTTGGCAGCTTTGCTGTTCAAGACTCGCTGAAAAGCATGCTGCAACAGCTCTTTCGGGTGCCTGTGGCCGGCAAGCCTATAACCGTTATCGGGCTCATGGGCCTACCGAGCGAGGTGATTAACGTTCTCGTTTCGGTCTTGGCGCGGCTCGCGTTCGATCTGGCGATCTATAGCGAGGGACGATTGCCCATTACCTTTGTCTGTGAAGAGGCGCACCGCTACGTCCCAGCACAGTCAAATCAGGGTTTTGAGCCCACAAAGCGATCGATTGCGCGCATCGCAAAAGAGGGCCGTAAATATGGCGCGTCGTTGTGCGTGGTGAGCCAGCGACCGGCAGACCTCGACCCTACAATCCTCTCGCAATGCTCGACAGTTTTCGCCATGCGTTTGGCAAACGAGCGAGACCAAACAATCATTGGATCGGCGCTTGCAGACGCCAGCCATGTGCTTCTGAACGCTCTGCCAATGCTTGGAACCCGCGAAGCTATTGTGTTCGGTGAGGCGGTCAACCTGCCTTCAAGGATCGTCCTCGATCAGCTGCCTTCGGATGCACTGCCACGTGGCAACACGGCAGCATTTACAGAGCATTGGGCGCACGATCAGGCCGATGATGAAATCCTGACCGGTGTCATTCAGCAGTGGCGCTACACCTCCGATGGCCTGAAGGAACGCATGTCGAGCGCGATGGACAGGTTGAAGCAAAACCGTGACGAGGAAGTCACCAGCGCGCAACGGTCCGATCGCTTTGTCTCGGGCATCAATCCTACCCAAGGCGTGCCGGCCAGTCCGGCCTATGGCGCAGCACACAGCTCACCTGCAGCTGCACCGAGCGGAAATGCGTGGACAGTGAGGCAAGCGCGCACGGGCACTGGCCGCTAGGCAGGACCGGGTAGCGTCGCATTCAAACGTCTGGGTAGGATTGCGCCCAACGTCACGCCGCGCATCCCTAAAAAAGCCAGTAGGCTGATCCAAAGCCCAGTATTGCCAGCCAACGGGGTCAGAACGTAGGCCAAGCCCAGAAATACGGCGAGCGACACGAGCATCATGTTTCGCATGTCGCGTGACCAAGTGGCCCCGATAAAGACGCCATCAAGGACAACCGCAGCCGCGCCAATCACCGGCGTCAACGCCGCAAATACCAGATAGTGTGAGCCAAGTTCGCGCACATCCTGTGCGGTCGTCATTGTGGTCAGGACCAGATCGCCGGCGAGCAGAAACAGGACCGTCGCGCAAGCAGCAAGAATACCGGACCAAAGCGCGCAGAGCTTGACCGCTCGCACAAACTGCTGACGCACCCCAGCACCAATTGCGCGACCGACAATCTGTTCGGCGGCCGTCGCCAGACCATCGAGAAAGTAGCTAGCGAGCAAGAAGTACTTCTCGAGGATCGCGTTCGCCGCCAGCGTGGTTTCGCCCTGCTGTGCGGACAGCCGTGTGAACGTTGCAAAGGCAAACAGCAAAGCAAATGACCGAATCATGATGTCCCGGTTGACCGCAAACATTCGCCAAAGCTCAGCGCGATCGAAAACGACGGCTGGGGATGGCCACGCCCACCGCCGAAGCCTTCGGGCAAGCAGGACAATGCCAAGCAACAACGCGACCGCTTCAGCAAGTATGCTCGCAGCGGCGACACCAGCGACGCCGAGGTCCAGAACCAGGACGAAGTAAACGTTAAGGATCACGTTGGTGAGGTTGAGCACGGTTTGGATCGCCAGCCCCGTCAGAGCCTCCCCACGGCCCAAAAAGAAGCCTAGTACGACGAAGTTGGATAGGCTGATCGGGGCTGCCAGAATCCGGACGGAAAAGTAGATTCCGACTGCTTCCTGCACCCGTGCTGATCCTCCAAGGAAGGCGAGTGCCAAGTCAAAAAAGGGCGCTTGGACGAGCAACGCCACCATCCCGATCACGAGCGCAAGCAGCAGCGCGCGCAGGAGGACTGCGAGCTGACGGTCGGGTTGGCCCGCACCATAGGCTTGCGCCACAAGGCCGGTGGTTCCGGACCGAAGAAAGTTCATTGTCGTGAACAGGACATCGAAGATGATCCCACCCACCGCGATGGCGCCAACAAGGGCAGCGTCACCGAGCTGACCGACAGCCCAGGTATCGGCCAAGCCAACAAGCGGCGTCGACACAAACGCCAGCGTCATCGGCGCTGCGATTGCGAAGACGCCACGATTTGTGACGGCGAAGTCGGATTTCTTGGTTGGTGGTTTCGCGGCGGGATCCATTGATCGTGCTTAGGCCCGTTTGCGCGCGTTCAACAAGGACCTATATCGGGCTAAATGCAGACACCCGTTCAATCCCCCTACCTGCCGATCGTGCACCATATTGGGTATGTCGCGGAGATGCCGGAAAGGCATCGCTTCCCGATGGCGAAGTTTGGCGCACTGGCGGACCATCTTCAGGCTGAGGGGCTCGTTCCCAATGGCTATTTCGAGCCGCGCGAAGCACCACATGGCTGGCTGACGTTAGCCCATGATGCGGCCTATGTAGACGCGGTGAACCATGCCAGCGTGCCCCCACACATCGCCAAACAGATCGGCCTGCCCATGACCCATTCGGTCGGCAAACGTGGACGTCTTGCCACCGCGGGGACAGTGCTAACGGGCCAGCTAGCGCTTGAGCACGGGCTCGCAGCGAACACCGCTGGCGGCAGCCATCATGCGCGCTTCGAGCATGGCGCGGGCTTTTGCGTCTTCAACGATGTTGCTGTCGCCGTCCGAGCCTTGCAGGCAGACGGTGCCATCGAGCGGGCACTCATCATCGACCTCGATGTGCATCAAGGCGACGGGACGGCGAGAATCTTTGAAGGCGACCCCAGTGTCTGGACCGTTTCCGTTCACGCCCGCTCAAACTACCCAGCCGAAAAGGCTCGAAGCAGTGTCGACGTTGAGCTGGCCGACGGTACGACAGATTCCGACTATCTTGATGTGGTCCGTGCGGCGATCCCGCTCGCGATGGATGGCTTTGGCCCGGACATCGTCTTCTACAATGCGGGCGTCGATCCACATAAGGACGATAAACTGGGCCGCCTCGCTCTAACCACCCAGGGCTTGATCGACCGCGATCGTTTCGTTGTCGACGCCGCCCGTTGCCGTGGGGTACCGATCGCAGCGGTAATCGGCGGCGGTTATGCCGATGATCATCCCAGTGTGGGCATCCGCCACGCGACGATCCACAAGGTCATGTGGGAGTATGTTTGATGCACCGACGCGAAGACCGGCAGATACCCTTTCAGGCACGCGACCAAGCTACTAGCCGCTCCGGCCACGGTCGAGGATGCGCATGACGAGCCAAATCGGTATCACGAGCGTGGCACCGAGGATGAGCCAATCGCCAAAAGCGCCAAACGCCTCGAAGCCAAGGTTCCAAATCCGCTCGAAAAAGCCGAAAAAGCCTTCGATGACCGTGGCAGGGGTCATGCCTAGCGCCGACAGTACGATGCCAACCAAAAGTGAAATGATCACCAGCTTGATTGCAACGGCAAGTGGTGAACCACCAAGGAAGCGGTTGACGGCGTTGGACATGTTTGGTCTCCCCGTGCGGGCTGCCATTCGGGTGTTTGACACCGCGATGTGGCAACCTGCGGCGTAAATTGCAAGCTTGGGAGAGGCGCATGCGAGTGCTCGTGATCGGCAGCGGAGGACGGGAGCATGCGCTGATATGGGCGTTACAGCGTTCACCATCGGTTACCCATTTATGGTGTGCACCGGGCAACGCTGGAATCCCAAATAGCGTTGAGCTGGACGTGACCGACTTTGAGGCGGTCACCGATTTTTGCGCGATTGAGGCAATTGACCTAGCAGTCATTGGTCCCGAAGCACCCCTGGTTGCAGGGTTGGTCGATGATCTGGAAGCGTCAGGCTCGCTCGCCTTTGGCCCAAGCAAGCAGGCCGCTCAGCTCGAAGGGTCTAAAACATTCACCAAGACACTGTGTGAGGAGGCCGGGATACCGACGGCAGCCTATGCCAGTTTCGAGTCTCTCGATCCCGCGCTTGCTTACGTCGAGCACCAAAACGCACCGATCGTCATCAAAGCCGATGGGCTCGCAGCCGGTAAAGGTGTCACCGTCGCGCAAACCATGCAGGAGGCGCGGGAGGCCGTCGGCGCATGTTTCGATGGCGCCTTCGGGCAAGCGGGAGCACGCGTCGTCATTGAAGAGTGTCTGGTTGGCGAAGAAGCAAGCGTCTTTGCTTTGTGCGACGGTGAGAGGGCAGTCTTCTTTGGGGCAGCGCAGGACCATAAACGCGTCGGAGAAGGCGACACCGGGCCGAACACGGGAGGTATGGGTGCCTACACACCTCCGCCGATCATGACCGAAGCTCTTATCTCCCAAACGATGAACGAGATCGTGCACCCCGCCGTTGCGGCGATGTCAGCGAGGGGCACGCCCTTCAAAGGGGTTCTTTTCGCCGGCCTCATGATCACACATGAGGGACCGAAGCTGATCGAATTCAACACGCGGTTCGGAGACCCCGAATGTCAGGCGCTCATGATGCAATTCGATGGCGATCTCGGTGCATTGCTGCTCGCCTGCGCTGAAGGGGACGCGCGACGGGTACCAATCCGCTTCAAGTCGGGTTCTGCTATGACGGTTGTGCTGGCCAACAAAGGCTATCCGGGAGCGTACGACAAAGGCAGCGCCATCGGGCTGCCGGACCAACTCGACGATGATGCCGCTATCTTCCACGCAGGCACCGCCCACGGATCCGATGGCATTTTACGGGCGAACGGCGGCCGGGTGCTCGGCATTACCGCGCGCGGCGATACGCTGGTGCAGGCGCGCGAACGGGCATACACAATCGTCGACCAAATCGATTGGCCGCAGGGCTTTTGCCGCCGCGATATAGGCTGGCGGGCGCTGGGTGAGGATACCTAGTGCCATGTATGTGCAAGGGTACGCGGAGATCAGTAAGCCAAGTCCTTGAACACGGGATCGAGTTCCCCCGCCCAAGAGGCGTGATAGTGGTCAAGAAGGATATCTGAGGGACTTTTTCCCGTCTCGACAACCTCTTCCAGCGCTGTGAGGAAGATGGTTTCGTCGTTTCCGGATGCATTGAGCTCGCCACGGGCAAGCAAGCCTTGTTTCGCAAGCGCCACGACTTCCTTCGCCAAATCTCGCACTGTCCCGCCGCGAAAGGGTGTCCGAAGTCCAAGCTCAGGAACGCCGTCACGTATTGCCTTCCGCTCTTCCGCGGTCAGGTCCATCGCAAGGCTTTCAGCCCGTTTCAACGTGTCTGGGTCGTACAATAAGCCTACCCACAAAGCGGGGAGCGCACATATGCGCGCCCAAGGGCCACCGTCGGCACCACGCATTTCCAGGAAGCGCTTAAGCCGCACATCGGGGAAAAGCGTCGAAAGATGGTTTGTCCAGTCCGATAGTGTGGCCCGCTGGCCCGGAAGTGCTCGGTGCGTACCAGCGAGGAGATCACGGAATGAGGATCCCGCGACATCGTGGTAAGCCCCGTCGCGCTTGATAAAATACATTGGCACGCCAAGCGCCCACTCAACGTAGGCATCGTATCCAAAGTCGGCATCAAAAGCCTGAGGCAGAGCGCCTGTGCGATCATTATCGGTATCAAGCCAAATGTGAGCCCGTGCCGATTGCATACCGTTCACCTTGCCATCGGTGAAGGGTGAATTGGCAAACAGGGCCGTCGCAACCGGTTGAAGCGCAAGACCGACGCGAAGTTTCGCGACCATATCGGCTTCGCTTTCGAAGTCGACGTTCACTTGAATGGTCGCAGTTCGAAACATCATATCGAGGCCACGCGTGCCCACTTTCGGCATGTAGCGCGCCATGATCTCATAGCGTGATTTCGGCATGACCGGCGTTTCCTCAAGCGACCAGGTCGGCGACATGCCAAGGCCAAGGAATCCGATGCCCAGCGGGCCCGCAATCTCACGCAGATGCGCGAGATGCGAATGCACTTCAGAGCACGTCTCATGAAGTGTTTTCAGAGGCGCGCCGGAAAGCTCGAACTGCCCACCAGGTTCGAGACTGATCGCGCCCCCACCGTCTGCATCGGCAAGCCCAATGATACGGCCATCATCGAGGATCGGTTCCCAGCCAATGCGATGTTGCAAGGCGGTCAAGAGCTTCTCGATACCGCGGGGACCCTCGTACGGAACGGGGCTGTGGCCTTCATGGTTGAAGGGGAATTTCTCGTGCTCGGTGCCAATGCGGAATTCGGAGGCCGGCTTTTCGCCGCCCGCCAGATACGCCACAAGCGCCTCGCGACCCTCCAGCGGGGTTGCGTCTTCGCTATCGCGTGCCACTGCAAATCTCGTGTGGGCTGTTCTGTCGTTGTCGAAGCCTTAGGCTGCTTCAACTGATGTGTCGAGACCGTCGAGAATATCGCCGATCAGGCCAGGACCGCGAAAAACATATCCGGTGTAAAGCTGAACAAGGTCTGCGCCCGCATCAAGCTTCGCTTGCGCACTTTCAGCATCGTCCACACCGCCAACGCCAATCAGGGCCTTCGTGCGGCCAAGCCTTTCCCTAACAGTGCGGAGCATGGCGGTTGACGGCTCAAAAAGCGGCTTGCCGGAAAGGCCGCCGCTCTGATCACGGGCTGGCGACCGAAGGCCTTTCGGACGAGCGTTGCTAGTGTTGGCCACGACAAGGCCATCGATGTCACTTCGCTCGACGACATCGAGAATATCTGAGAGCCCAGACTCGTCCAGATCAGGTGCAATCTTCACAAACAAGGGACACGTCTCACCAGCGACAACGGTTTTCTCTCGCGCTTCGAGGGCTTGATCGAGAAGATGCGCAAGCGCGCCTTTTCCCTGCAGGTCGCGCAAACCGGGGGTGTTGGGTGAGGAAACGTTGATGGTGATGTAGTCGCCAAGCTGCGCGAGCCGACGAACGCCTGTTACATAATCGGCGGCACGATCATCGGAATCCTTGTTAGCGCCGATGTTGATTCCAACCATCCCGGCACGCCCGCCCTTTGGCGGCAGTTTGGCAAGGCGATGGGCCAGCGCGTCAAGGCCCTCATTGTTGAACCCAAGCCTGTTGATCAGTGCTTCATCTTCAACCAGCCGGAACACCCTCGGTTTGGGGTTTCCGACTTGGGCTCGTGGGGTAACCGTCCCGACTTCGATAAAGCCAAAGCCCTGATTTAGTACCTGCAGTGGCACGCGCCCGTTTTTATCAAAACCCGCGGCGACACCGATCGGATTGGGGAACACAAGACCAGCGACCTTTCGCTGAAGCGCCGGTCGGGAAAGTCGCGCCTTGCGGCTGGGCCGCATCAAGCCCAGTTCGAGCGCCCTCAAAGCCAGATCATGGGCGTCTTCCGGCGGTTTGGTAAACACCAGTTTTTTAGCGAGGGGCCATGGGTCGATGCCCTTCATTGCAAGCCCCATTCAGGACGCGCAGGTAGCAGGCCATCATCGCCAATAGGCGTACTGCCAAGGACAGCATCCATCATAAGATCCCCATAAAGATGGGGGAATAGTGCACCACCGCGTGAAGGTTCCCAGACAAGCGCTTCACCAAGCTTGTCTGTATCCACTGCGATCAGGGCGAGGCCTGATTGGCCGGAAAAATGCTTCCTCAGCGTCTCTCCAACCTGTTGGGCAGTCGAAAAGTGAATGAAGCCATCTTCGAGGTCTATCGGCGCTCCAGAATAGACACCCACCTTCTGCGCTGCTGCCCACTTACTGAGTTGTTCGATCTTGAAGATGATCATCGCTTACCGCTTCCCCGGCCGACGGATTGCGAAGGCCGTCGATAGGGTTAGGAACGTGATCCCTCTCGGTCAAGGCAGACTTTGAATTGGCACCTTGTGTCAACAGAACTGCCTGCAAAAGCAATGATACGGGACTACTCGTATTGATTGTATCAGCAATTGATGCTCGTTTTTGGCAGTAGACGGGCTTGAGGGGTATACGTAGAAAATAGGTAAATTTTCCTATTTTGACGCAGCGTTTCCGGCCCGAAATGTCCCACTATCAAATCTGGTCTGCGATCGATGCTTTGGCTCAACGCAACGGCATGTCTGTATCAGGCCTTGCGCGCAGAGCAGGCCTCGACGCGACGGCGTTCAACAGATCCAAGCGCTACGCCACTGACGGGCGGCCGCGTTGGCCATCGACAGAATCAGTCTTCAAGGTCCTAGCGGTAACCGGTGAAACCTTCGGCAGCTTTGCGCAGAGCCTTGAAAGAGCTCCGGAAACGAAGGCAAGGCAATCGGAGCCCTCACCTCGTGTCGATGGCTTGCGGGTCCCACTTCTGGGTCTCGTACAAGCCGGTAGTGGCGGATACTTCGATGACGCTGGTTTTCCAGTCGGCCATGGGTGGGACTACGTCGAGGTTCCCAGATCAACGGATCCGCAAGCATTCGCCCTCGAAATCAATGGCGATTCCATGTTGCCACTGTACAGAGCAGGCGACGTTCTGGTTGTTTCCCCCGGCGCGGCGTTGCGGCGGAGCGATCGCGTCGTGGTGCGCACACATGACGGCGAGGTCTTGGCGAAGTTGTTGTTGCGACAAACCAAGGACTATGTAGACCTTCATTCGTTCAATCCCGAGCATAATGATCGAAGGATCCAAAGGGATGCCATCGACTGGATCGCACGGATCATCTGGGCCAGTCAGTAAGCGCTCAAGCTTACGAGGTATTGGCGCACTGGTTGCTGCAGTGCTGCTTGCGGGCGCATCGTGGTTCGCCATAACGTACTCAGACCGTGACACGCCGTCCGAGACGCCGAACGTGGAGGGTCCAAGCCCCGCAACTGATGAGCAAATCGAAGCAGATACGGCACCAGGCGAACAATCGACGATCGCTGAACCTGATCAACTCGCGTCGGGCAGACCGGATCCTGAGACCGGCACTCAGGGCGATGCGCCCGTCGACGTGCAGACCGAAATCATTCCAGAGGTCCGCCAGGTCATCCCGGATGCCGAACCCGTCGTCCAGCCGGGAGACCGAGTTGAACGGTTACCGGCGCCACCTCTTCCGGTGGAGCCCCCCCGACCGGTGAACCTTGGTATCGTGGTCGTGGAGAGCGCGAACCGCCTTGATACCCGTCGGGGCATGGTGACCCTCTCGGGAACGCAGGCAGTGGACCCGGATCTGACCTGCCAATTGAGCGATGGCCGGCAGCCCCTTTGCAGCGTGCTTGCCCGAACTGCGGTACGGCGCTTCGTTGGCCAGCGCCGCGTTGATTGCATCCTTGGTATCCGAAGCGATACCGCCGACGACCACGTTACGACCTGCCAGATTGGCGACAGTGACCTCGCCGGTTGGGTCATAGCGCAAGGATGGGCGTACGCCGCTGAGGGCGCCCCTGAAGAGCTGCAGGAAGCTGAGCGATCTGCACGCGAGTTAGGGCTTGGCCTTTGGGCACTCATCGACCGGTAGAAGCGAGAAGCATCAGCTCAACGGCGAACGCTCACGCTTTGGCGATTAACTGGCCCGCGAGAGCTTTTTCGATCAGTTCACGCGTCTCAGTAACGCCGTAGACCTCAACAAATGAACCGAACCGAGGCCCTTTCTCCTCTCCAAGAAGGATTTGATACAGCGCCGCGAACCAGCCTAACGACACACCCGGCCCCCCATCCGGTCCTTTCTTTGCAGGATCTGGAAAGCGCGAGCGACCCACATCATATACCGCATCCTGGATTGCGGCGGCGTCCGCTCCTTCAAGCGCAACAAGCTTCTCGCCGAGCTCGACGAGAGCGAGTCTTTCTTCGTCGCTTGGCGCGCGGTACCGCTTGTTTGGAGCAACGCGCTCCTCGAAGTATCGAACCGCGGACGAAACAAGAGCATCGAAGGCGGGGATATCGCCCTTTTGGACGCCGGATGCGTAGCGCTGGATGTATCCCCACAAAACGTCTTCATCGCGCGCATTCGCAGCGCTTGCGAGATTGAGCAGCATCGAGAATGTAACCGGCAATTGAACGGGTTGCGGCGATCCGGAGTGGATGTGGTAGGTCGGATTGGATAACTTTTGATCCGCAGTCTGGCGCGAGAAAGCGCCCAGATGCTGGAAATACTCATCGACTGCACGCGGGATCACATCAAAGTGCAGTCTCTTTGCCGTGCGCGGCTTTTGGAACATGAACAGTCCAAGGCTCTCCGGTGACGCATAGGACAGCCACTCTTCGATCGTGATCCCGTTCCCCTTCGTTTTCGAGATTTTCTCGCCTCTTTCGTCCAGGAATAATTCATAAACGTAATGCTCAGGAGGCGTGCCGCCGAGCGCACGACAAATCCTGTCGTAGGTCGCTGTGTTCGGCTGATGGTCCTTGCCGTACATTTCGAAGTCGACGCCCAGTGCCGCCCAGCGCATGCCGAAGTCCGGCTTCCATTGAAGCTTGGCGTTGCCGCCCCGCACATCGAGCGTGACATCGCGCCCGTCTTCGTCTTCAAACGTAACGGTGGCATTCGCAGCATCGACTTGCTTCATCGGTACGTACAGAACACGGCCTGACGTCGGAGAGATCGGTAGAATTGGCGAATAGGTGGACCGCCGCTCCTCACCGAGGGTCGGCAGCATGATGTCCATGACCTTTTGGTATCGCTCAAGTGCGCGCACGAGCATTTCATCGAACTTACCCGAACGATAATACTCGGTGGCCGAAGCAAACTCGTAGTCGAAGCCAAACCCATCGAGAAAAGCGCGAAGCTTGGCATTATTGTGGTGCGCAAAGCTGGGCTCAGTGCCACCAAACGGATTGGGCACATCGGTCAGGGTCTTGCCAAGGTGGTCAGCTAGCATCTCTTGGTTCGGCACATTAGCGGGAATCTTGCGCATCCCGTCCATGTCATCGGAGAAGGCAATGAGCCGCGTGGGAACCGCGCCCTGCGTCAACACTTCGAACGCATGACGCACCATCGTCGTTCGCGCGACTTCGCCGAATGTTCCGATATGCGGCAGGCCGGAGGGGCCGTAGCCGGTTTCGAAGATCACCGGCCCGGTTTTACCTGACTTTTCGATACGTTTGACGAGCTTTCGCGCTTCTTCGAACGGCCACGCTTTTGCGCGCGCCGCTGCATCAAAAAGCTCAGGGTCGGCATCATTTATGGCAAGGGCGGTCATCGTCGTCCTTCAACAATCGGGTAGCATGTCTTGCGATGGGAGCGCAGCGTTCCTAGCTTGCGTGTTGGTTGAGATCAATCAACACCCGCACCACGCTGCTGATTAAGGGAAACCAATGTCCGACATATCTGCCCAGGATGCGCTTATCATGCTTATGGTCATGGTATCGGCTTCCGACCGATCGATGAACGATCAGGAGCTCTCGAAAATCGGCCAGGTTGTTTCCTCATTCCCGGTCTTTGAAGGCTACTCCGAGGAGCGGTTGATGCTGACGGTCGAAACAGCCAGCCACGCGCTTTCCGAAGATGAGGGCCTGAAGTCGGTTCTTTCCGCGGTCGCGAGCGCCGTTCCCGATCGCCTGCGCGATACCGCCTATGCGTGCGGTGTCGAGGTTGCGGCAGCCGACTTGTCGCTTGAGCAGGAAGAGCTGCGCATGCTGCAAATCATACGCGATACACTCGGTCTCGATAAACTCACCGTCGCGGCCATCGAACGCTCTGCCATGGCTCGATATCGAGGCGCCTGAGCCTTTTCTCGAGTTGTACGCCTCTAGCGCAAGCGCATGACATACCGTTCAGAAGGTCCGGCCTCACCAACCGCGGCAAATTGCAGCGCTAACGGCAATTGAGGGTTTGCTCACGAGGCTTTGAACTGACGGTTACACCTGCTTGGTCTACGGAGTGTTGCAGGACCAAAGGAGAGAGCAAACGTGCCGGAATTCTCTGAAGCATCAGTACGCCTAGCGGCTTTTGTAAGCATCTTCGCAGCAATGGCTGTGTTCGAGCAGCTGCTGCCGCGTCGTGACCGGTATCCAGCCCGCGCCCGACGCTGGGTGACGAACTGGGGCATGCTAATCGTTGACGCGATCGTCCTGCGGATCGTTTTCCCCACCGCTGCAGTCGGTGTCGCACTGTGGGCCGAGACGGCAAATTTTGGCCTGTTCAACACCTTTGATGTGCCGCTCGTATTTGCTGCCATCATCTGCATTGTGGTCCTGGATTTTGTGGTTTGGCTCGAGCATGTCGCCTCACATCACTGGCAATGGTTGTGGCGCATTCACAAGGTCCATCATGCTGATGTCGACCTTGATGTGACCAGCGCGCTGAGATTTCACCCGTTGGAGATCATCATCTCCATGGTTTGGAAGGGCGCTGTAGTTGCGATCCTCGGGGCGCCAGCGATCGCCGTTTTGATCTTCGAGATCATCTTGAATGGCATGGCGATGTTCAATCACTCGAATGTCAGAGTTCCAAACTGGTTGGACAAGATCATTCGGCAGTTCGTCGTGACGCCCGACATGCACCGTATTCATCACTCGATCATCGAGCGCGAAACAAACACGAATTACGGCTTCAACCTGTCGATCTGGGATCGTCTCTTCGGCGTTTACACGGTCGAGCCCGAGAAGGGGCAAGCAGGCTTGGTGATCGGTCTTGCCGAGCACCAGGATCCGCGCCCAACGGGCCTGCTTTGGAGCCTGCTGCTACCGTTTCAGTCGCATGCAAAGCTGGACGAGACTGCCATTGCCAACATTACCCAGCAGACCGCGCGGCGGGGCCTTAATTCAAACCCAGCGGGTCAAGAGGAAACGCAGTCAGGATGATGGTTTCCAACTCGCCGGAGTTCTCAAGACGGGCCAGCCCCGCATTAATCGCCTGAATGAGTTCAGGCTGGCCACGTGGCACGGCCATTGTGAGCCCCTCGCCGAAGTACCGATTGGAGAACAGCGGCTCCCCAACAAATTGGCAGCAATCCCCCGAACGTGATCCCGCAAGCCAAAAAGCCAGATCTGCACCATCCCCGAAAACATGACTGACATCGCCGCGTCGCAAGGCCTGGAACATAGCGGTCGCGGTGGGAAAGCTGGTGATGTTTGCGCGCCGGTAGGCAGACTGCAAGAACGCGTTGTGTGCCGTACCTTCGATAACCCCGATCTGAGCCCGTTCAACCCAGCCGTCCGCGATGCTGTTTGTGTTTGCGGCGCGTAACGACGCAAAACGGCCAGCGAAACGGAAGTAGGGAAGCGAAAAGCTGATGGATTGCGCCAGTTCCTCCGAAACGGACAACCCAGCGACAAGTACCAGGTTGACCGGGTCGGTCTCCACGGCTGACAGCACCTGATCAAACCGTCGCGCTTGAACGGTGCAGGCAAGTTCCAGGACATCACAAAGACGCCTGACCAGATCAACGTGAAGCCCGACCAAGCGACCTTCCCCGTCGATAAATGCGAAGGGTGGAAAATCGTCGGCTATCACGAACCGCAAGACTGGGCCGGGCATCGGTTCCGGTAACGCAATCCGGCTGCGCGGATTGATGAAGCGCAGTCCCGACAAACCCGCGCCCTGGCTCTGTTGTTGTGCACTCTGCGAGGGATTGAGGACCTGCGCGTGCGAAGACACCGTGTGGCCAACAAGCAGACATGCTACGACCGGTATCAAGATAGCCAAGAAAAACAGGGGCTTGTTCATGAGAGACCCAAATTAAGGACCGGCGCTTCCGGCCGTTTCATGCCGCTTATAACGGTCAATTTTCGTGGTCCCAAGCCCTATGAGCAAGCAATATTACTTACGTAAATACTTGATATATTACTTTTATCTTATGATAATAATCGTATATTTTCTTCAATAAATTCTGATTTTATTGACCTGTCGCTATAATTCATTCACTCTTATTTTGTGACCTCTTGTATTCAATTTAAGCCGCGTAGATCAACGTTGCCAGGGAAACAGTCCGGCGATCCTAAGCATCACGGATATTGGGTAAAGCGGTGCGATGTTGATAAGTGGGTCCCATATTTGCCGTCTAAATACCCGTGCTCAACTGAAGGTCTCGTCGGCAGCGCACCATTCGTTTCAGTGAGAAACGCCAATGGCGACCGCGCGATGATGTATGCAGATACACCGCGCTCTCGCAGCATGGTCGCACGTCTCGAGGAGCGTTACCCGAATGCTTCGGCGAACGTTGTTCTGGCGCCGCGCAACGTTATCCAACCCCTCTGGGCGAAATGCCTTGAGCCCGCGCTGATGCGGTTTGCCTGCGACGCGCTTGCCGACAAGCAACCTCAAATGAGCGCGCGCAGAACGCTCACCGTTTCACAATTCGCCTTCATAGCACTCTTGCTGACCTGCGCGTTCGTTTGGGTTACGGCAAACGCCAGCAGTTTCTTTTCGACAGTAGCGATCCTATTCGGTGGCCTCTACTTCATGCTGTCGATCCTCCGGCTGTTTGCGTGCGTGCGATCCAGTCCCGCACCTGATGGACCAAATACGCGCATCGCCGATAGCGACTTGCCGCCATACTCAGTGCTTGTTGCGGTTTACGACGAAGCTGTAGTGGTCCCACAGCTGGTTCGGGAACTGCTGGCTCTCGATTACCCGGCAGACTTGTTGGATATCCAGATTCTCACCGAAGAGTGCGATGTTGAAACGCGCGCCGCATTGAAGCAATGCACGCTGCCAGATCACATCGCTGTCATAACAGTTCCCAATGGTCATCCAAGAACGAAGCCCAAGGCGCTCAACTTCGACTTGCCGCTGACCCGTGGCCGGTTTGTTGCGGTCTTCGACGCCGAAGACCGGCCCGATCCCGATCAACTTCGGCGCGCCGTAGCCGCCTACCGTGCCTATGACGCGAGAAAGGTCAGCAGGCCGAGCATGCGACCACTTGGCTGCCTGCAGGCGGCGCTACACGTCACAAATAAACGAGACGGCTTCCTCGCCCGTCACTTCCAACTCGAATATGTCGCGCTTTTTGATGCGCTTCTGCCCGTGCTTTCAAATCTGGGGCTGCCGCTGCCCCTTGGCGGCACCTCGAACCACTTCTTCGGTATTAGGTAGCAAACGCACCAAGGGGTAATTCACTTTTTGGATTGCGCGCTTTTCACTTCCGCCTCAACTTGACTGAGTGCATTGTCAGCAGCGTTTAACTCGTTAAGACCTAGGTCCCGCAAATTATACATCAACTCTTTCATGGTACTATACCGTACCCACGCGCCCGATGTTACCACAAGTATTGGCCACAACAATCCTAACACCGCTGCCGAAAACGGTATCCCGTAGAGCGATATAAGGGTTTGCATCGCAGGATTACTCCCCCCAATATCACCATATACTCCTAGCGTGAGACCCAAGCAGCAGTATGCCACTGCAACGCACGAGAGAATGCGCCCGACCCGGTATTGGAATAATACATTAAATATAAGAGAGTTTATCGGTGACTTAAATTTAACCCAATTTACCGATGGGCTCTTTAGGTCAATCGACCTGAGCGTATATATTTTGGAAATTTCTACCGCGTCTTTATACCAGGGAGTATCGGCGACACTGTCTCGCGCACCTTCCGGCACCTCATTGAGGCATTCCTTCACTTCCCTGCTTATCACAGATATGAAGCTAAATATTGGGAGGTTCAGGTAAGCGAGATTAAAAGCTAACGCCAAGCCAAATAACGGCTCCAAAGAAGACAGCAAAATTCTTGAACCTTTGGCATGGTCTAGACAGCAAGCAACCTAAGATCATTTGAGGTTACCCAAACGTCATCGAAAAGACGCTTAAGCCTATGTGTCAAGGTCTTTTCGCCAAAAGACACAACTGCCGTTGCACCGCTTTGATCGCGCTCAAAGCGATAGCCTCGCTCATCCATCAAGGCAAAATTAACATCAACCGGCGATTTCAGTTGGTCAGCCACCTCTTTTATCTGAAAATTTTCAAGCTTTCTGAATTCGCCAAGATAAGGGTTGTGCTCGCTATTGATTGAGTCGATTTCCTCTACCAGTACCATTATGGAAAGCTTGCGGTCCGTAAGCATGCTACGTGCAGCCGCAACGGTTTCAGGCACACAATAGGTACGCGGATCAAACTTTCGCGTGAGTATGCGTACGCTTTCCGAGGCGTGTGCAAACATTCGCTCTAGAATGATAGCCGCATGCTCATGCGTGCCATTCAGTATGATCTCACCAGTTGACTCCCGGATCATGCGGTCAATTTTTTGTTTATAAGTTTCGCTCTGCATGAAGCTACCCGTGCATTTTCGATGTCTTCGGCACCTAATATATTATCTCTGCGCTAATAAGGAACCGTTAAGCTACGCGTAAACTATCGATATCTATGGCTTTTGCGCACTGCAGAAGAAACGCCGCGCTAAACTTACCCCTCGATAACTTATTACGGATGTTGGCCTCTTTCTCGTCAATACCAAGCTCAGAGAGTTTCTGAGCTAGTTGCGCATAGGTCACGCCTTCGCGTTTTAACTCAGCCTTAAGGAGGTTCGCTGCCTTGGCCTCCCAGTCTGTTCGTTCGGGCATATATCACCTGTGACGCAAAAAGTATCGCAAATGATTACATATGCCCTTGTATCTAGTGCGTCAACGTACTATCTACGATACATACGTATCGGAGATAATGACAAATGGCGCAGCACTTCCTTCTTTCGGCCCAAGCCCGCACCTTGTCCCTCAAAGACATCTACAAGGGTGGCGAAGATAAGGCCTATGAGACGTTCAAGCGCCTACGGTGGCCGGAGACAGCTGGTGAGCCCGTCTGCCCTAAGTGTGGTCACTGTGAAGCCTATGACATCACCACGCGCCGCAAGTTCAAGTGCAAGGCCTGCCACGCCCAATTCAGCGTGACTTCGGGCACCATCTTTGCCAGCCGCAAGATGGACTTCACCGATCTGCTTGGCGCGATCTGCATCTTTGTCAATGCGGTCAAGGGCCTGTCTGCGTTGCAGTTGAGCCGTGACCTGGATTGCCAGTACAAGACGGCATTCGTGCTGGCTCACAAGCTGCGTGAAGTGCTGGGCCGTGACGTGCACACCGGTGAAGCCATGGAAGGCCATGTTGAGGTGGACGGTGCATACTTCGGCGGTCATATTCGCCCGCACAACGTTGCAGAGAAGCGCGTTGATCGCCGCTTGAAACGCCACCAGACCGGCAAGCGTCGTGTTGTCGTCGCGTTCCGTGAACGCCTAGGACGCACGCTGCCCTTCATCACCAAGTCAGAAGCCGAAGGCGTTGACCTTGCAAAGATGCACGTTGACCGCATGGCCACCATGTCAGCGGATGAAGCATCGCACTGGGACATGTTGCACGCGGGCTGGGATGTTGACCGCGTCAATCACTCCGCAGCGTACAGCGACCACGGCAAGCATACGAATTGGGTTGAAAGCTATTTCGCGCGTTTGCGTCGTATGGTGACGGGTCAACACCACCATGTGTCACCGCGTTATCTGTACCAGTACGCGAACCATGCCGCATGGCTTGAAGATCATCGCCGCTGTGACAACGGCAGCAACGCGATGACGATAGTTGCGGGTGCAATGGCAGCGCCAGTAAGCCGTGACTGGAAAGGATATTGGCAGCGGTAGGAACACTTTCTTTACGAATTCGTTGACACATATACGCCATTGGCGTACCAACCGTAACGAGGACCGACGGCTGGGATGGCGTAATGAAGATCGTGCAACTTAACCGAGGTGACTGCGGCTACCCTATCACAGTTGCAGAACTAAAGGGTGTCAGTAGACAACTCGAAAAGCTGTTAGGCGAAGATGAGGTCAACGCGCTTGTGGACTTCATTGCCCACAATCCTGAGTCCGGCGTCGTCATGCCAAACACAAACGGCATAAGGAAGCTGCGTTGGAATTTACGGGGCAAGGGCAAGTCGCGGGGAATGCGGGTCATCTACTTCTTTCATGACCTAAACATGCCACTGTTTCTTTTGGCGGTTTACAGCAAGGGCGAGAAACTACGTCCAACAAAGCGGGAGGAGAAACAAATGCGAGACCTGGTGAACAGTCTAAAGGCGGAGCACCGCCGCAAGTGGGAGGAACTTATCGAGGCCACGAACAGCGCAAGCTGCGCTTAAGGGAAAGCTATGTCTGCTTCAAAAATCATAGACGGCCTGCAAGAGGCTCTTGACGTCTCAAGGGGCGACGCAACGGCGCGTATGCGCGTCGTGCGTGTACCTGAAAACGTGGATGTCAAAGCCATTCGTCAGGGCCTTGGCATGTCTCAACAGGGTTTTGCTTTTGCTTTCGGGTTTTCTCTTGCCACTGTTCGTAATTGGGAGCAGGGGCGACGCGTGCCCGAAAAGCCCGCGCGGATGCTCTTGAAGATCATTGAGGAATATCCCCAAGCACTTGAAGTGCTTGAGCGCGATACCGAAAGCGTGGCTGAGGCCTAGGCCACCGACCACACAACATTGCCCTTGCCGTCCGCACCCTTGCGGGCGGCATTGCTTTGTCTGAGACACTTTCCGACGCGCTTCACCAGATCGTTGATGTACCTTCGGTCCCGCGCGTCCTGACCCGATAAAGACACTATATCCTGCGCGATCTGACGGCTTGTCATAGGGCCGTCTGCGTCTCTGAGTACCGACATGCAGGCTCGAAACAGTTCACCCCTGCCAAACACCACATGACGCTTCTGACGGGGCATCATGGCGTCTAGGTCGCCCTCATAGCCCAAGGTGTTCAAGGTGCGGTCTAGAGCGTCGAGATCGTTTTTGATGGCTGCTATGCGGTCTCTGAGCGATTCCGCTTCGCCTAAGAGATCGGCACGCTTGGTAAGCAGGCCCGATATGGTGTGTTCGAAGGTCTCTGTTCGGCTGTAGCGCATGTGCTGACACTAGCACTAAGTGCGATTATGTTCGTCCGCATACTTGGTGCGTTTCATACATAATACCGCACTTCTTGCGGAGCGCCTTGGTGAAGGCGGGTGGCTGGGACCCCTATAACGTCACCGAAGATGCCGACCTTGGCATCCGGTTGGCCCGGCATGGTTATGCGACCGCGACGATTTGGTCGACAACGCGGGAAGATGCACCGCGACATTTCGTTCCGTGGCTGCGGCAACGCTCGCGGTGGTTCAAGGGATGGTGGCAAACGTGGCTTGTCCATATGCGCAGCCCCCTTGCCCTGCTCCGTGACCTCGGTCCGAAGGGCTTTACGGCCTTTCAGTTGACCTTGCTCGCAGTGCTTGTCTCGATGCTCATTCACCCCTTTTTCTTTGCAGCAATCGTCTGGTCGACCATCGAATTGGTGCGCGCGCCTCCAGCTGCGGACAGCCTCGAGACCCTCTTGTACGGCTTGGCTTGCGCCAACTTTTTGCTCGGCTACGTTGCGGCTGGTGCACTTATTTGGGCGGGCGGTCTCAGGCGCGGGCTACCAAACGCATCACCGTGGGTGACCGTCCAAATTCCCGTCTACTGGTTGCTGATGTCCGCTGCGGGCTACCTGGCGCTCTGGGAGCTGATTTGGCGACCACACCATTGGCATAAGACACCGCACACGCCAGCCAAGCAATCCGCCGAAATCGAGGATGATCCAACGGCGAAATGGGCGACGCAGCCGCACTTTCAGACCGCCGAATAGCGAAACGGCCCCACCGGTCCCTGACATCTGATCGGCGTATACGGACGGTCGGGATTGGAGCGGGTGAAGGGAATCGAACCCTCGTCTTAAGCTTGGGAAGCTCCTGCTCTGCCATTGAGCTACACCCGCTCTTGCGAGCTATGTGTCAGAGCGCCATCATCAGATCAAGCGCCCAACGCTGTCGCGACACCTTGCACCGGCGCTTCACGCTCACCATAACCAGCCCGAAAATGTTTCCCCACGAACAGGGCCCGATCCATGCGCGAACGCATTGAAGCTTTGCTGACGTCGCGAAGGTTTGAGATCGCGATCACCACGCTCATTGTTCTCAACGCGATCACCTTGGGGCTAGAAACATCGGACTGGGCCATGCGAAACTTCGGTGGCTTGCTGATTGCCATAGATCGCGCGGTCCTGGTGATCTTTGTCGTTGAACTGCTGCTGCGCTTTTACGTCTATCGGACAAGGTTTTTCCACGATCCATGGCGGGTTTTTGACTTCGTCATCGTCGGCGTTGCGCTTATGCCGGCAACCGGCAACTTGTCGGTCTTGCGAGCGTTACGCATCTTGCGCGTCTTGCGTTTGGTTTCCATGGTGCCATCGCTTCGCCGGGTTGTCGGCGGACTGATCTCAGCGCTGCCGGGCATGGGCTCGATCATGGCGCTTCTGGGTATCATCTTTTACGTGTTTTCCGTCGTAGCAACAAAGCTTTACGGTGCCGGCGAAGGCGCGTGCGAGGCCGTTGCAGGTCGCTGCGAACAGATGGTCGAATGGTTCGGCAACCTCGGCGCCTCGGCCTATTCTCTGTTCCAGATCATGACCCTTGAAAGCTGGTCGATGGGAATTGTCCGACCCGTGATGGAGGTTCACCCGTTTGCGTGGTTGTTTTTCCTGCCCTTCATTTTGTGCACCACTTTCACAGTGCTGAACCTTTTCATCGGTATCATCGTGTCGGCGATGCAGGCTGAGCATGAGGCAACAGCTGAAGAGGAGCGCGCCAATCTCGGCGACCAGCAAAAACTCATCCTCGACGAAGTGAAGGCACTGCGGGCCGAGATCACCACACTCAAGGAATTCGGCAACCGTTAGCTTCGGAAATGTTTGGACAGCTTCAGGCCTTGCGCCTGGTAGTTCGAACGCCCGCCTGCACCGTACAGCTGCGTGGGCCTGTTTCGCATGGGCTCGAAAACCAATCGCCCGATCGTTTGGCCGTGCTCAACCAGAAACGGGACCTCATGCGATCGAACTTCAAGCACCGCTCTGGCGCCCGTTCCTCCAGCCTCCGGGGCACCAAACCCTGGATCAAAAAACCCTGCATAATGCACGCGAAACTCGCCGACCAATGGATCAAAGGGAACCATCTCCGCTGCATAGTCGGCCGGCACATGAACAGCCTCACGGCTGACGAGAATATAGAAGGCCGCAGGATCGAAGATCAGCGTGCCAGAGGGACTGGCAAACAGTGGCTCCCAATAATCTTCACGGTCAAGGACTGCCTCATCATCCACGCGAACCAAACCGCCCGGCCGTCGTGCCCGGTAGCCGATAAGACCGTTTTCGTCCCCCTTAAGATCGATGGATACCGTGAGACCGTTATGGAAAAGCGGCTCAGCTCCGCTTACAAGGCCAAGCCGGCCGTGAAGACTCCTGAGCTCCTTGTCGGACAGAACCTCGTTTCCGCACCGGAACCGTAGCTGCGATAGGCGCGAACCAGGTGTCACCAGAATTGGGAAGCTTTGCGGGGCAACTTCGAGATAGAGCGGGCCGGTGTAACCGCCGGGCACCTGATCGAAAACAGTCCCCTTGTCGGTGATCACTCGGGTGAAGATGTCGAGACGCCCGGTCGAGCTTTTAGGGTTAGTCGTCCCCTTCACCTCAGGCGGCAGATCGAGGCTCTCCTGCAACTCAACAAGGTAAATGCACCCGGCTTCGAGGACAGCCCCCCCTTCAAGAGACATCGTGTGCAGGGCGAGCGTCTCGAGCCTTTCGGCAACGGTCCGGCTAGCGCCCGGCAGAAAGCTAGCCTTGATGCGGTGGGCCGTCTTACCCAGTCGCAGATCGAGACTGGCCGGTTGAACCTGGTCGTCGTCGAGCGGTGTGGCGTGCGTGATCCGACCAGCGGACACAAGAGCTTGGATATCACTATCAGGCAAAATGCCATCATGCGGTCCAAACGGCGGTAACGGTTCTGGCACGACTTTGCCTCCTGCAGTCTTCGAGCGAGTAGGCGAAAAGGAACCCGATACGCAAGCAATCACGGCTAGCCGTTCACAGGCCTTATCGAACCGTTGCGAGGGGAGCAGGCCGGTCAGATCGTTCTATATAGCGGACAGTTGTTCGTCTTGACGAACGTAACGCCTGTGATACCACCATCAGGCTCTTCAAAAAACGCTTAAGTGCCAGCGAACGATCAAAGCTAGTGACCCGACCTCTCCACCCCGACACCGCATTGGTTCATGGCGGCAGCTTGCGGACAGCTTTTGGCGAGACGTCCGAGGCTCTGTTTCTCACCCAAAGCTTCGTCTACGCCTCCGCCGAAGAAGCTGAAGCTCGGTTTGACGGCTCCGACCCGGGCTTCATCTACTCAAGGTTTTCCAACCCAACCGTGAAAATGCTGGAGGATCGCTTGGCCGTTCTGGAGGGCGCCGAGGCGTGCCGAACCATGGCTTCGGGCATGGCAGCGGTGACGGCGGCCATGCTGTGTTCTTTGTCGGCAGGTGACCACGTCGTTGCCGCACAGGCGCTGTTCGGCTCATGCCGTTACGTCGTCGAGGATCTTCTGCCGCGTTACGGCATAGAAACGACCCTTATTGATGGGCGGGACCTGTCCGCCTGGCAAAATGCGGTACGGCCAAACACCAAAGTCTTCTTTTTGGAGACGCCTTCGAACCCAACCCTCGAAGTGATCGACCTCCGTGCCGTCGCAGCAATTGCGCACGATGCAGGTGCAAAACTGTACGTCGACAATGTCTTTGCGACACCCTTGTATCAACGACCGTTGGCGTTCGGAGCCGATGTTGTCATCTATTCCGCAACCAAGCACATGGATGGGCAAGGCCGATGTTTGGGCGGCGCAGTGCTGGCCAGCCAGAAATGGGTCGACGACCACCTTCACACCTTCTTGCGTCAGACCGGCCCGAGCCTTTCCCCGTTCAATGCCTGGGTGATCCTGAAGAGCCTCGAAACCTTCTCCTTGAGGGTCAACAGGCAAACCGACACTGCCAGCGCTCTTGCGGACCGGCTGGCCGCCCATACCCGCGTTTCGCGCGTATATTATCCCCACCGAGCGGACCATCCCGACTTTAAAGTGGCCTCCAATCAAATGGAGCGGGGCGGAACTTTGATTGCGTTCGAAGTTGACGGTGAGAAGCCGGAAACCTTCGCATTTCTCAATCGCCTGCAGATCGTCAAAATCTCAAACAATCTTGGCGATGCGAAAAGCCTGGTTACGCATCCGTCGACCACGACACATCAGCGCCTTGACGAAGCGGAACGGCTAAGGCTGGGCATTCAACCCAACCTCGTTCGCTTATCAGTGGGCCTTGAAAACGTCGAAGACCTTTGGACCGACCTCAACGAGGCACTCAACGGTTAAGCGCTGTCGGGATCAAACGTTTGCCACGCCATGATGATGCGACTGACCGCCGTGATCAGTGTGATCGCTGCAAAGCCATAGGCCAACCAAGGGAACCAGGCGGGCACAAGGCATGCCAGCGCGAAGACTGCTATCGTTTCCGTGCCCTCTGCCAATCCGCCAGTGAAGTACAGCGACTTTGAGCCGCGCAGCTCGGTGGTCATCTGGTGCTTCTCTGCGAGGATGGCGTAGCCGAGAAACGACCCACCATTAATGTAGAACGCGAACAGTAAAACACAGGCTGCAATCGCGTTGGCGGCGGGATCTGCAATAGCAAATCCCAATGGGACAGCGGCGTAAAAGGCATAGTCGCACACGATATCGAGGTAGCCGCCACGATCTGTCTTTTGGGTTGCCCTTGCGACCGCGCCATCAAGGCCGTCGGCCAAGCGGCTGAGTATGAGAAACACAAGCGCCCAGCCGTAAGCACCCAGCCCAATCAACGCACCGCAAAGCAAACCAAACCCAAGGCCCAGAAGCGTTACGCCATCGGCAGTCAAACCCATAGCCGCTAGCCGCTTGCCGAACGCATTGAGCGGGGGATCGATCACGACCCGCATTTTTCCGTCGAGCATGATTTGCGATGCTCCTTTTCCTTCGCGGCGTCCGCGATAGTCCGGCGAGTTTCGTAACACAAGCATCTAACCGTTGACCTCATTCGCTTGTGATCAGACGTGTTGGATAGGGTGACAGCACCACCTGAACATGGGATGCTGGCACGCACGACAAGGACGTACATGCTATGTATCAAGCCGTGACCGCCAACATCCAGGTAACGGTTGAACCTCGCTTTCTACCCGAGGAATCCGAGCCATCATCGGATCGTTATTTCTTCGCCTACTCCGTTGAGATCGCCAATCGCGGCGAGAGCGTGGTTCAAGTGCGGGCCCGGTATTGGCGCATTACCGATGGCATCGGCCGCGTCCAGGAAATACGGGGGGCTGGTGTCGTGGGGGAAGAGCCCGTTATCCATCCGGGCGAGAGCTTTCGGTATACATCGGGGTGTCCACTGGAAACCCCTACCGGTATCATGGTGGGCCATTACGCTGTAGAGACCCTCGATGGCGAACGTTTTACCATTGATATTCCAGCTTTTTCGCTCGATGCGCCGTTTGCCGATCGCACGCTCAACTAAAAGAACAGACAACACAGTAGTGGTCCGCAGGGGTCTGCTCTAGCCATTATGCAGCGCTCCAGCCCGTTCAATACCGGACCTATCTTCCTGATCATCGGGGCGCTTCTAGCGACGCTCGGCGCAGCCATGATGCTGCCCGCGCTTGTTGACCTTGCCGCAGCAAACGATGACTGGGTCGTATTTGCTGCAGGGTCTCTGGTCACTGTAATGGTTGGTCTGGGGCTCACACAAACCGGAAGCGGGCGACCGACGACGCTCTCCTCTCGCCAGGCGGTGTTGATGACCGTTGGCGCATGGACTGTCTTGCCCGCGTTTGCGGCCTTGCCACTTCTTTGGTCTGGCGCCACGACCAGCTACACAGACGCGTTCTTCGAAGCGATGAGTGGCATCACCACGACAGGCGCAACCGTCATCGAGGAGCTTGAAGGGCTGCCACCTGGGGTCCTGGTCTGGCGCTCCATGCTGCAATGGCTGGGAGGGCTCGGCGTCGTGGTGATGGCGGTAGCGATTCTGCCGATGCTCCGCGTTGGAGGTATGCAGCTGTTCAAGACCGAGGCCTTCGATACCCCCGATAAGATCTTGCCGCGCGCGACACAGATTTCCGGGTCACTGATCGCCGTATTTACAGTGTTCACGGCGCTATGCGCTCTGGCCTACGCGGCGGCAGGAATGGAGTTCTTCGACGCCGCCAACCACGCCATGACCACCGTTGCAACGGGCGGATTTTCCACCCGCAGCGCCTCCATCGGAGCCTTCGATTCAGGCGCCGTCGAATGGGTCGCTATCATCTTCATGATATTGGGCTCACTGCCCTTCCTCTTGTACGTACAAGCGGCTCAAGGCCGGCCCATGGGCTTGCTTAAGGACAGCCAAATTCACGTCTTCCTGATCTTGTTGCTTATCTTCAGCGTCTTGCTGGCGATTGTTCTCAATCCGCAGACGGCCGAAGCGGGAGCACTCACCGACCTCCGCCGTGCCACCTTCAACGTTGTCTCGGTCATGACCGGTACTGGCTACGCCTCAACCGACTACGGCGCATGGGGCCCGCTGGCGGTTTCCGTCTTCTTGGTACTGACCCTGATAGGCGGCTGCGCCGGTTCAACCGCCTGTGGCATGAAAGTCTTTCGGGTCCAAATCGCAATCAAGACAGTCAGCCAGCATGTTCGTCGGCTCGCCTACCCGCATGGTGTATTTGTCATGCGGTATAACAGCCACCCCGTCGACGGAACGGTGGTGTCTGCCGTGATGAGCTTTATTTTTCTGTATTTTGTTCTGATTGGTCTGATCGCCATCGCGCTCATGGGAATGGGCCTTGATGCATTGACGGCGATCTCGGGGGCGGCCACCGCTCTCGCGAATGTTGGCCCGGGACTCGGCGATATCATCGGGCCATCAGGCAATTTTAGCACCCTACCAGACCTTGCAAAGTGGCTGCTGTCAGCCGCAATGCTCGTTGGACGCCTCGAGCTTTTCACAGTGCTTGTGCTGATCTTGCCACGCTTCTGGCGCGCATAACAGCGTTGCTGCCGGCTGGCAGGCTACTCCGCTGGCGCCGGCAAGTTGTCCAGCACTTTACGGCCGAACACCGCGCGGATGGACTGCCCAACATCGTCCCCGATCTTCAAAAGCGAAGGGACAAGCACCATCACGAACAGGGTCGCAGTGGCCAGCCCAAATGTGATGGTTATCGCCATCGGTAACAAGAACTGGGCCTGCAGAGACGTCTCGAACAAGAGCGGTGACAGGCCGCCGACGGTGGTCAATGAGGTCAAAAGAATTGCGCGAAACCGGTCCTGGGTGGCCTGCACTGCCGCGTCGGTGACTGACAATCCTTCCTTCAGGCGGTCGTCGAAACGCGATACGAGAATGATGGAGTTGTTCACGAGAATACCCGCCAGGCCCAGCAGGCCGATCAGCGACAGGATCGTCAGCTGAAATCCCATCACCCAATGCCCAAAGATCGCGCCAACGGCTCCAAATGGTATGATCATCATGACAGCGATGGGTCGCCAGTAGCTCGCAAAAATCCAAGCTAAAATGATGTACATCAGCCCTAGGGCGACGACGCCACCCAAACGCAGATCAGCAAACGCTTCGGCCCGCTCCTCCGCTCGTCCGGAAAACTGAAAACTTACGCCATACTGGGCAGCGATACGCTGAAGTTCCCCCTCGCGCAGGGCCGTTTCGATCTCACCATTGTTTGTGACCTCTGGATCAACATCAGCGGTCACCGATATGGTCGTGCGCCCATCCCGCCTTTGGATGACCGCAAAACCTTGGCGATCGGTCAGCGTTACAACCTCCATAAGGGGCACGTAAACGCCCGACGGTGTGCGGACCTCTAGCCTGCGCAATGCACCGCTCCCGCCTTCGCCAAGATCTTGGCGAACAAGAATGGTGATCTCCTCGTCCACTGCCGGTAAGTCGCGCGCAACGCGTCCCCCGACCGCATCGCGGACCTGCGCTCCAATCGATTCAAGGGTAAAGCCCAATGCTTCGCCACGCTCGGTTAGAGCGATGACCAGTTCCGGCTTTCCATACGGCAGATCATCATCGACTCCGGAAACGCCAGGGAAACTCGACAGCACGGTTTGCAGATCTTGCGCGGCGTCTTTCAAGGTCGCGGCGCTTGTCGCCTGCAAGCGAATATCAAGGTCACGCCCCGGCGGGCCACCGCGCCGCTCGAATATTGCGACACGTTCAATGCCTGCAAGTTGCGGCAACTGCTGGCGCCATGCACGCACAAGTTCAGGCGTTCGGACGGAGCGCACTTCGGAGGACGTCAGCTCGACATCAATGGATGCGAAGTTATCGCCGCGATTACGGCCAGCTGTTCCGTAAGACGCGTAGGAGGCGCGAATGAGTGTGTCCTCATCGTCGATGCCCTCCGTCAGACGGGCGTCCGCGAGCCGCAGAGCAGCATCAACTTCCTGCAAGGTCCGCAAGGCAACCGGCTCTGAAACCCCCGGTGCAAAGGTTATAGAGGCGGTTATGTTTTCCGCTTCTGGCGATGGGAAGAAGACAAACCCGACATGGTTGCCGCGGATAACGCCGACGGTCACAATCAAACACGCCACACAGACCGCCAGCGTGACATAGCGCCAGCGTACCGCACCGCGAACAATGGCGCGGAAGGGGTGGTCACGGAGCCAATTAAACGATCGGTCGAAATGGTGGCGGAACCAGCTTTGCTGATGGACGGCTGGAACAGAGCGTGACCCGCGACGCTTCGTGAGCATGCGCAGGCGCAGCAGCTCGATAAGCATCGCAACGATAAACGATGCCGCAGCGATCGAAGCGGGAAGTGCAAACCTCTGAAGACGGCTAGCGATATCGGCCGCAGGATCAGAAACAGCGAAAAGGGGATGAGCGCGCACCGCGCTGGCCAATTCGCCGAGCCCAAGCTGGTCCACCAAAATCGGTTGGAACACCACAACGACGATGGGTGCCGCGATGAGCAAAGCGGTCAGGATGACACGCATCCAGCTAATGCCGATCTTTCTGGTTGCTCCCAGCGAGTGCGCGAGGTGTCCCGGCAGAACGAAGAACACCTCGATCAAGCTGGCGATAAGCACGGCCACAACAATCACCGGCAGGACGCCAATGATCTGACCGATCGTCGATCCGATGAGCAGGATTGGCCCAAAGGCTGCCGTCGTGGTCAACATGGCCGCCATGACCGGCAACATCATCCGCGTTGCGCCGTTCTCGGCTGCCTCGTAGGGCCCGTCACCCATATCAAGGCGCGTCGCGGTGTGCTCGCCGACCACGATGGCATCGTCGACAATGATGCCCAGGGTCATGATCAGCGCAAACAACGACATCATATTGATGGATTCGCCGAACAAATACATCAGTCCGAGCGTTGCCATCATCGCCGTTGGAATGCCGACGGCGACCCAGAAGGCAATACGCATGTTCAAGAAGACAAACAGAATGCCGACAACGACAGCGAGGCCGGTCAAGCCGTTCGTCACCAGCAACTGAATGCGCTGCTGGACCGCGGTGGATCGAAGATCAAAGATCGTGATCGTCAGGGATTGCGGAAACTCGGCTTGCGCCTGTTCGACGGTTGCAACCAAAGCGTCGGCGACATCAAGCACATCGCTGCCAGCGGAGCGATAAACGTCCAGCCGGATCGCGCGGTCTTCGCCCAGAAAACCCTGGGCCTGGCTCCTATCGTAAGACCGCTCGATACGCGCGACATCGCGCAGCTCGATACGCTCGCCGGATGCTTGGCCACGAATAACAACATGCCCGAGCGCTTCAATTGTATCCACATCGCCTAACGTCCGGACCTGTCGCTCGAGCTCACCGTCAAGATTGCCAGAGGGAAGATCGCGGCTGTTCTGCGAAATCCGCCGCGCAATATCCTCCACTGTCAAATCGAGCCGGCGGAGTGTTGCAGCGTTGATCGTGACCTCATATTGCGTGTCACGCATTCCCGAAAAATCAACGCGATCAACACCCCCTTCGACGAGCCGATCACGCAGATCACGCGCATAAGTCTTGAGAACTGCCTCCGAAAAGGGACCGGACACGGCAATCCGTCCCACCCGATCAAAGAAGTCCGATGTCGTGATTTCCGGGGTATCGGCGCCCTCCGGCAATAGCGTCAAACCGCTCATCGCCTGTTCGACGTCCGCGCGCGCGTCCAGCATGTCGGTCGAATCTGAGAACTCCAGCCGGATAGACCCGGACCCTTCGCGTGCATAGCTGAGCATGTCGGTCACGCCGCTGATGAAGCGCACCTCAGGCTCAACAACAGACAGAATGTTTGCTTCAACATCCTCCGCACTCGCACCCGACCACGACACCGAGATGTTGACCGAGTTGGTTTCGACGTCGGGAAAGAACTGCGTGTTCAGATTGGCGAGCCCGTACAACCCAAACAGGATCATCAAGGCCATGACGAGGTTTGCGGCGTTGGGATGACGTGCAAACGCGCCAATGACACCGCGAAGGCCACCACGGCCTGAGCCGGTGGCGGTCAACGGATTGCTGGCCCGCCGAACACGCCCACCGAGCGAAACGAGGCCACCACCACGATCAGTTTTGTCATCATCAGAACTCATGATGCGTTTGCCGAAGCAGTCGGATCGGGAGCGACTCGCTCGACAGCCACGCCCTCACCTGCATTGGCCATGCGCGACGTCACAATCTCGGCGCCATCAAGCGACAGACCATCGGCTGCGCGAACGAGCAGGTGCGTCCCGTCCCATGCAACGATGTGAACATCTCGACGCTGAAGCCGATCATCGACGACCGCAAACACGTGGTTGGTTTCGTAAATTGCAGCTTCTGGTAGCCGCACCGTGTCTTCAAACGCCTGGTCGGGTAGGGTTACGGTAACAAACGCCCCTGGCCGCAGATTTTCTGCAACGCCGGTCTGATCGATGCGCCCAAAAAGCGCAACGCCGCCGGTGTCAGCTGCAATCTGCGCATCAAGCCGGTCGATGACACCCTCAAGCACGATCTCATCACCACCGGTCGACCAATAAACACGTATGGGGCGGCCGCTGAGAAGCTCGTCCTCTGCCGCAATCCGGCCAATCTGGCTGTCCGATAAGGTGAAGCGCACATTGAGCGCGCTATCGTCAAACATCGTGACGAGCACATCGTTGCTGGATACCGCCCGTCCAGGCTCAACGCTTTCGCTGCGCACGACGCCGGTAAAGGGGGCTTTGAGCGCAGTGCGTTCCAGATCCCTGCGAGCCTGACTGAGGCGCCATTCCAATCGCTCGATGGATGCCCGCTGTTGGTCCAGGCGCGCTTGCTCAATGGCAATATTCGCCGAGCGCTGGTCGAGCGACTGCTGGCGCTGGGACACCGTAAGGATCCGCGTATCGAGGTCACGCTCGGTCAGGCTACCAGTGCTGGCAAGTTCCTGTGCACGTTCAAGATCGCGCTGAGCGAGATCCAACTGATCTTCCGTTGCCGCCAATTGAGCAGCTTCCAGCGCGATACGCGCTTCCGCCTCGGCAAAACGGGCTAGCGCTTCGTCGAGATTTGCCTGAGCCTCAACCACCGCTCCGCGATAGCTAAACGTATCGATCTCGATGAGTGTGTCGCCGACATTGACCCGCCTTCCTGCTTCCAGATCAGGATGCACAGCGGTGATCTCGCCGCCAACAAGCGCGCGCAGATCGACCAAACGGCCAGTTACAATTTCGCCAAACACGGAGATCGTCGGCCTGTGGGTCGACAGCTGCACGGTCTCTGTCAGCACTGGTATGCGCCGCTCCACCTGCGGTCGTTGCGGCACCTCGGGCCGTGCAGCCACAAGGCGCTGCATGGTGATGACGCCGGCCATGATGATCACCAGGGCAAGAACCGATGACACAACTGTCTTGAAGGCTATCCACCAGCCTGATGGTTCGCGGTCGCCTTGATGATCAGCAGTGTGCGCACTGCCCTGCGAAGCTTCGTCAAGCTCGGTCTGCCGATCTGGATTTAGCATTCGGTTCTCTCAGTTCGCCGTCCGGTTGCTTCCATCGCCCTCTACGATGTGGGGCGGGAGCTACCGGTGGCCAGTCATCGCTTGAGCCACTGTGCCACGGATAACGCTCAAACCGGCATTAAATTCATGTCATTTTTGCCTGCGGCTTCATGAACGATGCCTGAACACCGGCGGCCCCGTTTTTTGGGCGCCACCGGAACCACCTTTCAAGCGTTCAGCTGACCTGCTCATAGCTGTCTGGATCGAAGCGATAGCGACGAGAGCAGAACTCACACGTGACTTCGATCGCGCCATCGACGAGCATCGACGCATCGGGCTCGTCCCCAAACGTCTTGACGGTCGCCTGAACGCGATCGGGGCTGCACGAACACCGACCTACGACCTCCGAGCCTTCAAAAACGCGGACCCCGCGCTCATGGAAGAGCCTGAACAGAAGGCGGTCGCTGCCCAACTGCGGGTCGACAAGCTCATCGCTCTCGATGGTCGCGACCATTGCCTCAGCCTCCCGCCAACGATCTGGTTGCGCAACCGGTTCATGCACGGCTTCAGCTCCTTCGGGATGATCGCCGGGATGCAAGTCACGGGCGGGGAGTTCCGAAGCATCACGTGGTAAGTATTGCGCCAGCAGACCACCCGCGCGCCAGCGTGCCCGGCCGTGATCGCCAGCTTCGATGCTTTGGGCCACAGACAAACGAACCCGCGTAGGGATCTGCTCCGATTGCAGGAAATAGGCCTGAGCCATCTCCTCCAGGCTCTCGCCCTGCATTGCGACGACCCCTTGGTACCGCTGCATATGCGGCCCCTGGTCGACCGTCAGGGCAAGGTGGCCCTTACCCATCAGTTGCGCTGAGGTCCGAATGCCTTGCTCGATCATCGCATCAAGCCGCTCGCTGTCGTATCGCGCCATCGCGCGTACGCCGTCAGGCGTCGTAAAGTCGACGACCAAAAGCGACACCGGCCCGTCGCCTTGCGCCTGAACGATAAAGCGCCCGTCGAACTTGAGCGCCGTGCCCAGAAGCAATGTAAAGACGACCATCTCTGCCAAAAGCCGTGATACCGGCTCGGGATAGTCATGGCGGTCCAACATCGTATCAAGCAGTGGCCCAAGACGGATCACGCGGCCGCGAACATCAAGCGGCTCGACAGCGAATGGGATCACGTAATCATCGTCCTGCGCGTGAAAGTGGTCAGGAAGTTGGCTTGTGCCGGGCATAATGGCAGGCTGATCACGCCCATGCATGGCGGGAACAGCCCGTCCGCCTCGGCTGGATGGGTTTTGGGTCATAACACTACTCGTGAGACTGTATATCGGCGCCGACGGCGCCTCGTTGTCACACTAGGTAAGTTCGAACGCCACAAATCCAAGGGCCGCAGAGCATTGGCCCGCCTGTGTGGACGACACCCAGTGGGTCGTTGATGTCAAATGGCGTTCAGGCACCACGCTAAAATGCTCTTCTGCGCATGCAAGCGGTTCTCCGCCTCGTCGAACACCACCGATTGCGGCCCATCAATAACCTCGGGCGTGACCTCCTCCCCGCGGTGGGCGGGTAAGCAGTGCATAAAAAGCGCGTCATGGTTCGCTCGCACCATCAAATCAGCGTTCACCTGATAGGGCTTGAGGAGATTGTGGCGCCGCTCGGCCTGATCATCGCCCATCGAAACCCAGGTGTCGGTGATAACAAGGCTCGCGCCATCGGCTGCCGCGATCGGATCGGTTGTTACCTCGAGCTTAATATTGCGGGCGTGAGCTGCCTCGATGATGTCATCAGCGAGCGTGAGTTCCGGCGGTGCTGCCACTGCGATCGTCATGTCGATATGGCCAGCCGCGTCGATCCAACTCTTCAGGACGTTGTTGGTGTCGCCGGACCACATGACCTTTTTCCCTACAAGGCTGCCGCGATGCTCCTCGAAGGTCTGAATATCGGCCATCACCTGGCATGGGTGCGAAACCCGGGTCAGTCCGTTGATGACGGGCACATCGGCATGCTTGGCGAGTTCGGCCAACAGCGCATGGTCAAGCGTACGGATCATGATAGCGTCGACCATCCGGGACAGAACCTTCGCCGTATCGTGAACGCTTTCGCGCTGGCCAAGTTCGATTTCCTTGCCGGTGACCATCAAGGTCTGGCCCCCAAGCTGGCGCATACCGACATCGAACGAGATGCGGGTCCTCAAGGATGGTTGTTCGAACACCATCGCAAGGACCTTACCCTCCAGGGGAGGGCTCTCCGCGCCTGACTTGTGCGCCTGTTTGCGCGTATGGGTATCTCCGAGAACGTGCATGAACGTCTCGGTTGAAAGAGCATCAATATCGAGAAAATGACGGGGCATGACGTTTGGCCACGAATTGTCGGATAACGGGTTGTAGGAAAGCGCAGACCACTATGCTGTGGCGCGGTTTTCCTCAAGGGCCTTGGTCAATTGTTGCGCAGAGACCTCAAGCGCATCCATCGCAAACGCAATGTCTTCGCGCGACACAATGAGGGGCGGCAGCAGACGGACCACGTTGTCGCCGGCAGCAACCAGAAGCAGACTGTTAGAGCGTGCAGCATCAACGACGTTGCCAACGGGCACCTTGCATTTAAGGCCAACCAACAGCCCCTCGCCCCGAACGGCTTCAAAGATATCCGGGTAGAGGTCGATCAACGCGCCAAGGCTTTGCCGAAGATCGCGTGAACGATCACGCACGTTCTCGAGAAACCCATCGGCCAACACCACATCGAGAACAGCGTTCCCAATGGCCATCGCCATCGGGTTACCGCCGTAGGTCGTGCCATGGGTCCCCGGAACCATGACAGCCGCATACTGTTCGCGCGCAAGGCAGGCGCCCATCGGGAACCCACCGCCGATGCCTTTGGCAATAGCCATGATGTCAGGCTCAACGCCGATACGCTGATGGGCGAACAGATATCCAGTTCGACCGACCCCGGTCTGAATCTCATCGAAAATCAACGCAACGCCATACGCGTCACAGAGCTCCCGGATCGCTCTGAGGCATTGGTCCGGAACAACATTGACACCACCCTCGCCTTGTACGGGCTCTATCATGACGGCAGCAATATCAGCCCTGACGACCGCCTTCTTGAAGGCCTCTTCATCGCCAAAGGCAAGCGTTTCGAAGCCCTCGGGTTTCGGACCAAAACCCTTAAGGTAGGCCTCGTTGCCGCCAGCGGCGATCGCTGCCAGTGTTCGCCCGTGGAACGCACCATCAAAAGTCAATATCGTGACGCGTTCAGGACTACCCCCGTCAAAATGGTAGCGCCTTGCGGTCTTGATGGCGCATTCAACCGCCTCAGTTCCGGAGTTGGTGAAAAAGACTTTTTCGGCAAACGTTGCCTCGCAGAGCCGCTCAGCCAGACGCTCGCCACCGTCGATCTGAAACAGATTGGACGTGTGCCAAAGCCTTTCAGCCTGGCTCTTCATTGTGTCAACGAGATGCGGGTGGGCGTGACCCAACACGTTGACGGCGATGCCCGCAACAAAATCCATGTAACGACGTTCATCCTGATCGACCAGCCAAACGCCCTCGCCGCGCACAAACCTTTGAGGTGTGCGATTGTACGTGCCAAAAAGCGATGTTTCGGGCGACATACCGGATGGGGCGGGCGAGGCCTGCGCCATGAGACGTCTCCTGATGGGCCGCAGCGGCACGCTTGAGTGCCGTGGAAGCATAGATCGATCCGGTGCACATTCACGGCGAAAAAGGTCGGTGACCGCCAGCCGCTCGTGTGCAACACCTATTCCAAATGACAAGCGGCCCAAAGATGGGCCGCATGCTGCTGACTAATATTTTTTTTGATCAGCTTGTCAATTTCTAAGTCACTCTAACGACTCATGAAACCAGATTTTGTCCCTGTGTTTACCGCCACTTGTTCACCTTTTTTTAACCAGTGACTCTTGTCAGCGATTCTACCGCTAGTGTAGCTCTGAGCCTCAAGGACACGAGATATTGTGCTCCGAAGGACGCGTTACGATCCTCCAGTGATCAGTTGGATTCCGCTCATGACGCAAGCAGCATTGCGGCGTCAAATGAGGAGGGATTCGGCGAGGTTACGAGTGATTGGTAGCGTGATGATTTGGGCTGACGGCCCTGTGTGTGCGGAGGTTTATACCCGATGGCGTGGACGGACGAACGCGTTGAAACCCTGAGGACAATGTGGCTGGCAGGGTCGAGCGCTAGCCAGATAGCTGCAGTACTGGGCGACGTCACACGCAATGCCGTCATCGGGAAAGTTCACCGTCTGGGACTTTCAGGGCGCGGTAAGCCTACGAGCACGGCAACACCTCGCGCACGCAAACCCCGCGCCTCATCAGGTGCTTCCACCCGCACCCGCAGAAGCCCAACAAGGCCCGCCGCTCCCGTTACAATGGGGGCAACGGCTCTCAAGGGTGACCCCCATGAGCAGCAACAGGTTGTTGCAGAGCCTGTGGTGCGAGGCCGTGCGGATCTGGTTCTGGTTGGCGAAAGCCCAAGGCTGCAAATTCAGGAGCTCAAAGAGAACACCTGTCGCTGGCCCATCGGTGACCCGCTGACGGAGGACTTCCATTTCTGTGGGCGCGGAGCCTTGGAAGGGCAACCCTATTGCGAGTACCATTGTGGGGTTGCGTTCCAAACACCGAACGAGCGCAGACGCGAACGCCGCTAGCTAGCCGGTACAAACGGTCGAAATGCATTGTGAGGCGCAAGCTACCTCGGGAGCAGACCTAAGGTAGCGATAGGCGAGCGCCAAGCGTCGCTCAGCCGGCATTTCGTCCCGACACTTCGTAGAAGCGCTCGTCGAAAGCATAGCCGGCACCGCGAACGGTTCGAATAGGATCGGGCAATCGCCCTCGGTTGATCGCTTTTCTCAGCCTCCCGACGTGAACATCGACGGTCCGGTCGTCGACGTAGACATCATGGCCCCAAACGCCGTTGAGCAACTGTTCTCTGGAGAAGACCCGCCCAGGCGTGCTCATCAGGAACTCCAGCAGGCGAAACTCGGTTGGCCCCAGGTGAATCTCCCGGCTCTGTCGGCGGACGCGATGGGTTTCCCGGTCAAGCTCAATGTCGCCCACAACCAAAGCCGTCGACAAAAGCTCAGGACTTGCCCGGCGCAGGATGGCCTGTATTCGGGCGGTCAATTCAGGGATGGAGAAAGGCTTGACGACGTAGTCATCTGCACCGGTCGTAAGCCCCCTGATCCGTTCGCCTTCTTCACCGCGCGCGGTAAGCATGATCACTGGCGTCGTTCGGTTCGGCCCTTTGTGGCGCAACTGCCTACAAAGCTCTATTCCGGAGATGATAGGGAGCATCCAATCGAGAAGGATCAGATCGAAACTGCGCTCCGCCAGACAATTCTCCGCTTCGTCGCCACTCATGGCGATCACCACAGCGAAGCCAGCTGCTTCGAGATTGTACCGCAACAGCTCGACCAGTGGAGCCTCGTCCTCCACAATCAGGATCGTTGGTCGCACCGCCTGTGTCCTTCGCTAGACGTTAGCCTGATCAGGCCCGTTTCGCGGACAGTTCATCCCGCTTCGGGCGCGTGCCGCTTATGAGTTCGCCGGTCTGGGTGTAGACGGCGCGCTCGGCGATGTTTGTTGCATGGTCGCCGATGCGCTCGAGGTTTTTGGCGCAGAACAGCAGATGGGTACACGCGGAAATGTTCCGGGGGTCTTCCATCATGTAGGTCAGCAACTCACGAAAAAGCGAGGTATACAGGGCATCGACCTCAGCGTCGTCGCGCCAAACCTCTTTGGCTTTCTCCGTATCGAGCTCAATGAACGCTTCTAGCGCGCTTTTCAGCTGCCCAAGAACGAGCCGGGCCAGATTGTCGACGCCATGAGCAAGCTTGCGCTGCTGGAATGTGCCGTCAATGATGAGCGCGCGCTTGGCAATGTTCTTCGCCAGATCGCCCACGCGCTCGAGATCCTGGCTCACGCGCATTGCTGATACGATCGTGCGCAGATCGTCGCCCATCGGTTGGCGTTTGGCGATCAGCAGAACCGCCAGACTTTCGATATCGCGATCCGACTGATCGACCTTCTCATCATCATCGATGATGCGTTCCGCCGCGTCCACGGCACCGGTCAGCAGCGCATGCACCGCAACCTCTACCGAGCGCTCGACCCAGCCTGCCATCTGCGTGAGGGTCGCCAGAAGATCATCCAGATCGGTGTCGAAGGCGGTGACGATGTGTTTGTTCATCAGGCCACTCCGTCCAAAGGAAGGTTACCAGTCACGCTTCGGCTCAACCGAAACGGCCAGTTATGTAATCACGTGTTCGGCTTTCACGAGGGTTGGTGAAGATCTGGTCCGTCGCGCCGACCTCAACCAGAACCCCAAGGTGGAAGAAGGCGGTGCGCTGTGACACCCGGGCGGCCTGCTGCATCGAGTGGGTGACGATCACGATCGTATAGTTCTCGCGCAGTTCATCGATCAGCTCTTCAACTTTCGCGGTCGCAATCGGGTCGAGAGCCGAGCATGGCTCGTCCATCAGCATGACCTCGGGTGACGTCGCGATGGCTCGCGCGATGCACAAACGCTGCTGCTGACCCCCGGACAGACCGGTGCCCGGCGCATCAAGCCTATCTTTGACCTCCTCGAACAGACCGGCCTTTTGCAAGCTCGTCACCACAATCTCTTCGAGATCGGCTTTGGTGTCGGCCAGTCCGTGGATACGCGGGCCGTAAGCGATGTTTTCAAAGATCGATTTGGGGAAGGGATTTGGTTTTTGAAACACCATACCGACCCGTGCGCGCAGCTCGACAACGTCAATGGATGGATCATAGATGTCCTGCTCGCCCAGCGTGATCGTGCCCTGCATGCGGGCGATGTCGATCGTGTCGTTCATGCGGTTGAGGCAGCGCAGGAAAGTGGACTTGCCGCAACCGGACGGTCCGATGAGGGCCGTGACTTGGCGGTCGCCAATGTCCAGATCAACGCCGAACAGGGCCTGTTTGTCGCCGTAAAACACGTCGACGTTTTCGCCACGCATCTTCACACTCTCGGGGACGGCATCGGTGATTGTAGCGCCAGCCTCGACGGGCCCATCCACCGAAGCGGCAGGGGCCGGGGGGGCGCTGGGCTCCACTTCAGTCGTAGCTATTTGAGCGGTGGACATGAGACAAACCTCCAATGGGGCCAGACCGCTACCAGCGGCGCTCGAAACGCTTGCGCAGGAACACTGCAAGCGCATTCATGGTGATCAGGAAAGCCAGTAGCACAAGAATGGCCGCCGACGTCTTCTGCCGGAAAAGCACTTCGGGAAAGTCCGCCCACATGAAGATCTGGACCGGCAGAACGGTTGAGGGGTCGAGTGGTGTGGCGGGTACATCGACAATGAATGCGACCATACCGATCATGAGAAGCGGCGCGGTTTCCCCAAGGGCCTGCGCCATCCCGATAATGGTGCCCGTCAAGATACCCGGCATGGCCAGTGGCAAAACATGATGCAAAACGGTTTGCAGCTTGGATGCGCCGACGCCTAATGCACCTTCGCGGATTGATGGCGGAACCGCCCGCAACGCCGCGCGCGAGGCAATGATGATTGTGGGAAGCGTCATCAGCGCAAGCACCATGCCTCCAACAACCGGTGCCGAGCGCGGCATGCCAAACGCGTTTAGAAACACCGCAAGGCCCAAAAGACCGAAAACGATCGAAGGGACCGCCGCCAGGTTGTTGATGTTCACCTCAATGAGCTGCGTTAGGCGGTTTTTGGGCGCAAACTCTTCAAGATAGATCGCGGCCGCAACGCCAAGCGGGAAGGCGAGGCTGAGCGTCACAATCATGGTGAAGAATGACCCTACCACGGCACCCCAGATTCCCGCTAACTCCGCTTCTCGGCTCGCGCCGGAGCTAAAGAACGGCATGTTGAATTTTCGCTCAACCAGTCCCTGCTCGCGCAACTGATCAAGATAAACGAGCGATCGGTCATCGAGCTTCCGGTTCCGCTCCGGCAGAACGATTTCGCGCACGGACCAAGCCCCGCCCTCGGCGTCGGCTGCGCTTGTCAGCGGAATGAAAACGTCGCCTTCGATACCGCTTGCCGATATGCGGGTCGCCTTGACCACGCCTCCATTAATCTCGACCAAAACGGAGGGTAACTCGGTGGATAGCGCCTCTTCGGCGCCCGCTGCACGGGACCGAGTGCGCAAGTCGGCCAGTTCAGCGGTCAAATCACGAATGCTTGCGTTCAGCCCGTTAATGCCGCGATCGAGAATGCGGATTTGCTCTTCGAAGAATTCTGTCCGGCCCGCTGGCGCATTGGGAAGGCGCGTGCGGTAGTCTTCGATATCGATCACCGCGCGCTCCAGCGAGCGCTCGCGGCTCGCCAGCTCGCGCTCAACCTCTTCCGCTTTCTCTCCAAGAAACTCTTTCACGTCAGCTAGCAGATCGCGGAAATCGTTGGCCGTTGAGAGCACCTGAATAGTGCCTTCGGTCCCGGTCGGCGACGCGATCCCAGTTGTCTCGACAACGCGTTCGTCTGACACCTGTCCTTTGAAATACAAATCGGCCACATCATCGACGGGCACGGCGAAGCTGTCGCGACCGAACATGCCGCTTGCGTCTTCTAGGACGGCACGCCGCAGCCTGACCGCCGATCCAGACGAGATCAGACCGCTGACTGTCCGGCGATCAGCACGACCCGTCGCATAGGGGAACAAGCTGCGAATTCCGTCGCGAACGATCCGATCATAATCGACCCGCCGCAGGACCTCGTCGCCCAACCCATCGGGGTCGAGCTCGCTTTGATTGAGAGAGACCGGGATTGTGGCCTGATGGGTCCAGAAAGCGGGGAGCGCCTGGCCGACAATTGTCGACAGCAACAGAACCAGAAAAAAAGCCGCTGTCGCAACCGCTGCGATGCCGGCAAATTTGAACCGTGCCTCCGCCGCATAGCGCGCTTTGAGGCGCTTGCGTGCCCCCTCGGACGTGTGCAGCCCGGAAGGGGCCGTGGCCGATACCGGCGGTTGGGCGGTCACATCAGTCATATTGCTCTCGGTATTTCTGGACCACGCGCAGCGCGATGAAATTCAGCGTCAGTGTCACGCAGAACAACAGCAGTCCCAGAGCAAACGCTGCCAGGGTTTTGGCGCTGTCGAACTCCTGGTCGCCGACAAGCAGTGTCACGATTTGCACCGTCACCGTCGTCACCGCTTCAAGCGGATTGATGGTGAGGTTGGCGGCGAGCCCAGCGGCCATAACCACGATCATGGTTTCTCCGATTGCCCGCGAGATCGCGAGGATCATCGCCGATACGATGCCCGGTAGGGCCGCGGGTAGGACCACACGGCGGATCGTCTCCGACTTGGTAGACCCAAGCGCCAAAGAGCCATCACGCAGGCTCTGCGGAACTGCGGAAATGACATCGTCGGAGAGCGAAGAGACGAACGGTATGATCATGATTCCCATGACCACACCCGCTGCGAGCGCCGATTCTGATGACACGTCGAGGCCCATTCCGTTTCCGGTGTTACGGATGTAGGGCGCAACGGTCAGCGCAGCAAAGAAACCGTAAACCACGGTTGGAACACCAGCGAGTATTTCAAGGACTGGCTTGGCGATGGCTCGTACCGAGTTCGATGCGTAGTCCGACAGGTAGATAGCGGCGAACAAGCCGACCGGCCCAGCGACGATCATGGCGATGAACGTGATGAACAACGTGCCGGCGATCAGAGGAATTGCGCCGAAGACTTCGGGGTTTGCCTCGGTGACCTCTCCGGCTCCTGCGAACGCCGATTGCGGCGACCAATGAAGACCGAACAGAAAATCGTGAAGGGGGATCATCGTGAAAAAACGAATGCTCTCAAAGATCAGCGAAAGCACGATCCCAACAGTGGTGAAGATGGCGACGACCGAACAGGCGATCAGCAGCAACATGACCGCGCGCTCGACGAAATGCCGCGTCCGTCGGGCAGGCTCGATATTGCGGTATCCAGATCGGAACCCAACAACACTCAGAACCGCAACAATAATCGCCAGCCCGATGGAAAAGGTGGTTTGAAGCGAACCGTACAGTTCGGCAGCGGCTTCTTTGAGGTCATCGGTGAAGGCTACTATGCCACCAAATGCGATCGCCCTGGCATCGCGCAGAAAAGCTTCTCTTTCAGGAATTGAAAGAGCTTCAAACGCCTGGGAAAACTGACCGATGACGATACGGTCCATCAAGGGACCCTGGGCGATTGACCAGATGATAAGCAATCCGAGCGCTGGGACGACGCTCATGATCGCAAGATAGCCGCCATGGTAGCTTGGCCGCGAATGCAGGAGATGCGTCGCATTGCCAGCCAACTGACGAGAACGCGCTGCGCCAATAAAAAGCGACGCAATGAAAAGCATGCAAAGCGCTGTCAGCAGAAGCCAAAACACAGGCCCACCGCCCCCTTACCTGTCGATCGAGCTAGTCGGTCGCAATGCGCTTGGCGCACAACACACCAAGCGCACCGCAGAACTTGCCGGTGTTTACCCGCCGGTGAACGGCGTGAGGGAACGCGCTTCCTCGCCTGCCGGGCCACGCTCATCGTCGGGCAATGGAATCAAGCCGCGCTCGGCGAGATAACCGTCTTCGCCCCACGCCGAGTCGGACGTGTACTCGGCAATGAACTCCTCCATACCCGGGATCACGCCGACATGCTCAGCCTTGACGTAGACATAAAGCGAGCGCGACACCGGATAGTCACCCGATGCAATGTTTTCGAATGAAGGTTCGACCCCATCGACGGTTGCGCCTTTGATGACGTCGCCGTTCTGATCAAGGAACGAGAACCCGAAAATACCCACCGCGTCTGGATTGGCCTGCAAGCGCTGGACGATGAGGTTATCGTTTTCGCCTGCGTCGACATAAGCACCATCCTCACGCAGCTCTTCAAAGATAGCTTCGCAGGTGTCGCCGTCGAAACCGGCTTCCTCGCAGCCCGGTTCCATGACGAGTTCAAGGAACGCATCACGTGTACCAGAGGTCGGGGGCGGGCCAAGCACTTCGATTGCAGCGCTTGGAAGGCCCGGATCAATGTCGGACCAAGAAACATTCGGGTTGTCCATCAGCGCGCCATCGTCGCCAGGTATCTGCTTTGCGAGTGCCAAGAACAACTGCGCCCGCGTCAGGTTGAGGGTCGGACCCTCAATCGCGTCGGCGATGACGATGCCGTCAAAACCAACCCGCATCTCAACGGGGGTTACACCGTTCGCTGTGCAGTTTTCCAGCTCGGAGCTGCGCATACCACGCGACGCGTTGGTAAAATCTGGGGTATCAACGCCAACGCCAGCGCAGAACAAGCGCATGCCGCCGCCGGTTCCGGTGGATTCAACAACTGGGGTAGCGAAGTCGGTTTGCTGGCCGAAACGTTCAGCAACCGCAGTGGTGAACGGGAAAACCGTGGATGATCCGACAACTTGGATCTGGTCACGGGCGTGTGCCGGTACCGCTGCCAGCGTTCCGGCAAGTGCGAGCGCTGCAACGCTTGCGCAGGTTGCGATTTTCACGGGTGAAGCTCCTTAAATCTCAAGATCGGTTCACACGGTCAGGCGTCGGTTACATCGACGAATGAGGGGCGAAGTTAGCTCCCTGGCGAACCCTGTTTGCGCGCTTGAAACTATTCAATCGGCGTGAGGGTTGTATGACGCCACTGTTTCATTTGTGTGACAGGTTATCTATCTGATTTATCATGCGATTTTTGGTTGTTGCCGCTTTCTCTCGCTGAGGTGCCAAATATGGAATACGCACCGAGAACAGCGCGCCCTCACCCCTGACGCTTTCCACCAACAGGCGACCCTTGTGTCGCGCGACGATGTGCTTGACGATCGCAAGGCCCAGGCCTGTTCCCGCGGCAAGCGGGTTGGTTTGCTCATGCGCCCGGTAGAACCGTTCCGTCAGCCGCGGCAGGTCGGCTTCATCGATTCCCGGCCCGTCATCTTTGACGCGCAACTCGACCATCCGCACGCCGCCTTCCACGGCGTCGCCCACGGAAACATCGACACGCTGCCCACTCCCTCCGTATTTGACGGCGTTTTGCATCAAGTTGATCGCAACTTGCCGCAACTCTGGCCCATCGCCCTGAACAGTTGCCGTATCGGGCAGGTCAAGATTGAGTTCCAAAGCAGCGCGCTCGGCATCGGGCCGGACCAGATCGATCGCCTCTCGGGTTATCGCCACAAAGTCAACGCAGTCGGTCGGTCTGCGGTGAGCCTGCATCTCGATGCGGTTGAGCGACAGCAGATCGTCAATCAACGCCTTCATGCGATCCGCCTGTTGCTCCATCAGCCGCAGGAAATTGTCTTGCCCCACCGGATCATTCCTGGCAGCGCCTTTTAGGGTCTCGATGCAACCTGTGATGGACGCCAGCGGCGTGCGCAGTTCATGGCTCGCGTTCGCCACGAAGTCCGACCGCATGCGTTCGGCCCTGTAGGTGTCAGTTTCGTCATCGACGACAATCAGAACATGGTGCACCGACAGACCGTCGATGAAGGGTCGGATGTGAAGCGTTATCCGCCGTTCAGCCGGAACGCGCTCCACCAAGGTGCAGCTACCAACCCGGCCGTCGGTCAGGGCCTGCTGAACCAATCTCAGGACGTCGGGATCCCGCATCTTGAACGAAAACGGGTCACCCACCTTCTGGATATCGAGAACGTCCCCCGCAAGCGCATTCACCGACCGGATAACCGCCCGCTCGTCGAGCAGTATGACCGCTTGCGGCCATGCCTGGACCAGCTGCTCAAGGCTCGGTGGGGCAGGCTTCACTTTCGCCTTGGAGGCGAGGCGCGCCATGTTTTTCCGCGACGTTGTCCGCGTCGGCGCAGACGACAGGAAAGCCGTTATGGTCAACGCGGTGAAGATGAAAGCGGCTTCGGGAAAGCTGAGACGCCCCAGTAAAAAGAGCATGGACAGCGTCAGCGTCAGCGCAACCAGCAGCCAACGCACGCGCCGGGCATTGGCGACAAGGCGCTGTGCCATGTCGATCGGCATATCGACCGATCCATCGCGGTCGACATCGTCGGGAAACTCAACGCCTGGGGCTGCGCCCTTAAGCGAAGACGGGCCGCCACGAGGCGAAGGCGTTGCTTGAGTATCAGCGGGTGACACGGCGTTGACCTGTGTTTTGTGTTGCCTGCCGGCAATCGCTTGCCCGTCATGACGTCGAATCACGTGGACGCCCACATTAAGCCTGGTCTGCCCATCGCAGGTGACAGGCCCATGACAAAAAAGTTAACCGGCACAAACCTGCTCCATGCCGCTAGCCTGCCCCGTCGGCTTGTGACATCGCGCGCCGTACTTGCCAATGGGCGCATCCCTATTCAAGCTGATCGGGCTACTTCACCAAACTCGCCAACGAGACTTATCATGCGTGACACACCTGCCGACGTTGAACAGGCGATTGCCGCATTCAATATCGACGACCCTCATTTTCCCGCCGTCCTTGACGACTATCAGATGCTTGATGGCGGCTACCCCTATGGGAAAAAGCTGAAGCGGTCGAAGTATGAGGCGCGTCTTGAAGCTTTGCAGATCGAGCTGGTTAAGTTGCAAGCCGACATGAAGCGCAATGACAAGCGGCTGGTTGCCGTTTTCGAAGGGCGAGACGCGGCCGGGAAAGGTGGCTCGATCTTCAACTTCTCTCGCTACCTCAACAAGCGGAACACGCACATAGCGGCGTTGAGCAAGCCGACCGAAACCGAGCAAGGTCAGTGGTACTTTCAGCGTTACGTTACGCATCTTCCCACGCACGGCGATATGACTCTGTTCGACCGGTCTTGGTACAACCGCGCCGGTGTCGAACCGGTGATGGGCTTTTGCACCCCAGATCAACACCAACAGTTTCTATCCGAAGCGCCCGCTTTCGAGAAAGCCCTCGTTCGCGAAGGGATCGTTTTGGTAAAGTTCTGGCTCAACATCGGCCGAACAACCCAACTCAAGCGCTTCCACGACCGACGGCATAGCCCGCTCAAGGTCTGGAAACTCTCGCCGATTGATCTGAAGGCCCTGAACAAATGGGAAGACTACACCGCGGCGCGCGACGAAATGCTCGACCGAAGCGATACTGAAGCGGCGCCTTGGACAATCGTTCGCATGAACGACAAGCGGCGTGGGCGCCTGGAGATCATCCGGCATGTGCTGACGCAGTTTCAATATGAAGGACGGGACAATGCGGTTCTGGGCGACACGGACCCATCCATAATAGGTCTCAAACCGGGCGATCTCGCCAACGCTTGAACACAAGCAGAGCAATTCGCGCACCGAAGACGCCTTATTACTTCCAAGGGGACGCCGCCTTGTCCTACCAGTTCCGCCGGATCGGCAGAAAATTCCTCAAGCTACGATGGGTGCCGGCACGCATCGCGTTCGCTATTGCCAGCCTGTTTGCACCCAAGGTGACGGTAAAGGACGGCTCGCGCACCTACACATTCGTCACAACGTCTTTTGAAAGCTACCAGCGCGCTCGATCAATGTTGAGCAAAGAAACCGATACGTTGAAGTAGATTGACGACATGTTGCGCCCCGGCGACGTATTCCTCGATGTTGGCGCAAACATTGGTATCTTCACGGTTTATGCAGGATACCGCGTAGGTACCACGGGGAAGGTATTTGCCGTTGAACCCCACCTTCCCACATCGGTTGAAACCCTGAAGAACGTCGCCGCGAACAATCTAGGAGGGGTCGTATCCGTTCTGGCTGTCGCGCTCGCGAAACAAGAAGGAATCGCACCTTTTCGCTACCGACGATGGAGCGAGGGGGCATCGGGAAGTCAGATCGGTGTGCAAGGTGGCGAAAACATCCAGGCGCCCGTTGGTGAGGAACTGAAATCCGTTTTCTCAATTGACACCCTTGTCGAGCGCGGCATCGTCAGTCCGCCCGCGCTCATCAAAATTGATACCGATGGCGTTGATATGCTCATCGCAGAGGGTATGACGGAACTTCTTAAGTGCGCGCACCGACCCCGCTCGATCCTGATCGAGGTGCAAAGCGGGACCCGAGAAGCGCAAGAAAGCTTTATGCAGGCGCACGGTTATGAGATCGTGACCAAATACTACGGCAACAAGGCGCGTTTTTTGCAACAAAGTGGGTTTGATCCGGACACCATACCGTTCAACGCTCGCTTTGAGCCGACAGCTTGAAAGGGGGACCTCCATGGCCAATCCAGCAACCGTCCAACAAGACAGTGCGGTGAGTAGTGCTGAGGCATTCAAAGCGAGTGAAATCGTTGACCATATGATTGCCGCGCTTGAAGCTGTCCCGACCGTGAATGAACCATTCCAGCACTTTTATGTGCAGTCGATATGGCCTGCGGGGTTTTATCCAAGCCTTCTCGAACAACTGCCAGGCAATGACAGCTACACGCCGCTCAACATCAAGGCCTGGAACAAGGACGGGAAATCAACGCGCGACCGGGTCCTGCTGACGCAGGCTGTCGCCGAGACGATGGGCCCGATCTGGCAAACCATCTATGATGTCTTCAATACCAACCGGCTCCAGCAAGCGATCTTCGAGAAACTCAAGGATGATGTCGCGATCCGCTTGGGCGTCACACCAGGCGAGGTGAGCGATGTGCCGATCTACCCGAAGATCGTTATCATTCGCGACAATGAAGGCTACCAGATCAAACCGCACCCGGATGGCTATCCGCGTACGGTTACAACGCAGTTCTACTTGCCCTCGGACGAGACCCAGCTTGATCTGGGTACGTCCCTGTATGAGCGCGATACCGGTCTTCTTTCACTTGCCCGCAAGCGCTTCGAAGAGGTCAAACGTTTCCCGTTTGCGCCCAACAGCATGTATTCTTTTGCGGTCAACGACTGCCCGCAGAAGAAAAGCTATCACGGTCGCGAGCTTGTCACCGGAAACAGCAAGCCCCGCGACTCACTGATCATCACATGGATGTCGGAGCCGGTTGAAAGCAACGCTGCGGCTTGATTGGCAGCCGCTAGGCCGCAGACCTCTCAATAAGGCGTGGGCCTCGCCCTCCCTGCAGCGTTTATGGGCGGCGCATGCTCTTGCGTGTTTGCGCGCCAGGGCCTACCTCGCTGCCATGACACAGACCTCGCCCTACGCCGACCAGATCGACCGGCGCCGAACCTTTGCTATCATTTCGCACCCGGACGCGGGCAAGACCACGCTGACCGAAAAGATGCTGTTCTTTGGCGGGGCGATCCAGCTTGCTGGGGAAGTGAAGGCGAAAGGTGACCGTCGCCGTACCCGTTCGGACTGGATGGATATCGAAAAACAGCGCGGCATTTCCGTCATGACATCCGTCATGACGTTCGACTACGAAGGCACGATTTACAATCTGCTCGACACCCCGGGGCACGAAGACTTTTCCGAAGACACCTATCGAACGCTGTCCGCTGTCGATAGCGCGATCATGGTGATCGACGCCGCCAAGGGCATCGAAGCGCGCACGCGCAAACTGTTTGAAGTCTGCAGGCTGCGCGACATCCCGATCGTGACCTTCATCAACAAGCTCGATCGGGAGAGCCTGCACCCGTTTGATCTATTGGAAGATATCGAAAGTACGCTGGCGCTCGATTTGACGCCCTTTAATTGGCCGATTGCACAGGGCAAGGCTTTTGCCGGCTTGTACGATATGCGTCACAGCGCGATCCGCCGCATCGACAATCCGTCCGGGGATTTGGAAAGCGTCAACGGACCAGAAGACCCAAAAGTCGCCGAACTCTTCCCCGAAAGTGATCGCCAAGCGGGTGTCGAAGATCTGATGCTCGCCCAGGAAGCGTCCAAACCCTTCGATAAGGCTGCCTTCGACGAAGGTCACCTCTCCCCTGTCCTTTTCGGCTCCGCGCTCAGAGAGTTTGGTGTCAAGGATTTGATCGACACGCTCGGCGCGATTGCCCCGCGTCCCCAGGGACTTGAAGCAGATGCCCGCCTGATCGAGCCGCATGAGCCAAAAATGACAGGCTTCGTGTTCAAGATTCAAGCGAACATGGACCCGAACCATCGTGATCGGATCGCGTTCATGCGCGTGTGTTCGGGCAAGCTATCGCGCGGGATGAAGGCGCGGTTGTCGCGGACCGGCAAAATGATAGGCCTGCACACACCGCAGTTCTTTTTCGCCCAAGACCGGGCCTTGGCCGACGAAGCCTATGCTGGCGATGTTGTGGGGATCCCCAACCACGGAACTTTAAGGATCGGCGACACATTAACGGAAGGCGAAGTGCTTGCGTTTCGGGGTGTCCCGAGCTTCGCGCCGGAGATCATCCGCCGCGTTCGGCTTGAAGATCCAATGAAGGCCAAGAAGCTTAAGGAGGCCATGCAGCAGCTGGCCGAGGAAGGCGTGACGCAAGTGTTTACGCCGATCGATGGCTCGCCTGCGCTGGTCGGTGTTGTCGGCGCTCTGCAGCTCGATGTTCTCAAAGACAGGCTGCGCGCCGAATACAAGCTACCCGTTGACTTCGAACCTGCGCGCTTTGCGCTGGCGCGTTGGGCGGTCTGTGATGATGCCGAACAGATGAAGAAGTTTGAAACGCGCCATCGTGCTTCGCTCGCGACCGACCTTGACGGAGCCATGGTGTTTCTCGCTGCTTCGGAGTTCGATTTGAGCTACGAGCGGGATCGCTTTCCTGACGTGACATTCGTCGATGTGAAAGACTATCAGCGTGAAGGTCTAGCCGCTTGAATGCCTCAGTCCGGTCGTCTGCGATCATCGCGCAGGTGCGTTCCAGTACGGCGTAGGTGAACGCACATTAAGTCCTTTTGCATGCAAGCCGTACAGTTCTGCTTAACGGTTTGAGAACGCGCAAAAGCCTAAGCTCGGCGTATCCCAAAGGGCGTTGCCGGTAGTTTATGTCATCTCGCGGTTCATCATCTTTCTCCACACAGGAGCCAACGTGCTGGTCGCACGCCTACCGTCAGGCCCTCGACGCACACGCCCTTGTTTCGATGACCGATCGCGACGGCGTCCTGGTCTACGTCAACGATCTGTTCGTTGAAACGACCGGGTACGACCGAGATGAGTTGATCGGATCGACCCACGCGAGGGTGCGTTCGGAGCACCACGATGGCGGGTTCTTCAAATCCATGTGGGCGGAGCTATTGAGCGCAAACCGCTGGAGAGGCGAAGTCTGCAATCGCGATCGCGATGGCAACGACTTCTGGATCGATATGGACATTTCCGCCGTCCGCGATGCTGACGGGGAGATTGAAGGCTACGTCTCAATTGGCCAAGACATAACCGAGCGCAAACGTGAGCAGGCTGCCCTTGCGAGCAGCGAGCAGTTCCTGCAGCACGTCGCGGCGGTATCGGGGGTCGGCGGGTGGTCGCTCGACTTGGAGCGCGGTGAGCTGTTTTGGTCTAAGTACACCAAACTCATTCACGAGGTTGGCCTTGATTACCAACCAAGCCTCACCACGGCGATCGAGTTTTATGCGCCCGAGGCACGCGGCGCCATCACCCACGCCGTCGAGACCTGCATCGATACTGGCAAAGGATGGGATCTTGAGCTTCCGTTGATAACCGCGAAAGGCACCGCGATCTGGGTGCGGGCGGTTGGCGAGGCAATCCGCTCGAACGGGAAAACCGTTCGGCTCGTGGGCGCGTTCCAAAACATAACCCAACGCAAATTGACCGAAGATGTTCTGCGCGAAGAGGTCGCCTCGCGACACAGCGCCGAACAACTGCTTCGCGATGTGTTGGAAACCATACCAGACGCCGTAGCCGCCTACGACAGCGATGATCGGTTGATCATATGCAATTCAGGCTACATGCGCACATATGCTGCGTCGGCAGATGCCATTGTGCCGGGTGCGTCATTTGAAAGTATTTTGAGGTTTGGGCTAGCGCGCGGGCAGTATGCGGGCGTTGGCAGCACGCCGGACGAGCAGGAAGCGTGGCTGCGGTCGCGCCTTGCTGCCCACACGCAACCCCCTGATCAGTTGGTGCAACGGCTGCGGGACGGGACCTGGCTGCAGGTCCGCGAGCACCGTTCGGAAAGCGGTGCCACGGTCGGTGTGCGCACCGATGTAACCGATATCAAAAGGGCTGAGCACGAACTTCGCCGCTTCGCCGAGGAAGATCGCCTTACGGGTCTGCTGAACCGTTCGCGGTTTACATACGACCTTGATGATCTCTTGCTTGAAAACCTCGATATCGATGACGATCACATGAGTTGCGTGGTCCTGTTTGACGTCGATTTCTTCAAGCCGATAAATGACGCTTACGGTCACGATCTGGGCGACGAGGTTCTTGTTGAAATAGCGCGTCGGGTACGCGCCCAGCTCAAACCGGCAGATTTCGCCGCACGGTTAGGCGGGGATGAGTTTGTCTTTGTCCTGCGGGATTATGCTGACAAGCGGGCCTGCGAAGAGGTGATCGAAGGGCTTTTTGCAGCCTTGAAACAGCCCATTGAGACGTCCGGCCAGCGGCTGTCATTATCCATTTCGCTTGGCATCGCTCCCATTGAAGGGCGTGGCCAATCGAGCCGTGAGCTTCTCAAGCAGGCCGATCACGCGCAATATCAGGCCAAAGCCGCGGGCCGAGGTCGATGGCGATGGTTTGGCGATGCCGACCGCAAAGATATTGAGCACAAACAGCGCCTGACGGCAGCGCTGAAGCGCTCGTTGACCATCGACAAGGACATCGCGTTTGCGCTGCAGCCCTTTGAGAGCGCGAACGGTCGCCAGACACTTGGTTTCTCCGCAGAGATGCACTGGCCCTATGAAGGGCAGACCTACGATGCGCCGCAATTGCGGCAGCTGGCAGCGCAGGGCAATGTCGCCGGCGCCTTGAATGACAGCCTGCTTGAAGCCATTGCTGGGCAGATCGGAGCGTTGCAGGGCCGCGGTATCGACTGTGGTTTGATCTGGCTGACCATCAGTCCCGAGGAATTGCGGCTTGGCGAACTTGCGTGCCGCCTCAAGGCGTTGTGCCTCGAGCACCAGATCGCCCCCGAAAGACTGGTTGTCGCCGTCGATGAGGCTGCGCTTGTTGAGCGCTCGGCGTCGGCTATCGAAAACACGCTGCTTGATATCAGGGAGGTTGGCTTTCGTCTGGGGATCGACTGTTTCGGTCGCGCAGGCGTCCCGCTGTCCTTGCTGCAATCGCTGCAGATAGACTGTGTCAGGCTCGCCTGGCGCACGCTCGAAACCACCAGTCCAGATGCGCGACCGCAATTGGCCAAAGCAATCGTGACATCCGCACAGGCACTTGGAATAGCGGTTTTCGCCGGACAGCTGGACGAGCCGCAGAGCTTGAGGTCCGCCATTGAGATGGAGGTTATCGGCGTGCAAGGCGATGCGGTTTGCAGGCCGCTGTCGGGGGACGCGATCACCACCTATCTGAGCGCCAACGCCAATAAACAACTGGCCTTGATGGCACAGACAATGGCCGAACATGCGTCCCCATCCGTGGATGTCATGCATGCCGATCGTGATCAGGATAGGGATGGTAAAGCGTCCAAAGAGGCAGCCGCCTAGCCCACGGTCCTGTGGTGACGTCGCCTCACCTTATCTCAAGCCTTTGCGCGCAGCTCCGCCGCTTTCAACGTATTGGCCATCAACATAGCGATGGTCATCGGACCGACACCGCCGGGAACCGGCGTCACGGCACCGGCGACGTCAAGTGCGCCCTCATAATCGACGTCTCCAACCAAGTGGCTGGTCCCCAGGTTCACGTCCTCAATGCGGTTGATACCGACATCAATCACCGTCGCACCCGGCTTGATCCAGCTTGCCGTAACCATTTGCGGGCGTCCAACAGCAGCAATCAGGATATCGGCCTCACGCGACACCGCTGGCAGGTCCGGCGTTCGGCTATGGGCCACCGTGACGGTGGCGTTCGCGGCCAGCAAGAGCTGCGAGACCGGACGCCCGACAATGGTTGAGCGACCAATGACCACCGCGCGCAGTCCCGACAGATCAGGTCCCCGTAAGGTCCGGATCATATGCATCACGCCCGCTGGGGTACAGGGAACGAGCGGACGGTCGATGTCACCCGAGGCCAACATGCCTGCATTTATCGGATGAAACCCATCAACATCTTTTGCTGGATCGATCGCGCGCAGAACCTCATCGGCGTTTATTTGCTGTGGCAACGGCAATTGCACCAAAATGCCATCAACCGATCTGTCGCTGTTCAGCGCATGGACTTGTGCCAGGACCTGTTCGTGCGTTGCCGATGCAGGCAAGCGATAGGTGTTTGAATCAAAACCGCAGCGCAGCGCCATCTTGCCCTTGGATCGGACATACACTTGGCTGGCAGGATCCTCTCCAACAAGCACAACACTTAACCCAGGTGGCCGTCCATGCTGCCGCTGAAACTCCGCCGAAACCTGGGCGACAGCATCGGTGACTTCCTTTGCGATAGCCTTGCCATCAATACGGATGGCTTGAGCCTTGGTCTCTTGGCCAGACATCATCCATCTCCTCGATCACCGGAGCCGTCCGATGCGCCTATATCGGCATCTTGCGATAGGGCAGCAATCAACCCCTTGGTCGAGGCGTCGAATGCGCCGGCTTTATGGGGGTCATCGAGAGCCGGGGTGATTGATTTGGCCATCACCTTGCCAAGTTCGACCCCCCACTGATCGAAGGCATTAATGCCCCAAAGGACGCTTTCGACAAAAACCTTGTGCTCATAAAGCGCGATCAACCGACCCAAGGTGGCCGGGTCAAGCTGGTCGTAAAGGATCGTGGTAGACGGCCGGTCGCCGGGGAAGCTCTTGTGCGCGCTGAGCGCAGCAACTTCCGATCCAGAAGCTCCTTCCGTCTCCATCTGTTCGCGTGTCTCGGACTGCGTTCGGCCGAAGGCCAGCGCGCGGGTTTGCGCCAGCGCATTTGCCACGAGGTTCCGATGGTGCTCCGCGCCTCGACCCTCGACCAACTCTCCCACGGAGTGACGGCCAAGAAGAACGTCCATCGCGACGATGTCCGTCCCCTGATGGCAGAGCTGAAAAAACGAGTGCTGGGCGTTCGTGCCTGGTTCGCCAAAAACCAGCATTCCGGTCCGGTCGCTCACCGGCGTTCCATCACGGCGCACGGCTTTGCCGTTCGACTCCATATCAAGCTGCTGCAGATAAGCCGGAAAGCGCGCGAGACGCTCCTCGTAAGGGATGACGGCGTGAGCCGACAGCCCCATGCCGTTGCGCCGCCAAATGCCTATCAAACCGAGAATAACCGGCAGGTTCGCATCCAAGGGCGCCTGAGCAAAATGGACGTCGAGCGCATGGGCGCCAGCAAGCATTTCCATAAAGCGTGTCCTGCCGATGGCAATGGCAAGCGCCAAGCCAATGGCAGACCACAGCGAGTAGCGGCCCCCAACATAGTCCCAAAAACAGAACACGCGCTCCGGTGCAATTCCAAAGGCGGTTGTGGCGTCCAGGTTGGTTGATAGGGCAGCAAGATGGCTGCCGACCTTCTCGCCAACCGATGCCTCAAGCCACGCCCGGACGCTGCGGGAGTTGGTGAGCGTTTCGAGCGTCGTGAAGGTTTTCGATGCGACCAACACCAGCGTTCGAGCCGGATCGAGCGATCGCAGCGTGTCGACCGCGTCGGCTCCATCAACGTTGGCGATGAAATGGACATTTGGACCATCACAGAATGGCGCAAGTGCTCGCGACGCCATGGCCGGACCGAGGTCTGAACCGCCAATGCCTATGTTCACGACATCGGTGAACGGCGCACCATCACAGGCGGCAACTGCACCCTCCCGAACCTGTTCGGCGAAAGCGAGAAACCGGTCACGTTCATCTGATATTTCTTGGCGCACGGCCGCGGGCGCCCATCCGCCACCTTTCGGAGAGCTGATACCGTCTCCCGTTCGCAGAGCGGTGTGCAGAACAGCGCGACCCTCGGTTGAATTAATCGGCTCACCTGTGAGCATGGCGTCCCGCGCCTGCTCAAGATCGGCAGCCTTCGCAAGATCGAGTAAGGCTTGCCAAGCCTCCTCGTCGAGCTTCTCTTTTGACCAATCAATAAGCAGTCCAGCGGTCTGGCAACTGAAGCGTTCGAACCTGTGCACGTCTTGGGAAAAAAGGGTGCGTAAATGCGTCGCGGCAAGGCGAGCCGCGTGTGCGGAGAGTGCATCTGCGAGTGACGGGACGCGCATGATTATCCGTTCATGTACCTTTTGTCTGGCAGCCGTATGCGAGACGCATCTTCAGCCCTGTCCTGTGGCGTCTATCTGACTGCACGACTAAGCGGGCCGAGCGCATCCTACCTTCCATAGGCGGCGGTGCGCTGCAAGAGCTCGGACATCTATCGGTTTTCGTTCTGGCCGTACGCAAATTAGGCTTGATATAGACCTGCTTACCTAGCGTAAATCTCTGTAAATACGCACTTTTTCGCCGCTGATGTTCATGAAAACCTAACCAATAATCGTCTTACTAAGCCGACTGAAGGAGACGGTTTGAGTAAGATCCCATCCTCGCTGGTTCGCCCGCTTGGGCCCCGCGACCATCTGCGCTTTCCGCAGTTGGCGGAGATAAAGGCGTGTCTTGATCGTCTGAACAACGAGGCACCGACCACAGTCGCGAAGCTGATCAGCGCCCTTGGGGCCCAGGCCGGGCAAGTCACCCTGTGCCATCCGGAAGGCGGGAAAAGCTACCGCTACGTTCATTTTGGAAGCCAGATCGCCCGAGATGCTGGCTTCGACATGACGGGTAAGTCGACCGCTGACTTTGACACGCGTACGCGCCAGCACCTCGAGCAAAGCTTCGACCAGGTTCTGCGTGCGGGCACCCCGCTTTGCACGATCATGGCAGGCTCGGTGTCGGGCTCCGCCCACAGCTGGCAACGCATCGTTTTTCCGGTGCGCCTTGTTTCAGGCGATCACTTGCTTGCCGTCGTCATCCCGCTGAAGTGCGCTCTCGATGCCATCCATGGTCGGCACCCGGGGGTATCGGTCTGTGTCCTTCCATTGCGGCAGGACGAGAGCACCTCCGCGCTCAAACTGGCGACAGAGCGGACGCTGATCGACTACCTTGGCCAATGTGATCTCGAGCCGCTTCGAACCTTTGTCCGCGCCTTCAAGATGCGGACCGACACGCCCGACGTTGGAAGTTTGCTGGCGACGATGTCGGCTGAACTTCAAGGCGATGAAGGCGGGACCGTCCAGATCATCGCAGACATTGTTCACGGCTTCACCACACCCTTCCTCGTCGTCTCGGATGCAACGCGAGCCTCAAAGGCGAACCACGATTTGCGCAGCGCCGCGCACATGCTTCAGGCCAGTTGCGAGGTGGGCAAGCTCGGATGGTGGATCAAACACCGCTACCATGACGATCAGCTCGAAATCGCCCCTGAGTTGGCGGAAATCTTTGGTTTGCAGCTCGATCAAGACGGCAGAATCAACCATGACGTTCTGCGCGGGCACTATCACCACGACCTGATTGAGCGGATCGAAGAGGCGGTTGAACGGTGCTGGCAGACGGGCGAAAGTTACGCGGTCAATGGGCGCTTTGAGCGACCGGACGGACAGTGGATCGACATCACCATATCCGGCCGGCCGATGCGCGATGAAACCGGTTCCGTGCGCAGCCTATTCGGGATCGTTCAGGACACCACCGAGCACCAGTCTGCCAAGCGAAAACTCGAGGAAAGCGAAGCACGGTTTCGTGACTTTGCGGGCTCTGCGGGTGACTGGTGCTGGGAGACTGATCAGGACCACCGTTTCGTTGACTTCACCGAGGATCTCGCCGATGTGGGACACACGCTACAGCGCGATTTCATCGGCAAGACGCGGTATGAGTTGCCGGTCCTGCCGGAAGATCAGCCGGTGGTCGACGCTCATTATGATGATCTGGAAGCCCATCGCGAGTTCAGCAACCTGGTATACAGGCTTAAGGATCCCGATAGCGGTCGGGTACTGACCTTCAAGATTGCCGGAAAGCCTCGCTTTGCGGCCAATGGCGCGTTCCTGGGATATCGCGGCACAGGCCGTAACATTACGGCAGAAGTCGCAGCCGGTCGCGAGCATGAGGAGCGCTTGCTCGCCTTGCGCAACGCCCAGTCGATCGCGGGTCTGGGCCACTGGGTTACCGATCTCACCAGCGGTACAACCCGCTGGTCGCAAGGCATCCTGCGCCTGTTTCATTTCGACCATGACCTCTCGGATGATCCCGACAAGCTGGTCGATGCTCCCGGTTTCCATCTGACGTGGCTTCTGCGGCGGGTGCACCGGGAAGATCGGCGCAAGATTACCAACGCTCTGAGATGTGCGGAGAACAGACAAGCGTCGGAACCGATCGACCTGCGCTATTATCCCGATAACGAGCAGGCCGTGCGCCATATGCGCGTGCAGCTGCGTTATCAACCGGCCACCAAGATGACGCCCGCCCGTCTGATGGGGGTCGCGCAGGATGTATCGGACCTCAAGACCGTGCAGGCGGAGCTTGAGCGCCGCACGAAGGCGCTTGGTGAGGCCCAGGCCATGGGCGGCCTTGGCGACTGGCAGTTCGATGCCAATACGGGTCTCAGTTCCTGGTCACCCCAACTGTATTCGATCCTTCGCTTCGACCCCAACGACATCAAACCGTCCAGAGATGTTGTCGACCTTCTGTGCTCCGCCGAAGATGCGGCCGCCATTCGCCATGGCCACGAGATTGTTCTCAGCGAAGGCGAAAAGTTCGCCATCGATGTCCAGATGCGCCGTGGCGATGGGACGATGGGCTATTATTCCATAGCGACACAGCCGCTGCGTGATGATGATGGATCGGTCAGCGGCCTTTTCGGAACCGTGCAGGACATCACTGAACGCAAGCACGCTGAAAAACAGTTGCGAAGCCTTGCATACTTCGACCCACTCACCGGTCTTGGAAACCGTGCGCTGTTCACGCGGGAATTGAACGATGTGATGGCGGAGATCATTCAGGCAGGTGGTTCGGCCGCCCTTCTGCTGCTGGATCTCGATCACTTCAAAGAGGTGAACGATACGCTCGGCCACGCGGCGGGAGACGAGCTGTTAAAGCAAATCTCGGTTGCGCTGCGAGAGATCGTCGATGAACGCGGGTTCGTCGCCCGCCTCGGTGGTGATGAGTTCGCCGTGATCATTCGAGACTACCAGTCCGTCCAGTGCCTGCGCCGTTTGGCCGACAGGATTGTCGACCGACTTTCGGGCGCCAAACAATTGAAACGCGGAGAGGTCGTTACCGGTACGAGCATCGGCATTGCCCTCATCCCGCAGGATGGCGGCACGGACGAGGAGGTGCTGCGAAACGCAGACCTCGCGCTGTACATGGCGAAGGATGATGGACGAGGCCGCGCTCTGTTCTTCGAGCATGCCATGAGCCGATCCGTTCAGGCACGGCTACAATTGGCGCGGGATCTGCGGACGGCTATCGAAAACGATGGGTTCGAGACCCGCTACCAAGGGCAGATTGATCTCCGAACCGGAAACGTCGTCGGCTTCGAAACACTGCTGCGGTGGGAGCATCCCACGCGCGGTTACATTTCACCTGCCGAGTTCATTCCGATCGCCGAAAGCTCAAGCCTGATCGCGGAGATCGGCCTGTGGGTGCTGCGAGACGCCTGCCAGACCGGTCGCGCTTGGCTCGACGCTGGCGAAACCCCTCGGATGATTGCGGTCAACGTTTCGGCGGCGCAAATCTGGCAACCGGAGTTTGCCAGCGAGGTTCTCGCCATCGTCGAAGAGACAGGCTACCCACCGGACTTGCTTTGCTTGGAGTTGACCGAAAGCGTCTTTGCCGATCATTCCGAAAGCCGAGTGCGCAAGGCACTGGATCGGTTCCGTTCGGCTGGCATTCACCTGGCCCTGGATGATTTCGGCACAGGTTATTCATCGCTGGGTTACCTCAACGAGCTGCCCTTCAACGAGCTGAAAATCGACCGCTGCTTCATTAGCGGCGCGCATGAATCGGAAGAAAAATCTCGCCTTCTCAAGGGCATCATAGCGCTCGGCAAAGGCCTCAACATGCGCGTCGTCGGTGAGGGAGCGGAGGTCGACGGAGAGGTCGATCTGCTGCGTGAATCGGGGTGCGATCTGGTGCAGGGTTTCGTTTACATGCGTCCTGAACCGGCGAAATTTGCCATTCGAAGCGCTGATCAGCTCGAATTCAGACACGCTGAATTGCGATCAAATGCGGCCGATACGCTCGAACAAACGGCTTGAGATCGCAGCGTCCAGCGCCTCGGCGCTTGGCATAACCGGCCCCTGTTGGCCACAGATGACAGCGGCAACGGCTGCAGCAGTTTCAGCAATATCCACACAGTCTTGAAGGGCGATCGTACGCCCGGCGAGCGCGCGTCGACGGCTCTCCGCACTCGCCCAAGCAATGAGTACTGTCTGAAAGGCATCACCGGCGCCGACCGTGTCGATCACCGTCGTCTTGGGCGCGGACACGTGCTGCGTGCCGCCCGCTGCAAACACCGAGACGCCTTCGGCGCCTTGGGTAAGAAAAACAGGCGCACCATTCAGGTCGTGCAGGGAAGCCGCATAGCCGGTTGGGCTTTGCTCCGGCGCAAGGAAAGCAGCGTCTTCGTCCGACAGCTTGATGATGTTCGCGCGCGTGAAAAGGGGTTTAAGGCGCTCCTCCCACACGGCACGGTCGGGCTCGATCATGGCCCGTACATTGGGGTCGATGGCGAGTATTGCTTGATCGGGTAGCTCCTCGACAAGCGCCGCCAGCGTATCGGCAATCGGCGGCATCACCAGGCTGTAGGAGCCAAGATGAAGAACCGAAGGCGTACTGCGCAACTGTGCCAGATGATCTGCGGTGATCTGTAGGTCTGCCGTTGATTGTCCGTAATAGTTATAGCGTGGCTGCCCGTCCTCTGCGAGATCAATGACCATCAAAGGCGTGAGCGTATCGCTTCGGACAACTGCATCCAGGGATACGCCCGCCTGGCGCAGAATTGAAACTTGGCGATCGCCAAGCGATCCCCGCGCAATGCCGCCAAAGAAAGCTGGCCCGTAGCCCAGCCGGCCAAGGCCACAGGCGACATTGAACGGCGAGCCGCCCGTGACAGCGTCAAGCGTCACCTGCGTGTCGCCCTCGTGGGTCGCGCGTTCAAACACATCGTAGAGCGCTTCGCCTGCAACGATAATCATGGCCATACCCTCCCCGGCAATTCACGCCTTGTACCGGCAGAGCCAAGCAATTCAAGCCGCATGTCGCATGCTGCGGCGCGGCGGCTGTTCATCGTCGCGCGCAACCGCTAAGGCTATCGTGGAAAGCCAACGAGGAGATTGCTTTGCACACCCTATCGGTCGTCTCCGACTTTGTTTGCCCATGGTGCTTTATCGGCAAGGCCCGGCTTGATGCAGCGCTGGAAACGCTATCCGACGATCAGCGTCCGACCGTTCGCTATCTTCCTTTCAAGTTGAACCCGGATATGCCGGCCGAAGGCATGGCACGGCCCGATTACCGTTTGCAAAAATTCGGCTCGCTCGAGCGGTCAGATCAACTCGACCTGCAAGTGCGCATCGCCGCCGAACAAAGCGGTGTCGTGATCGATCACGGGAAGATGGAGCGCACACCCAATACCGTGAAGGCACACATGGTGATGGCCATGGCTTCGACGCTCAACGGGGAGACGGCCCTGAAGCTCGCCGATGGTCTGTTCGCGGCCTACTTTACCAACGGGGTCGACATTGGCGAAGACGAGGCACTGATGGAGCTTGCGGCGGAGGCGGGTCTACCTAAGGAGATCACCGAGGCAGCGCTGGCCGATGATGAGTTGCGAAGTGTGACCGAAAGCCTCGCGACCGGGCTTGCACAACAGGGTATCAATGGCGTGCCGACGCTGTTGCTTGACCAGCATTTCCTGATATCGGGCGCCGCCCAAACGGACGATCTGAAGCGGATCATTCCCGAGGCCATCTCGATCTTGAAAGACGCGAAGACGCAAGCGCACTGATCGCGCCTTGAGAGCTGTGCAACCCGCTCCTAAATGCGGGCAGTAGCAACCTTGTTCAGAGGGCCGTATGACCAACGCTGCCAAGCAAACCGACGCCGCCAACCCGTTTTTCTTCCAGTGGAATACACCGTTTGGGGTCCCGCCGTTCAGCGACATCGACCCGGAGCATTTCGCCCCGGCCTTCGAGAAGGCGATGGACGAGCATCGCTTGGAAGTGGACGCGATTGCCGGTCAGACCGCTCCGGCTGATTTTGCAAACACCATCGATCGGCTGGAATTGGCCGGCGCGCTTCTACGCAAGACGGCGATGGTTTTCTACAATCTGTCCGGCTCTCACACAAACCCGGAACTCCAGGCGCTTGAACGGGACCTCGCCCCGAAGATGGCGCGTCATCAGCAGGCCGTCAGCCTTCACGAGGGGCTTTTTGCCCGCATTGAAGAGCTGTGGAACAAGCGCGACACGCTCGATCTGACCAGCGAGCAGGAGCGGGTGCTGGACCTGACACGAAAAGGCTTCGTCCGCGCTGGCGCGCTGCTTCAAGGTGAGCCGCGCGAACGGATCAAGGCAATTGGCGAGCGGCTGGCCGTCTTGGCCACCCAATTCTCCCAGAACGTGCTTGCCGATGAACAGGTTGAAGCGTTGCACCTCACCGACGAAGCGGAGCTTGCCGGTTTGTCGCAATCGCTCATCGATGCGGCCGCCCAGGCAGCGAACGATGCCGGTAAACAGGGCTGGGTGATCACCCTGTCCCGCTCGCTCATCGAGCCTTTTCTCGTTCAGTCAACGCGTCGAGATCTGCGCGAAGCAGCGTTCGCACAGTGGACGTCGCGCGGTATGCGTGGCGGTGAGACCGACAACCGTGCGATCGCACAGGAAACGCTGGCGCTGAGGCATGAACGCGCGAAGCTGCTCGGCTATGAAACCTACGCCCATTTCAAGCTTGAAAACGAAATGGCCAAAACTCCAGACGCGGTCCGACAACTTCTCGATAATGTTTGGGCTCCGGCGCGCGCGCAGGCGTTGCTTGATCAGGAAAAACTGGAGCAGCTGGCCGCCGCTGAGGGTGCGAACATCAAGCTTGAGGCCTGGGATTGGCGGCATTATGCAGAAAAACGCCGTGAAGCGGAGTTCGCGATCTCCGATGACGAGGTGAAGCCCTACTTCACGCTTGACGCGATGATCGAGGCGGCGTTCGAGACGGCTACAAAGCTGTTTGGGCTCACTTTTTCACGCCCGGAGGACATTCCCGTCTACCATCCCGACGTTCGCGCCTACGAGGTGACCAACAGCGACGGCGAGCATGTCGCTGTGTTTCTGGGCGACTATTTCGGTCGGTCGTCGAAGCGCTCGGGCGCCTGGATGAGCGCCTTTCGCGGGCAGCGCAACCTCGGGGAGCGCGTCCGACCGATCATCGTGAACGTGATGAATTTCGCCAAGCCCCCGGAAGGGGGCGTCGCCCTGTGCACGCTTGATGATGTGCGCACGCTGTTCCACGAGTTCGGCCACGCCCTGCACGGCATGCTTTCCGATGTGACCTACCCGTCTGTTGCCGGAACAAGCGTCGCGCGGGACTTTGTGGAACTCCCCTCACAGCTTTACGAGCATTGGGTGTTGGTGCCCGAAAACCTGAAAGCTCACGCAAAGCATGCGGAAACCGGTGAGGTGATCCCCGACGCGCTGGTCGAGAAACTGAAGGCGGCCGCGACCTATGATCAGGGCTTTGCCACGGTTGAGTATCTCGCCTCAGCGCTCGTCGATCTCGACATGCACGACGGCACGACGGACGGGCAAGATGATCTGCTGGCCGCGCAAGGCACAACCCTTAAACGCATCGGCATGCCCAGCGCCATCGTCATGCGGCACGCATCCCCGCACTTCCAGCACATCTTTTCGGGCGGCTCCTACGCGTCGGGATACTACAGCTACATGTGGTCAGAGGTGATGGACGCCGATGCGTTTGCAGCGTTCGAAGAGGCTGGCTCGCCCTTCGCACCGGGTGTGGCAGCAAAGCTGCAAGAGCATATCTACGCAGCTGGCGGCGCGACCGACCCGGCTGACCTGTACACCCGCTTCCGTGGCCGGATGCCAACCGTCGATGCGCTTCTGGCCAAGCGCGGCCTCGACAAGGCAGCGTGAACGCCGACCGAACAGCGTTGTCGCGACAAGTGGGCGTTATGGCTCGGCCTTATGGGCCGGCCATAAATGGAAGAAGGCCGAGCCATACGCTGATGGTGGCGGCGGAGCCGATGGTGCCGATAGTGGTGATCTGAGCCATCAGCGGTGCATCGCCACCAAGCTGGCGGGCGAGGATAAACGATGACGTGGCGGTGGGGGCCGCCATGCACATCAAACCAATGGCCAACATGTTGCCCGGCAAAGCCAGAGCAAGACCGAGCACGATGAAAAGTGTGGGCTTGGCGATCAGCCCGATCGCATTCGACCAGACAATCGCCCGCACTGAGCCCTGACCGCTGATGGGCTTCAAACCGGCACCCACGGCAAACAGACCAAGCGCGATGGCGGCCGCTCCGAACCAGTCGAACACCCGCTCGACCGGCATCGGCCAATCGATAGCGAAGGGGTTGATGAGCAGCCCCGCAACGCATGCAACAATAAGAGGATTGGTGACGATCGAGCGCAGCATCGATGGCGGGGGAACGTCCTGCGGCCGTGCGCCATGGCGGGTTAGAATGGCAACGCAGAACAAGTTGACCGTGATGATGATGAAGGCGAGCGGCACCGACGCGATCTGGATGCCGCGCTCGCCTTCGAGCGCGAAGACGATGGCAAGGGCGATGTAGGTGTTGAAGCGGATCGCGCCCTGAAAAGCGCTCGTCGCGGCCGGCCCATCAATCGAGCCAGCTCGAACCTGCTTGATAAACAACCACCAGCTGAACACCGAAATGACAATCTGCGCCATGACCATCGCTGCTGCCAACAGCCAGACGGTTGTTCCCTCGAACGTTGCGACCGACAGGTTCGAAAACAACAAGGTGGGAAACAAAATGACATAGGTGACCCGCTCGACGCCGCTGACATGCCCGGCGGTTACCAGCCCGGAAACCCGTGCAAAAAAACCAAGGGCTATGACCAGAATGACGGGAACAAGGGCGGCTGTGATGATGGCGGTCTGCATGCGCTCGCGGGCGGTAAAGCATCCCCAAAGATCACGCAAGCGATGCGGTCACAGAGCTTTTTGCTCCCTTGCCGAATCAACGCTCGCCCAACCTTGACCAAATGGGCAATTGCGCGTCTGCTCATGGTAGGCTCTGAAAGCGCTTCCGGGCCGTTGTCGAAGCGATCGCTTTTGCATCGCCCATTGCCGCTCAACCTTCGCCAAACCGGCGTTAACGCGTATTTTGTCCATGTTCGTTTCACCCATCAGCAGCACCATCACATCTCGCCGCCAACTTGGCGGTGATCCGGACTGGTGGCGCGGCGGGGTCATCTATCAGATTTACCCGCGCTCGTATCTTGACGTGAATGCCGACGGCATCGGCGATCTTGCCGGGATCACCTCACGGCTCGATTACATCAAGAGCCTCAACGTCGACGCGATCTGGATTTCGCCGTTCTTCGTCTCACCGATGGACGATTTCGGCTACGACGTCGCCGACTACAAGAACGTTGATCCGATGTTCGGCTCGCTTGAGGATTTCGACGCACTTCTCGACGCTGCGCATGAGCGGGGTATCCGCGTTCTCATTGATCTGGTGATCTCGCATACCTCCGACCGGCATCCATGGTTTCGCGAAAGCCGTAATGATCGGACGAACGCCAAAAGTGACTGGTATGTCTGGGCAGACCCCAAAGCCGATGGGACACCGCCCAACAACTGGCTTTCGATTTTCGGTGGTTCCGCCTGGGAGTGGGATTCGCGGCGACGTCAGTATTATCTGCACAACTTTCTGACTTCGCAGCCCGATCTGAATTTTCATAATCCGATCGTCCAGGCAGCCGTTTTGGATGCGGCGCGGTTCTGGCTGGAGCGCGGGGTCGACGGCTTCCGCCTCGACACGGCAAACATGTATTTTCATGACGCAGAATTGCGCGACAACCCGCCCATCGAAAAGGGCATGGTCGTCAACGGCATCCCACCCCAGAACCCCTATGGACTGCAGCAGCCCATCTACAACATCACACGGCCTGAGAACCTTGTCTTCCTTGAGAAGATGCGCGCGCTGCTTGACGAGTATCCAGCCACGACGACCGTTGGCGAAGTTGGTGCCGTGCTCGACATGTACGAGACGCTCAAGGACTACACCGAAGAAGGCAAGCGGCTGCACATGGCCTATTCCTTCGACTTCCTCGACCGCCAGTTCTCAGCGGATTTCATCAAAGATGTCTCCGAGCGCATGGAGGGCAACCGCAACTCCTGGGCAAGCTGGGCTTTCTCCAATCATGACGTCGAACGCGTTCTGACGCGGTGGGGGCTGGGCGGTGAACAAGATCGCGCCGCGCCGCTCCTGATGGCGCTGCTGACCTGCCTCAAGGGCACCCCTTGCGTCTATCAAGGCGAAGAGCTTGGTTTAACGGAAGCGGTGGTACCGTTTGAGCAACTGCAGGACCCCTACGGCATCCGCTTCTGGCCTGAGTTCAAAGGCCGCGATGGGTGCCGAACACCCATGCCGTGGAACCCGGCAGCGGCCAATGGCGGCTTCTCGGAAGGGGACCCTTGGCTCCCCGTGCCACCCGAGCATGTCGCGCGCGCTGTCTCGGTTCAGGAAGTCAGCGAGACGATGCCCTTGCGCCATGTGCGCCGCTTTCTAGGCTGGCGCAGAGACCATATGGCCCTCAAGCGCGGCAATATCACGTTCCATGAGACTCAGGGAGACGTTCTCGCGTTCACGCGGAGTTATGAGGGCGAACGCATTCTGTGTGTCTTCAATCTGGGCATGAACCCAGGCAGCTTCGCGACCGGCAGTTTTGGGCCGATCAGCCCGATGGGCGGCCATGGGTTCGGTGGACGCCTGCATGGGACCGGCGTCGGTCTCGATCCGCTCGATGCGTTCTTCGCGACCTATGATTGAACAAAAGCCTCGATAAGCAGACCCGCCCCGCTTGAAACGCCAAGTCTAACGCGTCGAAATCAGGATTTCATGCGTGCGGTCGGCGTCCCGCTCACCGGTACAAAAAGTTCACCCCGTCAGCGTCGAAAAGGTGCATCTTCTCCGGCGCGGCGGTCAGGTGGAGTGTCTCGCCCTTTTTGACGTTTGCAATCCCGGGGATTTTCGCGATGAGCGGAGACACGCCCTTGCCGCCTTTGAAGTAGACGACCGTCACCTCACCAAGCTTTTCGGTGTAAAGCGCTTCGCCGGAGTAGATGGCGCTATCTGTGTCATCGGTGACGATGAAGTCCTCAGGCCGGATACCGAATTCCACCTTGTCACCGACCGACGATCCCGCTGACGCCATGGGCAACGTAATGGTTTCGCCGTGGGTGAGCTTGATTTCCGTTTTGTCGCCTACGCCGGTTACGGAGCCTTCCAGCAAGTTCATTTTCGGCGAGCCGATGAACTGGGCAACGAAGGTGTTTTTCGGCTTCTCGTAAAGCTCAAGCGGGGTACCCACCTGGCCGATGGTGTGGGTAACGTTGTTGAGGACAACAATGCGCGTCGCCAACGTCATCGCCTCGACCTGATCGTGGGTCACATAGATCATCGTCGAGTTGGGCATATCCTCTTTCAGCTGGGCGATCTCAATGCGCGTATCGACGCGCAGCGCGGCATCGAGGTTGGAAAGCGGCTCGTCGAACAGGTAAACCTTGGGGTCGCGCACGATGGAGCGACCGATCGCAACGCGCTGGCGCTGTCCGCCCGACAGAGCCTTGGGCAAACGGTCCAGATACTGATCAAGCTGCAAGATATTGGCAGCCTTCTGAACTCGTTCTTCGATCTCGTTCCGAGGCATTTTCGCGATCTGGAGCGCAAAGCTCATATTGTCGCGCACCGTCATGTGCGGGTACAGCGCATAGGACTGGAAGACCATGGCGATCCCGCGCTTGGAAGGCGGCACCTCGTTCATACGGTCGCCGTCGATCTGGAAGTCCCCAGACGAGATCGATTCAAGACCCGCGATCATGCGCAACAAGGTCGATTTCCCACAGCCAGACGGCCCAACGAAAACGATCAATTCGCCCGTTTTGATATCGAGATCGATATTCTTGAGGACCTCGACCTTCCCGTAGGACTTGGCGACGTCTTGCAACAGTAGCGATGCCATAGCTGTCTCCCTTAGCGCAGGCTTGTTTTTCTTATGGCGAAGAGCGCGTCATACGCGCCTATCTGTCCGAACTGACCACCCAAAGTTCCGCCGAACGGCGACGCGGTGTCGACCGTCCAACCCTCTCCCGGCACCCTCACCTCGACGGTGTTGGATGACAGGTTGAACGCGCACAGAATTTCTTCGCTGCCCGAGCGGCGAATGAAGGCCAGACAACTTGGGTGTTTGGGTAAAAGCTCAACTTGGCCATGTGCCAGCGCAGGACGTGCTTTGCGGTAGGCGATCATGGACCGGTAATGCTCGTAGAGGCTGTCTGAAACACCGCGTTGTTGGTCGACGGCCTGGGGCAGATGTTTGCCCTCCAGCGGCAGCCAGGGCTTGCCGTCACTGAAGCCAGCATTATGAGCGCCCGCTTCCCAAACCATCGGTGTGCGGCAGCCATCGCGGCCCTTGAAATCGGGCCAGAATGCGCGCCCAAAAGGATCCTGAAGCGCTTCGAAGGGAACGTCGGCCTGGTGCAGGCCCAGCTCTTCACCCTGATACAGGCATGCGGTGCCGCGCAGCGACAATAGAATGCCGGCATGCAGCCGTTGCTGATCAGCACCAAGGCTCCAGCGACTGGCAACCCGATCCACATCGTGGTTGGAATGGGCCCAGCAGGCCCAGCCGTCCTCGATCCCGCCCTCATATTCGGCGATCAGATCGTGCAGACCCTCCGCACCGGGATAGTGACCGGACAGGAGTGAAAACTCGTAACACATGTGCAGGCGGTCACCACCCGATGTGTAGGCGGCCTGGAGCGACAGACCATATTGCGAGTCGCTGATCTCGCCGATCGACGTCCGTCCGCCATAGCTGTCGAGCACGGCGCGCATGCGCTTCAGAAACGCGACCGTATCGGGCCGGTTTTTGTCATACAGATGGTCTTGCCAGTCGTAAGGATTGACGCTGTCGGCTGCGCCCGCAGGCCGTTCGGCAAGTATCGGATTGCTGCGCAACTCCGCGTCATGAAAGTAAAAATTGACGACGTCGAGCCGGACGCCATCGACACCGCGATCAAGCCAGAAGCGTAGCGCGTCAAGCAACGCGTCTTGGACCGCACCATTGTGAAGGTTCAGATCCGGCTGCTCCTTGAGGAAATTGTGCAGGTAGAACTGCTCCCGTTCGGGGCTCCATTCCCACGACTTGCCGCCGAAGACCGACTGCCAGTTGTTGGGCGCTTCGCCAGCGGCGTTGGCGTCTGCCCAGACATACCAGTCAGCCTTGGGGCCGTCGCGGGCTTGCCGGCTTTCAGTGAACCAGGGGTGTTGATCGGAGGTGTGTGAGAACACCAGATCAATGATTACCCGCAATCCAAGACCATGTGCGCGCTTCACAAAGGCATCAAAAATTTCCAGCGATCCGAACAAGGGATCGATGTCGCAATAGTCCGCCACATCGTAGCCGAAATCGCGCATTGGCGACCGGAATACCGGTGAAATCCAGACCGCATCGACCCCCAGATGCGCGAGATGATCGAGCCGGCGGGTGGCTCCGGCCAGGTCACCGATCCCATCGCCATCGGAATCCTGAAAGGAACGGGGATAGATCTGATAAATGATCGCCCCCCGCCACCAGTCAGCATCGGCAACCCTGTCTGGCACCGCCTGCTCCGTCATCGTCTCTACTTCACCGAGCCGGCGAGCAGACCACGCACGAGGTACTTCTGCATCATGAAGAAAACCACGAGCGGGACGGCAATGCTGACGAAGGCTGCCGTTGCCAGGATCTCCCAGTTTCCGCCCCGCGTGCCCAGAAGTTCCACGATCTGGTTTGTCATCACGGTCGTCTCACCGGTGGCGTCGATCAGGAACACCTTCGCGACGAGCAGATCATTCCAGGTCCACAGGAACTGGAAGATCGCAAAGCTTGCGAGCGCAGGGAAGGAAAGCGGCAAAATAATCTTGGTAAAGATCTGGAAATCCGTTGCGCCATCGACCTTTGCGTTCTCGATGATGTCCTTGGGCAGACCGACCATGTAGTTGCGTAACAGGTAGATCGCGAGCGGTAGCCCAAAGCCGGTATGGGCAAGCCACGTGCCGAGATAGCCCTTGCCAATGCCAATCTCCAGATGAAGTCGCAGCAGCGGTATGAGCGCCAGTTGCAGCGGCACCACCAGCAGGCCAACGACCATGGCAATCAGCAAGGCACGCCCGGGAAACTCCATCCATGCGAGCGCGTAAGCCGCGAAGGCCGCAACCACGATCGGGATAATGGTCGCCGGTATCGTGACGGTCAGCGTGTTGAAGAAGGCGCGCGTCATGCCGCCATCGGAGTAGCCACCCGTCAGAACGGTATCGTAATTGTCGAACGTGAATTCGGGCGGCGAGGTGACGGTGACAAAGATACGCTGGCCGCGACCGGAGATCTGATCGTCCGTTCCAACCCACTCATAATCGCCATTGCCCTGCACCGTGACGGTTTCCCCATCACCCAAGTCCGCCGTCTCGCCGGCGGTATACGCATCAATGGCGCGCGAGGAGGTTCCCCAGACGCTGATGGTTTTCGATCCTTCACCGCCGAACAAATTGCCCGAGACGACGAACACGTCACCATCAGCCACGCGGTTCTCATCCGGGTCAGCTGCCCGATAGACCTCGTTTTGCTCGGCTGCCGACAGCGATGCCCACCAGCCTGAAGAGTTGATCTGGTCAACCGTTCGGAACGACGAGACCAGCAGACCGATGGTCGGGAACAGCCACAGCAGCACCAGCGCAAGAGTGGAGATCTGAACCGCCCAGGTGAGGCTTGATTTGGTTCCAGCAATGGCAGACATCAGCGCATCTCCTTGCGGGCGTTGTAGACGTTCCAGATCAGGATCGGGCTGACCAGCACCATGATGATGATCGCGCTAGCCGAGCCCACGCCCCAATCGTTGGCGCGGAACAGCTTGTCGAACATGTAGTTGGCCAGAACCTGCGTCTCCCACTGACCGTTGGTCATTGCGAACACGATATCGAAGACCTTGAGGACCGTGAGGGTCACCGTGGTCCATACCACCACGATCGTGCCCATGATCTGCGGCACCTTGATCTTGAAGAACACCTGCAGCGGATTGGCGCCATCGATAATGGCAGCTTCAATGGTTTCCTCGGGGATGCCGCGCAGGGCCGCCGACAGGATCACCATGGCAAAGCCGGTCTGGATCCAGATCAGGACAACCATAAGGAAGAAGTTGTTGAAGAACGGGATCGTCAGCCATTGCTGCGGTTCGCCGTAGGGCAGAACCGCGCCGAACAGGCTCACAATCGCGCCAAGCGCTTCAAAGATCAGGTAAGCGCCAACGACCGTCACAAGAGCACGCCCAGCTGTGGCCAACCCGCCTCCAGACCGGCCGCCGCTGATGATCGGCTGAACAAGCAGGTAAATGATGTAGGCAGTGGCCGCGATGAAACACAGCAGCAGCAGCGCCGGCAAAAGCTTCAGGACAAAAAAGCTGCCCGCCCCGCCATCAAACTGCAGCCAAACAGAGTTCAAGACACCGATCTGTGCTTGGTCCTCGGGACGCGCGACATAGATCAGCCGGAAGATCACCGACGCGCCGACAAAGGAGATCGCCATCGGCATGAAAATAAGCGACTTCGCAATGCTGCCCCAAGACAGGCGGTCGGTCAGCTGTGCGACCAGCAGACCAAAAGCGGTCGACAGTGCTGGCACAACCAGAAGCCATATAAAATTGTTGCGCAAAGCCTCCCAAAATTTCGGCTCGCCCATCATCTGTTCGTAGTTTGCAAGGCCGACAAAGGCGCCGCCGGCATCGCGATCGGTCAAGGACAGTCGCAAGGTCTCAACGACCGGATAGGCGAGGTAAAGGCCGAGGGCGAAGATTGCGGGAAACAAGAAAAGCCAAGGTCGCACCATGTTGGCACGACTGATGTTGCGGCCGGCGTTTTTGCCGGTCGCCGGAAAGATCACCTTGTCCAGAAACTGATTGGAAAAATAGAAGTACGCAACGCAACCGCCGACACCAACGATGATGGTGATCAGGCCTTGGATGGCCGGATTCATGGCGTCCCCTCCCGATTTTTTTGTTTTTTGGGTGTGCCCAGCCTCCTCTGAGCCGGGCACACCAATCGTGTCAGAAGTCGGTTGGCGCTGCTTTCGTTTTTCTTGTCAGCGCCAGATAGACTTTATTGCAGAGCTTCCCAGGAAGCCTGAATTTCAGCTGCGACCTCTTCTGCTGGATCACCGCCTGCATAGTCGACCATACCGGTCCAGAATGAGCCGGCGCCGACACCACCGGGCATCAGATCCGACGCATCGAAGCGGAAGGTCGTTGCACCGAGAAGAATGTCGTTCATCTTGGCCAGCGTCGGATCAGAGAAGACGCTGGAATTGACGCCGGAGTGGGGTGTCAGGAAGCCGCCTTGCGCCATCCACAATTCGTGAGCGATCGGCGTCTTCATGAACTCCACCAGACCGTGGGCGGCGGGGGAGTCGTTTGTGATCGCCCAAAGCGTTCCAGCTCCCAAAACCGGCGCGCCGAGATCCTGCTCTTCGTATGCGGGGAAGTAGAAGAAGTCGACGTCCACGCCAACCTCGGTACCTTCTGGGAAGAAGGCCGGGATAAAGGAGGCCTGGCGGTGCAGGTAGCACTGCGGTGGGGAGTCAAACAGGCCGCCTGGGCTGTCGCGGAAATCGGTCGATGCAACCGCGCCTGCGCCCCCGGCAACATAGTCGTCGTTGCGCGCGAAGTAGCCGAACTCTTCAATGGCAGCGACCACGCGCTCATCGTTGAACGGGATTTCGTTGGATACCCAAGCATCATAGACGTCCGGTGCCTGGGTCCGCAGCATCATATCTTCAACCCAGTCGGTGGCCGGCCATCCGGTCGCGCCGCCTGAACCCAGGCCAATGCACCATGGGGTCTCACCATCGGCAACGATCTGATCGGTAAGCGCCTTCAGGTCTTCCATCGTCTCGGGCACGTCGTAGCCCGCATCTTCGAAATTCTCCGGTGAGTACCAGACCAGAGACTTCACATCGACCTTGTAGAAAAAGCCATAAAGCTGATCGGCACCGCTCTCATCGGCATAGGTTCCCAGATCAACCCAGGACTGCCCCGCGGCGTAGTTCTCACGGATCCACTCACCTGTACCGTCCGCAAGCGGCGTCAGGAAGCCGCGACCCGCCATGTCGGCGGCGAGACCCGGCTGCGGGAACACGGCAACGTTGGGCGCCGAACCCGCCTCAGCATCGACCATGATCTGCTGCTCAAAGCTGTCGGAGCCGACGTAGCGAACATCAGCGCCGGTCGCCTCGGCGAAGTAGGCCAACACGCTTTCGACGACTTCCTGGTCCGGGCCGAGCCACGGACCGAAGACCGTCAACTGCTCACCAGCAAAGTCTGCCGACGCAGCAAATTCTTCATAGCTGGCCCAATTGAACTCGCCCGAGCCGGGCTCGAATGTGAGCTCCTGCGCGGTTGCGGCGCCGGCGCCAAGGACCGACAAGGCGACACCTGCCATAAGCAGCTTTTTCATGTTTCTCTCCCTTTATCCCGGTTCTGCAGACCGGTTTGACATGCGATCAAGCCGGATAATGAAAACGCTTCCGGTCAAGATTGAACGCACAATCACCGTTCGCTTCGCTCCGTGTCAAGCGAATAACCGCAAACAATGATTGGCCCATTTGAAACGGTTGCGTTATAGCGCCCGCTCACCGACGGTTCGAGCGGACACCTGGCCATGTTTCGCCCTTTTGCCAGCGCCATTCGAACCGCCGCACAGGCTCATAAGGGGCTCTTAAACGCCCCTTAACTGCACTTTCAGCGATGGATGGCGTCCCATGACCTTCACGCACCGCCGGGCGGACTTTCCCGATGGTTTTGTCTTCGCAACAGCCACCTCGGCTTACCAGATTGAGGGGCATGGTTTTGGCGGCGCAGGTCGTACCCATTGGGACGATTTCGCCGCGACGCCCGGCAACGTCGTCCGAGGCGAAAATGGCGCTGTTGCGTGCGATCATTTCCACCGCTGGTCGGACGATCTCGATCTCGTCGCCGGGGCCAACCTCGATGGCTATCGTTTCTCCACGAGTTGGGCGCGTGTCATGCCCGATGGGAAAACGCCGAACGCGGACGGCCTCGACTTTTACGAGCGGCTGGTCGATGGCATGCTGGAACGCGGCATCAAGCCAATGGCAACCTTGTATCACTGGGAACTGCCCTCGCCGCTCGCCGACCTTGGCGGTTGGCGCAACCGTGACATGGCCAGTTGGTTCGCCGATTTCACCAGTTGTATTATGGGACGCATAGGCGACCGAGTGCACCTGACCGCCCCGATCAACGAGCCGTGGTGCGTCGCGTGGCTGTCGCACTTCATGGGGCATCACGCGCCGGGCTTGAGCGACGTACGCGCCGCAACGCGCGCCATGCACCACGTGCTTCTCGCACACGGTAAAGCCACCGAAGCGATGCGTGCCTTGGGGATGAGCGGTCTCGGTGCGGTCATGAACCATGAGTTTGCCGCACCCGCAGATGATAGCGACCAGAGCAAGACGCTCGCGGAGCTGTACGACGGCATTTACAACAGATGGTTCCTTGGCGGCATCTTCCGCAAGGCCTATCCGGATGATGTGCTCGTCCACCTTGAGCCCTATTTGCCAAGCGGTTGGCAGGACGATTTCAACACCATCGCTCAACCGCTCGATTGGGTTGGCATCAACTACTACACCCGCAAACTTATCGGCTCTGACGGCTCGAACCTGTTTCCGTTTCTCCAAGAGCGCGAAGGTCCGTTAGAGAAGACCGCCATGGACTGGGAGGTCTACCCCGATGGCCTGCTCCATTTCATCCGGCACACGGCGAGCTACACTGATCTGCCCATCTACGTGACCGAGAATGGGCTGGCATCTTACGATGTGCTTGAAGACGGCGCGGTGCCGGACGAGCAGCGCATCCGCTATATCGACAGCCATCTGGCACGGGTCAAAACCGCGCTGGACGAAGGGATTGATGTCCGCGGATACACCGTCTGGTCCCTGCTGGACAATTACGAATGGGCCCTTGGCTACGACAAACGCTTCGGCCTTGTGCATGTCGATTTCGACACGCTCGACCGAACGCCCAAAGCCAGTTGGCATGTGCTGAAGGATGCGCTCTCGCGGGACTAACCCTCAGCAAGCTCCTGCAAGGCAGCCAGCGCCTCTTCCGTTCGATCGGCGGGCACAAAAAGGTGGTCATGATAGAATGCTGACACCGGGTTGACGCCGATCCCTAACGCCGCAAGTCGGCCAGTGATCGCAGCTAGAAAGCCCACGGCATCGAGTGACGAGTGCACGTTGAGGGTAATCATCCGGCTGGGAAAGGCACCATCCCAGCCGTGCACCCCGGCGTCCGCTTGGTGAACAATGGCTGTGAGCCCTTCTGACTCTTGGAAGGTCATGATCGGCTGAAGCCCTTGCAACGCGGCAGCGTCGGCAAGGGTCACGAAGACGTAAACTGGTACATGCAATTCCGGCTGAATGCTGCGCAGAAGTGTTGAAAGGTCGCACTCGCCCGTCATCTCAAGTGGCCACAGCGAAGCACGGCCATCAAGCCCGCTCGCCCTTCAGACCGAACTGCAGGGCGTGCAGGCGGGCGTAGTGGCCATTTTTCGCAATCAAAGCATCGTGCGTATCTTCTTCGACGCTGACGCCGCCATCCAGGACGATGATCTTGTCGGCATTGCGCACGGTCGACAGGCGATGGGCTATCACCAACGTGGTGCGCCCCTCCGAGAGCTTTGCGAGCGTTGCCTGAATGGCGTCTTCTGACTGCGCATCAAGGGCCGACGTCGGCTCATCAAGCAGCAGAATCGGCGCATCGCGCAGGAAGGCGCGGGCAATGGCTATCCTCTGGCGTTGACCGCCCGACAGAAGCGAACCCAATTCGCCAACGGGTGTGTCGTAGCCCAAGGGCAGTTGGCTGATGAAGCCATGCGCTTCGGCGCGGCGGGCTGCTTCTTCAAGGTGCTCGGTTGTGGCGGCTGCATCCCCCGCCGCGATGTTCTCGGCAATCGTACCGTCGAACAGATAGGCGTCCTGCCCGACATAAGCCATGTGCGCGCGCAAGGACCCAGTGTTGGCCGCGCACAGGTCCTGATCATCGAGCAGGATGGTACCCGCATCTGGGTCCCAAAACCGCAGAACAAGGCTCATCACGGTGGATTTGCCAGCACCGGACGCACCCACAAGCGCCGTGGTCTTGCCTGCCTCAGCGGTGAAGCTCAGGCCGTTGAGGACGCCGGCGTCGATGCCACTTTCGTTATAGGCGAAGCGCACATCGTCGAAACGAATGGCACCGGCCCTGTAGGTGATGTCCGGCCCCGACCCCGCCTCGCGAGGCGATGCTGGCCGGTCGAGGAAGCCGTACATCATCCGCACACCGACAAGAGCCTGCTCCAGCGGGACGCGCAGCTTGGAAAGCTTCTTGGCAGGCTCGTAAGCAAGCAGCAGCGCCGTGGTGAACGAGAAAAATTCGCCCGGCGACTGGCCGTGTTCGATGACGCGGAAGCCGCCATAAAACACCACAATCGCGACCGCGATACCCGCCAGCGTTTCAACAAGCGGCGCGGGCCTTGCCTGATAGGTGACGAGCTTGTCAGCGGTCGCGCGCAGATCATCTATTGTCGTGTCGATGCGCGATGAGAAGGCATTCTCCATCCGGAACGCCTTGACGATCCGAAAACCTTGCGCGGTCTCGCGGACATGGTTGCCGATCTGTGCGCCAAGTGAAACCTGGCGGCGGGCGACCTTGCGGACACGGTTCATCATCAGTTCAATGACCACGATCAGCACCGGCAGCCCAACGATCATCGCCACCGACATGACCGGGTCCTGGATGATCATCACGATGATCAACCCGATCAGGGTCAGGATGTCCCGCCCGGCGGCGTTCACGAGCGTGTTGAGCACCTTGGTCGCCGAGGCCGCATTGTTGGCGAACACCATTGCGATTTCCGCCGATGGCTGGCCTTGAACGAAGCCGACATCCTCCCGCAGAAGCCGATCGAACATGCGTTTCTGGACGCTGGCGACGATGGCATTGTTGATGCGGCCCAAGATGACCAGTTGGAAGTAGGTCGATGTCCCTTTGACCAGATAGATGGCCAGTACCGAGAAGCCGATGATCATCAACCATTCGCGCGAGCGGTTGATGAAAACCTCGTTGATGAGATCGCGCATGAGGTAAGCCGTCAGCGCCGTCATGGCCGCCGACAGCGCCATCATCACGACGGCCACGGCGTAGCGTTTGGCGAATGGCCGACCGGTATCGATAAGCAGCCGCCGGATGACCTTCTGGCCGTCATCGGACGCCACCGATAGGCGCTTGGGCTTCACATCATCTTTCATGCAGACCGCTTAGGCACCGTGGCACGTGAGTGCAAGGCACCGCTTGCGCCATACCTGTCCGTATGTGGGTCCGTCACAGCACGCGCGCAAGAAAGGCGCGCGTGCGCGCTTCCTGCGGGTCTGTGAACACGCGCTCAGGCGGTCCCTGTTCGGCGATCCGGCCGGCGTCGAGAAAGCACACGGTGTCCGCCAATTCGCGGGCAAATCCCATCTCGTGTGTGGCGATGATCATGGTGAGGCCGTCCCTGTGGAGTTGGCGAAGCACATCGAGTACCTCGCCGACGAGTTCCGGGTCGAGTGCAGAGGTTATCTCGTCGAACAGCATGATTTCCGGCTGCATGGCGAGCGCGCGGATGATGGCGACGCGCTGCTGCTGGCCGCCTGAAAGCTGATCGGGGAAATGACCCATGCGATCCGACAGGCCGAACCTTTCAAACAGGGCACCAACTGGCGCCCGCAACTCCCCCCGGGATCGACCATGCACGCGCATGGGCGCGAGCATGACATTGTCGCGCGCCGTCATATGGGGAAACAAATTGTAAGACTGGAAGACGATGCCGATGCGTTGGCGGATTGGTTGGGGGTCGAGACCCGGCTCGGCGATATCGACGCCATCGAGGAGGATCGTGCCATCGTCGATGGGCTCGAGCAGGTTGATACAGCGTAGCAAGGTTGACTTGCCGGAACCCGAAGCGCCGATCAGGCAGACCATCTGCCCGTCAGCGACATCGAGATCGATCCCGCGACAGACCTGATTGTCCCCGAAGCTCTTGGTGACGCCGCGCAGCGCCAGTTTTGCGCTCACCGGCGGGCCCGCATCTGCCGCTGCATGAGATAATCGGCGTAACGCGTCGCGGGGATCGTGATAGCGAGGAAGATCAGCGCCGCGCCAACATAGGGCGTGAAGTTGGCAAACAGCGATTTGAAGACCCCTGCCTGGCGGAAGATTTCGACCGGGCCAATGAACGACAGCAAGGCGACATCCTTTTGGAGCGCAATGAACAGGTTCATGTTCGCCGGCATCACATTTTGAATGGCCTGGGGTAGCACCACGTAGCGCATGGTGTCCGCGCTCGACAGCCCAAGCGAAGCGGCAGCAGCACGCTGGCTCTCATGAATGCTCTCGATCCCCGATCGGAACACCTCGGCGACGTAGGCAGCGTAGACGACGATCAGAGCCACCGAGCCCCAGATGTAAGGCGAGTTCCACGGTCGCGGCAGGCCGAGGCCCGGTACGCCGAAGCCAACCAGATAGATAACGAGGATGACCGGAACGCCGCGAAAAATGTCGGTGTAAAGCGCGCCGAACAGCCGCAGGGGAAACAATACCGGCGCACGCACATCGCGGCAAAGCGCGATTGCCAGGCCGAGGATCGCAATGATGGGCGCGCACCAGGCGAAGATCATCACATTCTGCACGAAGGCCTGGAGAAGGCCCGGGAAACTGCGTGCGAAGATGTCGCCGTTGAAGAAGCTGCGCTGAACCGCATCCCAGCCTGGAGCGAGCGGCACCAAGACAAACAGGGCCAGCAGGACCGCGCATGTCGAGGTTGCGGCGAGAACAAGCGACCGGCGGCGCGTCCGCGCTTCGTAGGCCTGTCGCCGAGTCAGTCCCGCAGCAGTTACCGCTTCAGGCGCTTGCGCTTTGTGCAGGCCGGTATCTGCCATGCTGCAAGACTATTCAATGACCGGGACGCCGGTCACCTGCTGTAGCCAGCGCGACTCGATCGCGCGTAACTCTCCGGTTTCCGTCAGCTCAGTAATGGCCGCATCGACGCATTCCTTCAGCGGATTGCCTTCTTCCATCAACAAGCCAAATTGGTCTGGGTTTTCCGACCGCTCAGCGGGAAACTGCCCGAGGATAACACCATCGTTGACGACGACTGCCGATAGATACAGAGCGGTGGGCAGATCAAACAAAGCAGCATCGATCTGGCCGGCCTGCATTGCCGCTGTAACGTCGACATTGTCGCCGTACAGCAGGGGATCGGCATCCGGCGCAATCATCTCAGAGAGCATCGGCACGGCGGTTGTGTTGGCATCTGCCCCCCAGATGGCGCCCTTCAACGACGCGATAGTCGGCTCCAGACCATCAGCGACTGCCTGCTCGGTCGTCAGCACGGCCATCGCGGAGGTATAATAGGGTAACGAGAAATCAACCATCTGCTCGCGTTCGGCGGTGATCGAGTATTGTTGCATGTTGAAATCGAAATTCTTGGCACCTGGTTGGATCGCCTCATCGAAGGATGTGCGCACCCATGTCACCTGATTATCTTCGAAACCCATGGCCGCTGCGATCGCATAGGCGACGGCCGCCTCGAAGCCTTCTTTGCTCTCCGGCGCATCGTTGAGCACCCAAGGGTAGAACGCAGGATTGCCGGTTGCGATCGTCAGGACCCCATCTTCGAGGGTCTTACCAGCAGCGCAGGCCGCATGATTGTCTGCCACTGCAGAATGGCTACCCAACACACAGCCAAGCGCAGCGACGATCCAAGCGGGCGCGAAAGGGCGACGGTTCGGCATGACGATGGTGTCCTCGGTTTTGCGCGCGGCTAAAGACTTTTGGTAACAGGTCGATGTTGTTTCATCCCCAGACCATTTGTCCAGCGTTTTCCAACACCCGTGGGATGCTTGGCGTGGCAGTGGCGGCCTCTGTCGGGGCGCTAAATGGCAAGCAGATGGTTGTCCCATTGGACCGCGCTGGACGTCGTACCGCCCCCTAAGCCGGACACGCGCACGGCGCCCTGACCGGTCGTGAAGGCAAAGTGACGGGCAGCGGACGCGACCCCGCAGACATCGTCGACGCTTTGGCTGCGTAGAACCTCTCCGCGTCTGGCATCAAGCACCAACGCAACTCCGCCCCTGGGGCTCGTCACCGCAATCTCGGCGCCGTTTTTGCTGGCCGCGATGGAACCAACATACTGGCGAAGCCGAGAGTGATAATCGGCGGATATGCCGATCAGCTCAATTGGCTGTCCGCGCCGATGTCGACCGATCAGGGGAACGGTTTCGGTGGCTGCGCCTTCGTATTGGCCGCCAAACCAGACCGAGCCATCACCCAGCTGTCCATCACCGGCTTGCGTGATGTGCCGGATCGAAAGCTGGTGCAGATCGGCTGGCAGGCCAACCTGCTCAAGAAGCGCGCCGGTTTCGATATCGATGTAAACAAGTGAAGGCTGCATGGTCGGTACGTTCAGCTTCCGGCGCGGGAAATCGGGATGGGTCAGGATGCCGCCATTCGCGACGACCAGAGTGCGACCACCGCTCAGGAGCAGCGCCTCATGGGGACCTATCCCATGTGTCTCGAACTCACCGACGCGCCGGAATCTCGCAGCGACATCGTAGAGACCGATGACGCCGCGCTCGCCGTCATAGTCGTTCTCCGTGGCGAGAAGCAGCCGACCATCCTGCGAAAAGAAACCATGCCCGTAAAAGTGTCGCCCTGGTGCGGCTTCGAAGGCGACGGCAGGGCGCATTTGCAGCGGATCAAACACTAGCGCGAACCGCCCCGGTCGCCGGGCGAAGGTGACGGCGGTCCGGCCATCGGGTGCGACGGCTGTATCGTGACCACGCGCGGGGAGTGCTTCGGTAAACAAGGTCTTGCCAGTATCATCGAGTGCAGCCACCCCGAATTGGCCAGAGGCATCACGGTAAGCGGACAGGAACGCGGGCTGCCCAGACGCGGAAACAAGCTTCGCGTAAGGCCACGTCCCAAGGGCGGCACAAAGCGTGCTGAAGTGTCGGCGCGTGAGCGTAGGTTCAGTCACCGTCGAGAGAATTGAAGCCCAAGGTCAACCCAAGCTCTGCCGGGTAGACTTCGCCGATGATCCGCATGGCACCGGCGAGCGGAAGCGCCACACCAGCAAACTGACCATGGGTTTCTTCGCCGGTTACGATAGCGTCGATATCCATGCCGGTTTCCTGCAAAGCGCCAAGGCGGCTGGCGATCTGCCCAAGTTCAAACCGCGCTGTGCTTGCAAATCTCTGCGACTGCTCGGGTAACCGTTCGGCGAAGCCACCAACCTCGTTGAGGTTCAGCATCGCTTCGGCGTTGGCAATCATCGACGGTATGCTTTGCCCTGAACGCCAAAAGGGGGCACGACGGGACCGCGCCGCAGCCGGGCTTTCGCCGACCACCCGAACAAGCTTGGCGTCGTGAACGATCTGCAACTGCTCAGACATCGAGCGCAGGATTTCCTGCAGTGCCTCACCTTCGGAACGGTACAGAGCGTTGTCGGGTCCTGGGCTGAGCATCAGCGCGGCATAGCCATGGTCCCCTCGCCAAGCCTCCGATACCTCCATGCTACTGGCTGCCACAGCGCCAGCGATCGCTCCAGCGTAGGCACACCGATGATCGTTGCCTTCGGCGAGGGTTTCAAACCCAGTGCCAAACAGCGTGTAGTCCAGCGCCAAAAGACCCTGCAGTGCTACGCTTTTGCCCTGGAGGCTTTCGGTGGTGGTGACAGTCTCATCCTCAGAGGCGATCGCACCTTGCACCTGATTGAGCCCCCGGCCATTTCTGTCCGGCCAGAAGAACAGGCGCTCATAGCGATTGTCTTCACGGGCAGGGCCGAAGCGGATGAATTCAACTGCCGACCACGCGTCCACCACACCGGCAAAGGCAGCCTGTGCCGACAGCAAAGCTTCATCGGATGGCGTTTGGCAAAGCGCCGAAACACTCTCGGCCTGTGTGGCTGCGGCGACCGTTAGGTCTTCGTAGGCTGGGAGAATGTGGCCGTCTATCATCCCAGCGGTGATAGCGGCCAGATCGAGTGTCGGTTCATCTTGCGCGACGGCCAAGACTGGCGAAACGACGAGCATGCCGGCAAGAATAAGTCCGCGCATCTAAAGGCTTTCCAGAAAACGAATGAGCGCATTGCGATCATCGGTCTGCATGGCAACGACGGAATCGCGCGCCGCTTGTGCCTCTCCGCCGTGCCACAGCACCGCTTCAAGAAGCGAACGGGCACGACCGTCGTGCAGAAACTGCGTGTGCCCATTGACGGTTTCCGTCAGCCCGATGCCCCAAAGGGGCGGCGTCTTCCATTCGCGACCGGACGCATCGCCAACAGGACGGTTGTCAGCGAGGCCCTCACCCATATCGTGCAGCAAGAAGTCCGAGTATGGCCAGATCAATTGGAAGCGGTGGGCTTCGGTGGCCGCGTTGCGGCTGGTAACGAAGCTGGGGGTGTGGCACGCAGCGCAACCGACATCATGGAACAACTCCTTGCCGCGCAGCACGTCAGCATGCTCGACGTCGCGGCGCATGGGCACCGCCAGGTTTGAGGCGTAGAATGTCACAAGATCGAGGACCGGGTCCGGCGCTTCCGTCTCGCCCAGCCGCGGCTGGACCCCAGACGCCATGGCGAGGCAGGCATCCTGATTGTCTGTGCAATCTCCATAAGCGTTCGACGCATCGGGGGTGGAAATGCCGATATCGCCGGAAAACGCACCCGCCGATTGCTGGCGCACAGTTGGGTTCGTAGCCTTCCAGCCGAAGCGGCCGAGCGCCAGGTCACCGGTCTCATCGCTGATAACCCAAGACGGACGACCGGATACGCCATCACCATCGCTATCGTCAGGGTCGGCGTTGGCAAGCAGGTCGCCGGGATGGATCGCTTCGATCAGCCCAAGCCCGATCATCGGTGGTGCGACACGCGGCGACAGCATCACCTCGGGGTCCATCGGACCGAATCCAAGATTGGCAACCGAATAGGTCGGACGGCGCAGGCTGACCACTTCGCCATCGCCCAGCACCACCTCTTCCTCGGTGTATTCGATCACCATGCGGCCCTCAGCTTGCAGGCCGGGAACCGCGAGGTCCTGAAACTGTCCGCCGTAGGTGGGCTCCGGGATGCGCAGCATTTCGCGGCTTTCAAGAGCAGCGAATTCAGCCTCGGTGCGCGGCGGCACCGACAAGCGCAAGAACATGGAGATCGCGCTATCAGCCATATCCACCGGCGGGTGGCCGCGACCATCCTTCAAGTGACAGCTCTGGCACGAACGCGCATTAAACAACGGCCCCAAGCCATCGGAGGCTTGAGTGGATGAGGGTGAAGACACCCAAAGTTTGGTGAAAAGTGAATCGCCGATGTGGAAATCGGATTGCTGCTCGAACGTAATGTTCTGTGTGAAGCGCGAAAACGCGTTGCTGTCAGCGGCGCCGGTATAGGTCCCCGCGCCGCCAGACATGGCTTCAAACGGCTGAGCCGCATCGAAGGCCTGCGGCGGTTCGAGAACCGCCGCGACCCGAATACGATCTTGAAGTGTCAGATCGGTGCGGTGGGGCAACGGACCGTCGGCATCGTCGAATATGCCGCTGGCGCTTACGCCAAAGGCCGTTGCGGCAACGAGGCAGGTGCCCAGAACGCCTGAGGCAACCCCCAGGCGCCGGACACCCGCCCCGCTTTTATTTGCGTACAGCTTTATGGTCATAGAGCCTTATTGGAACACAGCAGTGGGGTTGTCGAGACTGTCGGAACCCTCAAACTCGATGGCATCGAGATCCAGCAGCGCAACGACCCGCTCGATTGAGCGCGTCTGGTCAACCAGTCCGTCAATCGCAGCCTGAACGACGGCGTTACCCTCTTCATTGCCTTCGCCAATCATCTGGTCGTAGGCCTCGATGCTCTCGGCGCGCGCACGCATGATCGCCATCGCCGTGACCGTGGTATCGATCTTGCCGCGCATTTCTGCGTCCAGCGCCGCATCAGCGGAGGCGACAAGGTCCGAAACGGACGGACCCGAAACCACCGAACCGTCGACGCGGCGATAGGTCCCTGTGTACACGTTTCTAATGCCCAGCGAGTTCAGATAGTGCGAATTGTGCGTGTTGTCGGCGAAGCAATCATGCTCCTCTTCAGGATCATTGAGCAGAAGGCCCAACTTCATGCGCTCGCCCGCAAGTTCACCGTAAGACAGCGAACCCATGCCGGTCAGGACAGCAGAAAGGCCGGCGGCCTCATCTTCCATCAGCTCAACCCGTGCAGCGCCGTCTTCTTCCCAGTTGCCAACCATCTCTTCAAGGTCTGCAACCAGCAATTCTGAGGCGGCCACAAGATACTCAATGCGCCGCTCACAGCTGCCGCCGGTGCAATTGGCGGTGTCGAAGTCCGTGAAAGGTCGGGAGCCTGCGCCGGGGCCCGTGCCGTTCAGATCCTGGCCCCAAAGCAGGAACTCAATGGCGTGGTAGCCTGTTGCCACATTTGCTTCGACTTCGCCCGCTTCGTGCAGCGTGCCAGACAGAAAGTCCGGTGTGATGGACGCAGCGATCACCTCGGCACCGTTGATCATCAAGCTTTCATTGGCAATGATGTTGGCGGTGAACAGGTTGTTTTCATCGTTCTCAACGCCGTAGGACGCGTCGACATAATCGATCAGGCCCTCATCGAGCGGCCAAGCGTTCACGCGGCCTTCCCACTCATCAACGATCGCATTGCCGAAGCGGTAGACTTCGGTCTGCTGATACGGAACGCGCGCAGCGAGCCATGCGGACTTTGCGGCACTGAGCGTCGCTGCCGACGGATCAGAAACCAGCGCGGAAACGGCAGCGTTCAAAGCCTCGGCTGTCAGCAGCGAATCTTCAAAAGCGGCAAGCGCCATATCCGCGTAATTATCGAGAACAGCCGATGGCGTTGCGTCCATTGCCGCCGCGCTGGACGCCATCACAGCGATAGCGCTGGTGGCGAGAAGCAGACGTGTAGCCTTGTTTTTCAATGACATAGTAGGTCCCTAGTCCTGCGGGCTGCGCCTTGGCACGCTCCAGCGCTGGCGCCCCTTTTGATCAAGCGTAAGTCGAGAGAGCGCGTGTTGGCTGAGCGGTCGCCTCATTGCGGTTGGTAAAAGCTGCAATCTCTCTGCAACTTATCATGCAGCCCGTCTGTTGGAGGGCAACTCAGCAAAAGTGCTTAGAAGACACCCACTGAGGGTTGACCGACAAGTGCCTGCCAAGCGGAAAGATACGCGCATGCCTCGACCGCGGAAATTGCGCAGAAAAGCGGATGTTTCGATCACCGACTTACTGCAGCACGCGGTGCGGCGGATGAACGCTGACCTGTCCAGCCAGCGGAGGCGATAGAAGCTCGCAGAGCGCTTTTGTCGCATCAAATGCCGCGTCGACATCGCCTGTTTCGCACAATGCAACCAACTCAGCATGTGCCCGCTCGTGATCGCCAAGGCGCATAAGCGCAATTGCGGTCATCATTTGCCGTTCCTGAACGCTGGCGATCTGTGAGCACCCCGGACAGGTGGGCGAGTTGAACATGAAGGGCGACCGGCGCGCCCGCCTGATTGCCTTGACGAGGTTGAGCGTTCGGCCCGCGACGATCATGCCTTCATCGGATCCGAAAATGTCTTCCGCCTCAGCGAATGCCGCCATCCAGGCCTGCGATTCGCTGTGCGTTAAGCTGTGAAAGAAAATCCGAGCAATGAGCAACACAGCCTCTTCGGCGGCCGTCAACTGCAGTTCACTGACAGCGCAATCGCCTTCAAGTGGCTCCCGCGTGCACCCGCGCTCATTGGTCGGCTTCATTGTATTCCCCCTGAACGCTTACCGGTGGCGGGCTCAGCCTTCGCCTGGTCGAGCTACCCATAAAATTCGGCATCTGAGCGCAATTTGTGGACGGTATGAGCGCGAATAACCTCGCATTGATGACGCAGCATGATTAAGTTGCAAAACAAATGCAACTAAGCAGTTCAACCAGTACGCTGCGGCCGTGTTCTGCTCGCCGCCCAGTCATCTTCGCTCTGGCTGAGATGCGCGATAACCCCGAAAGGAGCGACAGCCGATGCATGGTGCGTCGAAAAGTGACTGGCCAATACCGCAGGTAAGCCACCGGCTGCCGGAGAACTTCACGTTTGCCCGCGTGACCGATGTTGCCGCGCTCGGTCCGGTCTTTTTGAGGGTCTCCGTCGAATCGCCAAACCTGTCGACACACGGCGACGCCGCGATCCATTTTCGCCTGGTTCTGCCAAACATTTTGGGCTCAACGGCGTGGCCGGGGGTCGCGACCAATGGCTCGGTCAAATGGGAGCAGGGTGACGACGCACCCCATCGCCCGGTTTATACGGCCCGCAGCGTCGATCAGACAAACGGCACGCTGATCTTCGATGTGTTCATTCATGAAGGTGGGCGCACGACGGATTGGGCTCAAGCACTTCAAAATGGTGACCAAACGCGTGCAGTCGTTGGGGTCCTTGGCCCCGCAGGCGGTGGGTTGATGGATGCTCACCGGGTGATCCTGGCGGCGGATGAAACCGGCTTTCCGGCTGCCGCAAGAATCTTGGAAAATCTGCCACCCGACGCAACGGGTGAGTTGCTTTTGGAAGCACAGCACGGTGCTGCCTGCGTTTATCCACTGCCGAAACACGCCGGCTTTCAGGTGAGATGGTTGAGCCGTTCGAAGGGTGACGAGTTGGGAACCGCGACCCGGCAGGCTCTCCCGCAGTGGCAGGGCGCGAACATCTGGTTTGCCGGCGAGCGCGAGCAGGCCAACGCTGTTCGTGATGCGGCAATTCAAGCGGGCTGGTCAAAGGACCAGTTGCGTATATCAGGGTTCTGGCGGGCCGCAGCCCCTGAGTAATTGGCAAGCGCTGCTAGGTCCGGTCTGGCTTACCAGCGTGTTTCAGTCGCGCTTTGGCCCGGAACTCGGTCGGGTCAGAATATAGGCTGCTGCGCCCAGCATGCAGAGCGCCTGTATCGCCAAGACGGTTCTTGAAAAGCCCAAGCCCGCACTTAGCACCAAAGCGGCGCCCATCATGACAATGGCAGCAATCTTGTATCGGGGCCGTATCGCGCCGTTTGCCCTCCAATCGGCGATGATCGGACCAAAGGTCGCGCTCTGTTCCAGCCATCGTGCCAAGCGCGGCGACCCTTTGGCGAAGGCGAATGCTGCAAGAATGACAAACGGGGTCGTAGGGAGAACGGGCAGAACGACGCCAACGGCTCCGACCACCAGCGCAACGCTGCCGAGCGTCGCCCAAGCGAGCCTTGCAACCCACCTGGGGGAATCTGTCGCCGGCAGACCTCGTTCTTGCCCGGATTGATCATCATCCCGTTGACCATTCGATCCCCCGGAACTGGGCTTATCTGCGGGCATCAGCGTGGGAGTGGGTATATTGATCATCACCGGTGGTCTTGGAGCGCTGAGGTCGAGCCACGGCGTGGGATGCTCGCCAGCGTCGTTTGTTCAAGATCGATGCGGCTTCCCCATTTGCGCCTCGTTTACCACGTCACGCCCCCGTCAGGGCCGAAGGGCTAAGTGTCCCATTGCAAGGCAGAATAGATGCTATAAATCTAGGCATGCAGTCGCCTAGAAAAGAGCACATCAAAAGTGGAACGTAAGAAACACGACCCTCGCGAGGAATGCGCCTGCCGCCTACAACCTTCGTATAGCTTTGTAAAAGTTGCATTTGTTACGCAACTTTATCGTGATAGTGCTGCCTCTCAAAATTGAATGAGCCTCAAGGAAAATCCATGACTTTTTACATCAACCGCCGGACCTTCGTCATCGGCACCGGTGCACTTGCCGCCGCCAGCTTGGCGACGGCCGGCATAGCAAATGCTGAAACGACACATGAAGTTGAGATGCTGAATGTCGACCCCGACAATCCGCGTGCCCGTAACGTCTTCAAGCCCCGCCTTCTCGTGGTGCAGCCCGGCGATACGGTGAGCTTCTTGTCCGTCAACCCCAGCCACAACTCTGCAAGCACCGACGGCATGCTTCCCGAAGGCGCGGAAGCGTGGTCGAGCCAGATCAGCCAAGGCATCGATGTGATGCTCGAAATCCCCGGCTTCTACGGTTATCAGTGCACACCACACCTTGGTTTGGGCATGGTTGGTCTGATTGTCGTTGAGGGCGAAGGCATGATGGACAACCTCGAAGCCGCGCGTGGCGTACGCCAGCGTGGTATGGCCTCCCGGGCGTGGGACGAAATCTGGACCCAGGCTGAAGAAGAAGGCCTGTTGGGCTAGCAGCGACAAGGTTCCGGCCGTGCCGACGAGTTTGCCAGTACGCGCCGCGCCCAACCGGGCGTGGTATGCTCGTTTCGGTCGCGATTTTCGCGCGACCGAACGGCAGGGTGTGGCCAAAAAAGCGAAACCAAATGGGGCGGGGTTTCGCTGGGGCTTCTTGCATGACGCGGTCGCGTTCGTGCTGGTTGTTCTCGCCACCATGTTTGTGTGCGCGAACGCGGAGGCCGGAACCGCGGCACCTGTTCATGACGAGACGTCGCTTACCTCCAACCTGCCGACCATCGACATGGTGGTCGAACGGCGCGGAGACAGCGTCGAGATCTATTTGGGTGGAAACGCGCAAACGGTCAGCAACGCGTTTGGCGCCGACCCTTCTGTATTCACGAATGCCGAAGGTTTTGTCCCGTTCGACAGCTTCCAATCGGGCACGTGGTCCCTCGGCGACCGACTTTTATCCGGTGTCAGTATAGACATTGGCGGCTCCAGCCACGCGCTGGAGGCCACGTCTCTGATGCTGCATCCTGCTGATCTGCACGTTCCGTTCAGCGACGCCGTTGACGCGGTTATGGCGGTCAGCATTTGTGCCGTGCTCAATCCGCCTGATAACCTGACTTTAGACGATGCCAGCCTGTACGCCGGCTACATTGCGTTCACGCAGGCCGCCAATGAACCGATTGTGCTTCGGGGCAATACATTGCCCGGTGCAATCATGGTTCGAATTCTCGATTTTTGGGATGGTCGGCTCGTCGGCGAAGTTACGCGAGTCTGGTCTGCGCAGGAACCGCTGATGTTGCCAGCAACACCGGCTCTGGCGCCGGTGCAGACTTCTGCGTTTGATCTAGCTGTTCCCTATCCGCTTATGGCGTTCATGCTCTTCTTTGGGCTCCTTGGGGTCGGCACTTTCATCCGCCAACGGGTTGTGACCACCTAATCGAGGCCCATGACTTGGCTAGCCTTCAAGCGTCAGCCAAGTCCAATTCCAGGCCCTCAACCGCACTGAAGCCTTCAAAATTGGGGTGACCCAAATAAAGCGGTTTGTTTTGCCCCGCACCCTTGTGCGCGTCTCGAAACGATTGACTGCGCGTCCAATCCAAGAACGCTTGCTCATTTTCCCATGTGGTGTGGGACACATAGAGCGTGTGATCGTCCGCTTCAGGTCCTTTCAGCATCGCGAAACGCACGAAGCCGGGCTCTTTGTTGATATGAATCTCGCGGTTCTTCCACACCGCTTCGAAAGCGTCTTCCTGACCGGTTTTGACTTTGAAGCGGTTCATCGCAATGTACATGTGTCTAGTGATCCCCTCGAAGTGATTTGAGGTCGCCGCCCCGCGCGAGGCGGGATTGCGCGGCCCAGTCTTCCATAAACACTTGCATCTGTGAATCACAGCAGCTGCCATCTTCACAGCGGCCGTACAACCGAGAAGCGGCCTCCTGGCAGCAGGGCTTTGCATCAGCGGCTTTATCGCCGGCGTTTGTCGGCCTCCCGAGCAAAGCGACGGTCGCACGGATGATCCCTTTAAGCACTGCTGGTCCACCAATCGGCAAGAAAGTTCGCAGAGCGGCCCACACCTGGTGTCTCAACGCAGGCCAAGCCTTCGCGCCATGCTAACCGTATTTCACCGTCGCGCCAAAGTGGAAGAAAGGCAAAGCTCTCTCGCAGCAAACGATCAAACGCCTGACCCGCATCGATTGCCGCGGACAGGGACCGGGCGGCGGAAAGCTCATCAAGCGCCGCGTCCAATTCGACGTCTTGGAGGCCAGATAGGGCGTAGCTTCCAGACCGGTTGGCGAGGTCGCTGTGCCACAAAAGTCGTTCCGCTGATCCGGGCAACTTACCGGGGTTCCAAGCGAGCGTCGCGATATCGAAGTTTCGGTCAAGAAGCTGACGGGATGCGATTGAAGGTTCAAGAACTTGAGGAACAAGCGCAATGCCTATGCGCTCGAATGCCAGGCGCACCTCGCCCAACACACCTTCATACAACGGGTTGGTCGACACCGCGGACAGAACCACCGGCTCGCCCGTTTGCGGATCGATCCGCTGTGTACCGCGTAGCTCAAATCCCGCTTCGTCCAGCAAGGTGCTCGCCAATCTGCCGGCATCGCGTGTTCCTGGACGTGGCTCATCGGCAAGAGGATCGAAGGTCTCCGCCGCAAAGGGAGTGCTTTCAAACAGGCTGCCGACAGACTGAAAGAAGCCGCCAAACAGCCGGTTTACCGTATCATCGGCATCAAAGCTCAGATGCAAGGCCTTGCGCACCCGCTGATCAGCCAAAGGCCCCGATCGCACGTTCATAACCAACCCGTGCACACGCCCCGGCCCATCGCTTTGTGTCGTCGAGCGGCGAATGGCTGGCTGTGCATCTTCGAGGTCAGCGTAACCGTTGCGCCATCGCGTCGGATTTGTCTCCTGGCGAACGTCATATTCACCCGCACGAAAGGCCTCAAACGCAACATCAGCATCACGATAGTAGCGAATGGCAATCTGATCGAAATTGAACGCGCCTTGAACCGTCCCCACGCCGAGCGCCCAGTAGTCGGGTACACGCTCGAGCACGATGCGGCTGGGGGCATCGCTTTCGACAAGCCTGTAAGGGCCGCTGCCAAGAGGAAGGCGTTCAGGGCCTGGTGGCTCAGAGCGATGAGAGGGGTGAATGGGCAAACTAGCAAGTCCGCTGATCAGATCGCGGTTTGGGCGGCCTTCATTGACGAAGTCAATCTGGCGGTCGCCGGCTTGCTCAACGCGAACCGTGCGGTAGGCCTGGCGATAAAAGGGCGCACCATCCTGCTTGAGTGTTTCGAAAGTGAAGAGCACATCGGCGACACTGACTGGCGTGCCGTCGTGCCAGCGTGCATCGGGAGCGAGCCGGAAAGACAGCGTTGAAAAATCTTCCGTTATGGCTACGCCATCGGCGAGATGTCCGTAATAGCTTGCTGGCTCGTCCGGGCTGGCGATCACAAGCCGATCGTAGATGACCCGCATGTCCGCGGGGGGGCGCCCCGGATATCGCAAGGTGTCGAGGGTATCAAAGGCACCCACGCGCGCTAGCCTCAAGGTCCCACCCTTCGGCGCGTTTGGGTCGCGGTGGTTGAAAGACTGGAAATCGGCGGGGTAGGCCAGCGACCCAAGCGGCGATGCGCCGTGAGACAGCCCATCGGAGCCGCTGGCGTGGGCCATATGAACCCAAAGCGGGTTTTGCAGAGTTGCAGCGACGCTGGCCGCGCCAACCGCTGAAAAGCCAAGCTTGATCGCTCGCCTGCGGGAAAGATCAATCATCGACCACGAGCACCAGTGATGGGCTCAACCGCCTCGAACGCGGCAGCGCAGTCGTTGCGATTTCTAAAGCCGCTCTCGATCTGGCACGTGCCAACGACCAGGACGTAGCTTTCGATGTCACCGCATGGCTCGTTCGGTGCGTCCATGGTCATTTGCAAGGCTTCACCGGGCGCAATTGGCCCAGCAAGAACACCGCGAGAGGTGTTGATAAGGCCATCTGAACTCATCAGATCAACAAAGGTGTTGATGCTCACCAGAGGCGCATCGGACAGGTTCTCGATCTCAATGGTCGTGGTGCAGTAGTAGTCTCGCGTGCCCGCCTCAGCGAGGCTGACGCGGTAGTCTGCTGCCACAGCTTGGCCGATCGGCGAACAAGCAATAAGCGTCGCGCCTGCGATCATTGCCATGCGACGTTTCACAGTCATTTCAATGCGGCTCCGGTATCGTTGATCAACGCTCAGTGTCTAATTGTTGCCAGTGAGTGTCAATATTTAGGCCGCCGCGGAAATTTGCTTTTGTGCGGTGCACCTCTCCTGTCCTGACGGCACCCCTACCGTCGCCAGAACGCTGGTACGAGGCGCGGTGTGCGAGCGGTATATGCGTGCCATGCTTCGCCGAACTGCGCGGCCATCAGCGCCTCTTCGCGTTTGACCCGCAGAAGGTACAGCAGAGCAAATGCGACCAAACCCGCGAAGCCCGCGAACCAGTTTGCCAGAAGGCCCGCTTGCGCAATCACGATCAGAAACAGTGCCGCGTACATAGGATGGCGAACGTGGCGATACACGCCATGGTCAATCAGCTCATGCTTATCCTGGATGGCAAGCGACACCGACCACTGCCGACCGAGATCAACATGTGAGCGATAGAACACAAACAACGCAAAAGCTCCCAAGAGGACAGCACACACACTGATCACAATCGGCAGACTGTAGTCGGCAAAAGCGAACCATGGCGTCGCAATGTAGAGCATTGTGGTCGGTCCCATGCCGAGGAAAACAGCCAGCAGAAGAAGGCTTTCAAGCGTGTCGCTCGCTTCCCCGCTGCGCCCCAGCGTCTGTTCAAAACGTGAGCGAATGAACCCCAGGGCAAGGAAAATCACGACGAAACAGACGCTGCCAAAGGGGAGAGATCCCTTGTAAAGCGACCCGCTGAGGACTGCGAGCATCACGACCACAAGTGGCATGCTCATTCGCTTGAAGATCGCAACGGTCACCGCAACTCCCCAATTGCAAGCATTGTCTTGATGACACCTTAGGCGTCCAAAAATGATCTATGGCGCGGTGGTGCAGTGTTGTGAGCGCGGTTCAATACACATGGCGGCGTCATCTGCCTTGCCGATCGTTGCCCCGGCAATCGCTGCGGCAGCAAGCAGGCTCGCGGTAAGCGCAAGGCCAACATAGCCGTTAAGCGACCGTGTGGCGGTTCGGGCTTGTGCGGCGTTATGAGCATGGCGTCGATTGGACATGAGATAGCTCCTACTTGGTGGTGAAAGCGCGTCGCACCATCACAGCGCCTTGAAAAAGGTGACGGTAAAACGGCCCGCCGTGGCAAACGCTACGGCGTGGGGTTCTTGAGGCTCGACAATGGCATGCCCTCCAGCCTCGACGATCTGTTTGGCGATTGGCGCGCCCAGCGTATCGAAGCGGGAGACGGCAAGGCCGCCTTCGAGCACGTCAATGCGCCCCCAAACTCCAGCCTTGGTCCGATGCATTGCCAGAAGAGCCGCTGGCACCGTCGATGGCGTGAAGGCCGGTGTGGTCCTGTAAGGATGAGCTTTGGGTGGCAGCAGGGCCATCAGATCGCCTCTCAACGTGGATCGATACCCAGAACCTTTTATTGTTGCAAATAAAAGTCAACTAATAAAGAATGCGTACCACGCGCGCGATACGCGGCGCCGGAAGCGCGTACAGTTTTGCGCTGGGGTGGTCTTGGTCTTCCGCACGCGGAAAGCCCAATCACTTATAGCGGCCACTCCGGTCTTATTGGGGACCATCGCTTCGTGCCGTGTCCATACGCCTAGCGCGATGACGAGGTGCCTACCCTCCTACGGATAGGCGGGCGCTTATTGGCCGTCAGCCAATCGGCGCAGTGGCTGGAAATTTGGGAATGGCGCGCCGGTTCGAACGAAGTTCGAGCCCACTTTCGAGTTGGGTCGCCACGCCCGAAGGGCTGGCGCACCGGGGAAGATTCGAACTCCCGACCCCTAGATTCGTAGTCTAGTGCTCTATCCAGCTGAGCTACCGGTGCATCGCCGGAGGGGCCGCACAGCCCGTCTCCAACAGGGCGAGACGCTTAGCCCAAGGCCTAGGGCAATGCAAGCACCGATCCACCGGGACATGAGCCTCGGGTGAGCAGGCCTACATGGGCGCAAACGTCTCGGCAGGAATAACTCAGGTGGGAATAACTCTGCCCCTAAACTGCAGGTTCGACACGAGCGCTGGCAAGGGTAACGATGAACTGCGCGCCGCGCCCATCCGGCCCGGGAGCGTATGTGATTTCGCCGGCATCGACCTGCGCAAGTTCGCGCGCGATCGCCAGACCCAAGCCCGTGCTGCCCCTGCGCGACTGATCTCCGCGGAAGGGCTGGAACAGGTTGGCATGCAGGTGCTCGGGGATACCTGGGCCATTGTCGCTAACAACCAGACGAAGGGTATCACCATCGAGTGCGCCTTCGATGCGCATCGCCATAGACTGCGGGACGACCGCCTCATCGCTTGGCGGGGCGCTGGCGGCTGCTTCCAGGGCGTGGCGTCCGTTGCGCATAAGATTGAGGAGGATACGGAACAGGTTGTCCCGTCCCACGCGCACCGTAAGTACCCGGTCGACGGCGTTTTCAAGAGCGATGGTCTTGTGGCCGCGAAGACCGGCAAACTCCGCTGCCTCATCAATGAGGTCGTAAAGAGTGAAGGTCGTCCTGTTCGGTGCCTCCTCCTGCACTTTGCCATAGGCCAGGGTCGCTTCGCAGAATGAGACTGCACGATCGATGGCACGCACGATACGCGGCGCGATCCTTTGAACATGTGGGTCGTCGATAGCCTCGAGGCGCTCGGACAACAGATGCGCGCTCGAAAGAAGGTTGCGGAGATCGTGGTTGATCTTGGAAACCGCAAGACCGACATCGGCCAGCCGACGACGTTCGGACAGCATGGTTCGTAGGTCGCTTTGCATCGAGGACAAGCGACGTTCCGCCCTGCCCAACTCATCAAGGCGCTTTGATGGCGCGATGATGGATCCGGGATCATCAGGGTTTTCGGCAAAGCTGGCCATTGCCATGTCGAGCCTCTGCAAAGGTCGAACAAACAGCCAATTCAGCGTCAAATAGACCAATAGCGCGGTGATCACAGAAATGAAGATCGAAAGAAACAGAATGTTGCGCGAGAAACCGAGCATCGCTTCGCGCAGGTAACGCTCCTCGACTACCACCTCGACCTTGCGACTATCAGGCGGCTCGGGTTGGCCATAAATTCGCAGAACCCGGTCACCGCCGGCAAGCGTCCCGAAGGCTTCAGTGATCGACGTGAGAGGATTGGAGGTGGTGACGGCGACATCAACTGCGAGATTGGCAACGATCGTTCCGTCAATCCCCGTGCGCTGCGCAAGAAAACGCCGCTCTCCGTCGATGACCAGCGCCAGTTCAAAAGCCTCCAGCGTTTCCAGAAGCACCTGCTGCATCATCGCATCATTTGCCTGCACATCCCCGTACGTTGTCGGATCGAGCGCGGCGACGGCCAACTCCGCGTCCGCCAAGCGATCCTCCAGCCAATTATTGCGAAAATTCGCGATCGACGGCACGAAGATCATGACTTCCGCGATCATGACAAAAACGATCGTCAGGACCAGGAGTTTCGCAGACAGGCCAGCTCCGCGCCGATCTTTCGATCGGCCCGGAGTGTCTGATGTCTGCGCTGTGTTCACATTCGGATCGCGCATGTCGCGTTTGCCTCATGACGCTCTTGGATGCCAGATGGCGGACTCTTGTGTGGCTCGGACCTAACCAAACCGCTGCAAGAACGTGATGATCTTGCGAAGCGTTGGGTTGTCAGTCGCCCCTTTGTAGTACTCGACAGCTGCGCGGCGACCGACTTCCGACAAGGTCGGGTAGGCGGCGACCCAAGAGGTGATATCGGACACCTTCATTCCCTTGGCAACGGCAAGCCCCCAAAGAGAGATGATCTCGCCTGCGCGGGGTCCAACAATGACGGCGCCCAGGATTTTGCCACGCTTGGTGGTGAACACCTTGATGAAGCCGGCAGTGGTGCGTTCGGCGATCGCGCGGTCGTTCTCATGGAATGGCCAGCGCAGGATCTTGATGTCATCGCGTCCTTTGAGTTCTTCTTCGGTTACGCCCACGGAGGCAACTTCGGGATCGGTGTAAGTGGTCTTGGGCAGAATGGTTGCATTCTGCTTCACCGGGAGCCGAAACAAGATGTTTCGCGAGATCAGCGCACCGTGGTAGCCGGCCACGTGGGTGAACTGGAGGCCACCAGCAACATCCCCGATAGCGAAGACCTTCTTGTTGGACGTGCGTAGCCCGGCGTCGACCTTGATGCCGCGACGATCGTAGTCGATGCCAGCTTTCTCAAGATCGAGCCCCTCGACATTAACAGCGCGGCCGGCAGCGACCAACAGATGTGAGCCCCGGATGATCTCGCGAACGGCCTGCTCACCTTGGCCCTTTTCGACCGTCACGGCGACGCCCGACGCGTCTTTGGCGACCTCAACAACCTTGGCGTGCTCATGGATCGCGATCCCTTCGCCCTCGAGATGGTCTTTGACCAGATCGGCGGCTTCGCGGTCCTCGCGACCGAGAACTTGAAAGCCCTCCAGCACCGTGACGTGTGCGCCGAGCCGACGATGGGCCTGCGCCAGTTCAAGCCCGATCGGACCGGCACCGATAATGATCAGATGTTCGGCGAGCTCGGTGCGGTCGAAAATGATTTCGTTGGTGAGGTACGGCACCGTATCAAGGCCTGGGATCGGCGGAACTGCGGGCCGGGAACCGGTTGCGATAACCACCCGGCGGGCCTTGACGGTCGTGTTTCCGACTTGAACGGTGTTGGCATCCACGAAACGCGCTTCGCCGCCAAGGACGGTCACGCCCAGTCCTTCAAACCGTTCAACCGAGTCGTTTGGTTCAATTGTGCCGATCACTTCATGGATATGATCGTGGACGCGGGAGAAATCGACATCAAACGGCTTGCCTTTGGTGCCTTTGGCGAAAACGCCGAACTTCTCGCCTTCAGTGATGGCGTGGGCGTGCTTGGCCGCAGCTAGGATCGCCTTAGAGGGCACACAACCAACGTTCAGGCAATCGCCACCCATACGGTGCTTCTCGATCAGCACCACCGGCACCCCAAATGAGGCCATGACGGCGGCGGTGGTCAGTCCTCCGGAGCCTCCACCGATGACCACAACATCAGGCGTCAGGGTCTGCGTGGTTTCTGCGGAGATGGTCGTTGCCGGCGGTGCGAGGGTGTGAGCAGCGTGGCTCGCTTCGGCTTTCGTGTTTTCAGCGGTGTGGTTTTCGGTTTGCGTGGACATGGTCTTTTCCTTTGGCCCGGGCAAAGTGGGCGCGTGTTGTCTGATTGATTGAGATGGGAAACTTGGCTGGGCTTATGCCTCGGCCTTGCGGCCGCGGATGCGCTTGGCGACCGGCGGGATCAGCGCAACGATGCCCAGGGCAGCGAAGGCGACAATGATCTCGGTGGTCACCAGCGAGGCAAGATCGATCTGGCAGGTGCCATTGGCCGCACAACCGGGATTGGCTGCTTCCTGGGCCATGATGACGCTATCGAGGCCGGAGCCAACGAACGCGTAGGCAAACGTGCCCGGTGCGATCCCCAAAAAGGTCGCGATGAAGTAGCTCCGCAACGGCAGGTTTGCGAGCGCTGGTGCGAGATTGACCAGAGTGAACGGGAAGATCGGCGTCAGCCGCAAGAACAGCAGGTAGTTGAAGCCATCTTCCTTGAAGCCCTGCAATAGTTTGGTCAGCGTCGGACCGGCTTTCTCTGCGATGGCCTGTCCGAAGGCGGTCCGCGCAGCGAGGAAAAGCGCCGTCGCACCCACTGTTGCAGCGAAGACGACGGTCAACCCGCCAAACATCCACCCGAAAAGGAAGCCGGCCGCAATGGTCAGAAGGCTGGCTGCAGGAAAGCTCAGCGCAACGGCGACCGCATAGAGCGCGCCGAAGCCAAGGATGGACAACAGGTAATTGTTTTCGATGGTTGCGGCGAGTGCCTCGCGTTGCTGGATCAGACCCGACAAGCTGAGGTGCTGATGCAGGTCAAAGGCGAACGCGAGCGCCATGGCGCCAGCGATAACGATCAAAGGCGCGAAGCGCTTGAGGTTTTGCACGATGGACGATCCTTGAGGAGCGCCAGCAGATTTGTCCGCTGACTGACTAGGAGAGAGATGCGCGGACGGCGCTTGCTGCGATGTGGCAAGCTCGGACCGAACAAGGTCTGAAGGGGCGAAGTCTTGGGCCATTGGTTCAGTTCTTTCAAAACTAGGCCCGGGATCGTGCGGAAACAGGTGTTGCCAAATGGCCAATGTTGGCCTGTTTGGCTGAGCCGCGTCACCCGGGCGATGAGTGAGTGCGGGGTGCATGTTGAGAGGGGACATAGCAGCGCTTTTCGGGTTGCGCATCGACCTCGCGCGCTATCTCGCGGGCTTGTGATGGCGCGTGTGATGAGCCCTCGAAACCTGTGATTGGCGGTGATCGGAACGGTGAGCGCGATGTGAGCGCGATTGCGCCTCAAACCAGTCGAATCTGGTGGTGTTAAATGTGGAAGCGGCAGACACTACGGGGCGGCGGTGACCGGACTGAAGTGAAGACAGGGCCATTTCAGCCGACCCCATTCATTGACTTTTGCAAGCAGCCGTTCCTATAAGCCCGGCCACACCGTCATTTCGGATGCATGGATCATGCGCGTCGCCGCTCGAGTGCGCACGATCCGTAGGTATCCCTCTTGCAATTAGACTGTTCAAAATGTGGGCTGCCGGCCCTGCAAGCTTGGCGCCAGTTGAACCTAGACAGATGAGATCAGCGCTATGAAACGGACTTTTCAACCATCCAAACTGGTCCGCAAGCGGCGGCACGGTTTCCGTGCACGTCTTGCTACGAAGGGCGGCCGCAAGGTTTTGGCAGCTCGCCGGGCGCGCGGTCGTAAGCGCCTCAGCGCTTAATTGGCACCGGGGTCAAACAAGCGGCGCGTCGAAGCGCGGCCTTTGCCCGCATCGTGACCAAGCCCTTCCACGGGACAAGAGAGCACAAGCGGTCGCCCCGCCTGATGCGCCTTACCCGACGGCCTGACTACATATCAGCGCGCGGTGGCCAGCAGTTTCGAACACCGGTTTTGGTTCTCCAAGCCAAGAAGCGGCCGTCCTCCATCGCCATGGAAAGCGCGGATGCAGCGCGGATTGGGCTGACCGTAAGTCGAAAAGTTGGCGGCGCCGTTACACGCAACAGTGTAAAAAGACGCCTGCGCGAGACAATTGCTGCACATCCGGGTCTAGGTTTTAAGGCCGGATATGATTATGTGCTCATCGCAAGGGGGTCGTTGGCGCATGCGCCGTTTGGCAGCATCGTCACCAACCTGCAACGTGCGCTTGAAATGGTTCATAAAGAACAGGTACCAAGCCGAGGGCGACCGATGAGGGATCGCTCGGCCAAAATGGATGCCCACACAGTTCGGGCGACGCGGGACAAAGACCACAAGCCGGGCAGCTAAGCCGCCGACTTAAGGACGCCGACGGAATGGACAATCGCAATTACATTCTCGCCATCGTGCTCTCGCTGGGCATCCTTGTCGCCTGGCAATATTTATACGTCGGCCCACAGATGGAAGCGGAACGGCAAAGACTTGAGGCGCAACAGGCTGCACAGGTGATCGATCCAACGACCGGCTCGGCGGTGCAGGTCGATGAGAGTGCGCCTGGCGAGGCACCTCCCGAGTTACCAGGCACCGTCACGCCGATGGACCGGCAAGCGGTGCTTGCTTCCTCCGAGCGCATCACGATCGAAACTTCCCACATCACCGGCTCCATCAGCACGCAAGGCGGGCGGATCGACGACATTCACCTCGAAGAATATCGCGAGACACAGGAAGACGATTCCGACACGGTCGTTCTGTTCTCGCCCTCTGGATCGGCTGATCCGTTTTACGCTGAGTTTGGTTGGGCGCAGGGCGGCGGTGGCTCCGCAACTTTGCCGACCGCATCAACGATCTGGTCGGTGGAAGGCAATCAAACGCTGACACCTTCGAGCCCCGTTACCTTGCTTTATGACAATGGTGAGGGGCTGATCTTCCGGCGCACCATCGCGCTCGACGACGACTACATGTTCACAGTCAGGCAAGAGGTTGAGAACACCTCTGAGGCAGGGGTTCTTCTGTACCCGTACGGATTGGTAGCCCGCCATGGGGAGCCACGCACGAGCCGGCTATTCATTCTGCATGAAGGGTTGATCGGCTGGTTCGGCCAGGATGACGGGCTGGCCGAGGTCGATTATGACGATCTACGCGACGACGGCCCCATCCAATACCGCAATGTCGAAGAGGGCTGGCTCGGGATCACTGACAAATACTGGGCAGCGACGCTTATACCCTCGGGGCTTGAAGCCTATCGCGGCGAATTCCGCGTTGATCAGATCGCGACCGGTGAGAGCTTCGTCGCATCCTATCTGGGCGGTGGCTTCGAGATCGCGCCGGGTTCGACGGTCGCGATCGAAAACAATCTGTTCGCCGGCGCAAAAGAGGTGGCCATCGTTGATGGTTATGAGGCTGCCCTGGGCGTCGAGCGGTTCGAACTGCTGATCGATTGGGGCTGGTTCTACTTCCTCACCAAACCGATGTTCCACGCCATCAAATGGCTGTTCGGTATCTTCGGCAATTTCGGCGTTGCGATCCTTCTCATCACGGTCGCCATCAAGCTGGTCTTCCTGCCGCTCGCCAACAAATCCTACGCTTCGATGTCGAAGATGAAGAAGGTGCAACCGCAGCTGAAGGAAATCCAGGAGCGCTATAAGGAAGACAAGCCCGAACTGCAAAAGCAGATGATGGCGCTTTACCAGAAAGAAAAGATCAATCCGGTTGCCGGCTGTTGGCCCGTGCTGATCCAGATCCCGGTTTTCTTCGCGCTCTATAAGGTGCTGTTCGTCACCATCGAAATGCGCCATGCGCCGTTCTTCGGCTGGGTGCAGGACCTTTCCGCCCCTGATCCCACCTCGATCTTCAACCTGTTCGGGTTGCTGCCGTATGACCCGACCCTGGTGCCACTTATCGGGCCGCTATTGGGCCTCGGCGTCTGGCCGATCCTGATGGGCCTGACGATGTTCGTTCAGATGAAACTGAACCCGCAGCCTACTGATCCTACGCAAGCGGCGATCTTCACGTGGATGCCGATCGTTTTCACATTCATGCTCGCCACATTCCCCGCTGGTCTCGTCATCTACTGGACGTGGAACAACTTCCTCTCGATCATCCAGCAAGCTGCGATCATGAAACGGCACGGCGTAAAAATCGAGCTTATGGACAATCTGCGCGCCATGTTCGGCAAGAAAGATAAGGACGCCAATCAGCCTGCCGAATAGGCCAAGCGCATGGCGGGCGAGATCAACCTCGACAGCCTTGGGCTGTCACCCTCTCACCTTGATGCGGGCGCTCAGATATTCGCCAGACCGTGGGGCTTCGAGAAAGGTGTCGTTGCGCCAGACGGCCTGCCGACGGACGGACGGGTTGAGATCGCCTTTGCCGGCAGATCGAACGTCGGGAAGTCTTCCCTTCTGAACGCTCTGGTCGGGCAGAAGGGTCTTGCCCGCACATCCAACACCCCTGGCCGGACGCAGGAACTGAACCTCTTCATTTCTGAGGGCCCGCTTCGGATCGTCGATATGCCCGGCTACGGGTTCGCGAAGGCACCGAAGGATGCCGTTGATCGGTGGAATCGGCTGATCCGACGCTACTTGCGCGGTCGGGTCGAGTTGGCTCGGGTGTTCGTTTTGATCGATAGCCGCCACGGCCTCAAGCCCAACGATCTCGAAATCCTGAAGATGCTCGACGAGACGGCGGTGGGTTACCAGATCGTTCTGACCAAGTCGGACAAACTTAAGCCGGGCCAGCTTGCACGCGTCACGGCACAGACCGCCGAGGCAATCTCCAAGCGGCCCGCTGCCTTTCCTTTTCTGGCCTCAACCTCATCGGAAAAAGGCGATGGTATCGACGTCGTGCGCGGCTTTATCGCCCGGCTCCTTGATGATCTTGGCGCGCTGGAGTTTGAGGATTAGGCAGACCCGCTTTTCAGACCGGTTCAAGCCATCCCCTGTAACGCACCAGAATCTGGTGGTTGCGAGGCAACCAAGCTGGTGCTGATAACCCAATGTCGAAGGTGAAGCGCCCCTTGGCCACCCCTTCAGTTGCTTGGACTTGCGGCAACAGGGCTGCAGGAAGCGGCACACCCAAGCACCAGCCTCTGTGCAACACCAGTTTTATTCCGCCATTACATGGCACGAGCTCTTGTTCGCAGGTCAGCAAGCCAAAGCGCTCACGAACATGGTACTCTTTAGGTGACGCAAGGCAGGTCGAACTGAAAGCCGCATGACCAAAATGCCGAGTCCAATTTTCGGAAAGCGATCGGCGCACTTTCCTCACCGAGACCGGTGTCTCCTCGGTCGCTGGAGGGAAGCGAAATACAGCGCAAACGAGTTGAGCTACCACACTCGTCCCGCGTTTTACGGATGCCATACCGCGATAGCTCTGATCTGCTCCGCCCTCATGAAGTGCTCGGACCGCAGGATGCAAGGCCTTCCAACGATCACCACACGCGCGACGAAACAGGGTTTGGTTCCCCATGGCTCAGTCCATAAGGCGCGCGCGTAGCTTTGGGTCAGGGATGGCGCACATATCGGTTCGCCCAAACAGGCGGTAGCGGCTGCGCGCTAGATGGCCGTAGAGCCAGTCCTGCAAAGGGCGCGGGATCAACCTTAAGGGTTGGAGGAGGTATCCGACACCACCAATGATGCGCCCCGCGCGGATCATCGCGTCCAGCGATGTGTAGGCGCGTCCATCATGAAGCAGCAGCCAGCTCTCGGGGTCATCCGTGCTCACGCCATAGTGGTTAAGCACCGCCCGACCGAGAGGGGTTTGCACCCTGCAAATTCGAAACTGACCCTTCGTGTCGAAGCGCGCGATCAGCCGTGCCCCAAAAGAGCACAGGGCGCACTCGCCATCCATGAAAGTGATAGGACCCGCATCGTCGAAGGCGGGCACATTCGGGTCGCTGCGATAGCTGTAAGGTTCGGAGCTGACGAGACGCTGCATGGAAGTTCCACAGAAAGCAACATGACAAGTAAGACCGTTATGGAGGTGTACAAGCTGGTGGGTTGCCGCAGGTCTTTGGCGGCGCGACCGCATCCAAGCTCTTGACGTTTTGGCCTAGCCGGTGTCCACCGAAGCTCCCTCCGCCGCGCAAAGCCCATGATGCCCTTCGAAGACGATCCCAACATCCCACTAGAACCGAAGCCTGTACGGCAAGCCCGCTTGATCAGCCAGGTTCTGCCCTACATGCAGCAATATGCGGGCAAGACGATCCTGGTAAAATATGGCGGCCACGCCATGGGTGATGCAGCGCTAGCGGACGCGTTTGCACGGGACATCGCGCTTTTGAAGCAGTCGGGCATGAAGCCCATCATTGTTCATGGTGGCGGACCACAAATCGCAGCGATGCTCGACCGTCTGGGCATCGAAAGCGCCTTTGAGGGCGGTCTGCGCGTGACCGATGAAAAGGCTATCGAAGTGGTCGAGATGGTGCTCGCCGGATCGATCAACAAACAGGTCGTGCAAATGCTGAACGCCGCTGGCGGCAAGGCGATTGGCCTTTGCGGCAAAGATGGCGAGATGGTCACTGCCAAGAAACTCACCCGGAGCAACGTCGATCCCGACAGCCATATTGAGCAGGTGGTCGATCTTGGTTTCGTTGGTGAGCCCGAATGGGTCAGGCCTGATGTGTTGCACATGGTCACCGGCGCCGGGCTGATACCTGTGGTCGCCCCGGTCGCAGCGGGCGAAGACGGCAAGACCTACAATGTCAACGCGGACACGTTTGCCGGTGCCGTTGCCGGCGCTTTGCATGCCTCACGGCTCCTGTTTCTAACCGATGTGGACGGCGTCTTAGACGAAGATGGTCAGCTGATCGCCGAACTGACTGTCGGCGACGCCCGCGATCTGATCGCGAAAGGGACGATATCGGGGGGTATGATCCCGAAGGTGGAAACCTGCATCGCCGCGGTGGAAGCCGGGGTGGAGGGCGTTGTCATCCTCAACGGCAAAGTCCCGCATTGCGTGCTTCTAGAACTGTTCACCGCCCATGGTGCCGGGACCTTGATCAAGCGCGAGGACGCCTGATGGCTCATACAGCCAACAGCAATCACACGCCCAACGGCCATAGCGAGCACCATGAGGGTCTGGAAGCGTTCGGGCGGGTCGAGCATTGGATATTCGACCTCGACAACACACTTTATCCGCGCCACTCCAATCTGCACGAGCAGATGGACCAGCGCATGACGGCCTACCTGGCGGACCTACTCGACCTTGAACACACCGCTGCGCGCACGCGCCAGAAGCACTTCTACAAGAATTACGGAACGACATTGCGCGGGTTGATGGTGGAGCATGGCATCACCCCCGACGACTTCCTCGAATATGTTCATGATCTTGACCATTCGGTGCTCGAGCCTGACCCCAAGCTTGATCAGATGATCGCTACTCTGCCGGGCCATGCCTATGTCTTCACCAATGGGACCAAGAAACATGCCGAAAAGGTGCTCGAACGGCTCGGCGTATCAGCCCCGTTCCGAGACGTTTTCGATATCGTTTCAGCAGACCTGATGCCGAAACCGAGCCAGATCACCTACGATAAGTTCATCGCCCAAACAGGAATTGACCCGACCCGCGCTGCGATGTTCGAGGACCTCTCGCGCAACCTTACCGTCCCGCACGCGATGGGCATGATCACGACCTTGATCACGCCGCGCGGCAAAGCCGATCTTTTCCATGAGGACTGGGAATTTGAAGGGCGCGACGATAATCATGTGCGCTACGTCACCGATCATCTGGCGGACTTCCTTGAGGCCGTCCTCGGCGCGATCAACCCGTAGCATTCGACCCATCAACGACAACGGACCGAACCGATGCACCACGCCATGACCGATGTTGCGACCATAGAGAAAGTGGTCAATGACGCTTTTGACGCCCGTGATGGGATCGACACGCACACCCAAGGCGAAATCCGCGATGCGGTGGAAGCCGCGCTTGACCTTCTCGACAAGGGTGAAGCCCGCGTCGCCTCGCGATCAGAAGATGGTACGTGGGTTGTTCATGAGTGGTTGAAAAAAGCCGTGCTCCTGTCGTTCCGTCTGACCCAGATGGAGGTGATCAAAGGCGCGCCCGGAGACGCCGTTTGGTGGGACAAAGTCCCCTCCAAGTTCGATGGCTGGCGCGCGCTTGATTTCGAGAATGCCGGCTTTCGTGCGGTGCCCGGTTCCGTTGCGCGGCGATCGGCCTACATCGCCCCTTCTGTCGTGCTGATGCCGTCGTTTGTGAACCTTGGCGCCTATGTCGATGAGGGCACAATGGTGGATGGCTGGGCAACAGTTGGCTCCTGCGCCCAGATCGGTAAGAACGTGCACCTGTCCGGTGGGGTTGGCATTGGCGGCGTCCTGGAACCGATGCAGGCGAGCCCCACCATAATCGAGGACAATTGCTTCATCGGCGCTCGGTCCGAGGTGGTGGAAGGGGTTATCGTCCGCGAAGGCTCTGTTCTCGGTATGGGCGTGTACATCGGGCAATCGACCAAGATCGTAAATCGGGAAACGGGCGAAGTATCCTACGGGGAGGTGCCACCCTACTCGGTTGTTGTCGCAGGCTCGATGCCGAGCAGGCCCATGGGCAACGGAGAACCGGGCCCGCACCTTTACTGCGCGGTCATCGTCAAGCAGGTGGACGAACGCACGCGCTCGAAAACCGGCATTAACGACTTGCTGCGCGACTGAAACCCCAGGGTATGAAGCGTTGGCCTTGAAAGCGCCCGAAGCGCCGAACATTTAAGGGGCAGCGCAAAGCGCACTCAATCGACCAAGACACCAACCGGACTGCAAAGTGGCCAACACACCTCCACCCCTTCCAGACGATGACCCGCCGACAGGTGGGCCAGCCGCGCTGCCACCACCTGGTGGCGCGCCGGGCGGTGGGCAGCCGGTGGACCCGCAGACGTTTTTCTGGCTGTTTTTCCGGCCTGATGGTCGCGTCGGTCGACAGGTTTACTGGCTGACGTTCTTTTTTCTGGTCGCTCTTGTGGGCGCGACGCAGCCTTTTTTGATCGATCCGGAAACGCAGAGTATTGCGTGGCAATTCGGTCCCTTACAGTCCTTCGTGTACACGGCCTCGACCGTCTGCTCGATCATTGTCTCGATCAAGCGGTTGCACGATCTTGGCCTGTCCGGGTTCATTGCGCTTGGTTTGATCATACCGTTTATCGGTGTAGTGCTGACGCTTTGGCTCGGCGTGCGCAAGGGAGATGACGGTCCGAACGCTTACGGTGAGCGCGCAGATGTTCGTCCTCCAGGTCCGCTCGGAGGGACCAGCGGCAGGCCCGATTGATGGCGATTGATCCCCGCGATCCTGTCGCGGTCCTGCAGCACCTCATTCAACAACCGAGCGTGACGCCAGACAGTGGCGGCGCGCTGGATGCGGTGGCCAACCTTCTGCGCCCCATGGGTTTTGTTATCGACCAGCCGGTTTTCTCGGCTCCCAATACCCCGGACATCCCCAACCTTTTCGCCGTGGTCGGTTCATCCGACGGCAATGCCCCTCATTTCGCATGGGCGGGACACCTCGATGTTGTGCCAGTTGGCAGCGAGGAGGCCTGGAGCCAGGGGCCGTTTTCGGGAACGGTGGATAGCGGCAGGCTCTACGGTCGCGGCGCGGTGGATATGAAGGGCGGCGTTGCCGCCATGATTGCGGCAACGGCGCGCTTTCTGTCAGACGCTAGAGCCGCCGGAGGCGACTTTGGCGGGCGCCTCTCTTTTATCCTCACAGGCGATGAGGAAGGTCCAGCAATCAATGGCACCAAGCCGCTGATGAAGCACATCGCGGCGCGCGGCGAAAACATAACGGCGTGCCTGCTTGGAGAGCCCACCAATCCTGAGGCGCTCGGCGACATGATCAAGGTCGGGCGGCGCGGGTCGCTGACTGCCCTGCTCACAGTCGAGGGGATACAAGGCCATGTGGCGTATCCGCATCTGGCGGCCAATCCGCTCAATCCGCTGGCCGAAGCGCTTGTGGCACTGAAGGCGCCGCTTGATGAAGGTAACAAGCTGTTCCAACCCTCCAACCTTGAACCAGTCACCATCGACACCGGCAACGGGGCAACCAACATCATCCCGGCGCGAACAACAGCGCGCATCAATGTTCGCTTCAACAGTGAGTGGTCAGCCGAAAGCCTCGAAACCGAATTGCGGAAGCGGCTTGATACCTTGGATTGGCAAGGCTGCCGCTACTCCTTCGACTTGGTCGAAACGCCAAGCGAAGCTTTCTACACCGAGCCCGGCGGCTTCGTGAGCCAACTCGTTGCTGCCATTGAAACCTCGACGGGGCGCACACCGGAACTGTCGACGTCGGGCGGCACGTCCGACGCCCGCTTCATCAAGGACTATTGCCCTGTCGTCGAGTTCGGCCTGGTCGGGCAGACGATGCACAAGGTCGATGAGCACGTGGAGGTGGCCGACCTCGAGGCGCTCACAGCGATCTATGAGGACGTTCTGAGACGGTTCTTTCGGCAGGGCCGCGCCGCTTAGATCGAAGGCGTCGTGTAGAGAATGTCACCATTGTTCGTGGTCGCCGCAACACCACACTCAAATCCGCCCCTACGAACCCGAGCCAGCGCCTCAGGGCCTTGCCCCAAATACACCGCATCCGGCCATGCTAGCCTAACGGACTCCGGACGGGACTGATGGACCGCCGATGCTCGTAGTTCGTCGCAAGACTGAATAGGTTGCTGCGCACTCCCGGTGCTCTGACAGGCCGTCAAGACCAGCCCGCAGCCTAGCAAAACCCCACTTGAAGTAAGCATCCAACGATTCATTGCGATGTTTCCGCTTTCGCATTGCTCATCAACAAATAGTGGATCATCATGAATTTTGGGTCAAATAGACTTAGGTTTTACATGTTGAGACAATAAGAACGAAGGCTATGCATCTACGTATTTCTGACGTTTAATACTCCGTCTTTAAAAACACCAACCCGCACGCTGGCGCGACCGCCGGACACTTGGTGCGGTCACGCGCTTCCAGCATCGCGTTGATGTCGTCGGGTGTGGCGCGACCCTCACCAGCCAGTTTCAAGGCGCCCACAAGCGAGCGCACCTGATTGTGGAGGAAGGAGCGCGCCGCCGCATCAACGTAGATGTGCTCGCCTTCGCGATATACCTGCAGGCGCTCAAGCGTGCGCTCGGGTGACTTCGCTTGGCAGTGGGCTGAGCGGAATGTGGTGAAGTCGTGGTGGCCGACCAGCCGATCCGCAGCGGCCTGCATCAGCCTCTCATCGAGGGGCTTCTTCACGCCCCAGACCCGCCCTCGCTCGAAGACCGGTTGTGTCCAGCGGTTCAAGATTGTGTAGCGGTAGTGTCGTCGTGTGGCTGAGAAACGTGCATCGAAGTCTTGGCCCACCTGCTCTGCGGCGAGCACCCCAACATGCTCAGTGACCATGTGCGCGTTCATGGCGTCACGTACGGTGTCCGCGGGCCAGTCCTTTGTCAGGTCAAAATGGACGACCTGCCCGATGGCGTGGACGCCGGTATCCGTCCGGCCTGCCGCTTTCAGCGTAACCACATCGCCACAAAAGGCCTTCACCGCCGCTTCCAGAACGCCTTGGATGGACGGCGCATTGTCCTGACGTTGGAAGCCCGAATAGGGCGCGCCATCATATTCGACAGTGAGTTTGTAGCGGGGCACGTTTCAATCCTTCGCCGCGCATCGTTCCGGTCCTGCGGACCGATCGCTTGTGCGCGTCAGCCCAATAGATCACCAGGGGCCAGACCCGACCCGTTCAAGAACGCCCCCATGTCCATGGGTTGTTTGCCAGCACGCTGAACCTCGACAAGCCGCAAAGCGCCCAGTCCACATCCCACGCGATGGCCGTCGATCAGCGCACCAGCAACGCCCTCGCCTTCGGCAGGCTCGACCCGAAGGACCTTAAGCCGCTCGCGCTTGTCGTTGATGCTCACCTCGGTCCACGCGCCTGGAAAAGGCGAGAGGCCATGAATGTGCCGCAGCACCTTCTCGGCGGGGGCTTGCCAATCGATGCGTGCTTCCGACTTGTCGATCTTGTCGGCGTAGGTGACGCCCTCTTCAGGCTGGGGCGTCATTGTCAGTGCCGAGCGGGACAGGGCGGCCATGGCGCGCCCCATCAGGTCAGCGCCAAGGCGCGCAAGCTGATCATGCGCATCCTTGGCGGTCATCGTGTCGGTGATAGCGAGCCGTTCGGCCATGGCAACAGGGCCTGTATCGAGGCCTGGCTCCATCTTCATCACCATAACACCGGTCTCCTCGTCCCCCGCCATGATCGCTCGGTTGATTGGAGCGGCACCGCGCCAGCGCGGCAAGAGCGATGCGTGCAGATTGTAACAGCCATGCTCCGGAGCAGCGAGAACCGCTTTCGGCAGAATCATCCCGTAGGCGACGACCACCGCTGCATCAGCGCCGAAGTCTGCAAAGCGGTCTTTCTCATCCTGATCGCGAAGCGAGCCGGGATGGAAAACTGGGATCCCAAGGGCTTCGGCCTGAGCATGTACTGGGGATGGTCGCGTGGTCATGCCACGACCGGAGGCCGCTGGTGCGCGGGTGTAACAGGCGAGAACGTCGTGGCCCTGGCCAACCAATTCCAGGAGCGTTGGCACTGCGAAATCTGGCGTACCCATGAAGATCAATTTGAGCATGGGCGTGGCATGTAGCCGATTGTAGCGCCATTGCAAGCGCGCCCAATCCATGCGATGCCCCGCCGCAGATTTTCCAACCCCTTTTTCGCTTGCAGAAGACGCTGCCGAGGCCATGAAGTTCACTCTGTCCTGGCTCAAGGATCACCTTGAGACCAACGCCGATCTCGCCACCATCACCGACACGCTGACCCGCATCGGCCTTGAGGTCGAAGAGGTAGACGACCGCGCCGTTTACGCGCCGTTTGTGATCGGTAAGGTGCTGAGCGCGGAGAAGCACCCCGACGCGGATCGGCTGAAGGTTTTGAAAGTCGACACAGGTTCGGGCGAGCCGGTACAGGTTGTGTGTGGAGCGCCGAATGCACGCGAAGGGATGAGCGGCGTCTTCGCCCCTCCCGGCGCTTATGTTCCCGGCATTAATGTGACCCTCGAGATCGGCAAGATCCGAGGCGTTGAATCCCGCGGCATGATGTTGTCGGAGCGCGAATTGCAGCTCTCCGACGAGCATGACGGTATCATTGATCTCGATACGGATATGCCGGCTGGCTCCTCCTATGCGACGTTCGCGCAGCTTGATGACCCGGTCATCGAGATCGGCCTGACGCCGAACCGCCCCGATTGTACGGGCGTTTTCGGCATCGCACGCGACCTGGCCGCAGCCGGCCTCGGCACGCTGAAGGACACACCGATCCCGACCATCACAAGCAGTGAGCCCTGCCCCGTTTCGGTGACGCTCGCGTTTGACGGCAAGAGCCTGTGCCCCACATTTGCCCTGTGTCTTGTTCGCGGGGTCAAGAATGGTCCGTCGCCCCTTTGGATGCAGAAGCGCCTCAAGGCAATCGGGCTCCGGCCGATTAACGCTCTTGTCGACATCACCAACTACATCACTTTCGATCGCGGCCGCCCCTTGCACGTGTTCGACGCGGCAAAGGTGACGGGCAACCTGACCGTGCGCGTGGCGAAAGACGGCGAGAGCTTTCTCGCGCTGGACGGCAAGACCTACACCTTGGACCCGTCCATGTGCGTGATCGCCGACGAACGTGGCGTCGAAAGCCTGTCGGGCGTAATGGGCGGCGAAGAATCGGGCTGCGACGAGACCACCACCGACGTCCTGATCGAGTCTGCCCTTTGGGTGCCGAGCAACATTGCGGCTACAGGCCGAAAATTGGGGATCATCACCGACGCGCGGTACCGCTTCGAACGCGGTGTCGACCCTGCCTTCAACGAAAAAGGCCTCGATCTGGCGACGCAGATGGTCGTTGATCTGTGCGGTGGCACGCCAACTGACAAGACCGTTGCAGGAGCTATTCCGGAAGAGGACCGGATCATCGATTTTCCCACTGCGGAAGTGAAACGGCTGTCCGGCCTCGACGTCAGTGCGCGCGAGATCAAGGCTACGCTTACCTTGCTGGGGTTCTGGGCCACCGGCAATGATGAGATCCTAAAGGTCGCGGTTCCAACATGGCGCCCGGACGTTGAAGGCAAGGCGGACCTTGTCGAAGAGGTCATGCGGATCGTCGGCGTCGACCAGGTTCCGCTAACGCCATCGCTCGGCCGGCAATCGGTGGTTCGGCCGGTGCTGACAGAGATCCAGAAACGCACCCGGCGGGCCAAGCGCGTTCTTGCGGGTCGCGGCCTTCTGGAAGCGGTTACGTGGTCATTCATCAAGCAGGATGACGCGGCAACGTTCGGCGGCGGTTCGGCGGATGTCCAGCTGGCCAATCCCATTTCGCTTGAGATGGGGACAATGCGCCCATCCCTGTTACCGAGCCTTTTGCGCAACTGCCAGGCCAACGTCGATCGGGGAAGCGGCGATGTGGCACTGTTCGAGGTTGGACAGGTATTCGCGGGCGACGCCCCTGAAGATCAAACAATCTCTGCCTGTGGCATTCGGCGTGGGACGGCTGCCATGGCCGGTCGTAGCCGCCATTGGGTGAGTGACTTCCCGACCGTATCAGCGTTCAACGCGAAGGGCGACGCGCTGGCACTTCTCGATGAACTTGGGCTCGACCCCCGAACATGCCAGATCGAAGCTGAAGCGCCCTCATGGTACCATCCTGGACAGTCGGGCACGATCCGACGTGGTCGTGATGTGTTCGGCACGTTCGGCGCGCTGCATCCCCGCACCTTGCGAGAGATGGATATCGCTGGGCCGATCGTTGCCTTCGAGATAACGCTCGACGCTCTCCCAGGCGCTCGACGCAAAGCAACCCGGACGAAGCCGCCGCTACACCTGCACGACCTGATGCCTGTGCGCCGCGATTTCGCCTTCGTGGTGGACGCCGATGTGGCGGCCGATGCGCTGCTGCGCGCCGCCAAAGGGGCGGACAAGGATCTCGTCAGCGATGTGGCCCTGTTCGACGTCTACGCCGGCGAGCACATTGAGAAGGGCAAGAAATCCCTCGCGGTCGAGGTGACCTTGCAACCCAAGGACAAGACGCTCACCGATGAGCAGATTGACGCTGTGGGGGCAAAGATCATCGGTGCTGTGGAACAGAAGTTGGGCGGCGTTCTGCGCGCTTGACGCAGAGCCCCTGCCTATCCCCGGAAAAGCCAGATCTTGGCTTGGCCGCTACCGCTGACTTCATCCAGCAACAAACCGGCGATTTTGCGCGTCCGCAACCGGTTGCGGGTGCCAAGGTCCCTCGCTAAGCTCTCAACAAAACAAAACAGTGTCCGTGGGAGTTTTTAAAATGCGTCAACCGCCAACCCGTCCGCTCTTGCCGAAAGCGCGCGCAGCCTCGTCGCAGGATGAAAGCCGCCGCGCCTTCCTCAAGGCTGGTTTGGTCGCCGGTGCAGCCGGCGTCGGGGCGCTTGCTGCGCCCGCCATCGTCAAAGGGCAGCAAACCATCAACTGGACCATGGCCTCGTCTTGGCCAAAAGGCGCGCCTGGCGTGGGCGTAAATGCCGAGAGAGTTGCCGACAAGATCACCTCCATGTCGGGCGGGCGTATCCAGATCGACTTCAATGCGGGCGGCGAACTCGTCCCGCCATTTGAGGTGTTTGATGCCGTCGCGGGCGGCACGGCAGACCTTGCCCACACCACGCCCTACTACGCGGTTGGTAAAGACCAGGCGATGCACTTTTTCACGGGCGTACCCTTCGGTCTGACGGCGCTTGAACATATTGCCTGGCTGCGCTTTGGCGGCGGTCAAGCGCTTTGGGATCGCGCGTACGAGCCGTTCGGTCTGAAACCTTTCTACACAGGATCTTCAGGTCCGCAGGCTGGTGGCTGGTTCCGGGAAGAGCTCACCTCGTTGGACGACCTTCAGGGACTCAATTTCCGTGTCGCCGGCTTGGGCGGTGAAGTTATGCGACGCATTGGCGTCAACCCCGTTTTGCTGCCGCCGCCGGAGATATTCCCGGCGATGCAAAACGGGACCATAGACGCGGCCGAATGGATCGGCCCGTGGAACGATCTGGCGTTCGGTCTCTTTCGGGTCGCCAAGCATTATTACATGCCGGCTTTTCACGAGATGGGTCCGGCGTTGGAACTGATCGTGAGCCAGGAGGCCTACAACGCGCTACCCAACGATCTGCAAAGGATCGTTGAAGAGGCTTGCTTGGCCGCTTCGATGGAGACGACAGCAGATTTCACGTTCCACAACATCGTGTCCCTGCGGCCGTTGATCGAGGAGCACGAGGTGCAGGTTCACACCATGCCGGACGCCATCATTGATGCACTTGCCGCCGAAACCGGCCCGGTGCTGCAGGAGGTTGCGGATTCGAGCGTCATTGCGGGCGAAACCTTCGCATCCTTCCAGGCGTTTCTTGCCGAAGCAAACATGTACGCGCAGGCGTCTGACCTCGCGGCACTTGAGATGCGAGCAAAAGCGCTGGGCATGTAGCGCGGGCAAGTTGCTTGCGGACATGCAAAAGCCCCGCAATCCAAGCGGGGCTTTTTGTTTCCGGCCCTTGAAAGGCAAAGCGCTGCACGCTAACCACACGCCTCGAAGAATGGGCAGGTGGCCGAGTGGTCGAAGGCGCACGCCTGGAACGCGTGTAGGCGGGTAACCGTCTCGAGGGTTCGAATCCCTCTCTGTCCGCCATTCTTTTTGGCGCTGCCTAATCGTCCTGGCTGCCTATGACCTGCGGTTCATTCGTGCTTGTCCGCCTGCACCGTAAGCAGCACGCGATTTCGTTCATGTAGCGCGCAACTTCGTTTGGCAAAAAACGCAGGTTCGTATGGCAGCGCTTTCGGAGCGGTTTGAAGGCACTTCTAAGGCTGTTTGAAGCCCCTATCGAAAGAGCTCACCACCGGCCGCTCTACGGGCCTGGGAGCGCTGTAGTCCAGCCAGCGATCGAGGGACGGGCATACAGCTGCAGGAGGGTGCTTCAGGGTTCACGAGCGCCTCAACCATAGCCATCGCCTCTTCCTTCGTATCGGCCTGGCCCTGCTCGATCGGGAACGTCCAGACGAACCACCGCCAGTAGTAGTTCCAGGCCTGATACACCCGCCCAAGCTTCTGCCCATCGCGCCACAAGACACCGTCCGTGTCCAGCGCCGGCTGAGTTCGCAGCCAGCCCTCACGTCGATTCGGTGATGATGAGCTCTCTCGCATTGGTGCCCTTTCCGCCCGCGACCGAGTAATTAAGCGACGCCTCCTCGAAACTGAACGCGCGGAAGATCGATCGGATCTCCGGGACGTCATTGATCGAGAGCACAAACCGCCCTTTGAGGCCAGCCAGCTGATCGGCCATGGCGGTGAAGTCCTCCTTGCCAAAGACGCCCTCGCCGTAGTCGGTCTCGTTGTCCCAGTACGGTGGGTCAAGGTAGAACAGCGCGTCCGGCCGGTCGTAGCGGCGAATGAACTCAGACCAGCCAAGGTTTTCGATGACGACACCAGCCAGGCGCTCGTGGACGTCCTCAAGCAGGGGCGCCAGCTTCGTCAGGTTGAAGCGCGCCGGCGCGGTCGGATCGACACCAAAGTTCTGGCCCGTCACCTTCCCGCCGAACGAGAGCCGCTGAAGATAGATGAACCGCGCAGCGCGTTCGAGATCGGTCAGCGTTGATGGATTGCAGGCCTTCAGGCGCTCGTACTCACGCCTGGAGGTCACCTGGAACCGCAACGTGTCCATGAACTGCTGATAGTGCCGCTGGAGGATCCGAAAGAGGTTAGCAACCTCTCCATTGATGTCGTTGACCGCCTCGCGCCGCGCGGCCGTCTGCCGGCGAAAGAACACCCCGCCCATGCCAACGAAAGGCTCGGCGTAGAGGCCATGCTCGATGCTGTCGATGATGGCGCAGATTCGTCGGGCCAGGTGTCTTTTGCCGCCGATATAGGCTGCTGGCGGGTGAACAGGGTCACGGGCTTGAAGCCCGCTTGAAGGGCCTGTGACGGTGTTTGTGCTTTTCCGCATCGCTTTGCTCCGAACGCGCGCTCCTAGGGCGCTCTGATCGGGGCTCGGCAGGCCTCAATACATTGATTGCCGAACAGCGTCGGCACTTGATCTCTAGCACATCGCCGATGGTTTGGGAGGTACCCTTGAAGAGCAGCGCATTACAGCGCGCGCACCGATAGTCCTTCACGTCCTGATAACCCGATTCCTGCACCATTCGGCCGCTGCGCAAGCAGCCGGTGGGTGCGGTGTTATCTTCGGGTGCGTCGGGTGGGTCGGGTCGCCAAACTAGGCCCACCACTGTGAGCGTCTAAGCGCTCATGGTCCCCATCGGATCAGCTCATCAGAACGCCTATGGCAGCGCGCAGCGCGTCGCGATCGTAGCCGCTCGCTGCGAGGTTCCCGACGATGATGTGATCGATCCGGCCGGCATACTCGAAGCCCGAGATGTGCGCGTGACCGATCAGGAACCCGTCAAAGCTGGACAGGTCTGCGCCGCGCGCTTCCAACAGAAACGTCGAGGCGGGGCGCGCATCATGCAGAGCGTCGCGTGAGGCAATGGCCGGGCCGTTGTCGATGTGAACGGTCGCCGCTCCGATGTTGCCCCTAGGGTTGGCTGCATTGCCGTCCTGTGAGCAAAAGATGAACCGGTTGGGTGGGCTGCTCTCGGTGAGAATATCGAGCACGATGTAGGGATCATCGTCGGTCTGGACGACCGCGAATATATCCGCGCTCGACGGCCCGGCGCCGCCCACAAACGGCAGATTGAGCGCTTGATCCACGCCGTTGAACTGAAGGCCTCCTGAAGCTGACAGGGACGGCCTCGTTCCCGCACTCGGCGCAACGGCGTTCGTCGCCATAATCCGGTCTTCAATCCAGCCGACCGGGTCACCAGAGCCGGGCTGCGCGCCAGACCCATCGATCGCACTTCGCATGCCCATCACGCGGGTGAAGTCCTGCCACAGCACCGCGTGCTGGGCGATGGCCGCAGCTGCGGCCGCCTTCACGTTGTCGCCTGCCGAGAGGACCAAGTGCTCCACCGGCGAGTAGACAGAAGGCCGAACCGGGCCATCGATCGTCAGATCATCCCTCACAGCTTCGGCTCCCGCTTAGACAAGGTCCACGCTGACGCTGGTCGAACCATCGCCGCCGACCGTAATGGCGCGCACCTCGCAGTCGGGCAGGACGACGCGTGCCATCGCCGGCGACGTGAAACCGTCGAAGTTGTGTAGCCGCAGCCAGTCACCTACATTGTGACGTACCTCCAGGTGCACCGTCGCGCCTGAGAGCGTGCCGGATACAAAGACCGAGCCGGTTGACCCGTTCCATTGTCTCGCATCGCCCTCGATGTCCGCGCCGACGTTTTCAAGCAGTCTGTCCATATGTGCCTCCTTGGGGCATCTGGTTGGTCTGTAAGCCGATCTAGGCTCCGATGATGATGTCCTGACGGTCGGGGTCCGCGCTGGTCACCCAGTCTTCAGCGTTGGCCAGCCGCACCGGGTTGATGCCTCGGCCGAAGACATTGCCACCGAGCGATGTGAATGGCCTCTGGGTGATCCACGACGGGAAATTAAGATTTGGCACATCGATCAGGTCGGTATCGACGGTGCAGGCGAAGGTGCTGCCGCCAATGACGAGCAGATCACCGGTGACCTCATCGGTGTCGTGGTTCTGGACTTGGAAAAGCTGGTCGTTCGCGTCGACGCCCCGCCACAGCACGTCGCAATTGATGAAGTCAGCCCGGCCGCGGCCGTCGCGCATCACGGTGAACAGATGGTCACCGCTGACGTTGATGTCGTACTTGCAGTCCCGCGACCGATAGTAATGCGGGAAGCCGGCCGTGAAGTAGCTGAAGCTGGCGGCCGCGTGCCCCATGCAATCGAACTCGGTATCGATGTACAGGACACCGCGCTCGGGTCCCGCCGATGGGCCAAGGGCGAGGCCGCCGATGCAGCGAACGTCGGTGGGCGCCTCGACGTCCGGATCGATTGTCGGGGTGTTCGACGCGCGCACAAAGTAGCGCGGCTGCGGCGTCAGCGTGATGCCATGGCGCGACGCAACCTCGGCCGAGGGATCGATCTGCAGCGGCCTGAACCAGGTGATGCCGCCATAGGTCGTCAGGCCGGCCGTGTGCGAGAAGCACATGCTGGCGAGGCTTGCGTCCCAAGCCGGGTCAAGCGGGCTTCCATCATGCTTGAAGAATGGCTGGGCGATGTAGACCAGATCGTCGGCAACGTCGCCCGCATCGGGCAGCTCATTGTCTGTGTAGTAGACGAACGGGTTGAGCGAGCTGCAGCCGCCGACGCTATCGCAGCGCTTCATGAGGTTTCCGCCGAGATTGCGGCCGGGCATCCCGACCGCGTGATAGCCCGTCGTGATGGTGAGCACGTCCTCGATCGACATGCCATTGGCATGCGGTGCACGGAGCCCATAACCACCCGCCGCATTGTCGTTTGGCGTGAAGAAGGTGATCAGATTGCCGAAGTGCCGGAAGCCCTCAGTGTGGTCACCGTTGGCCGCAACGAGCAGAAGCGCGTTCTCGTCGTCGGAGTAGATGATGTTGTCGTTGGCATCGGCCACTGAAGCCGTGACGGGCGGATTGACGTAGATCGTTCCGCCGACATAGCTCCACTTGCCCGACGCCGGCGTTGTGGTGCCCGTCGCCTCTTTTTCGAGGAAGCCGTACCAGGCGACCATGCGCGCGGGATCACGGCCCCATTTGGCGAGCGCGTTGGCGAACTTCTCAACGGTCAGATCGACGCCGGTCACGGTGCCCGCGACATCGTCGCGCTTGTAGTCATAGGCCAGATAAACGGGCTCGGTCGCCGAGGCGAGGCTGTAGATGTTACTGCCTGCGCTGGTCCAGGTACCGGTGATGGCGCCACTGACCCACGTCTCGCCGGCTGGGCCCGCATTCGAGATCCACGTAACCCCGTCAGCAAGCTCGATCCGACCAGGTCGAACGAACGGCGCGCCTTCGGTGCTGTTCGAGTAGACGACATCGCCCGTCGTCGCCGCTTCCAGCGCCGCGACCAGCGAGGTGTAGGCGTTCGCCCACGATGAGCCGTCGCCGGTACCGGTCGCGGTCGGGTCGGCATAAATCGGTTGCCGGTCCAGCCGCATGGCTTGCATCTCGGTCTCGATCGCGCGGAGCCGGGCGAACGCATCACCGATGGAGTCCGCGCCCCGAAACCGATCAGCCGAAAGCCCCCGCCTCGATGTGGCACCGCCCGCATTGTCCTTGGCGCGCGCCACGCGATCGACGACGTCTGTTACATCCTCCATCTCGATCCAGGCGATCGAGGTCACGCCGTCAGAGCCAAGGGCTTGGACCGCAGGCCGCAAGAACGCGGTGCCGGCCGGCAGCACATATTCCGCGTCGGACGCGCGATCGAGCGTCACCGTGGTCGTCGCTTCCACCGCGATGCCATCCGCCAGCTGGTTGGCCCTGACAGTGACCACGGCATCGGCGCCCGCTATTCCGCCGAAACTGGCGTTGAGTGCCCGGAACATAAAGTTGACGGTGTCCGTCGCCGGCGTCGTTGGGATGGTGGTCCGCCGCGCTTTCCAGCGTAGCCGGTAGACCCGGCCGGCATCGATCGGAAACGCGGCCCGCGGTGCGACGAAGCCAGCCCCTGTCAGCCACAAGCATGGTCCCATCACGCTATCTTCGACCACGTCGCTAGCGTCATAGGCTTCGGCATCGACGCCGGCGCCTATAAAGGTCAGGCCATTGCCCACCACATTGTTGAAGAACAGGTGCGCCGCTTCGGTTCGGCCGCCGACGCTCGTGATGACCGACTCATCGTCAATGGCATCGGACAACTCGGCCAGCGTATCGCGGCCGCTCGGCGCGCCGGCGACCAAATTGTCGATTGCACCTGTGATGTCGCCTGAGGGAATGTCTCCAATCTTGACCCAGCTGCCGGTCCCTGAAGCCCCGCTCTTGCGGTAGACGCCATTGTTGGCGGTGGTGTCGCCATAGACGCGCGCTTCGGTCCCATCGTCCCAATCGAGATCCGCAGACAGCTCGGACAGCAATTCGAAGATCGGCTGGGTCGTTCGGGTCTGTCGCGCCAAATCGGCGATCGGGATCCGGGCGGTCGAGCCATCGGCCGTATTGCCGAGGACCTCGGCGACAGCAGATGCTTCGGTGAGGCTTGTTGTGGGAATGCCAGTGGCCATGTGTCTTTCTCCTAGATGACGACTGTTGAGCCTGCGTACGCCTCAGGGCCTTCCAGGCCCTCGGCGTTGGCGGCTGTGACGAAGTAATGAAGGGTGCCTTGGGGGATCGACGCGGTGCTCTCTTCGAACACCGTGAGGTCATCGAGCGAGCCATCGAAATCGGCGCTTCCGAGGATCCCCAACGTGGTTTGGCCCGTCGATGCGATCAGGCTGCCAAGGAAATCCGTGCTGTTGCCCGAGGATGGCCCGATGTCCGTTCCGTTGCCGGTCAGTTTGACCCGGACAGCGCCAGCGGTGCGCCCTGAGATCGGAACGCGGTACCGATAGGTCTTGGCCCCTGTCACTGTGATGGGCTGCTCAAGGTCGGAGGTGACACCTGGCGTCTTGGTCGCGACGCCGGCAGCGATGGCCCAGCCGTCGCCCTTGGTCCAGTCGGTGTCCGTATCGAACCCTGGGTTCGTGACCAGGTTGGGCTGGGTCGCATCGCCATCGGTGTAATTGAGCGTCTCGCTCTCAGTCGCCGGGATCGAGCCGACCAGCGTCGCATTCTCGAACTCATCGGTGGCGGAGCGGTAGATGCGCAGCTCTGAGACGTATTCGGGCGGCGTCGCGACCGTCAGCGTTGCGGATCCACGACCGCCGACCACAGAAGCACTCACCGGCGCTTCAGGCGGTAGGCTTTCGACGCCAACCTCAACCGTTCGAAGGCTTGTCGAAGGCCCGTCGATCGACGCTGAGGAGGTCGCAAACGCGTCGAACTGAACCTGGTCGCCGGTCGTGTAGCCTCTGATCGCTACACCACCGCTGCCAGCGGGTTCGCTGTCCGTATTGAAGGTGGTTTCCCCGACGCGCCGGTGGCGGACAGTGAAGGTGGCCACAACGGCCGATGAGCCCGACCCTGGGATGAGAAGCACATTGAGACCATCGCCTTCAGGCGTTGTGTCGACGCTAAAGACGGTCGGCACGGCTGGCGGGTCTGTGCTGTCGGCGATCGCGGCACCAACGCGGCCGTCCCACAAGGGCGGGCTTTCAGCATCGGTCAGGGTGTCGATGATGGGCGACGCCGAGACGAACAGCATGTTCGACGACATGTCCTCGGCGGCTTCGACGCCGGCGACGATCGCTTCCTCGCTCTCGATGCCGAGCGGCCCGAACATGACGATGTCGCCAATTTGCGGCAGCGCGCCGCCCTCGATGACGGTCAGTACATCACGCTCGCCTTCCGCATTGGCAACGCTGACCAGCCGGCTGGTCCATGGATCGCTCTCGGTCGCGCCTGGCACAAGGAAGCGAATGGCGTAGTTCGCCCCCGCTTCCATCGAAACCACCTGGTCGAGCTGCAGCGTCATACCGATGACCGCGCGCACCCGTGCCGACGTGTGGACGGTATCGAGAACCGAATGCGAGATCCGCACAAGGTCGCCGCGCGTCGCGACCCGCGCAGCGCCATCCTGCAGCGCGGTGAACCGGTCCGGCCGATGGATGAGCTCGTACATGCGCCGGCGCGCTTCGCGCCAAATCTCGTTCGGGTCGGTCTTGCCTGGAAGGGCGACCTCTTCGGTGACCTCGACGTCGCCGACATGGCCCGGCCAGGGTACGATGCGTTCGTTTGGTGCAAAGTCGGCCGTCTCGTCCTGGAAGGTGATCCTGAAGGCGTCGGGCGGGCGGAAGTAGGCTCGAGTGAACTTGAGCCCGCGGGCATTGTGCTCGCTGACATGATCCACCACGAGCGAGCGCGGCCGATCGATGATGATGGTCCATTTGGTGCCATCATGGTGCGGCAATGCCCGGCCTGCGCGTGCCACATCGGCCAACGCGTCAAACAGCGAGCCTTCGAAGTCGTGGACCCGATTGTATTCGAGCCCCTTGGACACACAGTAATCGTGCCACTCTCCGAGCGCGTCGAGATCAATCTGCGCGTCGGTTGCCGGGAAGGTGTTAGCCGGCCCCTGAAGCACGTACCGAAACAGGCTCGCCGGGTTGGAGGTCGCCCGGCTGATCCAGCTGTTGTTCGCGGTGTTCCAATCGAGGCAGACCCGCTGTCCGATGATGTTGATGGCGTCGAGCGGTCCATTCAGCTGCTCGGTGGCCTTGATCCGGACAGCAATAAGCGCCAGCGGGTGGGCGAACTGAAGCGGATATTCAGGGCGGAAGGACTGGATTGCGATCCAGGCGGACCGGTCGAGCTCGCGGCTTTTGGTGCGCTCGGTCGTCAGCCGGGTAAGCCTGATCTCGTAGCGCCCGCGCGTCGGCAGCGCCCACCGGTAATACCGAAAGAATGCGTCTGGCTTCTTGGCGCTGAAGTTCAGTGTCGCGACCTGTGTCCAGGTGGATGCCCCCGCCAGGCGATGTTCGACCCTGATCTCCACCGACAGCGACCGTTCGCGACCCTCATCATTGTAGCGGACGAGGCCCTGCGGAAAGCCGATGATGATCCCCACCTCAGCGGCATCTCCGGCCGTAAAGCGCGTCTCCGGCTTGATCGTGCCAACCTTGCCGATCGTGTCGCCATTATCGTCACGCGGCAGGTCGCGTGTGAGCTCAACGCCCAGCTGCGCTTCAATGACCTGCTGCGGGTACAGCGAGAGCGGATCATCGCCATCGCGACCAAATCGGATCTCGGTCGTCACCTCATCATACTCGTCGATCGGCGTTTCGCCGATCTTCAGCGATGAGATCTCGACTTCGCCATAGCCAACCAGGAAAGCCGCCCGAACATACTGTTCGTCGCCGACGATCTCGGTGTAGGGCGTCGCCGCGTAGGGCGGGGCGTAGCGTATGCGCCCAAGGAGCACGGGCACCGGCGCGTCGATCCGCGCCTGGTTCTGCAGGCCCTCGATCGTGAAGGTCGGGTCCTCTTCTTTATCCGAGGGCGTATCGAGCGGCACGAGCGCGTTGATCAGAAGCCGCCCGACCGTCGTCACAGCCGCGCCGATGAGCCCTTGTGCGAGCCCTTGGCTGATCCCCAGAAAACCCGCCAGCGTCGGCGCAAACACCGCCGCGAGGGCAACCGCCGCGATGGATACGATGACCGTCAGGATGGTCCGCAGGAGATTGCGCAAGCCGCCTGTCGGTACCACCCGAATGATGACCTGGACGCCGGCATGCGGCTTCACCAGGTGCCAGACGGTCGGTGACAGCGTGGTCATACGGCCGTCCCGCGCAACCAGGGTCACGCGCGTACGCTGAAGGACGATGTCTGGCGCATCAGGCAAGGCCATCGCGACGATCTCGTCAACCGTCGAGCCGTGCGGCACGGTCATCGCTATGCGCCCGGCTCCCGGATCGACGATCGGCATGGCGAGAACGGGGATGAGGTCGCTCATGATCCGAAGCCTCCGCTGTAGCGAACGGCGGCGGTCCGGCATTCGCGCCAGGGTGATCGGTCGAACCGCGCGACATGGGCTGGCCGCTCTTCATCGACATGCAGCATCTGCCGCGCATCGATCGCGACGCCGACATGTGTCGCCAGGCGCCCGCGCCGAAAGACCAGGACGTCAAAGGGCAGGATCTCGGTAACGGGCGTCCACATCGATGAGGCGACCGCACCTTTGATCAAGGCGGCGACTTCCGCGCGCTCGAACGCGCTCATCCCGCCGGTGTAGTCCGGCAGCGCGATGCCAAGCTCGTCGCGGTAGACGGCCGTGACCAGTCGCCAGCAATCGAAACCCTCGCCATTTTCGCCAAGCGGCAGGAAGGGCTTGCCGATGTACGCGGCGGACCAGTGCAAATGGGTGCTTGGCTCGATCATTGCCGCCTCAAGCCTGGGAAGCGGCTGCGGGTCGTACGGCCGGCTGGAAAGGGTTCGCTCGAAAGCGCAACGCGCGCGATCTGCAAGGTCACCGCGTTGGCATCGCCCTCCGATGAGACGAGCCGCAAATCGAGCCATTCCTGTTCGACCCGATCAGGGGATGATGCGAGCACAACCGCCAGATCGACGCGGGCCTCGTCGGTGGTCGATCGCAGCAGCTTGGTGATGTTGTTATCGACCGCTTCGAAAACGAGCGATGCGGATGCCGGCGCTTCCTCCAGATCGTCCGGTACAAGGGCCGTGACCAGCACGAACAGGAAGGGGCTGTCGTCGGTGGTCAGCCAGCTCGAATAGGTGCCATAGGCGAGCGGGTCGTCGCTTAAACGTTGCGTCGGATCGGTCGACAGGCGCACGGGCTCATCGAGATCGTCATGCGTGATCCGCACGAGCACGATCTCAATCTCGTCTGTCGCCTGGGCGTCATGGCTGACGCGATGGTTCGCCGATATCGATCTCATGACCGGATCTCGCTCATGGCATCACCCAGATTTCGAAGCTGATGCGCCAGCGCTTGCCGTAGGTTGTGATGGCTGGCAGCTGCTGCCCGAACAGGCAAAGCCACACAGACGCGATCAGGAGCGGCGCGCCGGCGTTTGTCTCCAGTGGCTGGCCCAGATGATCGAGCAGCGGCAGATCGGTCCGGATCACGTCCTTCATCCGGAACGGTCGCGCGCCCTTGGCCGTGTCGCGATCGAAGAACGTGTCAAAAATCAACAGCTCGTCGCGATCGCAATCGAGCACCATCTGGACCGGATCAGCTGTGCGGGAGAAGCGTCGCGACACGCGCGGCGGACCGCTGTCGGGCTGCGACTGCCGCCGTGCTTCGCCCTTGGTGTACTGAAAGCCCTGGCGCTGCGGCAGCGGCAAGGTCTCCGGCCAGACCGCGACCGTCATCGCCGCACCCGCTGCGGCCGAATGCCAAAGGTGCCGCGCATCGCTCTCTGGGTCGGCCCACCCGTGTCAGCGATTGCGCCACCGACAGCTTCGCCGATGACGATCTTGGTGCGGCGACCGCCTCGGCCGTCCGACTCCTGCTCTTCACGAACAGGGGCACCGGAGAAGTTGTAGATGGCGATTTGAGGCCCGTTCGAAGCTGCTTCTAAGACCGGGCGACCGTAGCCTCCGGACACCCCGCCGCCGACCACGAACCCGCCTTCGCGGTAGCCGCGCATGGCGCCGTCATGAAGCGCCTCGAGATTGCGCACGCCGATACGCCGGGTCGCGCGGGCGTTGAAGACGAACTCGTTGGCATGAACGAAGCCCGTCACGTCGTCATCATTGCCGCGGCCGGTATCGCCACCACGCCGGTAGCCGAACAGGCCACCGAGCAGATTGAGGCCCGCCGAGAAGATGGACGACAGGAAACCGCCGCCGCCAGACGTGCCAGGCGCACCGGCTTGACCGATGCTCGATGAGATGTCCTGAAGCCCGCTTGCGAGGCTGTCGGCCAGCTGCTTCGACTGCCCTGAAAACCCTTCGGCCGTCACCGACAGGGTTTGCGTCGAGCTCAGCAGGCTCTTGCCGCTGCCGGCGAGCACTTCGGCGAGCCCGCTGACGTCCGTTCCCATGTTGGAGAGGAGGTTGCCGGTCTGGGTTGCCGAGCTGCCCAGCTCCTCGATCGCATCGGTGATGGGCTGCGCATTGAACGTCGAGCGGATGGTCTCCGCGTCGACGCCCAAAAGGCCCTGCCACTCTTCGCGCAGCTCACCCACATCGTTCCCGCGGCCCATCATCAGGCGCAGCGCCATCTGGTCCTGGAGCTCAGGCGAGAACAGCTCATTGCCGGTCAGCCCCATCTGCTCCTGCAGTCCGCGACGCGTGGTGCGCACGATCTGGTAGCGGCCCAGTGCCGAGGAGTTCCACTGGTTTGCCGGATGCGCGAGCATGCGTGTTTGCAGCTGATCGATCTGGTTGAGCGTCATCCCGACAAGGTTCTGCTCGCCCCCCGTCAAGAGGCCGTACCCCAGCGACGTGTTGTAAGCGTTGGGCCCAGCGGTGCCTTCCGCGCGCGCGATCAGATCGAGGAAAGGATGGAGGCCTCGCCCAGCATCCGAAACGAGGTTCTGGACGCGCCCGATCGACGTACCGCCACCGAGTGCGATCGGTCGCCCGATCGGGTTGGGCACACCGCCACCGCTCACCGCAGCCGCCACACCGCCATTGTCGTTCGCGCCGACCAGGCTTCCGATCGCACCTAGGCCACCGCCATTGATGATGACGCTCGTCGCGTTGACGCTCATCATGCCGGTAGCGATCGGCGACGATGCGATATCGACGCCGAGACCCGGCCCTTGCGGACCGCCACCCAAAAGAGACCGAATAATGCCGCCGAGACCTCCTGCGTCCTCGAGCGTTGGCAGGTCGGTGCCGAACAAGGCGTTCTTCAGCGGGTTCTTCGCGCCGAGCTCGATGAGGAAGTTGCTGATCTCGCGGGCGATGCCTTCGAGCGCGCCCTCGATGTCACCATCGTCGATCGCTCCGAAGATCCTGTCGATGGCGTCGGTGCCGGCATCGCGGACCGATTCCCACGCCTCGCGCTGGCGATCGAGCGCGCTGTTGCCCTCGGCGATCGCCGCCGCGTTCGCCCGGATCGCATTGGCCTCGGCCGATGCGCCGTCGATGTTGAGACGCCGGATCTGGTTTTCCGCTTCCATGAGCGCCAGGCGACGGGCGCGCTCGGCGCTTGAGGCACCCAAGAGCTGGGCCTCGAGCTGCAGCATGCGCAGCTCTTCCGCCTGGCTGCGCAACAGATCCTCGACAGGTCGATCGAGGCTGAGGTCTGCCGGCCGTGCGATGGGGTTCGGAATGCCGAGGCCGCGGTCCTGGTTCTGGATACGGGCAAGGTTTTCCTGGTGGGCCGCGTAGGCGCGCTCGATCTGCTCGATGGTGGTCGCTGCGTCCAGGGCCTCGCGCAACGACCTGTTGGCCCGCTCCTGGGGAGTGATCGTTCGGTTCGCGTCGTTGATGCGCTGCAGCGCCCGCGCGAATTGGTCGAGGCTCCTCGACGCCCGCTCCGAGTCCTCGCCGATTTCCTCGACGGTGCCAGACGCTGCTTCGAGGGCTCGCTGGGTCTCTACGGCAGCACCGGCGACGTCGCGCAATCTGTCGAAGAAGCCTCGCTGGCTGTTTGTGACGCCTTCGGTTTCTTCGGAGATCCGCGCGATCGTCTCGACCAGGGCGAGCACGTCGGGTGTGCCGGCGCTCACCGATTGCTGAAACGCTTCAACCGCGGCCGTCGTCTGGGCAAACACATCCGTGGCCGTACCCAGCGCCTGCAGATCGCGGCGCGCCAGAAAGTCGAGCAGGCCTTGCGATTGGTTGGCCAGCTGGCTCGAAAGCGTCTCGCGGTTGCGCCGGAGATCCGCTTCCAGAACCGCCTGGCTCTCGCGCGCATAGGCCTGGGCGCCTTCGCCCGCCTCCGCGTAGGCGTCCTTGATGCGGCGGATCAAATCCTCGTGCCGCTCGATGACGGCGTCGGTGTCTTCGACCTCGCCGCGGATCCGGTTGAAGACTTCCGCTGCACCGAAGCCCAACGCGGTGATGCCACCCAGGACCAGCGTCGTCGGCGTGAGCAGCGACGTCAGCCCCTGCAGCATCAGCGGGAAGATCTGTCCGACGCCGCGGCGACCGAGGATCTGGTTCACCTGGGCGCCCTGCTGGATCATCACGGTGAAAGGCGACTGACCGGTCGCCAGGCCCATCGCGATATCGTTCATCTGGAACGACAGGTTGGACATCTCGGCCGAGGTCAGCCCGACCGCTTGCGCCGATGCGCGGCTGCCCTGAGTGAGGGCCGTTGCCATGCCCTGAGACGAGCGCCGGGCATTTTCCGTGATGGCTGCAGCGCGCTGCTGCGAGGCGCTCAGCTGATCGATATCGGACGCGGCGGCGTCGGCTGCGCTCCCAAGGCTGCCAACTGCGCGCCTGCCTTCCTGCGCGCCTGAGGTCATACCACTGGCGTCGAGCGTCGCGCGGGCTGCGAGGACCAGCGTCACGACGTGCCCTCCGGATCGGCATTGAGGATGGGAAGGGCTTCGAACTCCATCACCTGCAGATCGTCGATCAGCCGATGGAACTTCTTGCGCGACTTACCAGCGAACAGAGCGGCGGCGGCGCTATAGTCGAGGCCAATCCAGTGCAGCCGGGTCATGGTCGCGGCCGCGCGCCACTGGGTCTCCAGCATCAGGAAGGCCGTCATGGTTTTCCAGTTGCAGCGCCACACCGCGAAACTCTCTTCCCGCTCTGCCAGAGCCGCCTGCTCACGAACCGCGTCGGCAACCCGAACCCCCATGTCTTCCCAGTCGGCGATCATCTGCTCGTCGGGCCGCGACGGTTCTGACGGGTCCGATCGACCCATGCGGGCGTAGGCCCAGGCCCGTGCGGCCTCTTTTAGTTTTTTGCCTGCGCCTTCGACTGGCCTGCTTCGATGCCATGCATCGCCTCGGCGTAGGCGTTGATGATGCCCGCCCGGAACCACGGGAACTGCATGGCCCCGTAGAGCGCACCTTCGTGGAACTCGACGGGATCACCGTTCTTCGCGATCACATCGCGCCAGTCGCGGCAGGCACCCATGACGACCTCTGCAAGACGCTGATCGACGTCCTTGGTGCTGGCATCTTTTAGCTCGTCGTCGAGCTTCTTAGCCCTGTCCTTCGAAATGGCTTCGAACTGCATGTGAAAGGTCTGCTCGGTGAAGGTGCCGGGCTCATCGTCGCTGGGGATCGAGACGGTCACCGGCCACCAGAAGAGGTAAGTGTCTGTGATCGTGAACTGCATGCGCTGTGCCTCCTGATCGTCGCCTAGCGGACCGTGATCGTCAGCTCGTCATTGCCGGTCTCCGGCACGAGCATCAGCGGGAGCGTGTAGTTGGCGATACCCTGGTTCGATCCCTGGGCGACGCGGCCGATCTCGACTTGCGGCGCATCCAGCTGGACGATGTTGCCGGCAACGGTGCCGTGAACGACTTGCAGCGCATCGCGTGTGCGCGCCTTGGCGACGGCGAACCAATCCTTCGTGGCGAGCGACGTCGCCTGGACGACAGCGGTGCCCGTCGCCTGGCGATCGGTCATTTCCATGCACTCGGCGCCGATCAGGAAGCGCGGCTCGACCTGCACACCGAGATCAATCGACACGCTCTCGGTCACAGCGGCAAGGCCATGGAGCGTGTGGGCCGTATTGGTGCTCGATGCCTGGAGCGGCGTCTGAAAACCGGTCAGATCGACGGTCGGAAGGGCCTGGTCCGTCACGGTCCCTTCAAGGCCCATGAAGGTGAACCGGAAGCGCGGAATGCGGCTGGGCTGCACGTTCACGACCACATTGCCGCGCGAGCCGAGCATGACGTGTTGCACCCCATCGAGATTGTAATAGATCGACAGTGCCTCTTCGCCGTCGGACACCGGCGCATAAACGACATCGGTGCCCGCGCTGACGGTTTCGGACATGCCGCACCCGCGCAGAAGTGCACCATAGCTTGGAACGGTGCCTGCAGCGCCGGCGCCGGCGATCTCGACCGAGAACTCGCATTGGACGTAATTGCCGGTGAGGATGATGCCCTGCTGACCAAGAAAAGGCAGAAGGAGATCGCGGCTCTCCTCGCCACCGGCCATCGGGGTGAGGTTCACATCGTTCGCCTGGATGGCGTTCGCGGCGCCGGTTGGCACACTGTCCGTGCCGTAGGTTGTTTCGACCTTGGCCAGCAGCGCCAGCTTACGGATCTTGCGTGTGTTGCCGGCGCTCATGAGCTTGCCTCCTCGGTTGCGCTAGGTTTTGGCTTGGAAGCCTTGCGCGCCGGCTTCGGCTTGCGGTCGGACTCCACGCGTGTGATCGGCTCTTGAGGCTTGATTGGGTCGCTCACGCGAACGACCTCACCGGTCTCAGGATCGCGGCTGAAACTGCCACCGCCGTCAGGCTTGGTTAGCTTGGTCATGGGGATTGCTCCTGGAGGTAGCTGGTGACGCCATAGACGTCCTCGAAATAGACGGTGCTGTTCGCAGCGGTGATCAGCTGGCCGCTGACGTGGACAATCGGCTCGTCCAGGCCATCGGGAACGAAGCCGATGAGCTTGCTGCGGACGTAGGTCTTGAGGGGTTCGAGCTCGTCGGCCGCGGCGCCCATCACCGCATCGGTCACGTTCTGAACAACGATGACGACGGCGACGTCGCTTTCGAGCCGCTGAAGCACCGGCCCGGTCATGCGCTCATTGTCGCCGGACGCCTCGTCCTTGGCGAAGAGGTAGGCGGACGGCGAACCGAGATTGTGGCTCTTGATCGACGCAAAATCGATCGCGCCCTGGACGGCCAGGAAGGGCGTGCCAGGCTGGAGGAGCCGATCGACCATGGCGGGTATGAAGCTCATGGCGTCCCTCCACCGTCGATCGCGCGTTGGTAGTAGCCTTCAGCGATCTGAAGGATTGTCGCCCGGTCTTCGTCGGAGAAGCCTAGGAACGGCCGCGCCGGGATCGTGACCGTGTAAGCGTCGACGCTCACCTCGACTTCCCGGACGCGCCGATGGCTTGTGCGGGCGAACACGGTCCGGCCATTGCTGCGGCGTAGGCGCACCGTTCGGCTGCGGGCCGGCATATTGATCGTCGCGCCTTCCTGGTGAACCGACGCATAGGTGACGTTGGTCCCGATGACCGCTTCCCGCGATGACGCTTCGCCGACGATCGACGAGTACAGCCGACCCGACACCCGCAACATGTTCTCGGTACCGCGGCGGCGGTTGCGTCCGATGCGCTGCCGTGCCGTCCGCGGGCTGAGCGGTTGCCAGGGGCGGCCATCCGGTCCGGTCTCGCGCTCGAAGCGCCGCTGGGTAGAGAACAGCATCGCGGCCGTGATCTCGCGCATCAGCGGTTCGGTGTTGCCACCGGCGCGCTCTACACGGCCAAGCGCCGCGTTGAGTTCCTCGTCTTCGATGATGATGGATGCGCCCGCCATCGCCTCACATGCCCTTGAGGCTATCGCGGCTCATAACCCGGTCGGGCGCTGTGAAGCTGACCGATCCGCCACCGGGCTGGGCAGCTGCTTCGCCGCCGTCTTCAAGGACCACGTGTCCCTTTGAGACGTCGCGGAGCCAGCCCACAGCCTGGTCGTAGGCATCGCGGACTGGATCGCCCTTCTCGGCCGTGTTGCCGTGAAGAAAATACCGGGCAATGTCCGCCGTGATCTTGACGAGGATCTCCGGCGTCGAGGCCAGCGGCAGCGTGTACTTCTTGGCGAGGTAGCCATCGACCGTTGCCGTCGCGTCTGTCAGGTGGCGGGTGACGACCGTTGCGTCGACCGTCGTCGCAGGACGGTTCGTGCGATCGGTGCGCTGGATCAGCTCCCGCTCGCCGAACCGATCAATCAGGTCCTGCTGCGTCGCGTAGGTCACTCGTTTTCATCCGAGCCCGGAGCGTCTTCAAACACGGCATCCGCGCGGGCCTGAAGCGCAGCGTTGACCTCATCGTGTGTCAGGCCGGATACCAGCGCGTCTTCAACGAGGCCTGCAAGCTCAGCTTCGAAGGTCTCAAAATCCATCGGGGGCTCCATCTGAAAGACTGTGGCGGGCATCCCACCCGCCTGGCGCTCGGTCCGGGTCTCTCTCCCGGCTTTCCTGGGCGGGGCGCGAACGCTTCCCCTGGTATGCTGGTTGCGGGGGACGGATTTGAACCGCCGATCTCCTGGTTATGAGCCAGACGGGCTACCGCTGCCCCACCCCGCTAAGTTCACAGATCCTCGACGATCAGCTTCTTCTCACCCTTGAGGGCGACAAGCTGGTCCTTGCTGAACGAACCGGCAGGCCATTCCTTGGGCTCGGCCAAATGCTCGACACCTGCGCGACGGAAGCTCTTGACCTTCGAACGAATGCGCACGCCGCCCGCCATGTCGATGTCTGGCGAAAGCGGGGCGGCCTCTGCTGGCGGTTCGGGCGGTGATGCCTCTCCGCTTTGTGCAGGTGGCTCTGGCGGCGTTACAGGCGGCGTCGGCGCTGCTTGCGCCTCTGACGGCTGTTGCGCGGCTTCGCCGGTCGGGACTTCGAAGTCCCATCCTTCCATGGCTTCGGCGATCTCGGCGGACGACACATCGCCGCCGAGCTGGGCCTCCAAAGCTTTGACCTTGGCCTGGCCAGCTTTGGTGAAGTCGGCTGCCCCGAGCTGCTCAATAGCAGCACGAAGAGCAGCCAAACGGCCGGAATCAAGCTTCTCGGTCACGCATCACCTCCGATCAGAGCCAGGGAACGACGACGACGTCCGCCGTGCCGGCCCATTCGTTGGTTTCGCCACCGGCCGCCAGCGTGTTGACGACGATCTTCCGGGCTGCACCTTCCAGCGACGGCGGAACAACAAGCGTGCGCGGCATGAGGCCAAGCGGCCGCTGATAGTCGCCCTTCTGCCCCATCAGCATCGCGCGCGCCGCCTGATAGTTGGTCGCGTTGAGCTCTTGCTTGGAGCCATAGGCCATCTGCCAGAAACCGAAGCCGACCTGGCACCGCCCATCGGCGCCGTAGACGTATTTCTTCTTGTCGAAGACGTTGTCGTCGGTTTCACGGTCCTTGCGGATGAGGCGATCAAAGCGACGCCGCAGCTGATAGATCAGCGGCTTCAGCGCGCGACTGGTGTCCATCAGGTACCAGGCCGTTCCGGAGCCCCCGCCCGTATTCGATACCGAGATGACATTGCCATCCTTGTCGAGCACCGGGTGGTCGGTGTCAAAGAAGTACTGGCCGTCATAACACTCGGTATCAAAGCCAGCCTCAAGCAGCGCAAACACCAGCTCGTTTGGGAGTGCGGCCGAGCCGCGCCCCATCTCCTGGAACATGGGCGCGTAGATGCCGAGATTGTCATCGTCGAAATCGTCGCGATCGACCGCGACGGTCATCTCGTATGGTTCGTTCTCCAGCGCATAACCGTGCCGCTGCAGATTGTTGATGACTCGGTCACCAGCCCACTTGCGCATGCCGGGAAACTGGCCGAGCCAGCCATATTCGGTTGTGCGCGTGGTCGAAGGAACCTGCGTGGCCACGGTCGACCACTGATCGGGTGCCATGCCGATGCCCGACTGGAAGGCGGCGTTAAACCCGACAAAAGCCGAGTTGAGAGATTGGCGTGTGACCTCCATGGGCCGAGCTCCTATGAGAAGTCGACCCAGACGCCCTGGGCGTCCACGTCGAAGATGGTTCCAGCCACCGAGCGGGTCGATGACCCATCGGTGAGCGCGACGGTCTGATCATCCACGCCGTAGCAAGGCTGACCGATATCGGCGGCGGTGATCTCGTCGGCGCCGGCCGAGTTCTCGAAGCGGTAGCAACCAGCGCCGACATCGAGGCTCAAGTCGCCATCCGCGCCGGCGCTGTTGTCGACCGCCCGCTCGGCGCGGCCGACACCGCGCAAGGTGGTTGCCGTGGACATCGGCACGGCAAAATCATCGGCACCGACCGCCACCATGGCGCCGGCGTAGATGGAGGTCGCAGCCTTCACGGGCAGCGTCCGGCGATCGCGCGACCGTTCTTTCGTGTCGCGATCAGTGGTCAAAGGAGCCATCAGGCCGCCTCCTTCTTGGACTTGAGCATGTCCTCTTCGGACAGGCCGAGCTGCGCCATGACGGCGCGATCGGTTTCATCGAGAGCCGCCTCGACAGCCTCTCGCTTCTTGCCGCCCAGCTGCGGTTCGGTGAGCGTGGGCGCGACTTCAACGAAGTCCGCGAACGCCTTGGGGTCGGTCTTTGCAAGCGCCAGCCCCCAATCCTTCGCGGCGGGCGCCAGCTTGCCCGACGTGATCGCCGCCTCGACCTGCGCCTCGGCACGATCCGACGCTAAGTCGGTCTTGATGCCCTTCAGCTCGTCCATGACGGTCTTGAATTGGGCGACCGGGACGTACTTGGTCGGATCGATATCGTCCGACTTGAGGGCCGTGACGGCTGCCTCGATCTGCTCTTCCTGCGCGTCGGGCTTGAGACCAAGCGCTGCGCAGATGGCGGTGGAGGTGGCCAGGCGCGCGTTCAGCGCCGTGAGCACATCCTCTTTGGATGCGTCGGCCTTGAGGCCGAGGGCCTCGGCAATCTTGTCCATGGTGTCTCCGTTGTCGGGCTGGAGGGAAGCGGCGATCGGCTCCATGTCGATCGCTGGCTCATTGACGAGCGCGACGTTCCGGATCGTGCGGACCTGGCCGCTCTTCTTGTCGATCAGGAAGGTCGGGGAAACGTATCGGTACTCGCGATCCTTGATCGCGGCCTGGGCGGCAGGAGTCCATTCGACCTGGGCGTAGATGCCGTCCGCGCGCGCTTCGATCTGCTGAACCCAGCCAGCAGCCTTCGCGGGCTGACCTGTTTGCAAGATCCGGCTGGCCGCGTGGTCGTAGTCGACGACCATCTGGACGTTGCCTAGGCGCTCCTGGGTGGCGGCGACGATGCGCTCAAGATCTTGCCTGCCACCAGCAATCGGCGAGCGCCGCTGATCGCGAAGCGTCACGGTGCCGGCCGGCAGGATCATGATCCAGGTCGGCGCCTGGTCTCCGCTGGGCAGCTCGGACGCCTCGATCCAGGCGACATTCATTTCGTTGACTTGCTTTGGCATGGGTGCGACCGTGCCGACGCGGGGGTCGCAAATACAGGGCGAAACAGTTTCGCCCCCTGCCGAGCCGAAGCGCAGCGCTCCCCACCCCGAAACCCGCCAATTCAGGCAGATACGGTTGCTGGCTGCAAATGGCATGCGAGTGCGGTCGATAACTTCGACGTTAAAAGGCCATCGAAAGCCGTACAGCGGGTTTTAAGAAATGGACGGCCAATGAACCGCCCGACCGGTCGAGGGCGTTTCTGGGGCGATTTTCGCGGGCAGGCTCTGTTGAGGCTCGATCGCTACAGATCGCGCTCGGCTTCGAGACGCCGTGTGATGACTTTGTGGCCGGCCTGGCCTGGATTGTAATCCCACCCTGGATCGATGCCGTTGGGGATCTCGCGTGTCTCGCCGGTTCGCTTGTTGAGCCATTCACGCGTGCCGAAGTCGGGCGGCTCGAATTGCAGCTGCTCACCTTCAGCGATCAGGCGATCGACATCGCGTTGCGAGAGGCTCTGCAGCGTGCAGCGGCAGTTCCATCCATTCGGCGGCGCGAAGGTCTGCCAGAAGGGATGGTCGACCGGCAGCACAAGGTTGTGCATCGCGCGATGCTCGTCGCGGGTCCGGTCATCGAGGATGGCCACGTACCGCAGGAACGGGCGCACGTCCTTGTTTGCCTCGAACGCATTCCAGTGGCCGGTCGCATAGCTGACCCGCATGTTGACATCGAAGATGGTCCGCAGGCGTCGCGCGCTGCCCAGCTGCACGATCTGGTTCTGGCCGGTGAGCGGATCGATCGCAGTGGTCCGCCCCCACCACCCGCGCTGCCGAAGCAGCGGCTCGAGCTCGTCGGCGAAGTCCTCGAAGGTGCTGCCTTCTTCAAGCGCCTTCAAAAGTGCTTCGAAGATCTCGTCGAGGATGTCGTGGCCGGCCGATTTGGCGACCGTGAACATGTCCGCATGGAGCGATGCGTAAACGTCCTGCCAGGCGAATGAGGGCCTGAGGTTCTGTCCGCGGGCCTGTAGGGCGGCGATCGCAGCGCGCGGCGGCAGCGGCTGGAAGTCCGCAGCCATTAGCGCAGGTCCTCGTCGCTCAGCGGTTCTTCGGTCTCGCCAGAGATTCGCGCGCCGAAGGCCATCTGTGCAAGCAGGTCGGTCATCGCCCCCACATCCATGGTCTCGCGCCGACGCTCGATGATCGAGCGCGCTTCTTCGATGCTGGTCGCGGACGCGAGCTCCTCCTTCAGCCCACGAACCACGGGCCCGACGAGCGGCTCCCAGCCATCCGCCGCGATACGATCGGCCGCTTGGGAGACTGCATCATCATGGTCGTGGTCGTGCAAGGACGTTTCCAGCTCGTCCTGGTCTTCGCCGGCCTGGTCCTCTTCTGTTTCGGCATCGGTCGTAACGGGCGTTGCCGTCAGAAGCTTTTCGTCGGGCCTGGGCTCTGGCAGCCCGATCTTGTCGCGAACCGGCGCCATGGGGACCTCTCCGCCGAGGTTCACGAACTTCTCGACGTTATCCATAAAGGCTGTGACGTCCACTTCGTCTGGCCGACCGATACGAAGCCTCGGGTACCGCAACCTTGGTCCCCTATTCAGATCGATGTAGGGCTTGACCAAGTCACGATTGAGCGTTGCGCAAAGCTGCCGGCAATCGGACTTTTCGATGTCCTCGCGCACCTCGTCATGCACCTTGCCGACGGCATGCCCGCCGGCGATCGCATCCGTCGTTCCGGTCTGGCCAAGAACCAGTTTCGAGACCTGATAATCGAGGAAGTTCGAACGCTTTTCGAAGAGCTCGTGATTGCCGGCGAGCTTCGCTTCGATGAACTCAAGCTGCATGCTTTCCGGTATGATGGCGGCGAAGTCCACACCGATGGAGGCAACCGCCCGCATCAGCGCTTCCTTGTCGACATCCGTGGCGCTCGAACCGTACTTGCCGACCTTGAGCGGCTGCCCGTAGGTCTCACAGAAGATCGCCCAGTCGCGGGCGGTGAACGCCTTGAACATGAAAGACCAGGCTGCGCCCCGCGCGATGCCGCCCCGGATGGTCAACCCGGATTTGACCTTGGCCCGGTGAACGATCCATTTGAACGGATGGAGATCCTCGTCACCGTCGACGCCGCGCAGGCGGATCGTCTCCATGTCATCGGGGTCGAACGTGAACCAGCGGGGGTCGCGCCATTTCAAGGCTTCGGGATACCAGGCGTTGCCGCTCGTCTCCCACATGATCTCGGTGCAGGAAAAGCCCTTGCCGATCGCATCGAGAACATCGACCAGCTCTTCCTGGAACGCGTCGCGCTCAGTGATCTCGCGCACCATGTCGGCCGCGCGTACGTCCTCAGGATCTTCGCTCGCTGCATCGACCGTGATCTCGAGCCCCGCCACCTGGCGTTTGCGGGTCGAGAGCACGCCGGCATAGTGCAGATCGCGTTCCTCCATGTCTTCGGCGAGCTCTAGGTACCGCTCGGGGTCACCTTCGATGCTCTCGCGCAGGATGCTGGCCAACCGGGCTGGTGTCAGGCCGGCTGCGGGATGGTCGCCATAGGGCGAGCGAACCCCGCGGGTGGTTGGCCCGCCTTGCTCCTGTTTGAGTTTCCCGCGGCTCACCAACTTGCCCAACGTATCCTTGAGGCGGTCTATGATGGCCATCACAATATCCCCACTCGCCTGCGCAGTGATGAGACCCGAAACGGCGCATCATCGCCTTCGCGGACATCATCGAACTTCGATTTCTTAGTGCTGACCTTCTGGTACCCGTACTCGACCCAGCGTTGGCGGCTCGCGAAGTGCGCCAGCGCGAGGCCTATCGCATAGTCGCCGTGACGCTTCTTGCCCTTCTCCCCCTCGCGGGTCGGCGGAACGAGCGGGATCCCGCGCACCACTTTGACCAGGCGTAGATCGGAGAGGTGCTCGGCATCCTTGGCGATCGAGATCGCGTCATCTTCGAACGCCACCTTCAGCGGCGGCATATGCAGCCGGTACCAGTCCTGGCTGAACTTGATAGCCCAGATCAGCCCCGAACTGTCTTCGTTCTCGCGCAGGCCGAAGATCCGGCCCATGTCTTCGGCGACCGTCCAGCCCATGCCTGTGGCATCGAACGCTGCGCCAACCAGGCGCGAGCGCACATGCTCCAGGACCATGCGGACGACCTGCTTTTGCTCGTCGCCAGGGACGCCACGCATTTCGATGCATAGCGCGAGCCGACGCTTCAGGGTCTTCTCAATCGCCAGCAGCGGCATCACGGATAGGTCGGCGACGCGCGCAAAGTCAAAACCTGCCGCGTATTGCGGTTCAAGGTCGAGGGCATCGAGCGCTTGTTCGAGCTCATCAAGGAACGGCATCATCAGCGAGAGCTGTTCGAGCTCGGGTCGCTGCAAATAGTCCGGTGGCAACTCCAGGCGGAGGATCGGCGCCTCGGCTGTCATGCGCGCCTCGATCAGCGGTGCCGACAGCCAGGCTCCCGATCCCATCGACGCGACGCAGAAGAGCTCTTCGTCGGCGCCATCGCCATAGAAGTCGATGATCTCCTCGCGCCATTCCGCCTCGGCCTCCGGCGACCACTCTCGGCCGGACACAAGACAGATGCGCTCGTACAGACCCTGCTTGAGCGCGTCGTCGAAATCGATGCGCATTCGCGTGTAACTCGACCGACCGCCCAGGATGTCCTGGATAAGGAGATTGAAGTCGTTCTCGGCGCCGTTATGGGTCGAGCAGACCACGACCTGGCCACCCCACATCAGGAACGCAAGAGCCGCCTTCAAAAGCTCATTGAGACTGTCGACGAAGGCTGCCTCGTCGATCATCACGACGCCCTGCTTGCCGCGAAGCGTGCGCGGGGCGGAGGACAGCGCGACGATCTCGAAGCCGGACGCGAAGCGGATCCGGAAGGCCTGGATGGAGCGATCGCCGTCCTCGTCTTTGTCGGGAAACAGGAACTCGCCGGTGTCCGAAACGCTGATGTTGTAGGCGCGCGCCCACATCGCACAGGCGTCGATGAACTCGCGGGTCATCTCCTGGGAGTAGGAGATGTACATGACGTCCATGCCACCTTCGCCCTTCGCGCGCGCCGCGCGCAAAGCTGCATAGGACGCAAAGCCCCAGGTGAGGCCAATCCGGCGCGACTTCTCAATGACGAGGACCGATACGCCGACCGTATCGAGCAGATGAACCGTGCGCGCCTGATAGGGCAGCAGGACCTTTGGTAGTCCGACCTCGGCAATCACCTCGTCGAGTGAGTAGATGCTCTCCTCGCGGAGCTTCTCCCACTCTTCCTTTGAGATCGGGCCGGTCACGCGGCGCTCTCTGCTTCGGGTTGATCCAGAGCGACGCCGAGGATCTGCGCCTTGATCTGTTCGGCCGTTTCGGCGGTGATACCCTTCACGGCTTTGACCTTGTCGACGGCCTCGCCGACCTGCTCCTTGAAGGCTTCTTCGGACTTGAGGCGCCGCGCGGTTGAGACACCTTCGGCCTGGTTGGCCGACTTCAGCGCAGCTGCCAGCTGCATAGCTTCTTTCGGGTTGAAGCCACTCTCTCCACCCTCGGTGACGAGTTCGAAGATCAGGCTCTTGATGGCCGACGCTGCAATGATGGTCAGCTCGTCGCTGTCCTTGGCTTCAAAGCTTTTGGCGAGCGCTGCGGCGATCTCGCGTGTTTGGTCCATCCGCTGAAACAGATCGGCAAGCTTGATCGAGCGACGATTAAAGCTGGAGAAGGATGGCGTATCGAACTCCATCTCGCCTCGATGCTCGCGCCTGATCTCATCGAGCTTGGAGACGAACTCCTGATAGATGTCGGTCTGGGTGCGGTCGCGCCGGCGCAGCTCGTCGCGTGCCCAGGCGATTACCGGCTGGCATGCCTCCGGTAAGAGCTCGATCTTCGAGAGCCGGCCGCGACCCCGGCGCGCGCTGGCCATGTCAGCCCTCCGACCTCAGCGATGGCCGTTTGACACCTGACAGGATACGGCGCCGCTCGACATGATCGAGCCCGGTCTCGGTCAGGGTCGCAATAACGGCCGTTCCCGCGGCCACGAGCGTCACCGCGCTCACCTGGTCCTGAAGGAAGTTGAGCTGGCTGCGCAGATGGTCGCGACCGCGATTGATCCCGAAGCTGTCCAGAACGGTCAGCAACATGCTGTCAGGCAGCCGGTAGTCGTTCTGTTCCGCCAGCGCCTTGAGAATGGTCAGGCGGACTTCCTCGTCAAAATGATCTGCAAAGCCAGCAAGGCCCATCACTTACTTCCTTTCGATAGGTTGATGAGGAAGGTCTCGATGCGATCGACTCCGCCCGCGACCTTGCTCAGCTTGTCGCCCTGGGCCTTCTGGCGCTCGTCCATCCTGCCGACCGCCAGCTCGATGCGCCGGAAGTCGTCAGCGGTCGGCCGGGTGCTGAGATCCTGCTCGACCAGGCCCAGCCGCCGATCGACGGCACTGACTTGCTGCCGAACCGCACCGATATCGGTTGTCAGCTGTTCAAGGTGCCCATCGACAGCGTTGAGCCGCTTCGTCGACGCGGTGCGAACGTCAGACGAAAAGATGACAAGGCCCTTCGACCGGACCAGCAGAGCCAGACCAATCAAAACAGCCACGAGAGCCGCGCCCGAGACGCCGCCATATTCGATCAAATATCGGGCGAGGACTTCCATGCGAGCCACAAGGTTGAGAGGATGCAGATAAGCGTGATGGCCGGGTACATGATCGCTGCGGTGGTGAGCACCGGCCCGAACACGAAAGACAGCGAGACCACGAACCAGAGGCCGGCAGCGAACGCCATCACAAGGGCCCGCCAGTCATAGTGCCGCGCGTGGTCGGAAACCGCCGCGCTCACCTGGGCGAGGCCGGTTAAGGCAAACAGACTGACCCAGGCGCCTGCCGGAAGAAGGCCGAACGACTGATAGCTGTCGCGCGACAGGATCTCGGCGTTGAACCCGACGAAGAGCGACCAGCCCAGAAGGCACAGCGACGAGAACAGCTCGACTAGACTCGCCGTGTCATGAAAGAACCGGCCGAACACGCGCGGCGCCCATTGGCGAAAACGATTCATCGGCGCCCTCCAATGACTGAGGCGATCACCGAGGCGACACCGATCGCCCCCGCCGCTCCGAAGTAGAACATCACCACGGTATCCATGAGTTCAAGCACCACCGCGCCGGGGTTCGGTGTTGAACCGAGGCCGAGAGCAGTGTCCCAGACGATCAGCTTCACGATCAGAAACGCGACCGCGTATCCGATGATCATCATCGGATGCCACCACGGCATGGCCGCGTGGATTCGCAGCCGGTCGGTCTGCGCGTCGATCGCGCGCTCGATAACTCGGGTCTTGAGCTTAGCGCTCTCGGTCTGGGCGTCGGTCCGCTTGTCCAGCGTATCGAGCACCCGGCCGACAACATCAGGCGCCAGCAGCCTTAACAGCGCTCCTAACGGCCCAAGAACCGGCGCGAAGAAAGACGCAAGCCAAGCCATCAGCGCGCCCTCTGATAGAGCCATACTGCAAACAGGCCGAGCAACGCGCCGATCAGAGCGCCTATCGGCAGCGACATCAGCTCAGCGCCCAGATCGGTGACAGGCAACCGGTCTTCGCGTGTGTCGGTCGCAAGCGATACCGGCTGCGCGGTTTCGGGCCGCACGAGTTGCAGATACGGATACATCAGCGCTCCTCGGACTTTGCGGCCCTGGGCACGCAGAACCAGAGCGCGAGGTAGCTTGGAAAAAGATCGCGGCTGGCCCATTGGGCCAGAGCCAGCAAGAATAACGGCGTCCAGATGGTCACGGCACACCCTGAAATTTGAGGAAGAAAAGGACAGCTAGAACGCCTGCGGCAAAGCCGAGGCCAAGGCTTGTGAGAAAGAATCCGAAGTCCATCAGGCGATATGCCTCCAGGTCTTGGCATCATGCAGACGGCGCCGCTTGATCTGCCAGGCGATGACGGCAGCTGCGATGCCGAACAGCACGAGCGCCAGACCGAGGTTGCTAGCCAGCCAACTCGTCGCGGGCGCGACCGTCTCAACGGCCTGGGAGACCTGCTCGCCGACAATCGGGACCGCGGCAACCAACCCATCATTCTCGGCCACCGTCACCGC